>CAVSRI010000031.1:0-158142 GCA_963730275.1 uncultured delta proteobacterium | reverse complement strand
TGGGCAACTTTTGGTGGTGTGCATTTAGCGGCTAAGTTAAATGCTCTTTTAAGAGCCGAGAGTTCACGGTTGATTGTGGCATTGGCAACATCTTCCCCTCTTCTTTTTTCAATATACCTATTTATGCAAGATGTATTGATTTCCGGTGCTCTCAACCCTTCAAACTCTTTGAGGAGAAGATTCGCGCATTGTTCTGCTTTCAGAACCGTTTTCTTACCGTTAATCCTGTAGTCTGTGAGATAATCATCCATCAGTTCATCAAAACAAATACGGTCAAAACAAATTCCGGGCATTTTACCTTCCGCTATTTCACCTTCTCTGGTTTTTAAGATCCTCTTTGCCACTTCTAATTTGTCACTGTGTGTTGATTCCGCAAATTGTTTGCCATGTCTATAATACTTGACCCAGTAGGTCTTACCTCGCCTGTAAATACATCCCACCATTTCACCTTCCTTTCTTGGAGGGCTTGCGTTGGATAAATTCAATTTCCCTCCTCATGATGTCTTTCAGGCGATTCCCATCACGGGGATATTTATACCACACAGTGGCATATTACTCGACCTCTAATTATAGACCGTTTTGTTTTTTTCTATGAATGCTTCCAAATCGTTTATGTCCAAATACATTTTCCGGCATCCGTGTTGCTTTATGACCGGAATTACCCGCGCCCAAATCAATTCTCGCACTCCCCACACAGGACGGCCCAGGTATTGCGCGGCTTCTTTAAGTGTATAAAGCCGCTTGGACGAAGGATTATATGTTATCTGAGCCTTCTGTAATTCAGTGTCTTTGTGTGTTTTCTTTACACGCCCTGGCATCGGTCTTACTCTTTGACTTTATTTCCATACTATGCTATCAATTGCACAAATAATGATGTCAATGTCATTTAAGGCATTGCGTGTATATTAACTAACATTGTTAGTATTATTTGTCAAGGGGTAAAATATGAATAAAAGTAATATCGGCAGGCTTTTTAAAGTCGCTCGTGAAGCACAGGACAAAACACAAGAGGAAATTTCCTCTGGCATAATTGCCCAGGTCTTCTCTATCTTCTTTTGAAGCAGGTAATTTTATCCTTTCTGATGATATCCTGATGAAGCTTGCTCCGCAGCTTAATCTTAATCAATTGTTTATCAGGGGTAAATCATCCTCACCGTTCCAGAGTAAAGATGTTATAAAACTGTTTACCAAAGAAATAATGGCTTTTCATAGTTTGGAGCCTCTCTATACAATATTAGAGTTCTATAAGAAAATAGAATTAATCTTTCTGGTGGCTGAACCTAAATATTCCAATACAATAAGACGATTTTTTGATTACAATCTCAGCCAGAAACCTATTTATGCCATAGTTGCAAGGACAAAAGTAGCAAATGAAGATGATACGTTCTTTATATTCCGCAGAAGAAATTCTAAAAGCACGATAACTCTGGCCGCAGATTGGACTCAGGCACTAACCAGAATAGCTAATTTATCCGAAGAAAACAGGGTTAATATGACCTTTTCTCAGTTACAATTAGATAATGTACTATTCGAGAAGATTAAACAATGGCAGGTGAGGAAAAAAGATATCGAACCTCTTTTTAGTGAAGTCGAATTTTCTACATATGATAAGAAAAACGATTCTCAATTAAAAGAATATGGCCTTGATGTACTTACCGGAACTGAACTTTCATTAATAAAAGAATCACGAAAATGGCGGGAAAATCATCATATCAGTACTGATGATCTGTTGGCTTTAATGGAAACAATCATCAGCAAGAAAATAAAGATCAGAGAAGCAATAAGCAGGCTTAAAAAATAGATACACCGTAGAACAAATGCCTCCGATTAGTAATTCTTTCGACAATAAAAAAGACATTTAGTAATAGCCTGTTGAGGTTAAGGAGTGAAGAACTCAGGCAAGGGGTTAATGGAAGAGTACACGGGTTTGCTACGGGAGACCCTACGCAGAAAAATTCTGCTTAATGTTTAAACAAGAGGCAAAAAAACGATCATTAGTATCCGATATCATTAAGTATTAAGGTGTAAACATTATTTAAACAAACAAGGGAAAAACAGGACAATTTAATAATGGAAACATATGTTTACGCTGTTAACAATGTTTAAACGCGAAAGAGATTATTGGAGCTAAGGAAAAGTAATCATATGAACCGATGCAGACACGTGCAAATATTTTATTTCAGGAAAAAACAACTTCCAGGGCAGCGGTTTTATGGCGTAGCGGTTTTGGTTTAACAACTATCTGCACGTCACTGCCAAGAACATTAAGAAAATATATTAGACGTTCCAGAGAAAAACCGGCCAGCTTGCCATTTAGGATAGCTGAAATTTTTGGTTGTTCTGTTCCTAATATTCTTGCAGCCTCTATCTGACTAATATGACGTTTCTGGATTATTTCGCTTATCTTGAAAGCAAGCTGTGCTTTTGCCAGGCGTTCTTCTGCATCTGGCAGCCCGATGTCTGCAAACACATTCCCAGTACTCATTGTTATTTTATTTTTCATAGTATACCTCATTTCTTGAATCGTAATTTATAGTGTTCTATAGCCGTTTTCAGTCTATTGTTTATCAAATCAATTTCCTGTTTTGGTGTTTCAATACCAGTCTTTGCCTTTTTCTGGAAAGCGTGAAGAACATAAATTACACCTTCCAGCTTAGTTGTGTATACAATCCTGTAAGTATTTCCGGAATGGTTATCTACAATTTCAACAACCCCGGCACCGTGATAACCTTTTAGCGGTTTTGCCGCTGGATGTTTGCCTCCCATTTGAGCCTTATATAAACCAAAACCAGCAGCATCTCGAACCTCATCTGGAAACTTTTTGAGATCCTCTTTGCTGCTGCCTATCCAGACTAATGGTTTCGTATCCATAATTAGATTATACCATATTTGGGATAATAATAAAGAAATATTATTTGCCCGTTCCAGACGGAATTTGCCAATGGTAAAAAGAGTACCGATACTGACAACTTCCTTGTAATCAATAAAACGTCGCCTATGGAAATGATGCTTGATTTCAACCAGTAACCTTGGACAAATTTTCTATGTTTTAAGAAGTTTTGTTTTTAGTCATTATTAGCATAATATACAAAATGATTTAAATAGGTATTCATTTGTAATTATGTCATGATTTACTTTTGGAAAAAAATGATATGTGCTATAATGGTATCCAAATTATCGGAAAAAGCGAAGTTCGTATATTAATTGTTCGCCAGAGGCGAATATGGAACCAGTATTCACATTGCAATGGCCGGAATTCGTAGTTGCCCAGAGACTTCAATCCCTGCTTCCGCGAAAGGATGGCTATTCCGTCCTTATTCCTCTATCCCGACAAGAGGAAGGCATTGACCTTGCCGTCTTGCATCGAAGCGCTACAGACAAATCAAAAACACTGACCATTCAAGTTAAGGCTTCTCGCACGTATCTTCCCCGGCCACCAAAGCGGAGGGGTACAGTCCGATATCAATTCTACACATGGTTTAATCGCTTCGACATATCAGATCGGGCGGACTATGTCATCATGTTCGGTATGTATGCCCCTGATCTCGGAAAAACAACAAAGGTATCAGCAAGATGGTACAAAGACTGTTCCCTGATTTTCACCCGCAAGGAAATGCGACAGTTTATGGCAGACTGCAAGACGGTTGGAGGAAAACCAGATCGAATGTTCGGATTTGGATTCAACGACTTGTCGAAGATCGTTCTGACTCGTGGCGACATGAATCGGTCAGGACAGGACTTCGCGAAATACCTCTTGGAACACAGGATCACAGAACTGATGAAGAAATGAATGGCGAACAATCGTCTGGTAAGGGATAGATGAAAATTAACAAGAGTACACGCCATGCAAAAATCACAGGCGACTTTGGTGAGACGCTTGTGTTGTACTGGCTATCGAAATATGGGTTCGAATGCGCCCCAGTGGACCACACAGGAATTGACATCATAGCTCGTAATCCCCACACTCAAGAGATCATGGGAATCTCCGTCAAGAGCAGGAGTCGCACTGAAGGTGCGGAAGAAGAGTATGTAAGCATTCGCAATGATAACTTCATCAAGGCGGAAGCAGCCTGTACCGCTTTCGGCTGTGTGCCCTACTTCGCCATCGTTGTTGATGCAGGAGATACAATTCATGGTTTCATCCTATCGATGTATCATTTATTGGAGATCTTTCCTAAGGGGAAAACTACTTCGGGGTGGAAAATGACGGAACAGTATCTCAAACGTTATGAGCAAGACCCTGAAATCAAAATGTTTGAATTCAAGACAATAACACCCAAATGGTGGACGGACTACAGCCGCCGGTGATTTTTTCGTTCTGCCAATAATATAAAAGGAAACGGCAATAATGAATGAAGATAGAATTGCTCGGATTTGCTGGAATACCAATGGATGGCGCAAACCATCGGGTATGGCTGGCAAGAGCAAAAACAAGAAAGCATATGAGTATCGCTTTGGTTATGGCCATGAAGAGTGGCTATTGGATACAACAAAAAACTACAAAGGCTATCATTACGCATACCTTCAACCAATTGGACTGCACCGAGAAAAATACAAAGGTCAGACGTTCAATATTTCTCTTTACTCTATCAACGAGGAAACAAAGAGAAGGTGGTGGCTTGGCAGTGTTCAGAACGTCATAGTAACAACCAAGAAGGAATCTAAAAAGGCGTATATTGCTTATAAAAAAAACGGCTGGCTGACAGAAATGGAAAAGCAACTTCGCAGTGTAGGGGGCAAGGTCCAAGCGTTCAGCAAAATAAAACCGGAAGACTTTTTTGTCATACGTTTTAGCTCTCGTTCACTTAAACTTTTGGATACGCCCTTGGAGTTTTCCCAGCATGATCCTGCCGTCAAAGCAACATATTATGTTTTGTTGAGCAAAAAGAAGACACCAAAATTACTACTATCTAAAAAGCAATTCATCTTCAGTTATGGCCACACAAAAAAGAAAGGCACTACCGAGTCAAGCTATGAGGCACACTCATCCAATATTGACCTCGTTCAAAATCGAATGCAAACCAGAATTTATCAGCAACTTGCCAAAAAATATGGAAAACACAACGTGGGGACAGAATTAGATGCAGGCTATGGTGCTCTACTTGATGTTGTTGTCAGAGAATCCAGCAGCAATTTTACATTTTACGAAATAAAGACATCATATTCTGTCAGACTATGCATTCGAGAGGCATTAGCCCAGTTACTTGAATACGCTTATTATCCAAATAGAAATAATGCGACAAAAATTATTATTGTCTCTCCGAATGCTGTTACAAAAGAAGCCCAATCATATCTGAAACACCTTCGTCATCGTTTCCGCATTCCAGTGTATTATCAAAGATATGACTCCGAGCAGGAAGCACTTGAAGATAAAATATACTGAGTACAGCGATGGATACGTTATTCGAGGATTAAAAAATGACATTAAAACAAATAAAAAACTATCGCAAAATTGCTTTTGACTCCTATCCCCCAATTTGTGCTTGTTGTGGATTTGGAATACCGGAAGTTCTCGAAGTAGCTCATATTGATGGAGAACGTAGCAATAACAAAATTAATAACCTTGTAATTTTATGCCCTAACTGTCACAAAATGCATGATATTGGTCTTATTCCCCCTCATGTTGTTGAAGAAATGCGAGATAGGGAAAAACAAATTGATTGGTCAAAACGAATGAAAGATGCCGGTAAGAAAGCTGCATTAACGAGAAAAAGAAGACAAGCTGGCAAAAAGGCCGCAGAAACAAGAAAAAGGAATTTTGTACCAAATGGATAAACTTTTATACAAAAGTTCTCTCAAATAATAAAGTTATTCTGTACTCCCTTAAGTAAGAACATCAAAGGTCAACTTAAATCTGATTCAATTACTAATAGGATACCTGCTTATGATTACGGATAGAGTTTCCATTATTATTGGCGATAAAAAGTCGCACTATAGTTTGATTAATAAAGCAGTCAGGATTATAAAAGATACATATAATGGTGAATTTAATGTCAACGACCTAACGTCTCTTGATTCATTTTCGACTGAGGAAAAAGAACATCTAAGAAATATGTTTTCTCATAATATTACTGGAGTGATTGCCTGGGAACACGGCTTCTACTTTCAAGAAGGTGTTTGGAAGTACGAAGAATCAGGTTATAATTACGAAAAAGCAATGAAAGATATATTGCAGCTGCTGAATGCCGGCACGACTTCAATCGGCGAAAAAGTCTACACTAATGATTATCGGTTAATAGAAAACCTCTGGCGTGGCTGGAATAACCTATGGGACGATGAAGTAGAAGGATTTCAGGGAAAGAGTCGTCTATATGAAGTAAATCCTGATGCGATAGAGTTTATATCCCGTAATCTTAAAAGTAGAATCGGTGATTCTTATAAGTTTGATTTTGAATTTGTTAAAACCTTCATGGAATCATTATGCGATTATCACGCAAAGCGGCTTCATGACTGGGTAATGGAAATAAAAGAATCACAGTAATAATTCTTGATATCAAATCCATCCTGGTTGAAAACAGGCTACTATTGACAGGGTGAAAGAATTATGGAAGCTTAGTAAGGAACGTTGCATTAGGATTAATCGTAACAGTGTTTCATTTGTTTAAAACAATTCCTTTTTAACTTAAAACATCCGAAAAGGAGGTGACAAAAAATGAATGGCGATTTTGAAGTGTACAGCGAAGAAACAGGATCAGACACTGCTTATTTTGCGGGTTGTCAATGCGGAGCTAATCGAGATTGTACTGGTAGCGGCAGTGGTGGTTGTCAATGCGGAGCTAATCGAGATTGTAGTGGTGGAGGAACCTAAAAACTCTGTACCAGTAAAGCTGGGGGAGGATAAGTCGCCCTCAGCTTTGCTATTATCGGGAAGTATCAATGAACATCTTAGAAAAGAAACCACAAATCACAAATAAAATAATAAGAAGAGAATTTGATGCTAAAACACTATTGATTGATTCTGAAAAACCATCTTGGATAACCGTTTCAAAATCTATGGCCGATTTACTCTGCAAATTAGATGGCAATAAAACAATTGAAGAAATAGTTAAGGATACAAACAATAAGGTAAAAAAAGATGTATCACAAAAATTGATTTCCGGGTTTGAAAAATTATATAAACTTAGATTCTTTGATAATGATATTAATTGTATTATTAATCAATCCGAAACACTTGATCAAGTATATTTTAATCTTACAAAAAAATGTAATCTCCGGTGTGCTTATTGTTATGCAAAAGCCGACATGACCAATAAATTACAGGAAATGCCTTTGAAATTTTGGAATAACGTGGTTTTGCAATTGAAACAACTAAACCCCAAGGCTAGCGTATGTTTCACTGGAGGTGAATCATTGCTATTTGGTGGTTTTTGGAAGCTTGCGGAGAAGGTCAGAGATAACGGACTGGGGCTTTCACTAATAACGAACGGCACACTTTCAAAGCCAAAAGATGCACCCAAGTTCAAGTCGCTATTTCAAAATATTAAAATTAGTCTCGACTCGCTTGATGAAAACATAAATTCCATTACCAGAGGTGCTGGAGCGCTAAGAATGACCAAAGAGTTTATCGATGCACTTATTGCTGAGAATGTGAAGCCTACAATTATGGTGGTGGTAACAAAAATAAATGCTAACAAGCTTGCTGATTTTAAGACTATTTTTAAGAACAAAGTCTTTATAACTTATCAGCCTATGTACGTAATGGGCCGAGCATCAAATAATGATAGTTTAGGTTTGACAGCAGGTGAATATTATAATGCACTTGATATGAAAAAGATTGATAAAATGAAAGGAGATAGTGAAATTAAAAGGAATCGTAAATTATTGTGGTGTGGTATGGGAAGAAATGTTTTGAGTATAGAGTCGGACGGAAGAGTATATCCATGCCAATTACTGCACAATGAAGAACTTAAGCTTGGTGACTTCAATTGTGAGGACATCAGTACTATTTGGTCAAGATCGCCATACAGAAGAAACAGTGTCGATGACGTTGAAGAATGCTGTGCATGTGAAATAAAGCATCTCTGTGGTGCGCCTTGCAGGGCAAGGGCTTATTTTGTCACGGGTAACATTCTTAAAAAAGATCCGCTGTGCCCTGATTTTATAAAACGCAGTCATATAGAGAATATGATCAAATCTTAATGATGGTGCGCTTTGTTTTAATGTAGATATGGTTCAATCATTTTAAATGCAAATCTCGCTGTGCTCATAGAATAACCAAGGGTGAATGGATTATGTATATCATGATATTCTGGATAAAAGCAGCGGATCGTCGATAAAGCTAGCTCATGCTAAGCCGTATGTTAACAATTTATTGTTTTGGTGCACCAATGAACAAAGAATTTATAGCGCTACTACAAAAAAGAATAGGAAGTACTTCAATTGGGCCATCTACAGCTCGTGGGATGGGACCTACAGGAACAATACAAGTTGCAAGATTATTTCTTCAAGAGTTCGATCTGCAAGCGATCAAAGCTAGAAGTGAATCATCCTTCCGTATAAACCTTGAATTGGCCACAAAAGCACTAAAGGATTGTCTGCCCCAAAAGGCTCAACACTGGGGTAGCTCTAGGAAGTTTTTAAATATATTTCTCCGGAATTGTTTATATAATCGCTTCATCTGTGATCACTATGGTCTCGAAAAACTGGAACCGTGGCTTGAAGTTCCACTAGATAGCCATGTTGCAAAGGGACTTATGCTTGAAAGAGGTTCGGAAGTATTACCGAGATGGGGAACGGTCATAGGTTTAAAACCAGAAGACAGCAATTCTTTTCAAGAATTTGCACACATCGTCGCTGATCGAAAAAATATTTCACGAATTCATCTCGATCTTCTTTATTTCCGAGGCGTACACATGACCAACAAATCAATCAACCGGAGCCTCTAAAGCGGGCTGGTTATTTCAGTCATTACTCTCTTTCCATCCGTAATACTCAGTTTTGATGAATGATAACTGCTGAACAAGGTGAAATCGATAAAATAAAAAGCTAACTTTTCCCAAACAAAGTGTAACTAAATTGTAACCATCTTAACCGAAAATAAGCTAACGTAACCCAACGATAACCAACTTGCCCTTTGTAACCTATCGACATATAAGATATTAAAATTGATGGGAAATCGCCTTTTTAAAATTATCGACTTTTAATCCGTTGGCCGCGGGTTCAATCCCCGCACGGCCCACCAGAATCAAGGGCTCCCGTGAGGGAACCCTTTTATTTTTTTGTCCACATCCATCGTCGCCTATAGTGACCTTTAGGTTATTCGCTCCTGGGATACCACGGATATCTGCGATATCCTCCGCCTGCGGCGGGATAATTCAACTAACAAATATTACTGCACTACGTTTGTAATATTTGAGTTTCATTAATTTCCAATAGCCATGGACTATTGGATAGTTCGACTAACTCTTCAAACTTCGCTATGCTTGTTCTACCACGGCGCTACGCGCCTGGTATAGTTCGCCTTACGCTTCGAACATCGCATAGCTTTTAGATATATAAATGTGTTCATTATCCCACGTCGCTACGCTCCTGGGATAATTCGACTTACTAATTTCAATGCGCTTCACTTTTAAAATTAGAGTCTCATTAAGATTTCCTTGACACGCAAGAATGCCCACTTTATACTTCAGCCCACAAAACGGAAGTTCTTATTAAAAAACCATAAGGACAATTTGTTTTGGACCATAGCAGCGTAAAGTAAGTATTCGATATTATCAGAATACTCTCTAATCACAGCTATGAACCCCAAAGCGAGTTTTGTGGTTCATATCCTCCGCTATGCGGGATTGTTCGACTTTCAAATTTCAATACACCTCGTTGTTGAAATTTTAGTCTCACAATAAAAAAGTATGGAAAGGAACAGGAGGCATTTTATGTATCGGATTGATCTGTTAAACAAAATCTCGAAAAAAGGGCTCAGCCTTTTTACGGAAAAGTACGAATATCGTGCTGATATTCCCGATCCCGACGGTATCCTGGTAAGAAGCAAGGAAATGAAAGATATGGCGCTGCCGTCAAGTGTGAAAGCAATCGCCCGCGCCGGCGCAGGCGTCAACAATATTCCCGTTGACAAATGTTCAGAGAAAGGCATCGTTGTTTTTAATACCCCGGGGGCAAACGCAAACGGCGTGAAAGAATTAGTCATTTTAGGCATGATACTGGCGGCACGCCACGTTGCCGACGGCCTTGCCTGGGCCAAGGGGCTTGTGGGCGAAGGCGACAAGGTATCAGACCTGATCGAGAAGGGAAAATCAAAGTTTGTCGGCACCGAGATCCAGGGCAAGACTCTGGGTGTCGTGGGTCTGGGCGCCATCGGCACCATGGTGGCTAACACCGCCGAATCCCTGGGCATGGAAGTCATGGGATGCGATCCGTTCCTGTCCATCGAGGCGGCCTGGAAGCTGTCCCACACCATCAGGAAGGCCCCGAGCCTGGATCGGCTCTTGGCAGAGTCCCATTACATCTCGCTGCACATCCCCCAGAACAAGGACACCAAGGGTTTCATCAACGCCGGCAAGTTCGCGATCATGAAGAAGGGCGTCGTGCTCCTCAACTTCGCCAGAGGAGGGCTTGTGGACACTGCATCACTGAAGAAAGCCATTGCCGACGGCATCGTGAGCTGCTATGTAACCGACTTCCCGGATGAAGAGGTCATCAAGACAGACAAAGTCATCGCCATCCCGCACTTGGGCGCCTCCACCGAGGAATCCGAGGAAAACTGCGCCATCATGGCTGCCATGCAGCTTATGGACTTCCTAGAGAACGGGAACATCAAGAACTCGGTTAATTTCCCCGAGTGTCTCCTCGACAGGTCGGGCAAGAAGAGGATCACCATCTCCAACCAGAACACACCGGGCATGATCGAGAAGATCACGCACCTGCTGGCCGACAACAAGCTCAACATAGCGGACATGATCAACAAGAGCAAAGGAAACTTAGCCTACAACATTATCGACATGGAAGGTGATATCAGCGAAAGTTTGGTCAAAAAAATTCAATCAATCGATGGCGTCGTGGCTGTCAGAGTGCTTTAATCATCACTAAGACGCATTCTACAATTATAGAAAAAGTGTCTGGCTTACTTCTGTCAGACACTTTTTCTTTTTTGACATGAATGCCAAAGATCAGGTAGGTATAGGTTCTTCATATTCCATTTCGTTTCGGAGATCATCATGAATGAAAAAATAAGACAGGCCATATTCAAACAACTGGAGGATGAACCCTTCGCCAGGAAATTGGACCTGAAATTGATTGAAGTTCAGGAAGGATATGCCAAGGTGGAAATGGATTTTTCTAAAGGTTTGGAAAACATGTTCGGCATGGCTCACGGCGGCGCGGTCTTTTCGTTGATCGACGAAGCCTTTGAAGTAGCCGCGAACTCCCACGGCACAATGGCAGTGGCTTTAAGCATGAATGTAAATTATCTTGCCTCGCCGGGAAAAAATTCAAAAATGATCGCCGAAGCAAAAGAAATAAACAGAACAACGAAAACGGCTGTCTATAACATCACCGTCACGGATGATAAAAATAAATTAGTTGCGTCCTGCCAGGCGCTTGTTTATCGCCTGGATAAGCCCCTGCCTTTTCTGGAAAAGTAAGGGAAAAACAAAAAAACCCGAGAGGAAAACTCCCGGGGGTTTTTGTCGAATATTTTCTGATAAATTTTTTATTGCGGCAACGCGCCGGTAAATACATCTTCAAAAGCTTCCACTACCGCCTGTTCTCCCGAAGTTATATAATCCAGATAGCCGCAATAATGTTTGAATTCGGCGCCCAGATAATAGCGGGCCGATAATATTCTCCCATAATAGTATGCTGCTTCCGAATTATCATTGACAATTTTTACGACTTTTTCGCCGGATATGTCTCCGGCAATCGCCTTTAGTTTCGGAACTGTAACTGTTAAAGACCACAAATGCATCCAGGCGTGCGCCAACATTCTCATGGCATTCTGCAGGGGAGTGGCAATTGCCAGAATATCCAGCATCTTTTTTTGATCCCTGAGTTCGGCAAGTTTCTTTACGGTCGCGTCCATTTTTTCCACGCCGTCACGAACAGCGGCTACATATTTTTCGTCGACAACGCCCTTAGTTTTAGTTATAGTTTCCTGAATTCTTTTTTTAAAAACATTGTAGTTATACATTTCCGGATTCATCAGCAGTTTTCTCATGGTCAGATCCATCGATTGGATGCCGTTTGTGCCCTCATAGATGGCCAGAATTTTACAATCGCGGGCAAACTGTTCGACGGGATATTCCGAGCAGTATCCGTAGCCACCATAGACTTGCATGGCTTCGGACGTAATAAGCCACGCCAGATCGGTATTGCCTGCTTTGCAGAGCGGAATAAGAAAATCCAAAAGCGCCTGTGCTTCTTTCGCCGCCTCACCTTTTTCCACGCGGCTGATATCGGCCGAATAAGCGGCCAGCAAAGTAAGCATTCTCATCGCCTCCACCTGCGCTTTCATCCATATCAACATTCTTTTCACATCCGGATGTTTTACAATCGGCGCATACGCCGTATCTCCTTTTTTCGTGGGATCGGTTCCTTGCAGTCTGTTTTTCGCGTAGGTCACCGCGTGCATATAAGCGGCACTCGATGCGCCCGATGCCTGATTGGCCACATCAAGGCGTGCTTCATTCATCATCTGGAACATGATTTTCATGCCTTGTCGCTCTGCGCCTAAAAGGTAACCTACACACTTCTCGTTATCGCCCAGACTCAAAGAACAGGTAGCAGACCCTTTGATTCCCATTTTGTGTTCAATACCACTAGTTATAATGTCGTTGCGTTCGCCCAGGCTTCCATCCGGCTTCACATGATATTTGGGCACAATGAATATCGATATGCCCGGCGTTCCGGGAGGATCGCCTTCAATTCTGGCGAGTACGGGATGAATGATGTTTTCGTACATATCGTTATCGCCGGCGGTGATGAATATTTTCTGTCCGGTCAGAAGATAAGTTCCGTCTTTTTGCTTAACTGCTCTGGTCTTCAAAGCTCCAACATCGGAACCGGCGCCGGCTTCGGTAAGACACATTGTGCCACCCCACTGGCCGGATACCATCTTCTCCATATATGTTTTCTTCAGTTCATCGGAGCCGAAATTTTCGATAAGCCGGGAAGCTCCTCCTTTCAGCGTATCATAAGTGAGAAAAGCAACAGCGGCGGCGGAAAAATAATCCATAATGGAGCGACAAATGACCTCAGGCATCCCTACTCCCCCCATTCCGGATCGTTCCCTAAGCCGGAAAAACCGGACTCCTTATAAAGCTTCATTGCCGACTTGTATCCCTCGGGAATAGTAACCGACTTTGTCGCGGGATCATACTTTGCGCCTGTTTTATCGGCTTCGGCATTAGCAGGATAAACCTGCTCCACGGCCAGCTGCTCCGCCAGCTCCAGTGTGGCCTCGTATGTATCTTTATCAAAGCCGGAAAATTTATCGTACTTACTGAGTTTGTCTGCCTGCAATACCTCGAATAAAACAAATCTAACATCTCGCGAATCAACTAACGGATTTAATGCCATATCATACTCCTCAATTAATATTTTTTTTGCAGAATCGTTGCCGTTCACCAGTACTTACTACTTCGGTTACTACAGCCACAAAAATCCGGCAATTTATTTTTATCCTATCGCAAGTTAGACCGCACAATACAGCATTGGCAACAAAAAAATCAAGCTTATCCTAATATAATTTGTGCATATAAAACCTAGCATGGTGTTTAATCCCTGCCCTGTCTGTAATTCAACGCCGCTTCAATAAATTTGCTGAAAAGCGGATGGGGTTTTGTCGGCCGTGATTTAAATTCAGGATGAAACTGGCAGCCTAAAAACCAGGGGTGATCTTTTATTTCCACAATTTCCGCTAAGCGGCCATCCGGTGACATACCGGTTATCCGCAATCCTTTACTGGTCAGCTTTTTTTTGTAATCATTGTTGAATTCGTAGCGATGACGGTGCCGCTCCGAAATTTCTTTTTGCCCGTAAGCTGCCAAAGCAAAGGAATTCGATTCGATAATACAGGGCCAAGCCCCCAATCTCATCGACGCGCCTTTTTCTTTTACATTGCGCTGTTCAGGAAGCAAATCAATTACCGGGTACGGCGTTTTCATGTCAAATTCGGAACTGTTAGCTTTATTCAATCCACAAACATCCCTGGCGTATTCCACCACCGCCATTTGCATACCCAAACAAATTCCGAAATAGGGGATTTTGTTTTCCCGCGCATATTGCACGGCAAGGATCATCCCCTCTATGCCGCGACTGCCGAAACCGCCGGGAATCAACACGGCGTCTATATCTTCTAAATATCGAGCAACTCCTTCTTCTTCTACCTTCTCCGCATCGATAAATTTTAATTTTACGCGGCAGTTATTGGCAATGCCGCCGTGAACAAGGGCTTCATTAAGGCTCTTGTATGAATCGGTGAGATTGACATATTTGCCGACAATAGCCACGCAAACTTCCTGCAGAGGGTTATTGACCTTGTTCACTACTTCTTCCCAGGCATCCAGCTTGGGCTGTCCTGTCCAGATATTAAGTAAATCAACAATTTTACCATCCAGACCCTCGCGATGAAAAACCAGCGGCACTTCGTAAATACAACCGACATCTTTAGCCGTAAAAACCGCCGCCATCTCCACATTGCAAAATAGTGCGATTTTAGCCTTAATTTCATCAGAAAGAAAATTTTCCGTCCGACAAAGGAGTATATCCGGCTGAATACCGATTTCACGCAGGGCCTTAACGCTGTGCTGTGTAGGCTTTGTCTTAACTTCACCGGCTGTTTTAATAAACGGCACCCACGTCAAATGAATAAATATGGCGTTTTGTTTTCCCGCTTCGTTGCGGAATTGGCGGATGGCTTCCAAAAAAGGAAGGCTCTCAATATCGCCAACCGTGCCGCCGATTTCCACTATCGATACATCGAAACCCGCTGCCGTTTGGTTTATATAATCTTTTATTTCATTCGTTATGTGAGGAATAACTTGTACAGTCTTGCCTAAATAATCGCCGCGTCTTTCCTTGGTAATAACAGAATAGTAAACCTGTCCGGTAGTCAGGTTGTTGCACTTTCCCATACAGGTAGAAGTAAATCTTTCATAATGCCCCAAATCGAGATCAGTTTCCGCGCCGTCATCTGTAACAAAAACTTCACCGTGCTGAAAAGGGCTCATCGTCCCGGGATCAACATTGATATACGGATCCAGTTTTTGATTGGTGACTTTCAGCCCACGACATTCCAGCAAGGCTGAGATTGACGCTGCCGCCAAACCTTTGCCCAGCGAAGAAAGAACGCCTCCAGTGACAAAGATAAACTTTGTTTTCATCTTTTCCCCTCAATATTTAATATAAATTCATGATTGCAGAGTCTCACACGGTCTCCCCCGCAAGTTCGCCGACAAATTTCAATCCCCTATAAGAGTACATCGCTTAATACGTCCGGCAATATTTTCCACCGGCTCGCTGAACAAGTCAATAAGTGGAATTTTTTCCAAATAATTGTCATCCCAGACAATGTTGTATTCATTGACCAGATTGCGGATATCATTGTAACGGTAGCCCAAAACTTCCTTCTTTTTGCCTACGGGTAGCAGTTCATTATAGTCCACATGGAGCAAAACAAGATTGCTGACAAATTCATTTTCTCCCAAAACAGGCAAGATAACGATCGCCGCTCCGTCCGCCTTGCCCTTCCCGATATAAGCATGCCCCGTACTGACAATAGTCCTTTTTGTGCCCATGAGCATAACGGAAGATTCCGCGCGCGATTTCATGTTTTTGGCTACCCCGCCTTTTTTGCGGATCTTAATGATCGAGCCTTCAGCGGGATTGCCCCGATCATCGAGATTATTAATAGCATAAACTGTGTATCCCCGCACAGCGGAAATAGCTGGCTGAATTCTGCTTATGGTCATGACGTTTCTGTAGGTCAGATCTTTGGCGGCAAATTTCAGTTCTTCCAGAAGATCGAAAATAATTCCCTTGAGCTCCTTTTCCTTACGGCTTGTGCCTACTGTTACAGTTTTTGCCTGATGGCGTATCGCGTCTATGGGTCTGGTCAATTCATCAATCGCCCGGCCCAGGGTAACATCCAAAAGATCAAGCGGTGAAGCAAAATCTTCATCAGTCTTAAATTCATGGTGGAAATCTTCCAGCGGCAATTTCCCCGCGGAGTATTTCGCCAAAAGTACTATATCCGAAATCGTCCGGACGCCTAGCAAATTGAACGCTCCATCATTACGATGATGATTGAAATTCTGATAAAACTCATTAACCAGGCGACGGAACTGAGCATCCGCGATCCTTTCGTAAAGAGAATAATTCATTTTGACCTGACGGGCCATGGCCAGATTAAGATCGTTTCTAAATTCCCTAAAAATTCGCGCTTCTTCGTCGATGGCACAGGCGGCATAATAGCCCCATAAATGTCCCGCCATGGTATTGAGAATCACCGGCAGCGGCATAGCTGCCACCGGCAGGGAAATTACAGCATCGGCAATCTTATCGAAACGGTCATCGCCTTCATCGGCAAAAACAATAACCGCGGCCTTGTGCGCTTTAAATATCGCTACATCCTTGGCGATATCCTCTGCGACCGCACCGGGACTGCCAGCGGCACAAACCAGAATTAAAGGCTCCGCCGATAAATCAATGTGCTTTTTGTTTTCCACAATATCGGAGGAAATGGTTTTGTAACATAGCTCGCTCAGTTTGATCCGAATTTCATCGGCCGCCGCTTTGTTGGGACCGCTCCCCACTATCGCCCAGAATTTTTTCGCGGGAGCTTTTTTCACTGAAGTGGCAATTTGATCCCTCCGGGCAAAAACCCTTCCCATCATCTGCGGCGCGCCTTCCAGATTGCGCAATTCCGCCGCAATATAATCATCCTTGCGGGCACCTAAAAGCTGGGCAAAGAAGAGGGCCAGAACATGGCCGGCAATAATTTGCGAATAAAAGGCTTTGGTGGAAGCGACCGACATCTCAATATCACGCCCGTCGCTGGTGTAAAATACTCCGTGCGATTTAGCGGTGATATCCGATTGCCGGCGATTGACGATGGAAAGAATAAAAGCGCCGCGCTCTTTGGCCATAGCTACGGCGCGATTGGTATCCGTTGTTGTACCGGACTGGGTAATGGGGATTATTAGGGAATCGGATAAATCATCTTTTAAAAGAAATCCGCTCAGCTCAGAAGCCACTTTGCACATTATATTAATATTCCTGTTTTTTAAAAACCGCTCCATGGCGTCAGCCACTGCCGCACCGGCGACAGCCGCCGTTCCATGACCGATAACTATTATATTTTTGATCGTGCCGTTTTGAAGTCTTGAACGAACAGCGGCAGGTACAATATCTTCACCTAAATTAAAAACAACCTGTGGCAGAGAATTTTCCTTTACGGCCAGACGGTACTTACCGCGCAGGGTTCTTTTAATCGAAACAGCGGATTCGGAAATTTCCTTGAGAAAGAAATGGGGATTATCGCCGCGATCAATATCACGTGTCGTAATTTCCGCCTTCTGCAAATCACTATCCTTTAGATTAATTTTGGTACCATCATAATAGTAACTCTTTGCACCCGCAAGGCCCCCGATGGATACCTGATCCAGAATAAATATCTGCCCCGCTGCCTTGCTTTCACCATTGGCAGCTGCTTCACCATTCATTTTGATAAAATGGGGCATTACTTCCACCAATCCGTAAAGTTCGGATGAAAACATGTATTGATCAGAGGCGACCCCGATGTAAATGGACTGACCGCTGCCTTTGAGCGCTAAAAACATTTTACCCGGTTCCAGATCAGAAGTCATGGCGATCGCATGCGACCCTTCAAAATCATTTACGGCCAGGCGAAACGATTCGCTGAGATTTTTACCTGCCTTTAGGTTTTTTTCAATTTGTAGAGGAATAATTTTTGTATCGGTTGTAAGTTCCGGAGCGATCATTTCCGCCGGAAGCCCGGCTCGCAGAACCTGGTAATTATCGATATCGCCGTTTAAAACAACATTAATATGCGCCACGGACTTAGGATAAAAAGGAAAGACCGGATTTTTCTGATCAATTTTATAATTATTTATGGGATGACAATTTTCTTCCGTAATGGAGCCTACCGAAGCCCAGCGCGTATGAGTAAGCGCGGTTTCATAGACCGTATCCAGCGCGGCAAAACTCTGGAGGATTTTGTCATTTTTAATCGTCTCCCGAAGATCACCGACATTGCGCCCCAGTTCGCCGACAATGGAAAATGTTTTATAGGTAAAAGTCACACTCGTTCTTTTAGCGGTGCCAGCAATATCCGACACAACCAGAATGGAGCCATTGACAAGATCTTTCTCCTCTGATCTCATCAAATAGTCTTCGTATAAACCTTTTTCCTTAAGTTTAGCCGTTAAAACATTTATTGCCCTTTCCTCACCCGAAACAAAGACAATTTGTAGGCCTGCCGAATCCCTGCCGCGCACCTCCAAACGATCCAGGGCATTGAGCAATAAATTAATCTTGCGGTATTTTTTAAAAGCTGCGGCATTGATTGCCGATGCTTTTTTCGCGCCGGCAAGCTCGATAATCTTTTTCAAAATTGGACAGAATATCTTTTCCCAGAATCCACACAATATCCTTGATCAGGATGATTCGGCTGTTGATGATTTCCAGATCAGTGGAAGTAAATTTGATCGCGTTTTCTTCCAGTAGCTTTTCCTGAGCGGCTAAAAATGAATTCATCTCGCCAACTAATACAAAAAGCTTTTGGGCTCTCGCCTCATCAAAAAAAAGAATTTCCTGGGCGTTTTCCTGTTTGAGTTCCAGTGAAGCCTTTTCCACAGAGTTGATCGTTTCCAGACCACCTAAGCAGGAAGCGGTGGCTACTTCTCCGGCCAGAACCTTCTGCAAACCGGACCTCTTAATCTTTTCCCACAACTGAGTAAGCATCAGATCAGCAGTCAGACCGGCGTCTTTTTGGGGGAGCTTAAGAGTCATCAGACCGGCAAAACCGCAGTTGAGCTGAGATGGCAGAAGCGGGAAAAATATTATTGATGGAGAAGGAACAGCAGATGGTTTTTCTCCGATGAATATCCGGCAAGCCGCAAAAAAACGGTGTAAATCTTTAAATGCTCCGAACATTTTTATTACAAACATTATTTCCCCTATTGCCGCGGAGCGTTAAACTTTTTCAGGCATCCTATGGTAATATCTTCAACAATCTTGTTCAACCAATCCTGACCTTCTTGTACTTGCGCTGGCCGTAGTGCCTGGATCGCCTCCAGATAGGAGATGCCTTGATCTGACTGGTTTTGTATTATTTTTATAAATTTTTCTTTTATCTTGAGAGAAATATTATCTTCATTATTGCCGCAAAGATATTCGGCCATCTGCGGCCAGTTTTGCAAAAAAAGCTTTTGAGTGCGCTTCACACTGTCTGATGCGCCTGCCTTCATTTTCTTTGAATCGGCGGCAGTGGAATTCTCCAGATGCTGAGCAAACACATTCATCTGCTTTATTCTTTCAGCAACAGCTTCATCTAAAACATTGCAGGCACCAGTATAAATATCTTCACCATATTTCTCTTTGATGAAGAACTCCCGGCGGACGTATTTGTACCATTGTCTCAGCGCAAGTAAATTGGCCACATAGATTATGTTATTATTAACTTTGCGGCGAATATCGCCATAAGTACCGATAGTAATTTTTTTCTTCTTTTCAGATGAAGCCGGAGATGACCAAAGTATTCCATTTCCCTTAAAATTCGGCCGGCAAATAACACCTGCCGGAATGACTGTGCCATACGCTATTTTCAACGGCCCGACAATTCCGCCCTGACCGCCCAGGAATATCGGATCTTCCCGCAACATTACACCTCGCGGAACATCTCCTATTAAAGAAGGGGTTGCCTTGTCCTGTTGGGGAGTGTAATTGAAATGAATATATGAACTTCCGACTTCACTATGATTTTTCCGACTTGTGCCGCCCGCCATCAGGCAATCACAAAAATTGATCAGACTGCCCAGAGTCACGAAAGGAAACAGGATTGTCTGCTTTAAACCGACAGTGTGATTTCCGCCGGATTCTTCTTCCAAAAGGCAACCGGAGCGGACCTGAGCATTGCTGCCCATTGTCACCTTATCCAAAAAAACCGAATCGGCAAAGTACCCTCCCCTAAGCTGCACCGCCTCTCCCAACTGGCAGTTAATCAAATTAACAGGCGCTTCATATCCCAATTGCACATCTTGAGCAATTGACGTATTTTCTCCGCAAATCCTTGCCGCCCCGTAGATTATTAAAGAACCGTCAATTCTCTCCGGATTTACTTCCTTGCCGATTTCCACAGAAAAAGGGGCCGTCATCCGAACCCCTTTCTTTAAGAGATAAGTTACCTTTTCAGGTAAGTTTAGATTTTTTTTAATAGCTCTAGTCATAGATGTTTTTATAGTACTTATTTATTCTTTTCACAGTTGATACCTAATTTGACCATTTTATCGGTAAACGTGTTGCGGCTAATTCCCAAAAAACGGCCGCCGTACTTTTCACGTAGTTTGAACGGCGCAAAGCAATTTTAAACAAGCCTTTTTCCACCATCGACATAACTTCTTCGTAAAGCTTACTTTTGCGACCACCGGAAGCCGATAAAACAGTAGCAAGGTCTTCCAGCTTTTTTTCCATTATTTCCTCAACAACCGCGTAAGGGGTTTCTTTAACATTCATCACTACCTTTGAACTCTTTTGTTTTTTCGACCGCATTTTTTTGAAGTCCCCCCTTCCGGACAAGATTTAATCAGGAATTAAAAACGTGTGTTTCTCAATATGCTCTTTTTAAATTTAAGCTGGCGAAAATTTTAAAATTATAACAGCAATAATGATCAATACCGCAATCCAACTCATAACAATCAAAGAAAGCCGCTCAACAGGATGATTTAAATAATTTTTTACTTCTATTTCCACCTTTTCTGCTCCCAGCTTATCCGCAAGAGAACGAACAAGTAAAGAGTGGTTTCCCAATATATTGGAAAAAAAATAAAAACCTTTGGTCGTTGTTAATAAAAAATAGGCTTTATGCCGCAGTTCAACAATTCCCAAATGGGTGATTTCCCGCCAAAAAAAATTTTTAACCCGGAAAAACTTTTTTAATTGCAAGCCTTCTTCGGTTACGACAATTTCTCTCCTTGCTGTCTCAATGCCGATCAATAAAGAACTGATAAAAAAACACGCCAGAACTATTCTTTCCCACATTTGTCCTTTGAATAAACTGATAAACAGCAACAGAAACAGAAGGACAATTATTGCCGTTAACGGTATAAGAAAGGCCCGCCTAGCTTTGAAAATATTTTGTTCCATTTATTATTTGCCCAACATAATTTTATTAGTTAATCCATTCTTAAATAAGATTTTCTTGAATGGCGTTATTTTTCTTTCTGATAAAAGTGCCGCTTTTACCGCCACTTTTTTCCAGAAGTATGATATTTCCTATAATTATTTTCTTATCGACCGCCTTGCACATATCGTAAATAGTCAGGGCTGCTATACTCACCGCGGTGAGAGCTTCCATTTCCACGCCTGTTCTGCCCATATTTTTTACTTCCGATTGAATAATGATTTGAGATTTATTGCGGTCAATTTCTAAATTTACTTCTATCGCGGTCACCTCCAGCGGATGACAAAGAGGGATAAGTTCTCCAGTTTTTTTTGCCGCCATAATGCCCGCAATCTTTGCCGTTGTTAAAACATTTCCTTTAGCAATTTGACCTTTTTCAATTAATTCCAAAGTCCGGATATCCATCTGGACAATTCCCGCAGCTTTCGCTTGGCGAAGCGTCTGGGCCTTAGCTGTGATATCCACCATTTGGACTTGCCCTTTTCTATTTACATGGGATAATTTTCGCATGGCAATTAATGAACTCAGGAATTAATTATTGAACTAATTGATTTTGGCGAACTCTAACATAGGGTAATTAATGAGTCAAGAAAGTCTAACATTTTTTATTAAATTAAAAAACTTGATATAAATATCGCGATTCGCTAGTATTTTTGACAAAATTGAAGCTGGAGAATATTAGTGTTCGTTAAAGTATTTAGCATGAGCGTTATCGGTATGGAATCATACCCTGTGTCCGTGGAAGTAGACATATCCCAGGGGTTGCCTCAATTTGCCACTGTTGGACTGCCCGATGCCTCGGTCAAAGAAAGCAGGGATCGAATTAAAGCCGCCATAAAGAACTCCGGTTACCGTTTTCCCCGCAGTCATGTAATCGTAAATTTAGCTCCAGCTGACATTAAAAAAGAAGGAACTGGGTTTGATCTTCCCATCGCTGTAGGTATTTTGGCCGCGGAAGAATTGATTAAAGAAACTGCTTTGCATGATTGTTTTTTCATCGGAGAATTGTCGCTGGACGGCAGTATTAAAGGAGTAAGCGGCGTGCTAACCGCTGCCTTTAAAGCAAAAGAAATAGGCATCAAGTCGGTTTTCGTTCCGGAAGAAAATGCTGCAGAAGCAGCTATGGTAGAAGGAATCAATGTTTTCCCGGTCAAAACATTGCCGGATGTTGTGGAATTTTTTAACGGACGAAACAATATTGAGCCGCTTTCTTTGGACGTAAGTAAAATTTTTCAGAAAACACGTCAATATGAAGTCGATTTTAATGAAATTAAAGGACAGAAGCAAGCTTTGAGAGCGTTGGAAATTGCGGCGGCCGGGAGGCCACAATGTGCTCATATTATATCCTATTTAAATGATCCGATCTTTCAACCTCTCTTTTATGATAACCGTCGTCTAAAAATTCTTCACAAATTATTTTTCCATTTTGCATTTCATTCCAAATTCGTAGAACCTTTTCTTCTTTATCAAAATCCATTCCAAGTGGCAATTTTCTCTCTGGATGAATAGTTCGTATACTGCCAGATATAAACTCGATACTGAAATAACGAAAATCCTTAGGGCTTTCAACTCGTCGTCGTAAAATTTCCTTTAGCCACGCATAGCCTTTAGGGTCTTCGTCTTCTGAAATAACCATTAACATATCCTTCAATGCTTGTTTAGCGGTTTCAATCGTATAATGTACGTGACCTACGGGGTAAACATCAATCCTGCTGATTAGCTTGCGGATCTCATTTCGCAGCTTGAGCCGCGCGTCTACCAACTTCTTTGTTTCAGCGATATTTAGAAAAGCCAGCAATTCCTTCAATGAGTCCAACGTTAATTGTGTGTCTTCAAAAGATCGGGATAAAGTGTCAATTTGCTGTTTTATGTGATTCATTTGTTGCTTCAAAGAATCTCGTTTGTCAAACTTTTCCGCCATCCGTTTTTCCAGCATTACGCGGACTCTCTTGTCTGGGGTCGTGGAAACACTATCTGCAATATTTTCAATCTCTGTGGTGATAGAGTTTAATTCACCTTCTTTGCCATCTAGCTCACCTTTCAAAATGGTTATGGCCGTGTTGTCATTCTCGGTTAAAATGTCTTTTGGTCGAAGGCCTTTGCAATGCGTCAGAATTAAATGTTCAAACTCATCATATCTGATGGAGAAGCTGCAACAATCGATACTCTTTCCTTCTGGCCCGGTCACAAACTAGATATTGCCCTCCCTTCGGTGCAGGCCCTTTATTAATAAAAGCCATAGAACTACCGCAGTAACCGCACTTTGCAATATAACTGAACAGATTACTAATCTTGCCGGTTCTGCCGCCCTTATGATTATTTTGTCGGAATTGTTCTTGAACCCGATAGAATACATCTTTATCAATCACTGCCGGGAAATAATCAGGAATTGACTCTCCGATTGGTTCCCGCTTTCCTTTCAATAATCGATGTGGCTGAAATTCGCCGATAACTGATCGGCTCTGAAGAATTTTTTTAACATAACTCTCCCTCCAGCCTTCACCGTGTTTTCTTTTGTTTGAGTTTCCCGGCTTCCAAATTCCCGGCGTGCTGTTCAATTCTTTAACAATCGTTATAGCGCCCTTCCCAGCAAGCTTCATATTGAATATGTGACAAATAGTTTTTTCGCGGTCTTCAATGATGTCGAATTGAGTTTTAGCCTTGTTGAGTTTAAGCCATGCCGGACAGCGCGCAGTAAGCTTCATCGTGCTTGCTTGTTTGCGTTTTCCTTCCCAGGCCTTCGTTAAGCGTCTAGATTTAGTAGCAGATTCCTCATGAGCGCGGGACATGATCGTCAAGGAAACAATGAGTTCTCCAACATTGGCGTCGACGGTTTCCTCTGTGTATTCCCGGTTATCAATCAGAGTCACTATTTTTATGCCTCTGTTGATAATATCAAGAAACTGTTGCAGTGCTATAGTGATTTCCTGTCTTGACAGGCGATCGAAGTTTTCAACCAACAATACCGATCCTTTTTCGATCTTCCCCGCTTCTACCAACTTCAAGAATTGTCCAAGCGCACCTTTTTCGCTTCGATGCTCACCGGAATAAGCACTTACTCCTAGGTCTTGAAGTCTCAAACTATTGTCTAACACAAACCCATGTGCTGCTGCGTAGTGCTCTGAAAACTCGGTCTGACGGCGTAAGGAATCACCTTTGCACTGTTCTGGAGTGCTAAAGCGAATATAAGAATATGCCTTGGGACGCACGTATTTCTCCTCCTTTCATATATATTATAACCTACTTTAAGCAATTTTGAAAAAAATATTTTTCATCCAATTTCGTTATTCGTCAGAATGTTTTGGACTTCCTTATCGGTAATACCGAGATACCGCATGGTAACAGCAGGACTCTGATGATTGAATCTCTTGCAGATCACTTCAAAACCAACACCATAATTTGTCCGTTGAATATACCCCCACGTCTTTCTCAAAGAATGAGCCCCATAGTTGCCTCTGAGATTTATCGTAGAAGTCCAATTCTTGATATAGGCGTTGACGGCCTGAACCGTTAATGGATGATCTCCTTTTTTGCTCTTGAAGAGATATTCATCATCTGAATGCTGTTCCTCCGTCAGATATTGCGTCAGTACCTTATGAACGGTCTTATTTATGACCAGGATATTTTGCTTGCCTGTTTTCCCTTCCTTGATATTGATACTGTCGCCGGGTTTCATATGCTTTACATCTTTAATCTTTAGTTTCAGTAAATCTCCAACCCGTAAGCCATTATTAATCCCCATGACAAAGAGCAGGTGATTGCGGGTATTGTCAGAAAGTAGTTTTCTGATGGCCTTAATATCACTCTCATTCCTGATCGGTTCAACAATCGTAGATGAACCTTTTGCCGGATGGTTGGGATTGCTTTGTTTTTTGCTGATAGTTATTGCCATATACGTTACCTTTTCCAATATTAAGTATATTTATGATTATTATATAATACTTAGAGTAAAAATTAAATAAATATTTTTCCAAACTTGCGAATTTATTATAAATTATTAAAATTATTAGGTTAAATGATGATTTGTTAATATTAACTAATAACATAAAGTTAATATTAATTAGAAGGAACTTAATATAGGCAACGATTCCAGCGGGTGGCGATTTTGAAATTGTTAAGAGAACTTTTTATTGACAACTTCCTGAAGTCAAGCATCCGGCAATTTTGGTTTGCTTACTTCCTTTCAAGTGGTAATCAACATTTCATTGACAATTATTTTATATCAATCTATTGTTATTTACATGAAAAATATTAGTTCATCAAAAATGAAGCCTCTCTACGTCATTTTCGTTTTACTAGTAGCGATAATACCTTTGTTTAATAGTATCTTGAATTTTATTCTTGCTCAAAAATATGCAGAGCTAATTCATAAAAATATAAGTGAAATATTTAATGGAGGGATACATGGTTTTTCACCATATAAAACTTATTCCGGGGTATACTGTTTAGCTATTGACAAATTGGGAAATTCAATAGCTGACTTTTTTACGACCTTTATGATACTAGGTATTATAGTATTTGTTATAATTATTGAAGAAAAGAATTTGAAAATAAAAAATCTGGGGGGTGAAACATTACTTCTTTCTGAAAAATTTAGAATGAAAGTTAAAAGAAAAGACATACTGCTAACATTCGCACTCTTTATAATACCATTTCTTGGCGCTCTCGGTTGTCGTTTTTTTAAAACTGTAAAAATGTTTTTTGTGGGGGGATTAATAACGATACTAATTAATACCGTTATTTACCTTTATATTACTTTTAAGGATAAAAAAATGTTTGAAAAATGGGCAGGAAGTAAATTTGCTCTTACTGCTGTTCTGTTGTGGTGTTCAATATTTTCAAGTATTTTATTGTATTCCATCTTTGCATATTTTTTAAACTATTTAGTTTAATTATTACTCTCTTTCGAGTGGTAATCCTCAATTCTATACGTTATCAAAAACTGAGGACTTGTAGGTGAAAGCAACGAAATAATGCGTTGTATATTCAGTTTTTAATAAAAGTTAATATTAATTAGACAGAACTTGCTATAGGTAATGGTTCCAGCGGATAGCGATCTTGAAATTTTTAATGGAACTTTTTTATCGGCAACTTCCTCATAGACGTAAAAATTAATGTCTGATTAAAAGGACAAAGTGATTCTCAGCGAAAATGTTTCAGCCTTTCTATTTTTTTAGATAATTATTGCGAACTTCCCCATTTCTTATATTATATTCTGAATGTATTTTGTTAGTTCTTCTAAATTGACTGGTAACGCAAAGAATTTAGAAGCACCAAGCTTCATGAGTCTTTCGGGGAATCCATCATCGACCCAGCCCGACAGTACAATAATTTTGATGTTTTTGTGAAAGTATCTAATCTGGATGGTCATCTGAATAATTTCTTCGGGTGATAGAGTATTGTTTGTGAGAATAAGAACAGAATAAGATCCTCCTCTCAATTCATAAAACAGACTGTCAGACTTATCAACAATTGTTGCATTAAACCCGGCACTCATTAAGGCCTCGGCAAGTGCAGTACCAATACTTTCTTCCTTCTCAGCCGCAATCAATATTTGGGTTGGTTTATATGTTTTCACTGCGAATAAAATAACATAAAAAGATAAAATATCTAAGAACAATTTATCCTATCCAATAAAAGTCATTATCACACAGACCAGGATGGATTTGTTATCAAGAATTATGACCGTGATTCTTTCATTTCATTATACAATCATAAACTCGCTTTGCGTGATAATCGCTTAATGATTCCATGAAGGTTTTAACAAATTCAAAATTAAAAATACAAAAGTCACCGATTCTACTTTTAAGATTATGAGATATAAACTCTATAGCATCAGGATTTACTTCATATAGACGATTCTTTCCCTGGACTTCTTCTACTTCATCGTCCCATAAATTATTCCAGCCACGCCAGAGGTTCTCTATGAGCCGATAATCATTAGTGTAGACTTTTTCGCCGATCGAAGTCGTGCTGGTATTCAGCAGCTGCAATATATCCCGCATTGCTTTTTCATAATTATAACCTGATTCTTCGTACTTCCAAATACCTTCTTGAAAATAGAAGCTGTGTTCCCAAGCAATTACTCCAGTAATATTATAAGAAAATATATTTCTTAGATGTTCTTTTTCCTCAGGTGAGAATGAATCAAGAGACGTTAGGTCGTTGACATTAAATTCACCATTATATGTATCTTTTATAATTCTGACTGCTTTATTTATCGCACTATAGTGCGACTTTTTATCGCCAATAATAATGGAAACTCTATCCGTAATCATAAGCAGGTGTCCGATTAGTAGTTAAATCAGATTTAAGTTGACCTTTGATGTTCTTACTCAATAGAGTACAGAATAACTTTTTGAAACGTATCCGTCAATGCACTACTTCTTGTGAACCGTTTGTCGGATACTCTATCTTTTCTTTTTTAATGAAAAGATGCTTCTGAGTTCGCCATTTATAAGTGAGAGCACCTCGCAAACGGGACATTTTTTGTACCATTTTTTTTCTGGCGCTTTGTTTTTATTCACTTTCGGATTGAACCGATGTATTGCTAAACACTCCAGTTTCATCACTTGAGAAGCAGATGGCACAGAATATATATCAATTCTTGTGACTGAACCAAACCAGCGTTTATCAAAATGATTTTGTGGTCTACCTTTTCCTCTTTCTGTTTTTCCAACATAAAGACATGTATGTTTCCCATTTTTACTGCTCCAAAAAATATAAATGCAATTTCGATATGGGATATTCTTGGTGTACCAAACTTCAAAGTTCTGTTTCTTTTTTTCTATTCCCCAGCCCTTATTCTTTAAATGCCATTGTTTCCTCTTTTCAGCAAGCTTACCAAATTCTTTTTTTGCGAGTGTGTCAGTGATACTTTTTAATGCAATTTTCTGCAAGTTTGCTATAGTTTTTGAGACCGTTTTGCTAGTGAATTTTGGTGGCTTACCAAGCTTCTTCCCTCCAATTGAGTTGACGAGCCAGTAGACACGTTGATCGAAAAGTTTATACAGTTCTTCTTTAAATTCTTTGACCGTTTGTTTTGCCATAATTATGTCCTCCAACAATTAATATGCAGAAGTAAATAAATTGGGCTATCCTTTCTTACAAGACAAATCTCAATCAAGGCAGTCATCCTTACCTTTTACCCGTTTTAACGCTTTACAGTTTCCCAATGCCCACACCTTTTGCACATCAGGGCAGCCAAGGTTTTTGTTGTCCTGCTTTAAATAAGCATTCCCTCGGTTGTTGTAGGGCACAGCATAATCCGGTTTCAGGCGTATGGCCTCGTTATAGTCCTCAATGGCACGCTGATATTCGCCAAGTTCACCGTAAGCATCCTTGCGTTAATCAATTCAGTTTAATGTGGACTTTTTATTATTATATTTTGTTATATTATAATATATTATAATTTGTTATTAATTGTTATTAATATTTAGTCATGCCTGAAAATGCATAACATATTGTAATTATTAATATATTAATCTATTTTGCCCGATTAAAACGATTTTTTGCATTTTTTCGCCATAAGGGCTTTTTTAATAACAGGGAATCGACTGAAAAAACTGCCTCTATATGAGCTTTTTTGGCAAAAGACGGTATAAATAAACGCAGTTCCTACCCCCAATTTGGCCTTTGTTTCTGGACTTCAAAAAGCTCTGGCTGGAAACCTGTCTGTTGAATTCCGTATTGAGCTCATCAAAAGGAACAAAAAAACGGTAGTAATTGGGTAAACCAAAATCTTTTGATTTGAACGTTTCGCTATTCACACCAACCGATCATAAGTTTGACGCCAGGTTTTTCTGCGTCCTCACCATAAAGCTCTTTTTTGGCTCGCTCAAAAAACTTGTCAGCATCTTCATCAGGCTGCTGTCTTACTTTAGGGCTGTCATTTCCCATTGAATGGCGCGAGTAAACATTTACTTTTGCATCTTCATCTTTGCCACCGAAATCCATAATTAGAAAAAGTGACTGTGACTCTATTACTTTCTGGCTTTCCAGTTCGGTTAATCGTTTTTTTGTATTCTTATTCATTGTCTTAATTTCCTCCCTTGTCCTTAATAGCTTCCAGAGCGGCCAAGCGCTTCTCAAAATCCATCATCTCAAGACTTCTAGCATGGGCTGTGACTAGCGTGGAAAGAGTCGAAGCTTCGCTGGGTGTTATTTTTCCTTGGCCAACTGCTTCAAGTAAAGCAGCGGTTAATTTTGGCAAATCCTCAGCATTCAAAATTGCCGGCAAGTTCATCTCCAAAGGCCGTTCGTGGCACGGAGGAATAAGACGGCTAATACATAGTTTCAATGCTGTAGTATCGCCTTTTAAGGCAAGGCTAACAGCCTTACGTGTCAACTTCTCAGCTTCGCCTTCCAATAAGTTCAAAGCAGCCAAGGTAGCTTTGTTCCTGCTCCCTTGTGGACGTCCGGCTGGATTACCACTTTTCCCCTTCGAGAAAGGCTTCCCACGCTGTTTTTTTCCTGTTTTAGCAGTAATCATTTTTCACTCCATGTAACTTTCATTTCTTTACTCCATGCTATTCAACTGATATTCAACCAAGATCAAGAAGCAAAACCAAGCTTCTATGATATGGTAATCATGTAAACGCATACGGAATCGTTGCTTTAAATTTTGATTTTTACTTCGCCCAATTTTCCATTATAAGCACTTGATATTATACTCAATTATATCTAATTATCCTGCCAACGCTTTCGTTGCTCTAAAGTTGTCTATTGAGGAACGTTTTCGTATGTGTGCATGGGCAAGGTTTTCGTATGTTGTTTTGGTTTTTTGACCGCCTTGAAAGCCCTTTTTGGAAACAGTTGGCCGCTTGGAAAACACAGCTCCCTTTTTCCAGAGTAGCCATTGATTGGATAAAGCATAAACACTCTGATCTTTTTGATAAGCGCCGCCTTGATGCTTTAATTCAATAAATCCTTTGGCAAGCAGCTCATCAAAACCACGCGTTGCTCTTGGTTGAGTAACACCGAGTTTTTTTAGTTCGGCGTAACTTAGAGTTAATTCGTTCTGGTTTTCGCAAAACTTCCCTCGACGGGTTTTTTTAAAAAAACGTTTTCCCAAAAGGTAAATCAGCATTTGCGGAGCAACCCCTCTCAACGCTAAGAATGCATCTGACTCAAACAAATCTCGCTCTATAAAAGTTCCTTTTCCTTTTCCAACTTGCTTCTTGTGTGGTAATTGATAAGAAGGACTTCGGTTAGCTAGAACTTCAGCTTTATGAGTTTCATATCTTTGTTCCAAAGGTAAAGAATCTTTTTTAATTCTTCTTTTCAGTAAGCCTTTGAACAAATTATTTCCGGATTCTTCATTCATAAAAAAACACTATTATGGTCGTTAAGTCTGCCGGCCAGCCTTTATTCTTATTAATAAGTTTTGAATACTTGTTGTTCATAAAAAATCCCCTTTCAATATACATTAACGAAAAAATACCGAGCAAAAGTTTATTTCTGTGAATATTTTTTATGTTTTTTCTTTAAAAAGTAAGACAAGCTGTTGTTCTTATTAATAAATAAATTTTTTTTATAAATCAGCCAAATTCAATGCTTTCTTTTATATCTAAAGCTTCTTGATCAGAAAGCTCTGCCGGGTCTTTTACATCAGCAATATTGATTATCTCTATAGAAGGAATAAATGTTTATAAGACATTACCTGGTTTTTCCGCTATTTCAATCTCCCCAAAGTCATATAGGCATTGTTTTTATACACGACTGATTTTCCCCTTTGGCTCTATTCATTGCACCCACGTTTATTGAAAATGATCCCTCTGTATTGCCTATTTTCTCAAAAGAAGGTGATGTTATTGCTCTCTCTAATCCACCTTTGCGGTATGCGAACAAAGAACAATTTATAGAAGGACATTTTGTCACTTCTCCTATCTGCCCATTCATGCACAATAAACAATATGCTCGGATAGCTTTTTGCCTTTCTGCTGCATCTTGTTTTCCTTTCCCCAAGCGGTAAGGATGCAATGAACACTGCGTAAGAGTACAGTCTGTAACCTCTTTAGGAATCCAAGCGCTACAATCGAGACATCGTTCATGGATGGTTTTTCTTCTGTTTAAATTTATATTTTTTATACCATCTTTATTTATGATTAGGACTTGCATTTTGTACCTCAATATTATATTTTTTATACAGTGGTTTAAAGAAAACAAGTATTTCATTCAGGCTACGCAATATATTAATTTTGATTGATATTAATGTACGAAGCTATAAGGAAATTATTAAATTAAATACTATATAATATGCTGATGATCGGCCCCCCGGGCTCCGGTAAAAGTATGCTGGCAAAAAGGCTGCCCACGATTTTGCCCGACATTTCTTTCGAAGAGGCGATTGAAGTAACCAAAGTTTTTCCCGTTTCCGGTTCATTGAATAAAGACGGATATTTAGTTGCTGTACGTCCCTTTCGTTCGCCGCATCACACAATATCTGATGTCGGTTTGGTTGGAGGCGGTCAAATACCCCGGCCGGGTGAAATAAGCCTTGCTCATCTGGGAGTTCTTTTTTTGGATGAATTACCTGAGTTCAAAAAAAACGCACTGGAAGCTATCCGTCAACCATTGGAGGAAGGCGCTATAACAATTACTCGTTCTTCGATAACAGCATCTTTCCCTGCAAAATTTATGCTCGTTGCCGCCATGAATCCCTGTCCTTGTGGTTATTTTGGCGATCGTATTCGCACCTGCCGCTGCAGCGCGCAGCAAATTCGGCAGTATCAAGCCAAAATATCAGGGCCGTTATTGGATCGAATAGATTTGCATATCGAAGTGCCTTCGGTCAAATATCGGGCCCTTTCCGACAAAGAATTGGGGGAATCCTCCTCGACAATTAAAGGTCGTGTAAACTATGCGCGGGAATTGCAAAAAAAGCGGTTCGGTACTAAAAATATTCTTTGTAATGCCCGCATGACGGAAAGGCAAATAAGGAATTTTTGCCCCATAGATGAAAATTCGCATAAGCTCATCGAAATGGCCATTGAAAAACTGGGATTAAGCGCCCGGGCGGTAAACCGGATATTGAAAGTTTCCCGTACCATCGCCGATCTAGAAAACAAGGAAGGCATTGAATCAGCTCATGTAGCCGAAGCAATTCAATATCGCTCCCTTGATCGTAATTTAATTTAATGATATGTAAAAGAATTGCTGCACTATATTAATTTTATTGGAGAGCAGCCTGAGAAACACTATTGTAAAGGCAGCTCTATTAAGAGGCATGTATGAAAATTAAGGTTATTAAGGCGAGCCCAAAAAAGAGGAAAGCTAAACCAAAGGATGAATCAAAACTCGGTTTCGGCCAAATCTTTACCGATCACTTTTTTAACATGAAATATAAAGAAGGGAAAGGGTGGCATGACGCCGTGATAGAACCATACCGGCCGCTGAAACTCGATCCCACAGCAATGTGCCTTCACTATGCACAGGAAATATTTGAAGGATTGAAAGCTTATCGCGGCAAGGACGGGGCAATTTTTCTTTTCCGCCCCACAGAAAACATCAAAAGAATGAACTCATCCGCGGAGAGGCTTTGCATGCCTTCAATCGATGAAGCCATCTTCCTTGATGCCCTGAAAAAACTCGTTGTTTTGGAGAAAGACTGGATTCCTCGCGGAGCCGGCACATCTTTATACATCCGCCCGACCATGATTGCCACCGAACCGGCACTCGGAGTTCATCCGGCCAATGAATATCTGTTTTTCATTGTGGTCGGACCGGTGGGAGCTTACTATCCACAAGGGTTTTCGCCGACAAAGATTTTCGTTTCCGAAAAATATGTGCGGGCGGCTCCGGGCGGTACAGGCTTTACCAAGGCCGCAGGCAACTATGCCGCGAGTCTCTACGCCAGCCGCATTGCCACAAATATGGGCTATACCCAAGTTCTGTGGCTTGATGCCAGGGAAAAGAAGTACGTGGAAGAAGTCGGAACAAGCAACATTTTCTTCCTGATTGGCGATGAACTGATTACTCCCGCGCTTACCGGAACAATTCTACCGGGTGTCACTCGCCATTCTGTCATTCAACTGGCTCGTCATTTTGGAGTAAAGGTTGCGGAACGCCCGCTCGCGATAGATGAAATCATCGCCGCTTCCCAAAAGGGCACGCTCAAAGAAGTTTTTGCCTCGGGAACGGCGGCTATTGTTTCACCGGTCGGTCAAATCTATTTCCGCGGAAAAGAACATCTGATAAACGGTGGAAAAACAGGTCCTTTGGCCGAAAAATTATACAATGAAATCCTGCAAATCCAATATGGATTGAAGGAAGATGAATTTGGCTGGCGCATCCAGATTCATGGCTAGCGGCATACCAAAAAATGATGACTGTAGATTTTTCCCCTTGGATACAAGCACTTGGATTTGTATTCCACAAATCTGTGGAAAAGGCTGTTGATATCACTGTTGATAATTGCCGCCAATCCGTATTTGGCGCGATTCTACACCAAATTGCCTAAGGTTTGAGCAAGATAAATATTAAATAAAATCAAGGCCTTTAAAATATACCCTGTTATCATCGCCACTTATAAGGAACCAAAAAAGGCAGATATAAACTCACTAGAAAAAAATGTGCCACTTATGACCTCTTTTTTTGATTTTTTTTATAAAAAAATAAGCGAAAATTTTCTTAAGGCAAATGAAATAGTTACAGCAATTACAGCTCGTTTTTGGCCAATTGCTCTCCTGTTTTTAATAATTTTTTTGCCCGGCATTGTACTGGCCGAAGAACTTCCTCCCATCGACGATGTCGTCCAAAAATTACAGCACACTTACGAGAAAACGGAAGATTTTAAGGCTAATTTTCTTCAGGAAATAACCATCAAATCGATAAAAAAGACAGAAATTGAAGAGGGCAGCGTTTTTTTCAAGAATCCGAAGAATATGCTCTGGGATTATACAAAACCCAAGGCAAAAAAACTGGTAATTAATCAACGTACGGCATGGCTTTACCTTCCGCAGGAAAAGGCGGCCTATCGGCAAAAAGCGGACAATGTTTTTCAGTCTAAAGCGTTAATCAGATTTCTATCCGGTTTAGGAAAATTAAAGGATGATTTTTCCATCACCTATGCCGAACCTAAAGCTTTGGACAACAATGGAAATTATTTATTGCTGTTAACCCCTCTGGGAAAAAATACTATTCTCAATCCCATTCAAATCACCGTGGATAAAAGCAAATTTTATATATTGCAAGTTAGCTTCGATGATGTCTTGGGTAATTCCACCTCGGTAAAATTTTCCAATATATTCATCAACAACGGACTTACGGATAAAATGTTTCAATTTCAACCGCCGGCCGGAGTAAGCGTTTTTGATATGCCGTAGAAATACTAGTCAAGCACTATACAATCCTCTCTTTTCATTTTTTACAAAATAAAGTAAAATTGCACTGAAAATCGGAAAATACCAAGTAAGTATATTAATTGTTAGCCCACAATAAGGAGAAATTATTAATATGAAATCATCAACTGTACGAAGAAACTATTTGATGTATGTTTTATTTATATTCATTTCATTATTTATGATCAGTTCTATTACGTTTGCTGATTGCGGATGGATAGAAGGTATAGCTTGCTACAGTGGACCCACTGCATTACGCCTACCGAAATCGCTGAAAGACTTGCGTTCAATAGGTCAGCTTAAAAGCGAGCGGATAACAGGTTCAAGTTATGATTATGAATACAGGGAACTTATTTATGAGGGACTTCGAATCGGAATATCGACGATTAAAGGCGATAATGACCACTATCAAATTACAAAAGTTAACATAACAAGTCCTTCATGGACAACTATTTCAAATTTTCACGTTGGTGATACAGCAGAAAGTATCGAAAAACGCTTTAATTCCAAGGCATGCAAAAAAGGTGACTGGCTCGATGTTCACGATGACACAGAAGGAATACGATTCCGTATATCCAATGGAAAAGTCGTAGAAATCGAATATAGATGTTTCTTAGGCTAACAATGCAATCCAGCCGATCGTTTACTCCGGCTGATTTTTTCGTTACAATTAATCGAAAGGATTTTCGCGGTCAAAATCAGGCGTCATCTTGTATTCGTTTACTTCCTGGATAAAAAGATTTTTAAAGCCCAATTTCAAGGCATAATCCAAAACTTGCTTATATTCGTCTTTGTTGATTCTCCGTCCTAAAAACGGATGGTGACGGACTTTGGGCATCGGCGTGTATTGCGACATTAAACTGATCGGCACGTTCAAAGATATTTCTTCTTTAATTAATCTAAAAACTTCCTTAGAATTTTCAATTTTCCCCGGCAATACCAGATGACGGACAATCACGCCTTTCTTCGCTACATTATATCCCCATCTTCAAATCATCGCCTACCTGGCGCACCATTTCTTTTAAAGAATCCAGAGCAAAACGCGGATAGCCCGGCGCCGCAGATAATTCAACAGCATCTTCTTCCAGGCCATATTTAAAATCCGGTAAATAAATCTCCACCATGCCGGCGAGCAATTTGATAATTTCCGGATTCTTGTAGCCGCCGCAATTATAAACAAAGGGAATTTGTAATCCTTGCGTGCGGGCTAAAAGCAGGGCTTCCATAATCAGCGGTGTTTGCGGTGTCGGTGTCACCGGTTCGATATTGTGGCATTGGCGTCTTTGCAGATCCAGTATTATATCAGCCAATTGCCTTACAGTAAGCTCTTTGCCGCAGGCATTGTGAGATATTTGATAATTTTGGCAGTAGATACAACCTAAATTACAGGAAGAGAAAAAAATTGTGCCCGCACCATTTTTGCCGGATAGCGGCGGTTCTTCGCCGTGATGCGCCAGCGCACAATCCATAACTATCCGTGCCGGTAAGCGGCAATAGCCTAGTTCTCCTTTAGTGCGGTTGACATGACACTGGCGGGGACAAAGCACACAATCTTTGAATATTTCTTTCAGTCTGGAAACTTTATCTTCTAGTTCCACTTTAACTCATCAAATCAAAGTTTTAATAGGGTCTGGCAACAATCTTATACCATTTTGCTTTCAAAGAATCACGGGTAATACCCTCCGCTTCGCGGGATTGTTCACCACTTCCAAGCGGCATAATTCGACTTGCAAATTTCAGGTCACTGCGTTTCTGAAATTTGAGTCTCATTACAACTTACAATTCCGCCGCGCTTCGCTTTCGGAATTGGAGTTTCAACAATAACGCGGCGGCAAGGAGGAGGAGACGAGGCGTATTGTGTGCATACGTTGAGGAAGCCGACGACACTGCCAGCAAAGTTAGCCAAAGAAAGCGGAGTGGTATTACAGTTTTTCCACTACATCCTTGAGCCTGCCGCTTTCCACCAGTTCTATAAAATCATTACCCAGCGGGGCAGACAATTCCACGGCTTTGTGCCAATTTTTAATTCTTGTTTCCTGATCATCAAGGTAGGTGAGAAAATCAGCGCGCTCGGGAATTTTTCCATCCGGAAGTTTTTCCACAAAACTTTGCGTGGGAAAGACCATCAAGACATTGCTTAATGTTTCCTCATCAGGCATACGACGCACCCACCTTTTATCTAACCAACCCGGAATGATCCGTTCCTGATGATGAAAGAAAAGAACTGTTTCGTTTTCTTTAGCGGCAAACTGGTGTGTAAGATGATAATCAATGAGCCCGCCATCACGGTAAATGCCGCGCGGAGCGCCATAAATGTTACGCACACCGGCAACAACAAGAGGAATGGCTCCCGAGGCCATAATCGCGTACTTGAAATTGATTTCATTGATTCTTACGTAGCGGCCGCGGAACTGCGGCTGTAAACAAAAGGACGGCGGCATGGAGCAATTATAAAACACAACCCTCTCCGCAAAACGATAAATATTATTACGGCTGAAGCAATTTAATAAATAACAAGATGCTAACCCCAATTTTTGTAACCATCGAATTTCTGAAGAACAAGGCCGCGTGACCGGGCAGTAATTATGGCTAAACGATATCTTTTATTCGCTAAAGCAAAAGGCAACGCATCGTCTTCCAGATATTCATTAACGAGGCCGGTAAATTTCTCCAACACACTGGAAGGATTATCTTTTCGGGAATATCTTGTATTTATATAGGCATTTAAAAGTTTTTGGTAACATTGTAAAGTTTCCGGTTGTAACCAGGCAGCGAAACGCCACGCTCCGGCAGAGGAGCCAACCAAATTAACAGCTCTGGAACGGCCTAAAAACCCGCCTTTCAAGAGAGTTAAATCAAAGCCGCTGGCAATTAACCATCTCGGCCCTACCGCCGCTCCATAATATGTCGAAACGGAATTTAAATCAAAACCGCCATCTTTGATAATTTTGTAAACGCGCCTGCCAGCTTTAATTCTTATCCTGTTCATATTTATTTTCTACCCCGGCAAAGGTCTTGACACAAAAATTATTGTCCTGTAAATTAAGACAATTATTGATTATTGGTAAATTGCTTATATCACGTTTAAAAAGTTACTCAAATCTCATTAAATGAGGCGGCTTTTATCAATAATTGGAAAAAATGCAAGTAATTTGTTTCGTTAACTATCAGGATACTTCATGGATATAAAAAATTCAATAAAACAAATCGCCCAAAACGCGCGACTTTCGGCGCGAAATATTTCCCATGTAACGTCGGCAGCCAAAAATAATGCCCTCTTGCAAATGGCAGTTGAACTTGACCGCAATCGTGATTTTCTTCTGGCGGAAAACGCCAAGGATATTTTCCAAGCTAAGCAATCAGGACTTTCCCCGGCCATGATTGACCGTCTCACTCTGGAAAAAGCCACAATTGAATCAATGGCGCAAGGACTAAAAGAAGTGGCCGCATTGCCCGATCCTGTGGGCAAGGTAACTTCTATGTGGCGCCGCCCCAACGGTCTTTTGGTAGGCAGGATGCGTATTCCTTTAGGAGTTATCGGCATCATTTACGAATCGCGCCCCAATGTTACGGTTGATGCCTCTGCCCTTTGCCTTAAGTCGGGAAATGCGATAATTTTACGGGGCGGTTCCGAAGCAATTAATTCCAACCTGGCTATCGCCTCCATCCTGCAACGAGTTTTGCGACAAAGTTCCCTGCCGGAAAATGCAATTCAAGTAATTCCCCTGACTGACCGTGAAGCTGTCTCAGCAATGCTGCAATTGGATGAATACATTGATTTGATTATTCCTCGCGGCGGGGAAGAATTGATTCGCGCCGTGGTTGCTCAATCTAAAATACCCGTAATCAAGCACTACAAGGGGGTCTGTCATATCTTTGTTGACGCGCAGGCCGACGAGGATATGGCCGTCAATATTTGTTTCAACGCCAAAGTTCAACGTCCGGGTGTTTGCAATGCCGTGGAAACTTTACTGGTACACAAAGACATTGCCCGTAAGTTTTTGCCACAGGTAGCCTCTAAATTGCAGAAAGCCGGCGTTGTCTTGAGGGGATGCGAAAGAACCAGATCGATCTTAAAAAATATTGAAGCCGCGACTGAAGATGACTGGTTTGCCGAATATCTCGATTTAATTCTGGCTGTGAGGGTCGTGGATAGTATTGACGAAGCCATAGCTCACATCGAAAAATACGGCTCTCTTCATACGGAATCAATAATAACGAACGACTATAACAATTCTCAACGCTTTTTAAACGAGGTCAATTCTTCCACCGTGCTGGTCAATGCCTCCACGCGGTTCAGTGATGGCTTTGAGCTGGGATTAGGCGCGGAAATCGGCATCTCCACGACAAAGCTTCATGCCTTCGGGCCAATGGGGCTGGAAGAATTGACAACAACAAAATTTATAATTTACGGCAACGGACAGGTGCGAACATGAAATGGGGACTTTTGGGGGGAACATTTGATCCGATTCATTTCGGACATTTAAGGGGCGCGGAAGAAATGCTGGAAATCTTTAATTTAAACCGCATCATTTTTATCCCGTCATCGCGGCCTCCGCATAAGCTGGAAGCCGAAATCACCTCTTTTTACCATCGCGAGCAAATGATTCGTCTGGCCATTGAAGGCAACGTTAATTTCTCTTTTTCCGACGTGGAAAATTTACGCGCCGGCAAATCTTATTCCGTGGAAACAGTGGAATATATTCTCAACAAATACATGGAGGATTTGGAACTATACTTCATCGTCGGGCAGGATGCTTTTCAGGCGATTACTACCTGGAAAGATTGGGAAAAACTTCTGCTGTTGTGCAACTTCGCTGTGATGACACGTCCCGGATATGAAAATATGAAATTGGACGGTATCCTGCCGAAAGACTTTGCCGCACGATTTACTTACGATGAAAAAATTGACGGATTTAAAGGACCGACCGGTCACACCATATATTTCCGTCATGTGAGCTTTCTGGACATTTCTTCATCCCGAATGAAAGAGATGATCAAAGCAGACAAATCCATAAGATATCTTACGCCGGATAAAGTCCGTCAATACATTGTCAAAAATTCTCTCTATAAAAAATCATGAGGAAATAATTTGCCGCACCTAAGGTTTTATGTTTTTTAATATGCAAGGTTACCTAAAAGTAAAATATCTCCACCAGATGGTAAAAATAAAAAGGGAGGAAATATTATGGCAAAAATATTTAAACCGCTTTTCATTTTTAATTTAGTGATAGCACTTTTCATTTTTTGCAGTGCCCCGACCATGGCGGAAAACGCGGTGCCCGTTGAAAATCCATCAGCTATTAAGTTGGGCCTGACTTATTTTTATTTTGATTATAAAGAAGATTTGGTCATGCCCGCCAAAAGTACGGAATACGGATGGCTGCCGGGCGTATATTTAGATTATACTTTTAAAAAGAAGTCCTCAATATATGCAAAAATATTTTTAAGCTATGCGGCTGCTGATATAACCTATGATGGAGCAAGTCAGCCGTCCGGTACGCCGTTAAAGTTTACGAATGAATCCGCCAGGATGTTCAAATTTGAAGCAAATATTGGCTACGCCATACCCATAGCTAAAAACTTCCTGTTAATTCCTTATCTGGGCTACGGTTACCAGTACTGGTGGCGAGGTGATCCTAATTACCTTGCAGAGTTCAACACTTTCACTTATGAAGAAGATTATCGATGGCACTACATTCCCGTGGGAATCAAAGCCGATTACAATATAACTGAAAAATTAAATATGGCCGCTTCCGTCACAGCTAATTTCATGGTTTACGGCACAGCGACCGCTTATTTTTCAAAAATACCTTTCGGCTATCCCGACATGGGTTTCACTTTAGGCAACCGAATTGGCTTCTACGCGGAAATTCCTGTGACTTACAAATTTACCAATGACATTGGAATTTCAGTAACACCCTGGTACGAATACCGTTCATTTGGAGCAAGTGATGTAAACGTATATGGTTTTTATGAGCCGTCGAGCACAGCCAATGAGTATGGCGTTAATGTAGGAGTTCTGCTTTCATTTTAGGCTATTACAGCTTTCTTGTATGACAAGTAATTTACCGGATAGACGGTATGACTGCCGAATGAATTAAGTAATAATCCTTAAGAGTTACAAAAGAAGCCCACGCCTTTTTCATATACCGTTGAATTTTTAAGCCACTTCTCACCCCAGCGGACTACAACCATCATCTTCTACAACGCCCAGACTGCCAGCGATTCTTTGAAGCTTTTCCTGAAAAATTGTCAGGAAACGCTACCCTTCCAGTTTCATCTGCCATCACCTGCTGATGACTTTTCCACCAGACATTTTACGTGCTTCTTACAATTATTTTTTCTTATGTTGACGTGAGTTTTTATTTTGGTATAATATTAATAATAAAAGATTAAGTTTTTAAAGTAAGCCCTCGCAGGAAAATTTATCTATGACCTAAGCCATAAACACTAGAACATCTCCAAGCTGCCAGAGCTGCGGCAAACCATCCCAATCTCAAAGGCTACCTTTAATAACTATTATTCAGAACATGTTTTTTTACCTTTGGCAGACGTATCACGCTATTGAAGTAGGGAGGAACAACGAATTATGCCAAAAAAAATACTGATTGCCGATGATGATCAAGACACCGTATCCTTTCTTACTTCTATACTGAAGGCTAACAACTATGAGGTTATTGTAGCTTTTGATGGAATGCAGGCCATAGCAGCAGCCCATAAAGAAAAACCCGATTTAATTCTTTTAGATATCATGATGCCCGTACGTAGTGGCATACATATTTTTGAGAATTTAAAAATATCCTCTTTGACCGCCATAACCCCTGTAATTTTTATTACCGGTGTCGCTAAGTCAGAGATCAGACAGAAAGCGCTGGAGATGGGTGCGGCAGATTACATTGTCAAACCGTTCGACACTGAATATCTGCTGGGTAAAATAAGAAAAGCCCTTGGCGAGGAGAACCACGTGTAATTTTGGGGACACTTAATTATTTTCCGCCATATTTCTCCATCGTTTCTAAACTATTGCTTGTTACCATTGATTTTTAACAATCCATAACAATATCTCCGTGGCGGACACCGCCACGGAGATATTGGAAACACACACATTTTGTAACGCTTATGTTTTAATAAGCGCAAAAATAATTAATAACTCAATTGCACTTTTCTATTTCTGTAAATTTTCAATAACCGTCGCTACACCCAAGCCACCGCCGCAGCAGGAGCTGAAAACACCGTACTTACCGCCTTTGCGGATGAGTTCTTTCATGGTGAATAGGCAAATGCGGGCTCCCGAAGCACCATTAGGATGACCAAAGGCAATGGCTCCGCCGTTGGGGTTCCATTTGTCTATATTCACTTTCTCGCCGGTCTGCTTTTCGAGTTCTTTGATAACCGCTAAATTCTGCACGGCAAAGGCCTCATTACATTCTAGAACGTCCATAGCGGAAAGCTTCAAACCCGCCCGCTTCATGGCCTGAGGAACGGCATAAGCAGGAGCAATTCCCATGATTTTGGGATCGACACCGTAATCACCGCCGGCAAGCCACTTCGCCATCGGTTTATAACCCAGCGCTTTGGCTTTTTCCATGGTCATCATCAAAACAAAGGCGGCGCCGTCATTGCGCCCGGAGGCGTTCCCGGCAGTGACAGTTCCGTCCTTCGTAAAGGCTGGCGGCAGGGCTGATAGCGCCTCCATGGAAGTCATGCGCGGATGTTCGTCAACTTTGAATTCGATAGGGGGATTCTTTTTCCCCTGCGGAACCATGACCGGAATAATTTCATCAACAAAATATCCGGCATCAATGGCTTTTTTTGCCAATACCTGACTGCGTAAACCGAATTCATCCTGCGCCTGACGCGATATATTGTACATCTTCTGCAGGGCCTCCGCCGTCAATCCCATATTCATGGTCGCCGGATCCTTGGTGGGAGAAAGGGATGGTGCAATGGGGAAGGGCGGAATCATCCGATACGGCTCTGTGGCCATGGAAAATTTGGCGCATGCCTGGCTGTAAGATTCCATGCCGCCGGCGATCATGATATCCGCGTGGTTGGCCAGAATTCTCCATGCCGCATGATTGATGCTGTCAATCGCCGATCCGCACTGCATCTCCACATAGGAAGCCGAAGTGCTCTCCGGAAGTCCGCCGGCTAATGTTGCCCAACGCGCCGGGTTAAGAGCGGAAGTCGCGCCGATTGCCGAACCGCAAAAAACCGCGTCTACTGTGCCCTTCTCGGCTATTTTGGTTTTTGCCACCAGTCCTTTAATAGCTAAGCCACCTAATTCTTCCATCGTAAAGTTCCTTAGCGTTCGTCCCAGAGTGCCGAATGCGGTGCGCACTCCGTCAACAAATACAACTTCTCTGTTACTCATATACCACCTCACTATTTATTATTTTTTCCATAAAAACATTGTCAACTTTCCCGAATACAGGCGTTTTCTATTTTTACTCAAAATAAGAAATTCTTTTTGCCATCCTCATTCTGAAGCATTTAAAATACCTTTATTACCGTTACTTAATAGAAAATTTTATCCGCCTATTTCTTTTCCGGTTTTTTATATTCATACCATCCTTTGCCGGTTTTTTCTCCGTATTCACCTTTGACATAATGCGCTACAACACTGGGAGACGGGAAATCGGCCCAATCGCCTGATTTTCTAAAGCCCTCCATACTCATGATGTAGGTAAGATCGATACCGGTTAAATCCATCAACCGGAAGGGACCCATCGGATGACCTGCTCCGAAAACACAGGCCTTATCGATATCTTCTGCGGAAGCAACGCCCATATCCAGCATCCACTGGGCTTCTCTGGAAATCACTCGGAAAATCCTGTTGAGCAGGAAGCCATCCACTTCCTTTTTAATGAAGACCGGGACCTTTTCCAATTTCTTGCTTAATTCCATCGTAATATTGGCGCTCTCTTCAGAAACATGGGGACCTTTAACTACTTCCACCAGCTTCATTACCAGCGCCGGATTAAAAAAGTGCATGTTCAGGACTTTATCCGGACGCTTGGTAACATCGGCAATGCGAGAGCTCACGATAAATGAGCTGTTCGTCGCCAGAATGGCGTGAGCAGGCGCGAATTTGTCGAGATCGGCAAATATCTTCTTTTTAAGGTCAAGAACTTCCGTCGCTGCTTCGATTACGAAATCCGCATCCTTCGCTGCCTCTTTCATATCGCCGGTAAAAGAAATATTTTTGCGCGCTGCCTCAGCTACCTCTTTCGTCATTTTTCCCTTCTCTACCCTTCCGGGAAGATAGTTATTGACAAAATTATCGGCCTTCTTGAGCATTTCCGGAATAACATCCGAACACTTTGTTTTGTAACCGTAAATAGCGCAAAGAAGAGAAATCTGGTGGCCCATGTTTCCGGCCCCAACCACACATACGTTTTTTACATCTTCGATTTTCATTTTTTCCATCCTTTCTATGAGTTTTGTTTTATGGTCATTTCTGTCCAAAATAATCCCTGAAAAAGGCAATCCATCACCGGGTAATAGATATTTTCGCAAGAAAATAGTCCCACAGGGAGGATACCATCATCGGGAATATTCAGGAGCAGTTTTTACTAAAACATACAAATATTCTCGAAGCGCGGGTCAAACAATCATTCGTCCCCAATGTTTTTCACCCTACCAAAAATATTTTTCTAATTCAAACTATTTTGACCGGCAGTTAGCTTTTTTATTGCCCGGAGGCAAATCATACCGCTACTTGGCTTAGGTACTTGAATATAAAGTGCTTTTCATAACAATCGGTCCCCGTTGGCAATAAGATATTCATTGGACAAAATACCGAATTTAGAATATTAAATTCACATTAATACGAAAAACCCACGGGTACCCCCAAAGCAAGCTTCGGAGTACCCTCCGCTTTGCGGGATTGTTCAACTTACCAATTCCAATACGCTTCGTCTGGCATACGCCGGACTTCGCTTTCAGAATTGGAGTTTCACAAATAAAAAAACCTGAAGGAGGATGTATGAAATATAAGTTTATTGAACTGGAAATCAAAAATCATGTTGCGGACGTAACTCTCGCCAGAGTGGAAAGCCTGAATGCTTTGTCTCTGGAATTTGCCTCCGAGATTGCAAATGTTTTCAGGAAACTGGGAACTATGGACGAAGTAAGAGCGATTGTCCTCAAAAGTAAGGCGAGAATTTTTTGCGCCGGATTGGATTTGAAAGAAGCCGCTGGTGGTTTCAATGGAACAGCCAAAGGTGTTATTGAATCCGTGGAAAGATCCCAGCCTTTATTTGATTGCTGTAACGCCATCGAAGAATGCCCCAAACCGGTAATCGCGGCCATACACAGCCGCTGTATCGGCGGTGGACTGGATATAATTTCCGCCTGCGATATCCGCCTTTGCTCTGAAGACGCGAGCTTCTGTCTCAAAGAAGCGGCGATCGGTTTTGTCGCCGATATGGGCGTACTCCAGAGATTGCCATTAATTGTCGGACAGGGTTTTGCCCGGCAAATGGCCTATACTGCCGCGGAATATCCCGCACGGGAAGTGGAAAAAGTGGGCTTAGTCAATGCCGTTTACAAGGATAAAGACGCGCTGATGGCGGCTGCAAAAAAATTAGCGGCGGAGATTGCCCAAAACGCGCCGCTGGCCATCCGCTGTACAAAAGAAGTGCTTAATTACAGCCGTTACGCGAATATTCACGACGGTATGGCTTCCGCAATACAAAAGAATATGGTGCTTATGACTTCAGACGATCTCAAAGAAGCCGTTACTGCCTTCATCGAAAAACGGCCGCCGGATTTTAAGGGGAAATAAAAAATGCCTTTGCCTTGAATAAGATAATTTACTGCATTATATTGTTATTAAAATATTCGAAAAAAGCGAAGTTCGTATATTAATTGTTGGGCATAAAAAATGGAGGTAATTAGGTGAGTAAACCACTTAATGAGTTTGGCGGATGGTTAAGTTTCTGTAGGTTTTGTCTCATATTAAGTTTAATTATAATAATCAAAGACGTAGTGCTAGTTTCCATCGCACTCGTAGCGAACCCATTCATGCATATTACAAACACAAGCAGCCAAGATACTGTTTCTGCTGTCATAGGTGTCTTTTGGGCTGTAATTTTGGTTTTAATTCAGGTTCAAATAATCAAAATATTGAAAACTCGTGCTCCTATTGTTCCCAAGCAGATTTCAAAGTTATTAATCGTTTGGTTAGTAGTGGTCATAGCCAGTTTTGGAGTTTTTCTTGTGATGAATCACTTCAACATGTTGCCCAATTCATTAGAGATCGCCAAGTTTAAGATTAGCACTTTAGCGGGCTTAGTTATCCCTATTTCATGGCTAGCCTATTTTAGCAGGTCGAAAAGAGTGAAGGCCTACTATGGTGCCAATGCTTTTGAATAGAAAATGGTTTTATGCCCAACCAACGGGTGAAGCCGATGTTTCTCACCGCTGCGCGACGGAAAACACGGCTTACCCTAATTCGTCGTTCGGTTGCACAACGCCGTTATATGATGATAAAGTATTGATTATGGCGAAAAAAATAACATGGCTTATCCTGTTAATCTTGAGCATGGGGCTTACTGCCTGCTCACCTGTTTGGACAGGAAAGTACTCTGCTGCTTTCTCACCAGCCCAATGCCTGCCCAGTTTCCCGGATAAAGACGGCTGGTACGGCGGTGACGGTGCCTACTCCATCAAGCTGGATCAAGAACGTACTTTGTGGCTTTTCGGCGATACGTTTGTTGCCAACGAAAAAGGCAGGAAAGACCGCATTGGTATGGATGTCGTCATGGGAACAACACTGGCCATCTCCACCTGTTCGGAAAATAACCAATTCCATATTCACTATTATCTGAAAAAGAAAAATGGGAAATTTGTGTCGGCCTTCGGTGAAAACGAATGGCTCTGGCCGCAGGACCCATTTATTATTAATAATGTATTGTACGTCCCTCTGTTAGTTGTAAAAGCTATGCTGGATTTAAAAGCACCATTAAACTTCAAGATAATCAGACACAAAATTGCCCGAATCAAAAATTATACATTGGCGGATCCCCTTCAATGGAATGTCGATTATATTGACTTAAAAGACGCAATACTGCCGGGAATTGAAGCTTTTGCCCCGGCCTCCGTCGTTTTTCAGAATTATGTCTATTTTTATCCGCTTTATATCTCTGTAAAGAAAACAGCGAAGATCTCCGGCAATATCCTGGCGCGTATTCCCATCGACAAATTGGATGATCCTGCTGATTCCATGGAATACTTAAACAAAGACGGAAAATGGGAAAAAGGGCTTGTGCCCGACAAGGCTAAGATCGTTCTTGCCGCCAGTGTCTCCGAGTTAAGCGTCAGGTACCATGATGATGATAAAAAATGGATTGCTATTTACCTATCCCCGCAAAACAACGGCAATCAACTCTTGTATCAAACCGCGGATACACTGGAAGGTCCGTGGACGAAGCCCAAAGTTCTAGTAGAAAAGATTCCCGAAGTTGACCCCAAAAGCCCCCGGTATGACGATCAAAATTTTTGTTACGCCGGTAAAGAACACATTGAATTTGCGCGCGCGAGTAATCTTGTTATAACGTACGTTTGCAATTCATCCGAAAATTTCCAACAACAAAACAATTTCATCCGCAAAAATCTTTTTCTTTACCGCCCTGTCGTCGTCACGGCTACAATTCCATGGTAAGCTCTGGAAACTGATTCTTCCCTTTTGCTCCCTTTGCAAAGGCGTTCACTTATGATAAAAATCAGCATCATGACAGATGACGGTATAAGCATATTTTATTATGTGGTGCTTTTCGCGATCTACTCCTTCCTGGGATGGATCATCGAGGTTATTTACCGTTCCCTAACCCAAAAGAAATTCGTCAATGCGGGATTTTTGTACGGGCCTTTCATCCCCCTCTACGGCATCGGCGCGTTTTTTATCATCATCCTTCAATATTTTTTGCAGACCTGGCATCTTGTGCCCCGGTTTATTATATTCGGCCTCACGCTTACCACCATTGAATATATCGTTGGGTTTCTTTCCGAAAAGATATTTAAATTGACGTTATGGGATTATTCGGAAAATAAGTTTAATCTACAGGGGAAGGTATGTTTGCTCTTTTCAACATTATGGACAATTCTCGCCCTTGCCTTCGTGACATTTATTCATCCCATAATTTTGAGCAATATACTTACACTGGATATCTTACACATTAAAGTCGCGGCGTTCACGTTCCTGATCTATTATTCAATCGATTTTGTGTTTTCAGTAGTATCGATCACGGAATTCCAAAAGAAAATTGCCTACTTGTATACAGAATACTTTAACCTGAGCAACCTGGAAATTGAAAGGATTGTTGATTCTTTTCAGAGGCTCCGCAATGCATTCCCGTATCTGAACAGGTATATCAATAACAGCATCAACAATAAAATTAAAAGCGGTATTAATACTTTTTTGAAATCCATCCAGGGTAAGATCATCATAGAGATGAATGGCCGCCAGCCATTTGAACATGAATATTACGAAATAATTCAAGACATAGACGGACACGAAGAATTCATGAAACTCAAAGATTACTTTCATCACAATTCTTCAATTTACGAACACGTGCAGAAAGTCGCGTATTTATCTTACCGTATATGCAAATTTTTAAAACTGGACTACCGCTCCGCGGCGCGCGGAGCGATCCTTCATGATTTTTTCCTTTACGACTGGCGTAATCACGATGTGCCGGATCTTTCCCGGGAAAAATTTCATGGCATTGAACATCCTGCAATTGCCCTGGCCAATGCCAGAAAACACTTTTCTCTAAATGAAATTGAAGAGGACATTATCAAAAAGCACATGTGGCCGCTCACCCTTGTTGTGCCCAAATATAAAGAATCCTTCATCGTTTCCTTTGCCGATAAATATCTTTCCTCCAAAGAATTTATCGGTGAATTTAAGAAGAGAAGAAAACAACGGTCTTTGGATAAAGATAACAAATGAAGCCAGAAACACTTCGCGGGGTATAATTAAGCGGGATATTACTCTATATCGCCAGCCATCTAACAAAATTATAAGCTGCAATGCCGCCTAAATAGGAAACAATCAGCGTTATCACGATAGTGGAGTAAAACCATTTATTGCTGTTCATTTCTTTTTGCAAAACTGCTACTGTTGCGGCGCAGGGAATAAAAAGCATCATTACCACGAGGAAGGCCGCGGCAGAGGCGTGACTCATCACCGTCGGCAGAACATTAACCAAACCTTCTGCGCCTACAGAATAAAGAACCCCCAATGTGGCCACAACATTCTCTTTGGCTACAAGACCGGTTAAAAGAGCGGTAATCATTTTCCAATCCAGCCCCAGCGGCACTCCCAGCGGCTGTAGAAATTTCCCTAATGAAGCTAGAAAACTTTTTTCCACAACGCTGGCAGGGAAATAAGATAAAAGCCAGACCAGCAAAGAAACAGCAAGAATAATTGTTCCCGCTTTACGGATGAAGGAAAGTGTTCTGGACCAGACCACCACCATAATAGTTCTGGGATCGGGACTATGATAAATTGGTAGTTCCATTATAAATGGCGCGTCCTGTTCCCGGAGCGTCTCATTCACTAAAGTTCCCACCAACCCCAAAACTAAAATGTTCAGTGTCAGGATGCTCCAGGATACATAAGCGGCATTAGTTCCAAAGATGGCCGCAGAAACAAGGGTCAATACAGCGAGCCTGGCCGTGCAGGGAACAAAGGGAATCAAAAGCAAAGTAATCATTCTGGCTTTGCGCGTCTCAATAATCCGCGCGCCCAGAACGGCAGGCACATTGCACCCGAATCCCAGGCACATCGGAATAAAGCTTTTTCCATGCAGGCCGACCAGATGCATGATTCTATCCATAACAAAGGCGGCGCGCGCCATATAGCCGACGTCTTCCAAAAGCGCCATGATCGCAAAAAAGATGAGTAGAATCGGCAGAAAGGTAAGCACTGATCCTGCTCCCCCGACGACTCCGTTGAGCAATAGTCCCTGAAGCCAGGCAGGCAAAGCCGTTGTATATGGCTCACAAAATTGAATAAATTGGTGAATCAGGCCGTCCATCCATTTCTGCATGGGAACACCGACAGAATAAGTAAGGAAAAAAACCGCAGCCATTACCGCCAGCAAAACCGGAATGCCGAAGACCGGACGAGTCAGAATATGATCGATTCTATCGGTTAACAGTACCTGCCCCATTTTAAAGCGGGAAATAGCCGCCCTGGTCATTTTCTCAATCCAGTCATAGCGGCCGTTGACAACGGCGTGCAGTGCGTCTTCATGTTTGATGAGAAGATTCTGTATCTCCTCCCAGGCGGATTTATGCGCCTTGTTTTTCACCATTGTTGATACTTCGGGATCGCCTTCCATCAATTTTATCGCAATCCATTCGGGTGTGTAAGGTTCCTGAATATAAGGCCGGACTGCTCCCAATATTTCCTGGTAGATTTGCTGGTGGTCGGGCGAGACCTCCGGTAACTGCGGATGAAATTTATTGTCACATAAGGCGAGCGATGATATTTGCGCCACAAGCTCTTTAATGCCGCTGTTTCGTTTAGCCACCATGGGAATTATCGGTATCCCCAGCGAATCCTGCAATGCTTTTGTATCAATCTGGATACCTTGGTTAGAAGCGACATCCAGCATATTTAAAGCCACAATTACCGGGCGATTGAGCAGAAGAACCTCGGATAAAAGATAAAGGTTCCTCTCCAGAGCCGCAGCGTTGAGCACCAGCACAACAAGGTCGGGTTTTTCTTTGATGATAAAATCGCGGGCAACTCTTTCCTCTTCGGAAAACGCGGTCAGACTGTAAGTTCCGGGTAAATCCACGATACGAATTAAAACATTATCGGCGCGATGGATTCCCTCTTTCTTCTCCACTGTCTTTCCCGGCCAGTTGCCAACATGCTGGGACAAACCGGTAAGAATATTAAACACCGTTGATTTACCTACATTGGGCTGACCGGCAAGGGCAACAAAGATTTCCTTTTCGATGGGCGGCAGGCAGATTTCATCGGCGGAATCAATTTTATAAACTATTATTTTTGACGCTTCGCCGCGGCCTAAAGCAATCCGTGTATCTGCCACCTGAATTACGATAAGGCCGCCGCTGACCTGAGCAATGCGGAATCTGGCGTTCACGACTATGCCCATACCGGCCAGGCGGCTCGTCAGGGCTGAGCCTCCCTCAAGGGAGTGAATAATTCCCTGATCACCTTCACGCAAAGCTGTAATAACAACCGGACTGTTCATTGATTAATCTTCTCTATATCATTGGAGGCGGACACAGTATTTTTTTAAAAGCATTTCCGGACCATAAGAGCTTTTTGTCCGACGTAAATTCCCATTACCCATATCTTCTTCAAGATTGAGGTATTTATATTGAGATTGCAATTTTTTAGCTGTATCGTTAAACATAAATTCATAAATACCGTGGTATTTCTTGGACGCTTTGGCAAAATGTAAACAAAAGGTATCCGTGTTCAGCGCCTCGCCGATTATAAATCCGGCGGGCTCTTTATCAATGTAATATATTGTTCCCCATAGAGCAAGCTCGGAAAATTTATGCAGGGCTTCGCTGCACTGTTCAAAGTCTGTTTTCTCCTGCGCCAATCCAGAATCGTTTTGCCATTCTTGTAAAATATTCATCGTGTCGTTCAAATTATTCATACCAATGGATTCCGCCTGCGGTCGATATGAAGAAAAAAACTGATTTAAGTGATTGCGATGACGCGTATACTGTTTCCCCTTGAAGGAAGCCATTTTTTCGGTCAGATAAATATAGTCGAATTCGCTATCGTTACTGGTTATGACAAATTTATCAGTGGGGAAAAAAGAGAGCCATTCTTGTGGTACAGGGAAGAAAAAACCCTGCTTAATCAAAACGTCCCCGAATATCTGCATATCGCAACTGCGCAGATCGTTTAAAGGCATTACGTAGCGCTGCCCCTGTTTGTTGTTGCCGCAAATAAATAAGCCGCAATCCGTTGTCAGAAATTCATAATGACTGATTTTGCGGAAGAGATAAATATTAGCGAAAGTGTAGTCGGAAATCGGCAAATTTAATTGCTTAAAACTGTCTTGGAGAAGTTCGCGATGCTGAAAATCAATTATTTCTAATTTTTCCATAAAAAATACTGTTCAATCCTTTCTCAAGGCGGATCAAAGAATAAATTTAGGGCTCTCTTCTTTCAGCCAGTGCCTATGTGTTTTATATTCCGGCATAACCGCCTTTATTAATTTCCAAAATCTCGACGAATGACTTTTTTCCCTGATGTGCATCAGTTCATGCACAACAACATAATCAATCACTGCCGGCGGCGCCATAATCAGCCGGAAGCTGAACGATAAATTGTTATCTTCCGAGCATGACCCCCAGCGTTGGCCTGCTGAAGTTATTTTTATCTGCCGCGGCTGAAGGGAGAACTGACGGCTGAAAAATTCAACACGTTTACTTAAATATTCTCCGGCTTTTTTCTTATACCAGGAAATAAAAAAAGACTTACCATCAACTTCCGCCTTCGGAGAATTAAGATAAAACCGACCGCGCCAAAAAACAAGCCCTCTGCGGGCACTTTCTTCAAAGAAAACTTCCAAAGGAAAAGATTCACCTAAATAATAAAATAATTCGCCGGTAATATATTCTTTTTCTTTAGGACGAAGCGAGGTCTGCTTTCGTATTGTTCTCTGAATCCAGTTTTGCTTTTCCCGGACAAAACGGTTGATTTCACCGGCGGGTGTAAAGTGTGGCGCGCAAATAGTAACTTCCGAGTTATTGCCGATTTGCAGAGAAATTGTTTTCCTTCTTTTTCTGCTTCTTTTCAAAGTATAGTTGACATTCATGAAAATATTTCCTGCAAGATTCCAGCGGTGGGATTTCCAGTGGAAGCTAAATCCAGTTGTGTTTGTTTTTCATTCTAGTTTTCTGTTACCCACTTGATCGAGAGCTGATTGAGGTAGCAACCTGCTACTGCTAAGATAACACCTATTATCGCGTACCAAGAATCAAATTTGGAAGATATAACGGAACCAATAAATATTAGAAATAGCGAAAAAGATAATAATGGACGACTAACATTTTTACCTATGGTAATAGTTTTTAATGACATATTTGTTTCTCCGCATTAAGGATTTCATTCTTATGAAGTATATTACGAATTTATAACACTTTCTGTTTAAAGTTCTAGCAATGATTACCATAGATTGGCGGTTAAAGCGAGTCCATAAAAGCATTATTCCAATTCTACATCAAAGCGCTATCTTTGTTGGCGTCGTTGTCGGCTTCCTCAACGTATGTACAATACGCCTCGTCGCCTCCGCCTAGCCGCCTCAATATCATCTTTGATTTAGAAATGGCATCAAAGAGGCCTTTTCATTAATTTAATTTTATGTTACGAAAAATAAAAAAAGAGTTGACCGAATGGAAGCAACTAATAAACGTCCCTGGGGATATTTTGAAGTATTGTCCGATGCCCCGGACCATAAAGTGAAAAGAATCGTTATTGCGCCGGGCGGCATTTTGAGTTTGCAGCGTCATAAGCTGCGCTCCGAACACTGGTTTGTCGTCTCCGGTAAAGGGAAAGCAATTGTCGGCGATAAAAATATTTCTTTGCGCGCCGGCAGTATGTTGGATATTCCTAAAAAAGTGAAGCACCGCGTCGAAAATTGTTCTGCCGAAAATCTGGTAATTATTGAAGTGCAAACCGGAGAGTATTTCGGCGAAGATGATATTGAAAGGCTGGAAGATAAATACGGCCGTATCTGAGACATCGTAGAGATTGCCGCCCTGCATTCGCCGGGTAAGTTGCTCTCTATGGGAGTTCGCAATTATAATTCAATACTGCCCCCGAATTTTGTGCCCATTTTGTTCACCTACTAACAAATGATCTTGCATGGTGGAGTGAGTGAAGATTATCAATTGAAAGGGTTCAAGACCTATTGAACCATTTTTCATACATATTTATTTGATTACGAGCTTTTTAAAATCGGCTGAGGCATATGGAAGATACTGATTTAGCAGCCAATTATATTTTTCACAAACTCGCCTGGTTTTTATGGAATACTTTTGGGAATTTGATTTATTAAGACCGTCAATTATCCAATTGCCTGCTTGGTTGAGTATGTCATCACTTTCTGGCCCATGAGGGAAAAGAAATTGAATTTCTGAAAGCAAGATACGGTGAAATATATTAATGAACCACTCTCCGTCCTGATCAAGTTTCAGCATTTCTTTCCAGAACTCGGGATCAAGTTCATTTGATAAATATTCTTCCCAAAGTTTGTATGTTGCATCATCAATGACAATTCGAGGATAAATAGCAACTGATTTTTCTGACTTGTAGGCATTAACAAGAGCAGAACCAACAACTGTATTAAAATTAGATTCTCGATGATGAAAAATATTGCCAATAACTATTGAGCCACGGCAAAGAACGCCAATAGCCAACAGGCTCAGACTAACGCTGCCCGCATACTTTAAGACATTGATTAACCGCGAGTCATTTACGGACCTTGGTGCGTCAGTGGATATCACTATGCTATCAGAAATAAATGATACTTGTAAATAAAATGGATCATCTGGTCGAAGGACTTTTTCCTGAACAAAAATAATATCTTTGACAAAATTTACTATTTTTTCGACTTTCTTTCTTTTTTCGGGATCAGAGTTACTTCCATTGACAAGATCAGAAAAACCCAAAATATCAATGAAAGCGACTAAACTTTTCTTATAGGTTAATTTTATAGGTTGAGTATCCATTTTACAATGTAAAATAAAATTGTTAGCACGATACTTGTAATAATTGCTTCAGTAATAAAAACCCGTATTCTGAAAATTGTCTTTTTTTCGATTTGATCGACATTTAAGTAGAATTGACGACCGAGTGCGATAAGAATAACAATTAAAATTATCCAGGCGTTCATTTAACCTCGCCCTGCCATTGTTCTTCTATTGCCCTAACAGAAATTTTTATCTTTTTGACTACAATAGTTTCTCGGTAAAGGAAAGCTTAAATTTGTCCGATGAATAATTTCTGAAAGTATAGACCATACTATTCATTACCATTAGAAGTGCGGCATATAAATACAAAGGGTTGAGATGATTTTTTCAGTAAGAAAGAGAAGCTTGACAAAAAAACTGGATTGCCAAATCACCTGACAGACCTCGGACCAAGAGGCCGGCTATGACACTATTTTCGTCTACTTAATTGTTTTCCTCACAACAATATCTTTTTGCCGCTGTTTTTTCGCGATATTCTTTTCCACAAATATTTTCCTGCCGGTAAATGGATCAATTCCGGTAAAATACATCAAGGCGGAATAAGTGGAAGGCAAGGGCGTAAAAATCTGCACTTGTTGAGGGGTGATTTTTAGCTACTAAGTTCTGCCTCCAGAATGATTGTGGGAATATCCTTGGAGCAGTTGCTATTTCGACTTTCGTTCCATCACAAATAGATTAAATGACGATAAAGGTTTATTTATTCTAGCATCCTCATCCCAATATGCTTTATAGGTATCTTCAGAAATGCTAGTTATAAGACCTATCAGTATATAGTTTTGTTTAAAGTATGTATTTGACCATTTTAAGATAGACATATCAGAATTTGGTTTTTGTAACCATGAAGTGGGATACATCACCGATACAGCATACTTTGGGCGGGATGTTTCAATTTCTTTGATCATGTCCAGTTGCATTTTAGACGCATAATTATTACTTTCCATTAAATCGTACATATAGATATAGCCAGTTGCAGATTTTCGGTTAGAATAAAAATAAATTTGGGGTTCCGACCCGATAACTGCAACACGGTCATCTTTCGTTGTATGTGTTTTAATATATTCTGCTATTTCTATGGATTCTGGAAAAGGATTGTTGCGACCATACATTAATCGACATGCTTCAACTGGCGAATCTTTGAAAAAAAAATCTCCGTTTTTGAAAACAGGACTTATAAGAACCGCTATCATGATATAAACAGGAATAATTTGTACAATAGGAGCAATCTTTCTATGTGATAGCCATTGGATTGAAGCAATTGTGGCTACACCAACAAGCATAGCTATAGCGGGAAGCAACGTGATAAAATAATGTCTGCGGAAATAGAATCCCGGACAAACCGTGAGGAAAGAAAAAAGGGGAAATCCCCATAAAAACAACCACTTTGATTTCGCTTTCTGATTCCAAAAGACAGCAGAAACGCCAATTCCCGCAATAATCCAACTCCATGTATCGATAACCTTAGGTGCCATATTTGTTAAATTTTGTATTGCTTCAGAGAAAGGCAATTGGGATACATATTTACTTGCGTAAGTGAAAGTCCAAAACCAAAAATTGGAGAAAATGCCAACATTATAAAGAATGATACAAGAAAAAAAGAAGGGGAGCGTAGAGCCGATGAAGAAAATGATGTTTCCGATTACTAACAAATTCCATTTAATTGGTCGTGTTTTGATTGTCATTAAATTGAAGTAAAGAAAGGCAAAAGAGATAAAGAATATGGCATGCTGTTTCATAATAAATGCTAACCCGTACAATAAGCTACTAAGAAACAGTAGAACAAGTTTATCGGAATCAAGAGATTTTATCAAAAGTAAAGTCCCGCCAAGCGCGAGAGGTACGATAAATTGTGTCGCATGTGCTGATGTTCCCAATACGGAAGGACTCAATGAGAGGAAAGCATAACTTGTTGCGGCGATTATTGCAGCAATATCGTCGAAATATCGGCGTGTCAGCAAAAACAAAAGAAAAATAGCGGCAGAGTTTATAAACATCAATCCAAGGTGAATGCCTGTGATTGTTTGGCCAAAGATTGCTATCACGAGGGCATAGGCAGCATAAATACCAGGGAGCTTCATAGCATACACAAGCAAATAAGGCGGTATTCCCTGGAGCATTTGTTGTGCCATATAGGCGAACTCGCCTTCATCACGTTCTAGAGGTATTTGTAGAAGGCGGATACGAACAGCTGCTGTAAACAATATAATAATTGTCAGCAAAATCCATGCCCAATATTTTTTTTGTTTATTTGCTTTCTGCTTTTTTTCTAAAGCTTGTGCCGTTTGAGAAGTATGTTTTGTCAATTTAGAATGGCGTTTAGGGGACATTGCTAGATAGTGCCTCTCCATTAATCTTTCATATGATAATAAGAAGCTATACATGTTAGAGAAGATATTATTTGTCAAATAAATTATTTCAATATGCTAAAATACGTCGAGGAGCCAATAATTCAGTAAATAAATCTCTAAATTGATTATTCAACTTTTCTTTCCGTAATTGTTGGCCTCTATCTCATTGTAAATGTGCGGACTTGTAGGTGAAAGTAGTAATCTAAAGAATGGAAATAGTTTAAAATTATCTGCTCGTTTTTCCCGTAATAATATCTTTCTGTTTCTGTTTTTTCGCCATATTCTTTTCGACAAAAATTTTCCTGCCGGTTGCGGGATCAATTTCCGTCCAATACATCAGGCTGGAATAAGTGGAAGGCAGAGGCGTAAATATTTGCACCTGCTGCGGATTAATTTTCAGCTCCTTGGTGGCAAAGGATTTCAGCTCACGCATATCTTCTTCAGTGCATCCCGGATGGGCGGCGATAAAATAATATGTCAGAAATTGTTTGCGTCCCGAAGCCTTTGAATATTTTTCAAAAAGCCGCTGGAAATTTATAAGTGACTGCGCTTGTGGCTTGCCCATCAGCTTTAAGACGCTGGGAGAAATATGTTCCGGCGCCACTTTTAACTGGCCGGAGATGTGGTGAAAAACGAGCTCTTGCATGTAACCTGCACAATATTTTTTATCGGCCCCCAGTAAATCGTAGCGAATACCGGAGGCAACAAATACTTTTTTTACGCCCTTAATTTTACGCAAATTTTTAAGAAGGTTGATCTGACGGCTGTGATCCGGCTTCAGGGACACGCAAACCTGCGGGTTAAGGCATCGTTTATCTGCACAGGCTCCTAGGCTTTTTTTGCGCTGGCAGTCGATCCCGTACATATTTGCCGTTGACCCGCCCACATCCAGAATATATCCTCTAAAATCAGCCCGAGCGGTAATTTGGCGTGCTTCATTAATTATCGATTGCTCACTGCGGCTGATTACTGTTCTTCCTTCATGCAGGCCGATTGAACAAAAATTGCATTCGCCATAGCAACCGCGATGTGTTGTCAGTGAAAACTTAATTGTATCCATAGCCCTGACTTTCCCCTGTGCACTGTAATAGGGGTGGACGTCCCGCGTGAAATCCAGAGCGTAGATCTGATCCAATTCCTCAACTGTCAGATGAGGTTGAGGCGGATTGTGGACGAGATAGCGGGAACCATGCTGTTGAATCAAGCCGCGCACAGTTAATGGATCGTTATTGCGGTAAAATGTATTAAACATTTGGATGAAAGCTTTTTTGTCGGCTACAACCTTTTCATAAGACGGCAATTCAATGTATCCGGGCACAGGAGTGGAATCAATATAACAAGTGCCGCGGATATTTTTCGTGTCTTCTCCGCTCGTCAGTTTTTGTGCCACCTCCAGTATGGCCTTTTCGGCCATGCCATAAACAAGAATATCGGCGCGGGCATCAAATAAAATCGAGCGGCGGATGGCATCCGACCAGTAATCATAATGGGCGATTCGACGCAGGCTTGCTTCGACGCCACCCAAAACCAGTGGCCGAGTATTTTTAAAATACTGTCTAATCAGATTGGCGTAAACGACCGCGGCGCGGTCCGGACGGTGATTATTTTTCCCTCCGGCGGTCAAATCATCGGCAAGTCTTTTTTTCTTTGTTGCCGTGTAATTGGCGACCATGGAATCCATACAGCCGCTGGTGATTCCCCAGAATAATGCCGGCTCTCCCAAACGGCTAATATCGACAGCGCTTTTAATATCAGGCTGGGCGATAATTCCTACGCGATACCCGGCATGCGACAGAACCCGACCGATAACAGCAACTCCTATATAGGGGTTGTCAATATAGGCGTCGCCGGTGACAAGAATTATGTCGAGTCTATCCCACGTTAATTTTTTTAATTCAGAAGCGGTAGTAGGCAGGAACATGTTTTCGACCGTAAAAGAAATCCGGATTTATTAAGAACGATTATTTTTTTAAATTATCGCGGAATGTTTTCCTAAATTTTTCCAATTTAGGATTAATGATAACGCGGCAATAACCATGCTCTCTATTTTGACTGTAATAATCCTGATGATAGTCTTCAGCGGCATAGAAAGATTGAAAGGGAACGACTTCGGTGACAATTGGATTTTTGTAAACCTTGTCTTTTTTAAGTTCGCCCATGACCTTATCGATAACATCTTTTTGTTTTTGATTACGGTAGAAAATAATCGAACGGTATTGCGTACCGACATCGGCTCCCTGACGGTTTAATGTCGTTGGGTCATGAATGACGAAAAATATCTGGAGTAGCTTTTCCGCCGTTATGATGAGGGGATTGAAGGTTATTTGCACAACTTCCGCGTGCCCTGTCGATCCTGCGCACACTTCTTCATAAGTCGGATTAGCGACCGAACCTCCGGAATAGCCGGAAAGAACTTTTTCTACCCCTCTGATTTCTCTATAAATAGCATCCAAACACCAAAAGCAGCCCCCACCCAGCGTGATTTCCTCATTAATGTTTTCTGTAACTTTTGCCTTCATATCTTTTTGCGCTCCAGCCACCGGATTAGTCATAACGAGAAAGACCAAAATAGAGATTAAGTAAGCATATACAATTTTTTTAAGCACTCCGACACCACAATTATCATTAGAAAACTATTAACTGCAAACACAATCGCCAGCAAATTAAAACGCCAATTCCATGGACTGCGAAACGGCAAAATATTCGAGATGTTTTTTACTTTTGACGCCACGGCAGCGAATAATCATTTCCCCCCTTTTTTTGCCATAATACAGAATAAAATTAATAGCAAGTAAGAAGAAAATATTAAGCTTAAGTGAATAAAATGCCAAAAATATTGATTATTAATCTTGCTTGTAGGCAAAATATCCTTAAATTAAGAATGCTAAATTTTATTATTTAAGGAGAGAAATAAGATGAAAAGTATTAAAATAAAGGGAATGAGTTGTCAGCATTGCGTTATGGCGGTAACCAAAGCGCTCGGCGCTCTGGAAGGCATAAAAAATGTTCAGGTGGATTTAAAAAGCGGTGTGGCCACCTACGAGGAAGTAAAACCGGTTGATCCTCAAAAAATAGCCGCGGCGATAAAAAAGGCAGGGTACGAAGTTGTCGGATAAAGTAACGCTTAACATTCGCGGTATAACCTGCGCGGCTTGTGTCCGGCGTATCGAGGAAGGCTTAAACCAAACGCCCGGCGTGCTCAGAGCGACGGTAAACTTGGCGACGGAAAAAGCGCAGGTGGAATATGACAAAAATATTGTCGATATAAAAGCACTACAAAATAAAGTCCATGATCTGGGCTACGAGGCTTTTGTCGATGCATCCGGAACGGATCAAGAAAAAGTCACCATTACCGTCGGCGGAATGACCTGCGCAGCCTGTGTGCGGCGGGTGGAAAATGCACTTAAAGATGTTGAAGGTGTGCTGGATGCCAGTGTTAACCTGGCTACATCCCGGGCTACAGTGATTCATACCGCTAGGTGGGGAAGTTTGCCGGCCCTGGCAAAAGCCGTAACCGAACACGGTTATGAATTCCTGGGCGAACTAAAAGATACACTTTCCGATCCAGCGGAAGCTGCCCGTGCCAGGGAGCTACGGGAACTGAAGTTAAAAGTGACCTGCGGCGCAGTATTGAGCGTCATTATTTTTTTCGGCTCCATGCAACACTGGTTTGGCTTCTTGCATTTCATCCCCCGTCAGACGATGCTCTGGGCAATGTTTGTTTTGACTGCTCCTGTTGTTTTCTGGGTAGGCAGTCGTTTTTTTATCGGCGCGATCAAAGCCGCACGGCAGAAAACATCGGATATGAACACTCTGGTGGCCGTAGGCGCATTTTCAGCCTATGCCTATTCCGTTGCGGCAACCTTTTTTCCCCACTTATTCATGAAAGGCGGTGTAATGCCCCATGTCTATTATGACGGAGCGGCAATGATCGTCACTCTCATTTTGTTAGGCCGGCTTTTGGAGGCGGGGGCAAAAGGAAAAACCTCACAAGCTATAAAAAAGTTAATCGGGCTTAAACCCAAAACGGCACATCTGATCCAAGACGGTGAAGAGTTGGATGTTGCTGTAGAGAATGTGCGGGCAGATAACGTGATTCTGGTGAAACCCGGTGAGCGGATTCCTGTTGATGGGATTGTTCTAACCGGCCAATCGACTATTGACGAATCAATGTTAACCGGTGAGAGCATGCCAGTGACCAAAGAGATCGGACAGAAGGTTTTTGCCGCCACAATGAATAAATCCGGTAGTTTCACCTTCCGCGCCACGAGTGTGGGCGCAGAGACTGCTCTGGCGCAAATCATCCGCCTGGTGGAAGAGGCGCAAGGCTCCAAAGCACCCATCCAGCGGCTGGCAGATAAAGTTGCTTCTTTTTTTGTTCCCACTGTTTTTGTCATTGCCATTATTACATTTCTCATTTGGTATTTCTTTCCCGCCGATAACAATTTTTCCCGTGCTTTAATCAATTTTGTTTCGGTGCTTATTATTGCCTGCCCTTGTGCGCTGGGCCTGGCTACGCCGACAGCGATCATGGTAGGCACCGGCCTGGGAGCGCAAAGAGGCATCCTAATCAAAGGCGGCGAGGCTCTGGAGAAAATTCATCAGCTTTCTATGATCGTTTTCGATAAAACAGGAACATTGACGCGTGGCGAACCCGTGGTAACCGATGTTTCTACCGCCCGCGGTTTCAGTAATAAAGAAGTTTTGGCTGCGGCCGCTGCGCTGGAGAAAATGTCCGAGCATCCACTGGCTCAGGCGATTTTACAACGAGCACAAGACGATCAAATCCCCGTGGCTCAAGCAGATAAATTTACGGCATTATCCGGGATGGGAGTAAAAGCCATACTGGGAGGCAAATCATGTCTCATCGGCAATCGTCTGTTGATGGAAACCGAAGGCATTTCAGCTACAGTTTTGGATGAAGCGGCCTCTAAGCTTGCACTAGAGGGGAAAACGGCTGTTTATGTTGCTAGGGAAAATACTGCTATTGGTCTTATTGCTCTTGCCGATGTACCGAAAGATTCAGCAAAACAGGCCATTTACGAACTGAAGCGCCGGGGCTTGAAAGTGGCGATGGTCACAGGGGATAATGCCGGTACGGCTCAGGCTGTCGCCTCTCAATTAGGAATTGATCGTGTCCTGGCGGAAGTCCTACCGGGCAGCAAAGCGGATGAAATTAAGAAACTGCAAAAGGAAGGCGAAGTTGTCGCTATGGTTGGCGACGGCATCAACGATGCTCCGGCGCTGGCCGTGGCTGATGTTGGTATTGCGATTGGGGCCGGAACGGACGTAGCGATTGAAGCGGGCGATATAACTTTGATCCGTGATGATTTGATGGGCGTGCCGGAGGCGATCAATCTATCTGCCGCTACCATGCGGGTGATCAAGCAGAATCTTTTCTGGGCTTTCTTTTATAATGTTATAGGGATTCCGATTGCCGCAGGTATTTTGTATCCTTTCTTCGGCATCCTGCTGAATCCGGAGTTTGCCGCAGCGGCGATGGCCTTGAGTTCCGTTTCGGTTGTCAGCAATTCTTTGCGCCTGCGCAGAGTTCGGCGCAAAACGCAAAGAGCGTTAGTCCGGCAAATGCCTGATGAAGCGTAAGGAGTAACGCCTTTTGCCATTGCAGTGAGTCCGCCAAAAGCGGACGAATAAGCAATCAAGTGTTTGTTGCACCTACTACTGTTTAGAAGCGGGCTGTTGTCAGAATTGAGGATTAGGCGGGTGGAAAGGGAGTAACAGAAAGAACGATAATGTTAATCTTGAATATTTTTAACGGGAGAAGTATATTTATTAGAGTTGGTATGTTGGTTGCTCGGAAACAAGAGTTAATGAGTAAAGTGAAGGAGCATTATGTTAAAGATTTTCCGTAAGAAAGAACAAAAAGGCTTTACATTGGTTGAAGTGATGATCATTATCATGGTTATAATCCTTGGGGTAATCCTCATCATTCCAGAGTACTCAATTTACAGGACAAGAGTATACGACCGTCAAGCTAAAGCAGAATTGAAAAGTTATTACACAGCATGTCAGGCTTATCTGGCGGCTAACCCGACATTAGAAAATGCCTGTACCCTTGCCCAATTATCAGGCAAATTTGTAAAATCGCCTCAAGTTAATATCGTACCTGCGGGTGATGCAACCTGTCGGGGCACTACATCACAGTATTCAGCCCCCAATACACAACTATACACAATTCAACGGAACGGCGAAGTTACTCCATACCGTTAAACACTTAAATCTAATGTCTCCAGTTTCTGGTGCTAGAGGACGGTAATTTAGAGAGTTGTGTGGCTTGAACGTGTTTGTAGCCAAGGTGCCATCTTTCCATCAGCACGTGAGATTTTTTATCTGCAAGGTCTTCGAGGAATACCGTTTTAAAGAAAACATGCCCTCCAAAATTGCTAAATGCTCGGGTACAGGAAGAAACAAATGCTTCCTGGCATACACTGCAAATTTAAGTTTAAACTTACGCAGTTTATTTCACGATTTTGAATATATCCTTAGCTTGGGGATCGGCGGCAGTGTGCAGTAATTCAAAGAGAACCATTTCCGTGCTGGCAAGCTGCGCGCCGGCGCTTTTCATCGCGTTTATACCGATATCGCGGTTATTTTTAGTGCGCGAAGATACGACGTCGGCAACCAGATGAACATTGTATCCTTTGGAAATAAGATCAAGAGCGGTTTGATAGACGCAAACGTGGCTTTCAATCCCCAGAAGAACTATATGCCTGCGGCTTAACGCTTCAAGCTTCTCGCGGAAATGGACATCTGCCCAACAACTGAAAGTTTCCTTGGCAATCGGCTTGATTTCTTCCAGTTCTGCGGAGATCTGAGGTATTGTTTGTCCCAACTTTTGCGGTGTTTGTTCGGTGACAATGATCGGCAGGTTAAAAACTTTAAAGCCCTTAATCAATTTTATGGCATTAGCGAAAAGGTTTTCTTTATCGAACACGGACTGGGCCAGATTGCCCTGAATGTCGACGATGACTAAAACGGCTGCGTTGCGGCTGAACATGATTAACTGCCTCCTTATAATTCATTGTTATAATGTAGCTGGTAGACCGGCATAAAAAATCCAGAGGTCAAATTTACTTTTTTGTATTTCCTGCAAAACTTATCAAACGTCAAGAAACTTTTTGAAATTTTATTTTTGCCAGCCAGATGCTCCTGAAAAGTCTTGTTCTGTTGACAATACTTAAAAAGGAAATATATTATTAAAAATTTTGTGTTATCTTCCAAATGCACGACGATCTGTCAGAAAAAAGAAAGGAAGCTGTTTTTTTATCGCTGGGCTGGAGAGGCTGTTGAAAAAAATGATATTGATTTATCATAGTTAAGCCTGACTTTTTTCACTTTGCTTTTTTTGGAAGTGAAGATGGGCAATTTGAGATAGTATGCAGTTTTGTCCGGCACTGGCTGACCAAAAATTAAAATAAGATTAGAAAGGAGATCAAAAATGAAACGTAAAGCTTCTGCAGAATGGAAAGGCGGAATAATAGATGGCCGCGGATCAATAACCACAGATAGTGGTGTCTTATCCAATACTCAATATTCATTTGCCACACGTTTTCAAAATGGTGTTGGCACGAATCCGGAAGAGCTGATTGCCGCAGCGCATGCGGGTTGTTTCTCCATGGCTCTTTCCGGAATATTGGGAGCGGCAAAACTCACGGCGGAAAGCATCAATACAACAGCAACGGTAACCATCGAAAAACAGGGTGAGGGATTTTCTATCACCGCCGTTCATCTGGATGTTAAGGCAAAAATACCGGGGCATCCATTGAAGCTTTCAATATGGCAGCTAAAAAAGCTAAAGAGGGATGTCCGGTATCGAAAGTACTTAATACCAGCATCACTATGGATGCTATGCTTACGTCCTGACAAATTTGATGTCAGGAATTATTATGGTTGTTTTTTTGTGCTTAGATAATTATTATAAAGCACTTCAGGTATTGAAGAATTTTACTGACAAATGATTTGCCTTTGTCATCTGGCTATTTATGCTCGTGTTGAAATAAACGCGAGCTTTTTATGCCTAAGTCTTCCTGGAACCATAGACGAATTTAAAAATGTAAATATCACGAAACCGACCAGGGATATATACTAGGGGCACTACCTCTTATTTTGGGTAAACATCAAGAATTATTTTTGTTGAGTGAAAAAGTCTTCCATCAGTTTATTGACTTTTTCGGCTTCTTCATGCTGTATCCAGTGCGTTGCTTCGGGAAACTTGGTCAATTTTCCTTTATTGCAGTAAACCATACTGTCGTCGGCCATTTCGTGAAGCAGTGCGATATCTTTCATACCCCATAAAAAAATCATGGGCATGTTTACGTTAAAGCTTGCCGGCGGCTCCGACGGTGACTGAATCATCGCCCTGTACCAGTTGACCATGGCGGAAAAAGCTCCCGGCTGCATGAAGGCCTTTCTGTATTCTTCGAGCTCTTTCGGTGTGAAGGCTCCCGCGTTACTCGACTTTGCCAAGATTTGCACGGGCCATTCATAATTATTGGCCGAGGCAAATTTTTCCACTGCACCCGGCAGCTGGAAATAGAAAATGTACCAACTTCTTTGCATCTGCCGGGGATTGGTAAAAAGATTTTTGGCCATAACCTTGGGATGAGGAACATTCATGATGACCAAGCGCTCGATACGCTGAGGGTATTTAAGGGCTACCCACCACGAAACGGAAGCGCCCCAGTCATGGCCGACCAGAAAAATCTTTTCGTGTCCGTAGGCGTCAATAAGGCCTACGGCATCTTTAGCCAGTTCATCAATTTTATAGGAGAGAATACCGTTGGGTTTGTCGCTCAAATTATAGCCGCGCTGGTCAGGAGCAACGACCAAAAAACCTTTTTGGGCAAAATAATCGATCTGTTTGCGCCAGGCATACCAGAATTCGGGAAAGCCATGCAGAAACATAATCATCGGACCATCTTGCGGCCCTGCTTCCATCACGTGCATATTTATCCCATTGGTTTTAATAAAGCGTTCACGTAAATCCATAAGATTACCTCATATTTTTTTATATATCCCAGGCGGCCTTAGCCCCATCCGTCGTCGCTTCGATAATACGGCGGGGCGCCGACGCATCACCGACAATAAAATGACGAATTCCTTTTTTCGCCAGCATTTCTTTCAACTCACTTCTGGGCGTAACGCCGATGGCAACTATAACCTGATGGATGGGTTCTAATCTTTGATCTTCGCCTTTTTTTGTGACGATAACAGAGCCTTTTTCGATTTGTTTTACCGTTGTGCTGAACATTAATTTAATGCCTGTCGCGCGCAAACGCCGATGCAACATTTGACCGTGTGCGGCTTGCGGCAAAACAGGAGAGGTGGGCAGCATTTCGACCACGGTTATGTCTTTGATACCTTTCTCGCGCAGAATAATCCGCCGTCTCCATGCCCACAAGGCCACCGCCGATAACTAAAACATGATCTTTGGGGGCGACTTCTCCATCTAGAATCTGCCAGGCATCACACACGACAGAACTGTTTATTCCTTCGGCAGGGCAGGCGGTTTTATCCGCGCCAATGGCCAGAATAACAACATCCGGCTTCGCTTTTTCGATCATATCTTCCGTGACATCCGTACCGATTTTTATTTCGACGCCCTGCCTTGCGCACTTTGCCGTAAGTGTTTTTATGTATCTGGCGTAAACCTCCTTGTGGGGAGCTTTTGCCGCATAGAGAACATTTCCGCCTGTCTGCTTTTCCCGTTCGAATAAAGTGACACGATGTCCTAAACGTGTCGCCTCGGAAGCGGCTGTCAGACCGGCGGGGCCTGCGCCAACAACCCATACTTTGCGGCTGATTTTAGCTGGTTTTTCCGGGTAGATTAGTTCCTGTCCGGTTTGCGGGTTAATGGCACAGCGAATAGGTAATTGCTCTATTGAAAGGCGCTCGATGCATCCCTGATTGCAGGCCAGACATTCAAAAGTGTATTCGGGATGTCCGGCAATGGCGTTTTTCAGGAAATCAGGATCGGCCAGATGCTGGCGCGCCACGGCAATCATATCCGCGTCACCGCGGGCAATGACTTCGTCCATAACAAACGGGTCTGTATAACGTCCGACTGAAATAACCGGCACATTGGTCACCTCTTTAATTTTACGCGCCAAATAGGCTTTAAAACCCTGCCCGTATTCCACAGGCGCACTGGCATTGGGCGTGTCGGTATTTACTTCGGGATTGCCGTGCGTGCCGAAAGATACGTTAATAATATCCGCACCGGCGGCAACCAGATCCGGAATTATTGTTTGCATATCGGAAATAGTGTAGCCGCCTTTTACGCATTCTTCACCGGAAATCCGGATAGATACAGGAAAATCTTCGCCGACATTTTTGCGCACCGCTTTAAGGCATTCAATCATGAAGCGCGCGCGTCCGCGGAAATCTCCGCCATATTTGTCGGTGCGTTGATTGGAATGAGCGGAAAGAAACTGCATGAGGAGATAACCGTGCGCTCCGTGAAGTTCCACGGCATCAAAACCGGCCTTTTTAGCGCGAAGAGCAGCGGCGCCGTATGCAACAATGGTTTCCTTAATTTCTTCGAGCGTCATTTCGCGCGGCGCGCCCAGAAAGCCGAAAATAAAACTGGGTATCGCCGAAGGCCCGATGGCTTGCTTATTTTTTTGCTTCAGGTAACTTTCCCGGCCGCAATGATGAAGCTGCATGGCGATTTTAGCCCCCTGGCTGTGTACGGTTTGCGCCAATTTGCTGAAGCCGGGAATGAACTTATCATCCCAAACTCCCAGGGAGCGGGGAGAAACATGTCCCGCGGGATGAACTGCAGTAATTTCCGTGATGATCAGACCGGCACCGCTTTGTGCCCGGCGTCTGATATAGGCGATGTTGGCTTCGCTGACTGTAGCGTCGGCATTACCCAGCGAGGTGCCCATGGGCGGCATGATTACGCGATTGGAAATTTCCAAATTTTTAATACGGATTGGTTTAAGCAGATTCTGTAAAGTTTTCATGGTCTATCTCCTGTGATGAAATAATCGGATATAATATATCATGGTGGCAAACCGGTCTCTGCCGCCGCCCGCACGCGGACGACGGCATGCCGTATATTTTAGGTAATCAGAGAAGAGGGTGCTATTCTTATGTGGATAGATGCGTGCCCAACAGAAGGCCGCCATCAATGACTATTTCTGTGCCGGTTGTGTAACTGGAGGCAGTCGAAGCCAGGTAAATAGCGGCACCGGCAATTTCATCAGGTTCGCCAATGCGGCAGGTCGGCAGCATTTTGCACATTTCATCTCTCTGTTTCTTTGCTTCTTCCGGTGAAAGATGTCCCCAGTGCGAATTCATCATCTTGGTGCTGATGGGGCCGGGAGCAATGGCATTGACCTGAATGTTATCTCTGGCCAGTTCCATGGCAAAGGCTCTCGTAATCATGCGTACGCCGGCTTTGGAAACAGAATAGACACTTACGCCCGGTTCAGGATTGAAGCCGTCAATAGAAGCGATGTTGATTATTTTTCCACCGCCCTGTTTCTTCATGATTTTGGCCACGGCCTGGCTCATGAAGTAAACGCCTTTGAGATTGAGATTCATGATCGTATCCCAGAGACGCTCGTCAGATTCCAGCACCGACCCCATCGCTGGACTGGCGCCGGCGTTGTTCACCAGGATATCAATCCTGTTGTATTTATCCACCACAGTATCGACCGTTTTCTGGATGTCTTCAAATTTACCTAAGTGCGATTGCAGAGGAAACGCCTCACCGCCAGCGGCTTTGATTTCTTTAGCTGTCGCTTCTAAATCTTCCACCTTACGGCTGGTGATAACTACTTTAGCCCCGGCTTTGGCAAAACCAAACGCTATAGCTTGACCGATGCCTCGGCCGCCGCCGGTAACAAGGGCTATTTTACCTTTCAATGAAAATTGCGTTAAATCAAACATAGTTTAATTCTCCTTAAGATATGGAATATAGACTTATTCCCCGTCCTGCGCCTCCCTTTAAGGAGAAGCGCAGGGTGAAAATAATTTTATTTTTGACTGTCTTTGTTACTTGCTAGTCTTACTTTTTCGCTTTGGCCTTCTTGCTTAAGGCTTCGCGGTCGCCGCCGCTCATGCCGGCAATGTATTTCACCAGCTTCTTCCGTGATTCAATATCATACTGGGTCGTAATGGCAATCTGTTCCATAATCGGCGAACCGCCGCCGTGGTAGCTACCGATGTTGTGGATACCGGCCGTGGCCGAACACATTGCATCACCCAGGAATCTCCAGAACTGAGCCTGATCTTCCGATGACATATTCGGATTACGCTTTGTGTATTTCAAAAGCGCCTCGCCCGTTGCCGGATTCATAAAATCCTTCTCATGCGGGAATGTCGCCACAACGCCGCCTGCGATATCGCAAAGGATCTCCGCCTCGCGCCAGACCGCCTCACCGGACAGACAACGGCCGACATTGCAGTAAATCGAATTGGGAATGAAGGAGCCGGGTCCATAAGGCATGAAACCGACACCGGGAATGTAGACTTCGGGCTTACCCAGATCGGATGCCGTGTAACCGGCGGCATAACCAAGTTCGGTGGTCATAATCAGCTCCGCCAGCTTTTCCCGGACGTGGGACTGCTTATGAATGTTGTTCACTTCGGCACCTAGAGCAGCCATTCCCATGATGACGTCGCCAATGGCCGGTTTGCAGCCGGAATAAGAATGGCGATGGAACAGGGCGAAAAGGAGAGCACATACGCCGCCGTGCTGATATTCCCCGGCCAAAAAGACTCTTTCCCAGGGCACAAAACAATTGTCGAAAATCATGTACGAATCGGTAGCGCCCGGAACAAAACCGCGTTTATAATGATCACGGGGACGAAGGTTATGAATGGTAACAACCTGCTTCAAACCTTCCCAGTCGCCCGGAACGGCAAAAGCTACGGCGTAATCCTTGTCCTCCGGACGCAGGGCGCGGGTGGGCAGTACCAGAACTTCGTCGGCTACGGAAGCCTCGGAAATGTGAACCTTACAACCTTCCACGATTATGCCGTCCTTTGTTCTTTCCTTAATGCGCACATACGCACCGGGATTCGGCTGGTCGGCCGGTCGCAACATGCGGTCGCCCTTCACATCCGTCTGAGCACAGCAGCCGACAAGGTCTTCTTTTTGGAAACGGGTCAGCCATTTCTTGAAGTTTTCATGGTAATTGGTCTCCCCTTTTTTCACCTTGTCCGCCTCAAAAGAGACGTTATAGATAGCATTCGAGCCATCGATACCCATGCAACGCTGGATACAACCGCCGACCTTCTGGCACAGCATGCGGGTCATATCCTGCTTTCTGTGCAGGTCTTCCTTATTCTGGTGGATGTGGGTGAAACGGTTGATTTTTTCTCCGGTGAGATGGGAAGTAGCCGTGCACAACTCCTGATTCTCCGGTTTGGCCGCCTCATCATACGTTGTACCGATGGTATTGAGGCAATCCATTTGCAGTTCGTCTGTCCTGTCGATCAGTTGTCCGTCGTAGTAAATATTCCGCTTCATCTTGGACAGACCTTTGATGTAATCTTTCTTGGTTCTCATAGTGATAATCCTTTCTTATTTAATTTTCTATTTATCGTTTTTCTCACCCGAGGGGATTCTTAGTCCCTCGGATATTCTCAACATATCTTTCTTTTGAATAATCCCTCCCGGGGTAGGGGCCTCTTCCGGTTTCAAGCGCCGGAGCAGATCGGACTCTTCATTGCCTATTTATTTACTCCCTTTCTTGCTCAGTGCTTCCCGATCGCCGCCGCTCATACCGGCGATGTATTTTACCAGCTTCTTGCGGGATTCTATATCGTACTGCGTCGTAATCGCGATCTGCTCCATGATGGGCGATCCGCCGCCGTGGTAATTGCCCACGTGGATGATACCGCCCGTGGCCGAGCACATCGCGTCGCCCAGGAATCTCCAGAAATTGCGCCTGATCTTCAGCAGACATTTTGGGATTGCGCTTGGTGTATTTCAAAAGCGCTTCGCCGGTTGCCGGATTAGTGAAGTCCTTCTCATGGGGGAAGGTCGCGACGACGCCGCCGGCCAGATTCGCAAAGAATCTCCGCCTCGCGCCAGACCTCCTCGCCGGCGAGACAACGGCCGACATTGCAGTAGATCGAATGGGGAATAAAGGAACCGGGGCCGTAAGGCATAAAACCAACACCGGGCATGTAAACTTCCGGCTTACCCAGATCGGATGCCGTGTAACCGGCGGCATAACCCAGTTCGGTGGTCATGATGATCTCGGCCAGTTTCTCGCGGACATGAGATTCCTTGTGGATGTTGTTGCACCTCCGCGGCCAATGCCGCCGTGCCCAGGATCACGTCGCCGATGGCGGGCTTGCAGCCGGAATAGGAATGGCGATGGAACAGAGCGAAGAGCAGCGCGCAAAACGCCGCCGTGCTGATATTCACCGGCCAGGAAGACCCGTCTCCCAGGGCACGAAACAGTTTTCAAAAATCATGTAGGAGTCCGTGCGCCCCGGGGTGAAACCGCGCTTGTAATGCTCGCGGGGACGGAGTTGTGGATGGTCATTACCTGCTTCAAACCATCCCAGTCGCCGGGAACGGCAAAAGCCACGGCATAGTCCTTATCCTCGGGACGCAGCGCGCGGGTGGGCAGCACCAGAACTTCATCGGCCACGGAGGCTTCGGAGATATGGACCTTGCAACCTTCGACAATGATGCCGTCCTTGGTTCTTTCCTTGATATAAACATAAGCACCGGGATTGGGCTGGTCCGCGGGGCGCAGCATACGGTCGCCCTTCACGTCCGTCTGGGCGCAGGCAGCCGATCAGATCTTCCGTCTGGAAACGGGTCGAGCCACTTCTTGAAGTTTTCATGATACTGGGTGGCGCCGTTGTTGAGCTTTGTCCGCTTCATAAGAAACATTGTAAATGGCGTTGGTGCCGTCGATGCCCATGCAGCGCTGGATGCAGCCGCCAACTTTCTGGCAGAGCATGCGGGTCATGTCCTGCTTCTTGTGCAGGTCGTCCGTGTTCTGATGGATGTGGGTGTAGCGGTTGATTCTCTCTCCCGTGAGGTGGGAGATGGCCGTCACAGAGTCCCTGATTTTCCGGTTTGGCTGCCTCATCATACGTGGTGCCGATGGCGTTGATGCAGTCCATCTGCAATTCGTCCGTCCGGTCGATCTGATTACCGTCGAAGTAGATGTTCCGCTTCATTTTGGCCAGGACCTTTAATGTAATCTTCCTTGGTTCTCATATATGACACTCCTTTCTTTTATAATTTCACTTTATTAATGTGTTCGTCCTGCCTGAGGAGATCTTCGCGGCGCCTTTAAGCGTTTTTTTAATATTTCCTTTGTCTGAAAAAGTTCCCCAAAAATCCGGGCAGCTTCCGGTTTCAAATAAAGCGTCAATCCGGCATTTTCTTCCTTGGCCCGAATACCATCCAAAATGATTTCGATAAAAGGATCGAGCATGTCCATTATACTTGTCTTTCTTTTCGGCATTCCCTGCATATGCCAATGAATGAATAAGTGTTCAATAGTGCCCATTAACATGGAACGGATAAGATATGGATTGGAATTTTTTTTAAACGTGCCGTCTGCAACTCCCTCTTTGATGCAATCAAGAAGCCGATGAGCCGACCGGCGAATCGCCGCGTGTGCCGGCGTCTGACGGAACCGCTTGTTGGACATGAGCTGAAGGAGAACCAGGGCGGAATAATTGGGATTCGATTGATAAAGTTGAACGTAAGACAGCAGAATGGCGCGCATCTGTCCTTCCACATCTTTGATAAAGGATATGACCTTCGATGTTGCATCAGAAGTTTCATTGGATATCTTTTCGGGAATAGCGAAGAGGAGATCTTCCTTGGTGCCGAAATACTCATAGATTGTGGCTTCCGAAACTCCCGCTTCTTTACTGATTTCGGTAATCGTCGCGTTCTGGAAGCCTTTTTCGGCAAAAATACGCAAGGCGGCATCCATGATCCGGTCTTTTCTGGTCTTTGCCCTCACGTGATCAGCCATGAAAATATCCTTCCTGACAGTGCTAAGGAACTCTATATTATTACAGTCGCACTGTCAAGTTTTATTTTATTTCATAGTATGACTATGATATTTTACAATTATTTATAGTCATATAAGAAAAAAGGCTATTTTCGCAGCCGGATTACTCGTTGCAATATCATCTCTATGGCTATTTCTTTTTCATCGCCGCAAGCTTTGCTTGAAGTGCATCGATTCTCCGGTGATTGTCTTCCGAACCGATATAGGTCCTAAATAGCCATTCCTGGAGACGCATGGCTCCGTCAAGGTCTTCGTTCAATATTTTATTGGCCAGCTGCTTGGTTTCCTTTAAACAGCCCCTATCGTAAGTCGCCATCTCGCGCGCAATTACGCCTACCGATTCCAGAAGCTTACCTTCGGGAAAGACCTTGCTCACATATCCCATGCGCTCAGCTTCATGGGCATCATAGATTCTGCCGGTCAAAGCGACTTCTTTGGCCCGTCCGAGACCGATGATTCGCCAAAGCGGATCCATGATCGGCGTAAGAGAAAGAACAATTTCGCGCTGGCCGAATTTAGCGCGTTCGGAAGCATAACGCACATCGCACATCATGGTGAGATCAAAACCACCGGCAATGGCCGCGCCTCCTACCGCACAGATAACCGGCTGTTCACAAAATAAAATCGCTCGGTATGCCCGGTGGAAAAGGGCCGTGTATGTCTCATTGGATACTTTCTCCAGCTTTCTTATCTCATTTAGGTCAAAGCCCGCGGAAAAATATTTTTCCCCGCCGGTAAAAACAATCACATTTACATCGTCTCTCACACTAAGCTCGATGAATAATTTTTCCACTTCTTCCAGCACATCCGGAGCGAGAGCATTGCCTTTGTCCGGTCGGTTGATCGTTACAATCGCGACTTTCGCTTCCACGGAAAGCAATAAATATTTTAAGTCCATATAGTCTTCACCTTCCCCTTCTAATTTAATTAGTTTGTTTATCTTTATAGTTTAGCCAATTGCATTTTTTGCGGCAAATTAACCAGGCGTCGATACATGACTCTCTGGCTCTGAGGCTAATCCGCTCCGTGCATACTTTCGATAAGGCATGTTTCCCGGCATATTTTGGACGGGTTTGCTTATTTAACTGATTTTTATGTCCAGATAAACCGCACCATTAATTTTGTAATTGAATGCTGATTCTTCCAGCGGAATATCCAGCACTATAATTTATTCGTGAACTCCAATTTTCATAACGAAGTGTAGGAAAATTGGTAAGTTGAACAATCCCGCGAAGCGGAGGGTATAATACCCCGCAGCTTACTGCGGAATCGGTTTCCAGAGCTTGCTTTGGGGGTTCATGCCCGTGATTCCCAGTCATTAATTTGATGAAGACGCGAGCCGCAAACCGGTATCCATAGGCAAGGCTTCATTATTTCAACTTTTTTATTTTTACCGCGATAATATCAGCCAGTTTTTCTTCCGGCGCATTTTCCAGATCGACCGACTTACCCGCCACAAGTATCCATTGGCGGGCCAGCTTTCTAATTTCCGGCTTATCCACGCAAGCCGATGAACACCCGCAAACCATAATTCCTATATCCCAGGGATTAAAGAAAGGCTCCGTAGTCAAACTGTATTCGGGAGACAGAGCTTTCCCCATTTCGCCAACCAACTTTGCTCTATCGATGAGAGGATTACAACCGCCGCAGTATTTTATACCTATCAGCCTCATTTACTATACTGTTCGACAGGACAAATCCGATCAATCCTTAATCCCGGCGATCTCTTTGGCCAGTTTCTTTTTGTGATCGAGATTGCCCTGGCGCGCGATCATAATGCGCTGTGCCTGCGGTGAACCGGCGCCATGCATGGACTCCGTACGATAACCGACTGCAGCCGTGCCCAGCGTAATATTCTCCACCAACCTCAAAATCCGGCAGCGATTTTCCGTAGGCACTGACGCGATCCCCTTAAAATATTTTTCGACCACTTTACCAATTTCCGGATGACGCAAATCCTTTTCGGAGGCCATCGTTACCATCAATCCGCCGGCAATATCTTCGGCCAGTCGGGCAATTTCATAAGGCAGTCTGGTAACGTTTTGTTTGCAGACATTGGCCAGCAGCAAATCAATCAGATAGGTGCCGGAAGCGGTCTTGTGCCCCTGTGCCGAGCAAGCAATGCCACAGGAGTATAGAGTTTCGTTCAAATGTATCATTTCGATTAATTTGTCTTTGATATGCGATGCCTTGGCTGCGCCATTATAATCAGCCGCCAGAGCCGCCGCGCCGATGAGAACGTCACCGACACCGACTTTGCATCCGCCGTAACTCTGGCGATGATAACCGGCGAAGCGTTCCACCAGAAGTCCGCTAAATTCATATTCACCGCACATAAACACATTTTCCCAGGGAACGAATAAATTGTCAAAAACCATGAGCGCTTCGTGGCCGCCGAACTGCCGGTTGCCTACATCTATTTCACCGCCTTCGAGTTTCCGTGTATCGCAGGACTGCCTTCCATAAATATAAGATATACCTTCAGCGTCGGCAGGTGCTACAAAGGAAAGAGCGTAATCGGCATCTTCTTTGGACATGGCGACTGTGGGCATAACCAGAATCCAGTGGGAGTTGAGGGCGCCCGTCTGGTGGGCTTTGGCTCCCCTCACGACAATGCCGTCCTTCCTCTTTTCCACAACGTGGGTGTAAAGGTCGGGATCCGCCTGTTTACTGGGCGATAGAGAACGGTCGCCTTTGGGATCGGTCATGGCGCCGTCCACGGTCAAATCTTGTTCCTGGATCATGTTAAGAAATTTAAGAAAACGCTCGTGATATTTGGTGCCGAGTTTTTTATCCATTTCAAACGTGACGCTGTCCACGGCATTGATGGCATCCATGCCCACGCAACGCTGAAAGCACGACGCTGTTTTTTGTCCCAGCAGTCTCTGCATTTTGATCTTTTTAACCAGATCATCTGTGTTTTGGTGCAGGTTACAAAACCGGTTAATTTTTTTCCCGGTTAGATGCGATTTCGCCGTCATCAGGTCTTCATGTTGGGGATCTTGAGCTAAAGCGTAAGTCATTTTTACGGAATTCATTGATGGTCTGATAATCGGATTATCCACCGGATTTTTCACCAATTCGCCCATCAAATAAACTTTAAATTTCATTTTGCGCAAACTATCTTCATATTGTTCAGCAGTTTTCAACGCCATTACTTAATGCCTCCTCAAATCTTTCTATCGACTTAGTTTTCAAATTGAAACAGCTTTATCCCATCCAAGATTACAGGAGATGCGGAGGATGATTCAATTGACAACTATAATATAGTTTAGGCATGAGAGAAAATATTGTCAAATTAATTCCATCCAAAATTTATAACTTTTGAACTTCTTGAATCTAACCGCTCTCCGGCGGAGGGCATAATTTGATAAAATTTGCCAATTGTTTTTCGCTTAAACCCACACCCGGCTCTCCATCCAAGCGCCTGGAAACTGAGCCTTTCTCAAAGAAAAGAACAGTGGGGAAAACGTCTATTGAATATTTGTCCCCTATGCTTTCCTGGTCATCCTGAACACGCAAAAAATACCGCTGCTCTTCTTGGGCATACTGCTGAAATATAGGTAAAAACCTTCTACAAAAAGGGCACCAGGAAGCGTAAACAAGAACGATTACCCTATCTTTTGTCTTTAAAATCTTGTTCAGATCATTTTCGTTATCGACTAGAATACATTTGTCATCTGGATTCATAATCTTTCCCCTTTTCACCCCCGTCGCAATATCTCCACAATTTTGTCGCACATATCAGCACTTTTGTTATCTGCCGGAATGACGTCTATCTCGGCAGGAGTTGCGGCGCCCAAGCCCAATTCAACGGCGCGGGCAATTTGTTCTTGCTCAAATATTTTCGTATTCATGATCCGGTCGTTGCTGCCGAGGTATTTCAAAACGGCTACACCTATCGCATCAATTGCCACACGATCTTTTGCCGCTAAAAAAACATTTCCCCTGGCCAGCTTTCCGGTGGCCGGCCCTTCGTCCACAAAAGCATCGACCCCGTCTATGACCACCAATTGAGGATTAAATGGCTGATTGATCTCGGCAATCATCTTGCGCTGATGAGGAGAGGTATGCAGTTCATGCATATACGAATATCCGTGGCGCTCCGTAGGAACAACTCCGACATGAAGTTTCAAAGATAAGGTAAAGACTCCTCCGAATTGATGCGTTTTCAGACAGCCAGTGGAAACCAGACATTCGGCTTCCAGAATAGGTCGCGCAATACGGAAACCGTTTGCCCAATGGCTACCTTTCGGCTTAAATTCTACCCAGTCTTCTTCTTTTAAATCATCAAAATCGATAACCCGGACATCCAGTTTCTGCAGAACAGGCAAGACCCCTTTGAGTTCCATGACCTTCCTTGTCCGCGGCCAGCTTCTTTCTCCTAAACTTATGGATTTGGCCCCCATAGCCCACAACTCCTCCGCCAGCGCCGCCAGTGTATCATTGTGCGTGGAGCCGGGCGTGGGATCGGCCGTATTGAAATTTGGCTTGATAAGAACGTGTTTTCCTTTTGCCGGATTAACATTCAGCGCTTTCAGGGAAGCACTGACTCCTTCTCGGCGAGACTCTGTCCTGACCAAAATTACCGGACTTTTATTTGTTACCATCGGGAAACACCTATAACGGAATTAGTCGCTCTATTGACCACGGGTATCTTAGACAATACTCTCCGCCGGTAGCGGGATCAATTCAACTAACGGACAATCAAACCTTCATGCCGGGCATGTTCAAGGAGGCGGTGTTGCCGCCGTCCACGGCCAGATATTGACCCGTTATAAAACTGGCTTCGTCACTCGCTAAAAACAAGATGGGGTATGCGCATTCCTCTGAATTACCGTAGCGTCTTAGTTCGCAGCGGCTGCCCATCATGTCTATTTTGCCCTTTGCTCTGGCGGCGTCGAAAAACTTCTGGGTCATTTCTGTCTCAAAGAGTCCCGGGCATACGCAGTTCACCCGCACATTGTAGCAGCCCAGATCACAGGCCGAGGTCATGGTGAAGTTAATCATGGCGGCCTTACTGGCGCTGTAAGCGTTACCGCCGGCGCCTGAGCGTATACCGGCCACGGAAGATATGTTGACAATGGAACCGCTCTTCTTTTCTATCATGTAGCGAACCAGGTGTTTAGTAGCCAGAACCGCACTCAATACGTTAGTCTTATAAACATCATGCCATATCTTTGCGTCCTGATGTTCCAGGTCAACCATATCACCGCCCATACCGGCATTATTGACCAGAATGTCCACGGTGCCGAAGGCGGCTATTGTCGCCTCCGCGAGAGCTTTGATGTCTTCTTCTTTGGACACGTCCGTGGCCTTGTAGATTACCTCGCTGCCCAGCTTTTTCATCTGAGCCGCCAGTTCCTTTAATTTGTCCTCCCGGCGCGCGGCCACGACCACGCGAGCCCCTTCTTTAGCGAACAACAAAGCCGTAGCCCAGCCGATGCCGCTAGAGGCTCCGGTGATCACAGCTACTTTGCCAGAAAGTCTTCCCATTATTTTTTCCTCCTCAGAAATTTATAATTTTTTCGGCAGCGTATAGCATATCTTTTTTTTTGTCACAAGTAATATGCGGAAAAAGATGCTGCTCATAAGGCATGCTGCAAAACAATTATTCCCGGCTCCTGGGTAAGAGTCTCCTTTTTTATCACGACGCTGGATTCCTTCAGGATGTGAACATTGGCTTGATTTTTCGTGAAATCTTCCACCGTCGCTATAGGGAAATTGCACTTCTGTGTTTTGTAATGCATGGGCACAGTGACATGGGGTTTAATATCATTCATAATCTTTTGCGCCATGGCGGCATCGATCGTAAAAAATCCGCCGACAGGCAATAATAATATATCAACTTTACCTATTTTTTTGAGCAGTTCCGGGTCGAGAGCGTGCCCAATGTCGCCCATATGAACTAAACTCAAACCGTCGGCTGTAATTACGGATATCAAATTACTGCCTCCCTTTTTCCCGCCTAAAGAATCATGAAAACAGGGTATGGCTTTAATTTTAACATCTTTGATTTCATGGTCACCAGCCTTGCTGATATGTTTATATTTCCCTTTTATGTCTTTTATATAATTATGGTCCGCATGCTCGTGGCTTGTTAACACAATATCGGCTTCATCCTCGATTTTGCCATAGGACAAAGCGCCACTGAACGATCCGGATTCATAGGGATCGATAATGATTCTTGTCCCTTTTTCGGTAGTTATCTGAAATGCGGAATGTCCGTACCATTTTATTTTCATAGCTAGAATCCTCCTATTTTCTTAAAGATTTTAAATTTTATGAAAATTATATAATTCTATAAAAATTTTGTCATACCTTTTAAAAAGAAATTTTTTAAATTATAAACAAAGAAATGAATTATTCAATTAATATTTTCAGCCGTGATCATAGCGATATGTGGCCGCCTCTCCGCTAACTTGCTTCTTTCAGGCAAACATGCTAATTTCTCTTATTAAGGAAAAGCAAAGGATATTTGTTAATGGTTGAAGAAGTTAGAGACCGGCTCTACCGCATCGAAGTGCCCCTGCCCAACAGTCCACTGAAAGAACTAAACTCATATATAATCAAGGCTGATGATCGCAACCTGATAATCGATACCGGATTCAATCGGGACGTTTGTTTTGAGGCCATGCAGAAAGGGCTTGCCGCCCTTAATATCGACCTTGCGCAAACCGACTTTATGATCACCCATATGCATGCCGACCACTCGGGACTGATTTCGCGTCTGGCAACGAAGACCAGCACCGTCTACTTCAGCAGAATAGACGCCCGGGTATTCGATAAGGACAACAACTGGCAGGCCATGATAGATTACGCGGTAATTAACGGCTTCCCTGCCGACGAGTTGATGAAGGCTCTGCACAATCACCCCGGCTACAAGTACAGTCCTAAGACAATTCCCGATTTTTACTTGATTGACGACGGCAATGTGATCGAGATAGGTGACTATCGACTTCAGTGCATATCAACTCCGGGGCATACCGAGGGACACATTTGCCTTTACGATGAAGATAAAAAGATACTCTTTTCCGGCGACCATATTCTCTATGATATAACACCCCATATCGAATCATGGGCGTATCGAACAAACTCCCTCCAAAACTATATGGACAGTTTGGATAAAGTCTACAATTTGCCGGTTAACATTGTCCTTCCCGGACACCGCAATTTTTTTACCGACCTCAAAGGAAGGATAGACGAATTAAAAGAACATCATAAGCTTCGCGCCGACGAAGTTTTGGATGTTGTGGGCTCAGATACAAGAAACGCTTATGACATTGCCGCGGGGATGACCTGGGATATTGATTGTGAAAGCTGGGCGGATTTCCCCATCGCCCAGAAGTGGTTTGCCACTGGCGAGGCTATTGCTCATTTACGCTATCTGGAAAGCGAAGGACGGATCAAAAGAAACACCAAAGGTGAGATTGTAACCTTTTCCGCCTCCAGTAACTAAGGCTATCACCAGACAATAACTCAACCGAGAATATCATCCATATTAATATTGCTGTCTTCCCTGACAACTCTATTGGTAAGGGTGCCGATCTTTTCAATCTCCACGCTCACCAGATCACCGGCCTTAAGAAAAAGAGGCGGCTGTCTGGTGAAACCGACACCATCCGGCGTCCCCGTTAAAATAACCGTGCCGGGAAGCAGAGTCATCGAACGGCTCAAGTTGCTGACGGTATTCTGAACGTTAAAAATCATCTCCGACGTCCTCGATTCCTGAACGGTTTGACCATTGATGATGCAGCGAATACCGAGATTGTTCGGATCGTCAATATCTTCTTTCGTCACGATCCACGGCCCCAGAGGACAGAAAGTATCAAAACTCTTTCCTCTCGCCCACTGTCCTTTTTGCTTATCAAACTGCCAGTCCCTGGCACTGACATCATTCGCACAGGTGTAGCCCATGATGTAATCCACAGCCTTATCCGGCATGATATTTTTTGCTTTCTTCCCGATCACGACAGCAAGCTCCGCTTCATAGTCCACACTATCGGGACCGGCGGCAGGCAGAATAATCGGGCCATCGTGGCCGACAATACTGGTGGTAGCCTTTAAAAACAAAATCGGTTGATCCGGATAAGACATTGCCGTCTCGTCGCCATGTTTCTTATAATTGATGCCCAGCGCAAGAATGTTTACCGGAATAATCGGCGGGAGCAGTTTTTTGATCTCGGCTTCCTTCGAGGTAATTTTGTAGCTTCCCAAAATATCTCCCTCGATAATCTTTGCAAAGGTAGGATGCTTCGGGTTATAGACTCCGTACAGAACCTTTTTCCTCCCAGAAACAAAGCGAATAAATTTCATCTCGGCACCTGTCTCATTTCTTTTTGAATATTTCATTTTCCCGAAAAACCTAGCGGGGATATTCCGCAGGGCTTTCCTATAATATCCAACAGAATCATCCTTGAAACGTTTTTCAAAAAATCATCTGAAAACAGCGAGTACTGATTAATGTTTAGGGCTTATCTTTTGGCGTATAGTATTCTTTTTTATAGAAACGTTCTTTTTACTGTTAAAGGTAACTGACAAAGCCATTAATACTTCTAATGAAAAACGACGATAAAATTTAACAAAACCTAAAAACAATATTAAGCCAACAAACGAGGTACCTGTTAAAAGACATATAGAAGCTACAAGAGATATTTTTCCACCAAGCCAAGACGCAAAAATTAGCCAAAAGGACAAAACACTTAAAAATGTAAGTGTTCGAAGGAAACCATAGAGCGCTATATAATTTTGCATTTTTGGTTGATGTGCAGCGGCATTCTCTAAAACAAAATGGTATATAAAACGAAAAAAATCGTGCTCGCTTGGCTTACCACATGCACTTGGATCTTTTACCTCTGATCGCTCTTTCACTAATCCGTTTATTTTCCCTCGTATAATTTCATTAAGTAGCGGATCTAACTTCTTTGCATAGAGATCCCTAATTCTTAGAACTCTGCCAATAACATATTCAGGGTACGATATAGGCAAAAGAATTAAGAAACCAAAAATTGCTCGAAGAATTTTTCTAGCATATATAGGTTCATCTTCTACATTGAAGTAACCCTTATATTTAAAACTAAGCAAATATTTAGAGGGATAGTCGTACCTCCATATAGAATATCTTTCTATCGTTAGAGATGAAATGAAGCTAAAAATATGACCTGTCGTATAGGCTAAAACAATAAAGAGAAAATAGGATTCAGAACGGGTAAGCTCACAATGCTTAGAAAGAAATTCAAAAACGCTAAATTCTGGAAACCATATATGTGAAATTGCTAAGATTACAAGCAGAGCAAGTGATCCCGGAAGAAAATAACCAAGAAAATCATAAATTGAAAAAGGATTTTGTTTTGGTTGCATCTTCACCTCCAATGAATTCCCATAAAAGTAGAAATGAGGTAATTCTATATTCCCTTTATTCGTTTTAAATCAAATCCTGGCCTAAATATTTTTTATGGATGGTGTCTATTCTCTTTACAACGTTTTCCGCTTTTGCGCTGAAATCTGCCCTATTGAAATAAATTATTTGATCATCATCTTGAACAAAACCGACATAGTGTCGCTCAATGCCTTCCTCAACCATAACGAAAGGACGCTGACCGAAAGCCAACGCGGCGCCCTTTTCTTCTATCAGCCAGCTATTGGCCGTAAAGTTGCCGCCTTGCAGTTCATGTTGTTTTGTCAGTATTGCTATAAAGAAGCCACAGTTTTTTATCTTGGTCAAAATATCCGCGGAAATTTTTCCCAGATCACTTTTTTTGGCTTCCGCCCAAAGATATTTATGTCTTTCAATGGTTTTTTTCAGTATTATAACAAGATCGTCTTCGGCAAATTTATGCGCTAAAAAGATATGGTGATTCTTCGCGTAGTTCGATTCCACGCCCGAAATCTTCACGCCTTCCTTCCTGCCCATTGTAGCCTTTTCTCTCTCTTTTATCGTGTGTAACAAAAGAGAATAATACGGCTGAGCTCTGTCGGAGCTTAAATGAATTTTCGCCAGCTTTACATCGTCTAAAGGTATCGCGTTGACTTCGGATAAATCCCCCGTCTTTAATGCCTTGGCATATTTATTCATTATCACCAGATATTTTTCAGGAATAGACATGGTAAAGATTCCCCTTTGATGATTAGTTCAAACATTGGTTAATTTAATGAGTTAATTAATGGGCATTTTACCATTTCCATCCGCAATCCGCAACAATCCTCATAACGGACAAAAATACACTTTGGCCCGGCCAACAGCCGCAGACAATATTTTCAGCAATCTCTTATCTTTGCAGTTGTCTATTTTTATTTAAAGTTACCGGTATCAACCCATTCGTTTTTGAGCAGCGACCACCAATCAATGGCCAGCCCTTTTAACACATATTCATAAGGAAGCCAGCCATAGCCTCCGCTTCCCCATTTTGTACCCCAGGAATTTCTGATTAACAAAGCTCCGGTTGTTTCCGCGGCTCCGGGATTAGTGTTCTTAATTCTCATTTTGTCGTCGTAACCGGCGGCAACAATGGCATGACCGCCGACAATCTTTTCACCCGCTGTGGGATACGGTATTTTCCCGGATGCATCCGCTTGAGCGTAAGAACTATAAACGGTAAAGCCGAACATTGCAGGAAGACCGGCAGCCAAATTAGTTTTTATCCGGTTTAACAAATCATTTTTATTGGTGCCGGGGGGATCCAGCCTGTAGTAATCTATTGCCTGATAATTCTGGCCGAAAGCGTAACAGAAAGCTGTGGGTTCTTTATCGAAATTCGCAATTGTGTACGGCCAGTATTCTTCGTGCGGAACGCCAAAGAGCACCAGAGCGCCCATTGTTGATCTAAGAAACGCGCCGGTATCACCTTTGGCGTGCATCATATCTCTGGTAGTCTTATAGAGAAAAAGTCTGGAGGCATCAATATGCTTTCCCAAAGCCCTCTTTTCGAAATACTCGACGATACCGACACCGGCATTTGCCGTGCATGAACCAAGTGAACCCTGATCCTCCACCGGAGAAAACCATGATTTCAAATCTACGGAAATAGGCAGACTGGCCCGGGCAATTTTAGCGACGCCTACTTTTGCCAACATTACCTTAATGGAATCTTTTTGACCCAACGCTTTTGATCTGGCCGGAATTTCCTCATGCTCTGTTGTGTGGTCCCGAAAATCCGGATAGTCCGGCAACCATCCCATTCCAACTTTATCTGCGATTTCACTCATAATGCATCCCTCCTTCTTCCCGCTTTTTTATGGGCTATTCATTGTACCGGTGCCCTTTGTCTTTGCGGACAAAATGTTAAACCTCCCCCGACAACTTTTTTTCAGTATCTTTTTCCGGATAGAGAGCTTCAATACTTTAAGCCAGGACTATTTTTGTCATCAAATTAAAGGACCGCGGAGAATAAAGAACGCCTATTCGACCGGATGAATTTTCTATGATGAATCCTGACCATAAACAATCTTTTGTTAGTTAGTATAATAGTGCAACAAATGAATAGAGCACGGCTAGAGCGATAACATAACCGAACAATTTGTCAAGGGAATTGTTCACTGCAAACCCCAATTTTCTTAGATGCTATTAGTTTAATTTTCTTGACACACAAGTGCCGTCTTCAATATAGTTAATCCATCATAATAATTTCTTATGTAGAATCCATTTCCCCGCAGGAAAAGGATCTTTTGGAGTTACAGGATTTTTTATAAAAATTGCCAAAGCCGGGCTATATTTAATTCTCTCGGATAGTAGAAGATGAAAGATAAATATCGCCAATACAAAAATATAAAAAAGAAACCAAAAGACAGCGAAAATATCTGGGCGCGGGAAGTTTTTAGTAACGGCCGGCAATCTCTGCAAAGTATTATTGGAAGTTCACCCATTCCTGCTTTTATAATCGGGAAGGATCATCTGGTCATCTACTGGAATAAAGCGCTGGAAGAACTAAGCGGAATCAAGGCCGAAGAGGTAGTAGGCACCGGACAGCAGTGGCGGGCATTTTATAGCACGGAGAGGCCCTGCCTGGCCGACCTACTCGTCGATGAATTCCAGAAAGAGATTCCCCATTGGTATACAAGTAAATTCATCAAATCAAAATTGATCGACGGCGCGTACGAGGCGACAGATTTCTTTCCGGAACTCGGAAAAAGAGGCCGATGGCTGCGCTTTACCGCCGCCATTATTCGAAACTCCAAAGGCACCGTTGTTGGAGCAATTGAAACGCTGGAAGACATAACGCAGGCAAAACGGGCGGAAGCAGCGTTATTGAAAGCCCATGAAGAACTGGAATCCAAAGTCAAGGAACGCACCCAGGAATTGGCTAAAACCAACAAAGCTTTGAAAGAAACCACGGATCATTTGTCCCTTATTCTAGAATTCCTTCCTATTGTTTCCTATACCTGTAACGCCGATGAAAATTTAACAACTACTTTTGTCAGCAACAGTATTAAAGAGATTACCGGATATACCCCTGCTCAATTCACGGAAAACCCGACCTTCTGGCAGGATCATCTCCATCCTGACGATCAAAAAGAAATACTTTCCGAGTTGAAATCGCCCACGCGCAAAGGAACTTACCAGTTTGAGTATCGTTTTCAGGCGGCCGACGGCTCTTACCGCTGGTTCTCCGACCATCGCCGGCTGATTAGGTCAAGCACTCGCTCCCGAAGTTATATGGTCGGCGCTTGGCAGGATATAACGGAAGACAGGAGAATTCGCCAGGAGGGGGAACTCCGCCTGCAGCAGATGATCCAATCCCATAAATTAAAGGCACTGGGTGAAGTTGTAACTGGAGTCGCCCACGAAATTAATAACCCGGTAAGTTTTATAGCCAATAATATTCCGCTTTTGGAAGAAATGTGGACGGCCATCGAACCGATCCTCGCCAGCGACGGAGCCTCCCATCCGGACTGGGGTGATAAGGGCATCAGTTATGTAGAAGTTTGCACAAATATGAAAGAAATTATTGAGGAATTTAAAATTGCCTCACAGAGAATCAAGCGCGTTATTTCCGGACTAAAGGAATTTGCCCGGGCGGACGAAACAGTTCAAATGAAGCCTCTTCAAATTGAGGAAGTAATTCAGGGAGTTTTGATCATCGTCGGCGCCCAGGTTCGTAAAACTGTCTCCCGCATCGACCGTTACATTGACAGCAATCTGCCGCCTCTTCAGGGACATTTTCAAAAAATTGAACAGGTCATCGCTAACCTGCTGATTAACGCGCATCAATCCATTACACCCGACAGAAAAGGAAGAATAATCATCACCGCCAGAAACATTGAAAGACTTAAATCGGTTCTGATCGAAATTGAAGATAACGGCATCGGCATGGAAAGCGAGGTGCTGGACCATATCTTTGAACCTTTCTTTACGACTAGAAGAGACAGGGAAGGAACCGGACTTGGTCTTTCCATCTCGTACGGCCTGGTCAAAGAGCACCGAGGAATAATAGGAGTTCTTTCACGCCCCGGTTTGGGCAGCAAGTTTTCCATCTATCTTCCCGTAGACACTAAAGGAAAAATTGACATTCGTCCCGCTATACTTTGCTGTGATAGTGATGCCTCTTATCTCAATGAAATCAAAATGAGTTTTGTTGATGTTATCGATTGGTGCTGCAGTTCTAATGATACCGCCGAAGACGTTATCGTTTATCTGGAAGAACATCCGGAGGTGGATATTTTTATCTCGGAAATCAATCTGCCGGCAATAAACGGATGGGAGTTATTGAAAAAAGTCAAGGAACGTTTCCCGCTTCTGCCCACTATTCTTTATTCCCCCGACACGATGGCTTGGAAACAAGAAGGAAGGATGACCGGCAAGCCGGATTATCTTCTTAAAAAACCGTTTAGCATGTCGCAATTGCAAAACATAATTCGTGAAGTCGGAAGGCAAAGATTATGAGAATCCTGATTGTTGATGATGAAGAAGTCTCCCTGAATTCGGTGAAACGTCTCCTCAAATGGCGGGGCATCAGAAATGTAGATACCTGTGACAACGGCAGGGATGCCATTGAGAGAATTAGAGAAACAGATTTCGATATAGTGCTTCTCGATCTGCTCATGCCGGAAGTCGATGGGTTGCAGGTTCTGGAATCTACAAGACCTTACCGTCCCCATACCGAATTTGTCATCCTCACGGCCATTGATGACATTCCCACTACAGTAAAGGCAATTCGCCTGGGTGCTTATGATTATCTGGTCAAACCAGTAGATAACGATCTCCTTTTTCTGGCTATTAAAAGAGCCTATGAACATAGAGGATTGCTCATCGGTTTATCAGTGACGGCAGGTGACGATAAGAGGAAGGTTCCGGATGCTTTTTCCGAGATTATCACTCAGTCCCCCCAAATGCGTTCTCTGCTATCCTATGCCCAGGTTATGGCCGGAAGCGGGAATCCCGTGATGATCACCGGAGAATCGGGAACCGGGAAGGAACTGGTGGCCAAGGGTATTCACCGGGCGGGGCCAATGCCCAAGGGTCCCTTTATTGCCGTCAACGTCAGCGCTATTCCGGCCACTATGTTTGAGAGCCAATTTTTTGGTCATGCTAAAGGAGCGTTCACCGGCGCGGAAGCGCCGCATCAGGGTTATTTCGAGCAGGCCGACGGCGGAACTCTGTTTCTCGACGAAATCGGGGAATTGCCGAACGCCCTGCAGGCGAAGTTATTGCGTGTGCTGGAAGAAAAATCTTTCTATCCTCTCGGTGCGGCAAAACCGATCTGGGTGGATATAAGAGTCATATCCGCTTCCAACAGGAACCTTGATCATGCCTGTCAGGAGGGTAATTTCAGACTGGACTTGCTCTATCGGCTGAAATCGGCACATATCCATTTACCTCCCTTAAGGGAAAGACCGGGTGACATTCCTCTGCTCGCGTCTCATTTTCTCCGCAAAGCGTGTAATAGCTATAAAAAAGAGATCACCGGTTTCAGCCCCGAAGCCATGGATCTACTAACCGGCAGAGATTATCCCGGCAATGTTCGTGAGTTATCTCAAATCATCGAAAATGCCGTCCTCTTGGCCGACTCCAATCTTATTCTCCCTCATCATCTGGGAATGACATCAACGATACAATCCCCCTTCGCGCGCCACTTATGCACCTTGAAGGAAAACGATGAAGCGCATCTGGTTTATGTTTTGACCAATACCAATGGGGATCGCAGCAAGGTCGCCCAAATTCTGGGAATAACCGTCAGGCAACTTCAGAGGAAAATTGCCGCCATGAAAAAAAATCACCGGTGGGAATCAATCCTGCGCGACATTTAAGTCATCCGGGGTGACAAAAAGGTCTCTATTCGTAACCTCCTATCTTTAAAAACTATTGTTGTTATCAAATGTCTGTAAATCTCCCCGTACGACTTTCCCGGCGACGTTTATTTCACATTTGCCGTCCGTCCCCTTACATTTTTCACAATTAATCAATAGCATTGCGTAAAAATAAAAAAATTTAACTTACTGCAAAGACGGGAGGTCATAACACCTTAAAAATGAATGAATTCCATCTTTAGCGGATATAACGGATGAAATACATTCAGGCTTTGATAAGAGGCAACCAGATACCAAAATATAAAAAAGAATTTTCTATGGCATAGCCGTTGCTCTTCCTAATTATTCAAGGAAAAGATCGACTATGAAAGCTTTTGTCACAAAACTGGTTGATTTGACTCAAAAGAATGCGGAAACAATTGCCCAGCAATGGGCCAAGGACGTAAAAACTAACGCCAGAACTTATACTTATCATGACTCGTCAGAAGACAAAATTATTCTTCAAGCCAAAGATTTTTACCGCAATTTTCAAACAATGTTTTTTCACGAAGCGCCATTTGAACAGGCCGAAGAAATTTTCGAAAAGTACGCGGAAGAAAGATACAAGGAGGGGATTCCCCTCCATGAGGCTGTTTATGCCCTGATTCTGATGAGGAGGCACATGTGGTTATACGCGGAGTTTCAATCTATGTTTAATACAGAGGTGGAACACCGGCAAGCGGTGGAAAGCCTTAGCCGGACAATCCTTATGTTCGACTACATTATGTATGTCATTGCCAGAAAATACTGGAAAATAATGAAGCTGGAATGGCTGGCGAAAAAAAATGCGCAGTGACTGACAAGGTGGATTCAAGCAAGTGATGGTTTTTTATTCTAATGACTCTATGCAAGGAGGGATGAAGGAATGCAAGCTTATGCCGCAAAACTTATTGACCTTATAGAAAGCAAGGCCGAAAATATTTCCAAGCAATGGGCCAAAGACGTAATGACGCATAGCAGAACACCCTCGTATCACTCTTTGCCGAAAGACATGGTGATTGAACAGGGAATCAACTTTTACAGGCTTTTTCGTCAAATGTCGTTGGCCGAAATCCCTTATGAAGAGGCCAAGACATTTTCCTGGAAGTATGCCCAAGAGTTCTACAGTGAAAAGATACCTCTCCATGAAGCTTTATACGCCCTGATCCTGATGAGGCGAAATCTTTGGTTATACGCGGAGTTTCAGGGAACTTTTTTTACGGCCCTGGAAAAACAGCAGGCAGTGGAAAGTCTGAATCGGACGATCCTCATGTTTGATTACGTGTCCTACCAGGTCACGGAGAAATACCAGGAGCTGGCCATTGGTGATGTTGAGAAAAAACTTGGTGCCATTAAAACACTAATGATGAAGGGACTCATTGGCGGTAAAAATAACATCTATAAAGTCGGACTGATGGCTATTTTTCTCTTTAGCGCCTGTATACTCACCTATCATTATCAAGTCACCATCAAAACAGAAGGACTTTTCACTCATCTCTTCTATATTCCAATTATTATGGCCTCGATCTGGTGGGGTAAAAAGGGTGTGTTGATTGCCTTTTTTCTTGGTCTCCTGATTTTAGCCGGTCATGCGCTTTTCTTGAAAGAAATTCCTATTTCGGGTGATGTTGTCCGAGCTATTATGTTTGTTGTCATCGGCGGTGTAATAGGCTGGTTGATGGAAGGCGTTAAAAAAGTGGAAGAGCTGTATTAAGAACTTTACAACATAAATTCGATAGCAAGAGGAGATGAATGTGGAGCGTGAGCAAATCAATCAAGGAAAAGTTTTGTCCATTCGCAGCAGTGTCGTTGATGTCCGCTTTCCTACGGCGCCTTCAATCCGCAATGTTCTTAAGGCCGGCGATAAGGGACAGGTAATCATCGAGGTTTTTACCCAACTGGATAACAATACTATTCGGGGTGTCGCTCTGACACCTACCCAGGGTCTGGCCAGAGGCTCGACGGTCATCGATACAGGCAAGCCTTTTGAGGTTCCCGTAGGCAAGGAACTTTTAGGAAGGGTTTTCAATGTCTTCGGACAAACAATTGATAAAAAGGATCAGGTTGAAGGGGGTGAATGGCGTTCCATTCACCGCAAGCCGATCCCCTTGCAGGATCAGTCCACCGTGTCTGAAATTTTCGAGACGGGGATCAAAGCCATTGATGTTCTTGCGCCTCTGGAGAGGGGAGGCAAAGCCGGACTTTTCGGTGGTGCGGGCGTCGGGAAGACTGTTCTCATTACGGAAATGATTCACAATACCGTCAGCCACCATGAAGGAATGAGTATCTTCTGCGGCATCGGTGAACGCTGCCGCGAGGGTGAAGAGCTTTATCGGGAGATGCAGGAAAGCGGAGTTTTGGGCAATACAGTGATGGTTTTCGGCCAGATGAATGAGCCGCCGGGCGCGCGATTCCGTGTAGGCCACGCGGCGCTTACCATGGCCGAGTATTTCCGTGATGACGCCAAGCAAGATGTTTTGCTTATGATTGACAACATCTTTCGCTTCATCCAAGCGGGAATGGAAGTTTCCGGTCTATTAGGACAATTACCCTCGCGCCTTGGTTACCAGCCGACTCTGGCTACGGAACTGGCCGAACTGGAAGAACGGATCTGTAACACCAAAACAGGCGCAATTACATCTATTCAGGCTGTCTATGTGCCGGCGGATGATTTTACTGATCCTTCAGCTGTTCATACCTTCGGCCATCTCTCGGCGACGATCGCCCTCTCGCGCAAGCGGGCAAGCGAAGGTTTATACCCGGCTATCGACCTCCTTCAGTCGAGTTCAAAGATGCTATTGCCGAATATCGCCGGCGAGCGCCACTACAAGATTGCACAGGAAATTCGTAAGACACTCGCTGTTTATGAAGATCTTAAAGATATTATCGCCATGCTGGGTATTTCCGAACTTTCCCGGGAGGATCAACGAACTGTTTTCAGGGCACGAAGGCTCGAACGCTTCTTTACCCAGCCGTTTTTTGTCACAGAGCAGTTCACCGGTACAGCCGGGAAAATGGTCTCCCGCGAAGATACCTTGAACGGCTGTGAGCGAATACTTAATGATGAATTTGCCGAATATCCGGAACGCGCTCTTTATATGATTGGAACGGTAGACGAGGCTAAGATCCAACATGATGCTTAAGATACTACTGCCAGCGGAAGTTTTAATAAGACAGGAGGTAAAGAAGATTGTTGCCGAGGCGGAAAACGGTTCTTTTTGTCTCATGCCTAATCATATTGATTTTGTGGCAACGCTGGCCCCCGGTCTTTTTACCTATGAATCGATAACAGGAGGACAGGAACTATTGGCCATGGACGTAGGCACACTTGTAAAAAAAGGAAATGATGTCCTCGTCTCCACGCGCAATGCTGTGCGTGCGCCGGACTTAGGCAAATTGAAGCAGGTCGTAATGGAACAATACGATATCCTGGATGAACGCGAAAAAATGGTCCGGTCCGCTGCCGCCAAACTCGAGGCCAGTCTTATCAGACGTTTTGTGGAGTTGAAATGAAATGGCTAAGTAAAAAATCTTATGCCTTTAATACCGTGTCATATTTGGCAGGAGTGTCATAAAAACAACGATAAAAAGTTTTATGAACTGATAGGAGTTTAAAAAGATATGGTCGAAATAAAACGCACATCAGGTCAGAGGCGCAGGCAGATCGCCGATCATTTCGCCGATAGAGTGGCTCAAAAGGAATCTCTGCGCCTCAAGGCAATGCGGCACAAAGATGAAACGGTTTGGTTCGGCGTGGGCATGTTCGGAATTGTCGGCTGGTCGGTGGCAATTCCCACCCTTATCGGAATAGCCCTGGGGCTCTGGATCGACCGTACCTGGCCGAGCCGTTATTCCTGGGCTCTGATGTTCCTTATTATCGGTGTGGTACTGGGATGCCTCAATGCCGCGTATTGGGTAAGAAAAATCAGGAGCAAGATTATTAGCGAAGATGATGATGAATAACTTAAAAATCATAACGATAGTTATTCTTTTTCTGGCATTTGCGGCCGGGCTGGTATTGGGAGCATTTTACTTTATCGCCCTTTGGCGGACAGTAAAGAAGCTTCCGGATACACTTAATCCTCTGCGTTTGATGCTGGGCAGTTTTGTCTTACGCATGGCTGTGGTGCTGCCCGGATTTTATTTTGTCATGGGCGGGGAGTGGCAACGGTTGGCTATGGCACTTATCGGTTTTATTTTAATGAGGATGATTCTCACACGACGTCTGGGAACGGATAAAGTGGCTTAGGACATTATAAAGTCTTCCCCCAGCTTATTTAGGAGTTCTAATGGAAATAGTAGCCATCAACCAAATCAGTCCGGATCAGGTTATTCTCTGGAGCTGGGGTTTTATCACTATCAATGTAACCATTATCTATACATGGCTGGTTATGACTATTCTTGTCGTCGGCTCCTGGCTGGTGACGCGCAATCTTTCCAGCAGCATCAATGTTTCCCGCTGGCAGCATTTCCTCGAAGTGGTTATCTCCACTATCCGTGGAGAAATCAGAGAAATGACCAAGAAGGGAGTTGATGACTATGTTCCCTTGATCGGTACCTTATTCCTTTATATCTGCGTCTCCAATGTCCTGGCTATTGTTCCGGGATATGTCCCGCCCACGGCATCAATAACCACGACAGCAGCGCTGGCACTTTGCGTATTTATTGCTGTTCCTTTTTACGGTATTTCCAGAAATGGAGTGCTTCATTATTTAAAAGAATACTTTCAGCCCAATTTTATCTTTTTTCCGTTCCATGTCATGGGTGAAATATCCAGGACGCTCGCCCTCACGGTTCGATTGTTCGGTAACATCATGAGTCATGAGAAGGTTATCGGAATTCTTCTTTCTGTCACGCCTTTGGTATTCCCCGTTATCATGCAAGCACTGGGGCTGTTGATTGGTGTGATCCAAGCATATATTTTTGCCATACTTTCCATGGTGTATATCGCTTCGGCAACGAGCGTCCACGAAGATGCACAGAAAACAGAGGTCAGCGAAGGCATACAGGCCTGATAAATCAATAACTTTATATAAGGAGGAGTTTTTATGGATAAATTGAGTTTAGTTGCAGTAGCTTCCATCATTGCTGCAGGCATAACAATGGCAATAGGTTCGATTGGACCGGCTCTGGGACAAGGACGGGCAATCCAGCAGGCCCTTGCCGCCATCGCTCAACAACCCGATGAGCGCAATTCTTTGACGCGAACCCTGTTTGTGGGGCTCGCCATGATCGAATCCATCGCTATTTACTGCTTCGTTATTTCCATGATCGTAATCTTTGCGAATCCTTTCTGGGGCTACTTTGTAAAGGCAGGGGGATAATCCATGCATATCGACTGGTTTGTTTTGTTTTGCCAAATCTTCAATTTTCTGCTGCTCGTCTATCTACTGAAGCGCTTTCTCTACGGGCGGATCATCAAAGCGATGGACGATAGGGAGGCAACAATTGCTGCGCGTTTCGCCGAAGCCGAGAAAATGAAAACGGCGGCGGCAGAGGCAGCCGAGATCTATGACAGAAAGAACCAGTTGCTTACCGAGAAATCGGAACAATTGCTCAATGAAGCAAGTATTGCAGCCGAAGCTAAGCGGAAAGAACTCATGGAAAAGGTGCGGGAAGACGTCGACGCAATCAAAACACGCTGGCAGGATATGTTAATGAGAGAAAAGGATGCGTTTTTTCAGGATCTTCGCGGTCGGGCAGCCCGGCAGATTTATGCCACCGCTCGACGGGCGTTGACGGATCTGGCCGATGTGGACCTGGAAGCGCGGATTGTCGACGAATTTATTCGGCGGGTCCGGGAATTGGATAAAGAAAAATCCGCGCAAATCCGCAAAGCCATTACCGGTGGCGGTAATAGAGTGACCATCCAGAGCGCTTTCGATATTCCGGCGGAAACACAAGGCCGGATAGAACAAGCGTTAAAGAAGCAGATTACGAAAGGCTTTACTATCAATTATTCCATGCAGCCGGAAGTTGTTTCCGGCATCGAGTTGCGGGTTAACGGCCATAAGATCGCCTGGAGTCTGAATGAGTATCTGGAAACACTGGTGGAAAATTTGACTGAAACCCTTCAGAAAGAAGCACACAGCGGATAGTAGGGAATATTGAGGGAGGAGTAGTAGAATGAGCCAGCATGTTAATATAACCGAAACTCAAGAATTAAAAACTTTTCTTGATGATACCTTTTCGACGATGGACAAGGTTTTAAAAAAACAGAAACCTGAACTGCGGCAATACGAAATCGGCACAATTCAATTTGTGGGAAGGGACATCGCCAGGGTTAGCGGACTACCGAACATACGTGCCGAAGAGCTGGTGCGATTTTCCGGAAATTACATGGGACTTGTCTTCAATATAGACCCGGAAGAAATAGGCATTATCCTTCTTGATCCCAGTGAAAACCTCCAAGTAGGAGAGGAAGTTCACCGCACTCAGCGCGTTCTCGACGTCCCTGTCGGTGAAGGCCTTTTGGGACGGGTGGTTGATCCTCTGGGTCGTCCTCTGGATGGTCTGGGAGAGATTAATACCGTCAAACGTCTCCCCGTCGAGAGACCCGCGCCGGCAGTCATGGATCGAGCCCCGGTGACTGTTCCGCTCCAGACAGGAATCAAGGTAATCGATGCTCTCATCCCCATCGGCCGCGGCCAACGGGAACTAATCTTAGGCGACCGCCAGACGGGAAAGACGGCCATCGTTGTAGATACCATCATCAACCAGAAGGAGACGGGAATTATTTCCATTTATTGCGCCATCGGCAAGAAGAGCTCCGATGTGGCCAAAGTTATAGCCGATTTGCGTGACCACGGCGTGATGCAATCGTGTATTGTTGTTGTGGCTACAGGCGAAGACACACCGGGCCTGCAGTTTGTCGCGCCCTATGCGGCAACAACAATGGGAGAATATTTCATGGAGCAGGGGCGCGATGTTCTCATTATATACGATGATCTAACTTCGCACGCGCGCGCTTACCGTGAGGTTTCTCTGCTGCTGCGGCGTCCTCCGGGACGCGAGGCTTTCCCCGGCGATATTTTTTACATTCATTCCCGACTACTCGAAAGGTCAACTCATTTACGTCCCGAGTTGGGCGGCGGATCGTTGACTTCACTCCCGATTACGGAAACCGAAGCTCAAGATTTATCTTCCTATATCCCCACAAATCTGATCTCAATTACAGACGGACAAATTTACCTGTCCCCTGTTCTCTTCAACAAAGGTATCCTGCCCGCCGTCGATGTCGGGAAGTCGGTTTCGCGCGTGGGCGGTAAAACACAGTTGCCTGCTTACCGCTCCGTGGCCGGCGATTTGCGCCTTTCCTACTCGCAATTTGAGGAACTGGAATCATTTTCCCGTTTCGGGACACGTCTTGACGAAAGCACTCGTAAAACCCTGGAGCGCGGGTGGCGTGTCCGGGAGATATTGAAACAGGGACAGTACAAGCCGCTGAGAGCATCGGAGCAGATTGCCTCGCTGCTTTCCGTAACAGGTGGAAGCCTCGACAATGTCCCTACAGAAAAGGTGAGAGAAGCAGAAGAAAGTCTCCTCCAAACGGTAACGCAACAACTACCGGAAGTGTGCGGGCGTATTGACGCGGGAAATAAACTGGAAATATCGGATCGGGACAGTATTTTAAACAAGGTCAAAGCTGACGTTGCCCCCTTTGAAGTTACAGAGGAAGTTGATGCAAACAACTGAGTCCATCAAAAGAAGGATTAAGAGCGCCGGTGATCTTCTTTCCGTCGTCAAGACTATGAAGGCTCTGGCCGCGGTGAGTATCCGTCAATACCAGCGGGCTGTCGAATCCCTGACCGATTACAACAGCGCGGTAGAGATGGGCTTACAGATTGTGCTGAAAGAGCGAATGGAGCCACCGGCACAGACAAAGGCCCCGACAGTGAAGCGTTTAGGCGCCATCGTTTTCGGGTCCGATCAAGGATTGTGCGGCCAACTCAACGAACAGATCTCGGTCTTTACCTTGGAACATATGAAGAATATTGGCGTGAAGAAGGAAAATCGTATGGTTCTGTCTGTAGGTGCACGGGTGGCCGATTATGTAGAGGATGCCGGACAGCCGATCTACGAGGTTTTGACAACGCCCAGTTCGACGGCCGGGATTACACCACTTGTCCAGGAAATAATAATGATTATTGATGAGTGGCATTTCCGCCATCAGGTCGACCATTTTTTGCTTTTTTACAATAAATATCTAACGGGAGCCTCCTACAGGCCGCATCTGGTTCAGCTCCTTCCTGTCAACAGGGAATGGCTCAAAGAAATAGCCAAAAAGAAATGGGATTCCAAATCACTGCCTATTTTCCGGATGGATGGCGATCTTATTTTTTCCTCGTTGATCAGAGAGTATCTCTTTGTTTCCTTATACCGGGCTTTTGCGGAATCTCTAGCCAGCGAAAATGCCAGCCGTCTGGCCTCGATGCAAAATGCCGAAAAAAATATCGAAGAACAAATGCAGGAACTTCATGGACAGTTTCACCGGCAGCGCCAGATGACCATTACCGAGGAGTTGTTGGATATTGTGGCCGGCTTTGAGGCGTTAAGTGAAGAAAAAAAGCAAACCATCGTCAATCAGAAAGAGGGTGCTAGTCATGACGGCAGAAAAACACATATGCGGCATATGCGCTTGGCGTCGGGAATGTCAAAAAAGGTTTAAGTTATCATCGGACGCTTTTCTTGGCAGTCATTGTCCTGATTACACAAGAGATCTGTCTATTAAGGCCGCAGCGTCGAGTGAACAAGATGATGAAAAAGTAATCATGGATAGAATGGTTGCACAGCAGGTGGATAAGTGGCGCAAGCTGTTGGATAAAGCCTTAAAACACGGAATTGAAATAGAAAAATTTAAAGGCGGACCGATAATCACTATTTCCAGAGAGCCGGGAAGCGGAGGAAGTGAAATTGCCAGAAGACTAGCCAAGGCATTAGACATGGAATTGATCGGTGCTCAAATAATACAGCATGTCGCGGATAGCGCCAAGATGAGCAGAAAAGTTATCGAATCGCTGGATGAAAAAGAAGTAAGCTTTCGCGATACTTTACTTTTATCTCTGTTTGGGGAATATCGTCCCTGGCCTGGTGAATATCTGCAGCACCTGACTCGAGTAATCGGGACTATCGGAGTCTTTGGCAACACTATCATCGTAGGAAGGGGAGCGAATCATATCCTGCCACCGGAAAAAGCATTTAAGGTCAGAATAATTGCCCCGCTGGATTACAGAATTAAATATTTCATGGAAGACAGGGGATATACTAAAGCCGAAGCGGAACAATATGTGGTCAAGACAGAAAATAACCGCAAGGCATTCGTCAGGAAATATTTTAATGCCGACGTTGCGGATCCCAAACACTACGACATCGTAATCAATACGGGAGGAATGTCGCTGGAAGCAGCAACACAGGCAATTATCGCCGCCTTCAAGAAGAAAATGAATCTGGAAGATTGAAATTTACAGCACGCGGGCGTGGCCTTTTATAAAGAAGTAGGGTAAATTATATATTTATACTCTTGATGATCCCAATATCTTTTCTAGTCATTTTTTGAAAACATTGTTTCCGGTCTTCTTTTTCCCATAAGGACGTACGTATAAACACATGCCGCACACAGGCAGTTGTCCTTTTTTCGTCATTGCCACAAAATAATCATTGCACAGTTGAGCGTTATATCGCATTTCCCGGGGTTCATTCGGATCAAAATTTCTTCCCGTAAACGATTTTACGGGACAAATTTTTACGCAGTCGAGACAATTGCCGCATTTTTCGTCCATGGGCTTTCCGGTTGATTGAAACGGAACGTTGGTTAGAATAGATGATCAGCGAACACGCGGACCGTTATCAGGTGTAATTAGCAGACAACTTTTCCCTATCCAGTCAAGGCCGGATAGATGCGCTCCCAGCTTATGAGAAAAAACGGCGCAAATGCGTTCATCATCACATCTTTCCGCGGCGGGAATCGGCATCACATTATAACCCAGCTCCTGAATAAAACTGCTTATCATAGAGGTGTTATAATCCAATCTATCATTAATTATTTTGTAGGCATGGAACCTGTAATTAACCGCGACAGCTTTGTTTGCGCGTAGCGGCAGTTGATCGATAATGGCATCCGGAAGTTTCAAGCCGATTGATATGCAATATTGGAAATCCGACAGAATTTTTCCGCCCTGATCGATTATAAAATCTTTAGCCAGCGAAAGATCGCTGATTCCGAAATAATTGACGTCGAATTTTTGGGTAAATTTCCGGATTTTTTTATTCAGGCTCATAAATTATTCATCATTGGAATTGGACACTATTTTTAATCTTTTCGACCAATAGCTTCAATATCGGCTAAATCTTTTTAACAAAAAAAATCAAATAACGCCATCCAATTCATCAGCTACTGATTTTTTACAAGCTCTGCAATTTTGCGCATTTCTGTAAAGAGATCCCTCGCAGGAGGGACAATGATAGCGTTCACATTCCGCTCTCGCCCATTCCAGAGAGCCCTGCTTATCGCCGTGTAATATTGGTATTTTACAATAAAATGGTATTTTTGATAAAATACAATTAATAATTGACAGTTATTTTAACACAGAATATAGTTTCGATATAGGAGGTTACTTACAAGGGTAAGGTACCTTTCCATATGTATAATTGAAGCCCAAAAGTCCTTTTCAGAAAAGTTCAAGTCCACTTAATTTAGGAGGCAAGAATTATGGAAGCAAAACCATGGCATCGTCACTACGATTACAACGTTCCCACAACCATCCGTTATCCGCGCCTAGCGGCCCATGAACTGCTGGATATTCCCACCGGATCTTACCCGGACAAGGCTGCCCTGACTTTTTTCGGCAGCGAGATGACTTTTCACGAACTGCGCCAGGAGTGCACGCGCTTTGCCAATGCCCTGGCCGGCCTCGGTATCCGTAAGGGAGACCGGGTGGGCGTGCAGCTGCCTAATTGCCCTCAATATATGATCGCTTATTTTGCAGTACTATACATCGGGGGAATCGTCGTTAACCTCAACCCGTTGTATACGCCTGATGAGCTGAAGCTGATGGCGACTATCTCGGGACTGACAACGTTGATTACCTTTGACATGGCCCTTCCGGCAATCCGCACGTTATGTAAAGATATCCGGATACCCAGGGTCATCGTGACCGCCGTAACAGACTACATCAAGGGGTTTCCCCTGAGTTCTACCAAAAGCCTCGATCTGGAGGCGGGCTGGCACCATTTTGCCGAACTTATTGCGCAGCATCCAAACCCCAAACGTCCCAAAGTCCAGGTCAGTCCCGATGATCCGGCCATGCTTCAGTTCACGGGCGGCACAACCGGTATCCCGAAAGGTGCGGTTCTCACTCATGCCAACATTGTGGCAGCTACCTTCGAATGTTCTTTGTGGGGAAACGCCACCACCTCTCTCACACCTTACGAAAAGCGCAACGTCATGGCCATACTGCCTTACTTCCATGTCTACGGTAACATCGTCGTGATGAACTGGGCACTATTCAATTGCGCCACGCAAATCCAGGTTCCCCGCTTCAATATCGACGAGATGATCGAACTTCTCTCCAAATTCGACAGAATCACTTTTTTCCCGACGGTTCCCACGTTGATCACCGCCTTGATCAGTCATCCCAAAGCGGCGGAACTGATTCTGGGCAAGAAATTAGGCATGTTAAACTCGGGCGGAGCCCCGATGCCCGTGGAACTCATCGAGCAGGTCAAAGACATGGGAATCTATTTCTCCGAGGGCTATGGTCTTTCCGAATCCACATCCCTGGGTATATCTAACCCCGTTCTAGGTTTGAAAAAAGTCGGCAGCATCGGCATTCCCTTCCCGGATAACGACGTTCGGCTGGTAGATGTCGAAAACGGACAGACGGATGTTCCGGACGGTCAGCCGGGCGAAATCATCATGAAGGGCCCGCTGGTCATGCAGGGATACTGGAACAATCCAGAGGAAACGAAAGGACAACTGAGAGATGGCTGGCTCTACACTGGCGACATTGCTATAAAAGATGAAGATGGTTATATTTTTATCGTTGATCGCAAGAAAGATATGATTATCGCCGGCGGATTCAACATTTATCCGCGCGATATTGATGAAGTGCTCTTTCAACATCCCAAAGTCGCCGAAGCTGTGGCACTGGGCGTTAAAGACCAATACCGGGGAGAAACAGTTAAGGCCTTTGTCGTTCTAAAACCCGGCCAAAAGTGCACGGAAGAGGAAATCATCAAATTCTGCAAGGAGAAGCTGGCGCCCTATAAGGTGCCCAAACTGGTTGAATTCCGTGATTCGATTCCCAAGTCCGCCGTCGGGAAAATTTTGCGTAAGGTTTTGAGGGAGGAAGAGGAAGCAAAGGCGAAAGCACAAGCAAAACAGAAAAAATAGTGAAGCTAAACGATGCAGGAAATAAGTATTGCCTTGACATTCAAACCCGGATTTTTTATACTTACTTCCATAAGGAAGTAATGTTTTATTAAATATAAAAATAATGGCGTAGCGGGTGAGTAACGATTATCAACGGTATGGGTAGGCCAGAAGAGATATGGTAACTGGCTGTCTCGATGAGGAAAGGATTATAGTAACATTAACAACGCGGGAGGCAAACGATGGCCATAGTGAAAGAAAAACGCAAGTTCAATTTTGTCTTATTAGCAGTGTTGGTTGCTGTCATCATCATTTACGCATTGTTGCTTTACTTCAAGGTTATCTAAAGAACGCTAAAGCAATAGGACGGGAAAATTAAGGAAATTATTCTTTCGAGCGTGCCTAAAAGGCGGGTTAAATTTTTCGTTCTCCTGCCTCACATTCCATTCGGAGCACAGTGGCCGAGGCTTTGGCAGCCAGCAGTGTAGATGCGTCGGATTTCGAGTGGTTAGTCGCCGACAGTTCGATGCCCACCCAGCCTGCTGCTTACAACCGCCGCCGAAGTTCTGGAAAAAAGAGAAGTATCATTGGGCGGCAAGGCTTGCAACCTGCAAAACAGCGAAGATGCGAGGAAAGCTAAAACTTTTTTTCCGCTTTAACTCTCCCCTCCCGTATTTCCCGAATAAAATCTTTTTCATCAAGAATTTTATTTTCAAAAATGGTTACGCATGAACCTACCTTGAAAATTTTATGAGCGTCACTGCCGCCGGTTCCGGGTATCCCGAGCTTACTCATCGCCTTGTGGACTTTACTTACAGCCAGATCGGTATGATCGGGATGATAAAGTTCGACGGCGTCAATCGGCAATTTGTAAATGCGATCACCGGCGCCATAATAGTGGGATTTTCCCCCGCGTGATAATTTGTAGGGATGCGCCGCAATGAGAATACCTCCCTCTTTATGAACCATTTCGCTAAGCTCCTGCGCCGAATAACGGCCGGTTAAACTTTGTTTTATACCGAACACCAAAAAATCTCCCTCCATCTCATTTTTGGCGTTTTGAGTATATATCTCCTGCCCATTGATTAAAACGATGCCTTGAGAATTGGCCAATTTTTGAAGCTTAGCGAATTCTTCATCCGGCCAGCGCATGCCATGTTCGGTAATGGCTATGCCGTCAAGACGCATTTCCACTGCCTGATGAATCAGATCTTCGGGGCCGATGAAAGAACAATCGGAATATCTGCGTGTATGGACATGGATATCAAAAGCAAACATAAATACACTATCTCATCTTATTAATTGATAATCTAATTATACACAATTTTCGCAAATAAGTTGCGATATTTCCAAATTTGAACAGCCCGTAAATTTAAAGCGGATTTTTTTAAGTTATATTCATGTTTTCTCGCAGATACTAACGGATTACTTGATATACGCAGATGATTATTGTATGAATTTATCATCAGCGCAATCAGCATCAGATAAGGGAGCTTGCACACATGAAAACAACTAAAGACAAAGAAGATACGGAAAAAGGAAAAACCACCCCGCCCTTGAGCAAAGAAACCGATAACAATCCCGTACGCTCTGACCTGGCCGAGGTGATCAAAAGACATTCTTTCGGCCTTGATGCCAATCGTCCCAACGCAGTGGCCAAAAGAAAGCAGAAAAATCAACGCATGGCCCGCGCCAATGTGGAGGATCTTTGCGATAACGGCAGTTTTCTCGAATACGGAGCTCTGACCATCGCCGCGCAGCGCGGTCGCCGTTCAATAGATGATCTCATCAGCAAAACTCCCGGCGACGGCCTGATCGCGGGCATCGGAGCGGTCAACGGCTCGCTATTTTCTGAGGACAAAGCCCGCTGCATGGTTATGGCTTACGATTATAGCGTTCTGGCCGGCACACAGGGCTTTTTCAATCACAAAAAAATGGATCGAATGCTTAATCTCGCGCATGAACAGAGCTTGCCTCTGGTTTTGTTCGCGGAAGGTGGTGGCGGCAGGCCAGGCGACGTTGACGCCGGAGGCGTTATGGTAGCAGGGCTGGATTTATCTACCTTTGCCTCTTTCGCCCGGCTCAGCGGCAAGGTGCCGGTGGTCGGCGTGGTATCGGGACCATGTTTCGCGGGGAACGCGGCGCTCCTGGGCTGCTGCGATGTGATTATCGCCACCAGCAATTCCAATATCGGTATGGGCGGCCCGGTGATGATTGAAGGCGGCGGCCTTGGTGTTTTCAAACCGGAAGAGGTCGGCCCGATTGATGTGCAGACGCAAAACGGCGTTGTCGATATTGAAGTGGCTGATGATGTAGAAATGGTGGCTGTCACCAAAAAATATCTTTCTTATTTTCAGGGAACAATTTCCAAGTGGGAGGCCGCCGATCAACTGCACCTACGCCGTTTGATTCCGGAAAACAGGCGGCGCGCTTATGACGTGCGCGTAGTCATTAAGGCACTGGCCGATACGGATTCCTTTCTGGAGCTGAGACCGAAATTCGGCCCGAGCATGGTTACCGGCTTTCTCCGAATCGAAGGCCGACCTTTCGGCGTTATCGCCAATAACTGCATGCACATGGCCGGAGCCATTGAAGCGGAAGGTGCGGACAAAGTGGCGCGGCTGATGCAGATTTGCCAAGCGCATCATCTGCCGATTCTTTCTTTGTGCGATACTCCGGGCTTCATGGTCGGGCCAGAAATCGAAAAGCGCGCGCAGGTGCGCCATGTCTGCCGGATGTTTGTCATAGGCGCGCATTTAACCGTGCCTTACTTTACGATTGTTTTACGCCGAGGTTACGGCCTCGGAGCAATGGCTATGGCCAAAGGCGGCTTTCATGAATCTTTTTTTACCGCCGCCTGGCCGACCGGGGAATTCGGAGGCATGGGGTTGGAAGGCGCGGTTAAGGCTGGTTTTAAAAAAGAGCTTGAAGCAATAAAAGACCCGAAGGAGCGCGAAGCGCTCTACGAGCAACTGGTTGCCCAACTGTATGAAAGAGGCAAAGCCATCAATATGGCCGCCTACCTGGAAATCGACGCGGTCATTGATCCGGCCGATACCCGCAAATGGATTATGCAAGGTTTGAATTCTGTTTCTGCTCAGCGACCTCATGAGGCAGATCACTCTTTTATTGATCCGTGGTAAAAGTATACGCTTCACAAGAGGTGACCTTCCCCCGGTATACGCTGGGCTTCGGCTTCACGAGATATGAATGATGCTTCATTATTTGCGCTTCACGCTTAACGTTTCACGCATTACGATTTTTGGATGGCCAATTATCAAGAGTAAATATGTTACCCTTAAATTGTTTAATTAAATTCTTGTAGCTGTTATGGACTAATATTTTTTAAAGAAAGGGTATTTTTAAGAGATCGTATATTTTCTTAAAAATAGTGGTTTACATAGTTCTTCCTGTTATACGCAAATCGTCAACCTCGACAAAAATGCAGGACTTCAATTCGTTATCATTAATATTATTTCCTCGATAATTATGATAAGAATAATACATTACTTAAGGTAAGAGAAGTGGCCGCCAGGTGTCTTGACAAAAATTACGACGTCATGGCAAGGGTCATTGCCAGCGGTTCGCTGTATCATCCTCCCTGCTTGTGCAGGGTTTTGGGTTAAAAGTAGATCAAGGGCGGGAATAACAACATAGAACATATATAACGATGTCTTTATACAAGCAGCTTATAAGACGGCGCCAATGATTTTCCCAAATACAGGTTCCCAATTAAGTTTTTTCCAACATGAAACTGCGATCCGTATCATGTGCTTCCTAGGCGTCTTCATGATCGTTGCCATCACGGAAATCGTCGTTCCCAGACGCCCGCTTATCGTGAAAAAGTCATTACGCTGGTTCGGAAATTTGTCTGTTCAACTCGTCAATATGGTCTTGCCGCGCCTGATTTTCCCTATCCTCCCTGTCGGCATGACTGTAATATGGACGCAGAAAGGATGGGGTCTCTTGAATATTGTGCCACTACCGGCGACGGCTGCCATTCTTTTAAGCCTTCTGGTTCTTGATCTGGCCATCTATATCCAACACGTCCTGTTTCATCGGATCCATTTTCTCTGGCGGATCCACCGGATGCACCACACGGATATGGACCTTGATCTCACCTCGGCACTCCGCTTTCATCCGTTGGAAATCGTAATATCACTACTGATCAAAATGTCCGTGGTGAGTGTCCTCGGGCCACCCGCAGTCGCCGTCCTCGTCTTCGAGATTTTTCTCAATGGCATGGCCATGTTTAACCATGGAAACTTCATAATCCCCGTACGATTGGACAATCGTCTTCGCGGAATTATAGTCACCCCCGACATGCACCTCGTGCACCACTCCGTTCTCCGGCAGGAGTCCAACCACAATTTTGGTTTCAACCTCTCCTGGTGGGACCGGCTCTTTGGTACGTATCAGGCAGAGCCTGCGGCAGGCCGCGAGAGGATGATAATTGGTCTCACAGGCTTCCTGGATGTCCGGTATGCCCGCTTTTGGAAGATGATCCTGAATCCGTTTGAAAAGGGATAACGAGGCATGGTTCTGAATTCTTGGACGAAACTATACTGGATATGGAATTCGTAGAGTGTCTATCACATGTTTCCATTGATAATCGATAAACTTTAACCGCACTGATTCCATTTAGTTGTAGGCGTAGGCAGCACTTCTTCCTTAATGTTATTTTTTGAATTTCCATTCTTGATGCTACATTTCAATCCGTAATAAACACAATTCACGCCCGACGACAAACATCAGCACTACACCTTATATTTTGCAGTTAAAATTCTTTTGATACACACGATCTCTTTTCACATATTCCCATCTTGTAAACGGTAGTCCTTATCAATAAGTACTAATCATTCTAGATTAGAAAACTCCTATACTTAATATTGGAATATTTATGTTGACAGATATAAATATACATATTATATAATATATATATGTATATATATGTAATTTCGATCGTATGAATATGAAAAGCAGAAGTATATTTTAATAATATCGAAGAATTTAGACTTTTTACGGAGGAAAAATGGAAAGTATTCTGAAGCTTCAGGCTGATATCTGTAAAATATTTGCCAATGATAAACGTCTGGAAATTATTAATTTACTAAAGGATGAAGAAATGTCTAACAGCGAATTAATGCAAAAAACCGGCTCTGAGTAAGGTGACTATAACTCAGCATATGAATGTTTTAAAGTCTAAAGGTGTCATTGTGGTGCGGCGTGAAGGTGTCCAATTATATTACCGGATCGCCAATCCCAAAATAATTCAAGCCTGCAACCTGATGAAAGAAGTTTTAGTGGAACAGCTTCGGGAAAAAGAAAAGGTGGTTTCCAAGCTGGTTAAAGCCTCAAATAAGAAATCCTAAAATAAGACATTAAGTAGGCAAGATGCCCAGCGGCTATAAACTTTTTATTAATTGCTACAATTCATAATCGTTCTATCCCCGGCGCTGAATCGGATCAAGAAACTCATCAGTGTTTTGTCCATTCATAAATTGATGAATCTTAAACTAAAGAAGAAAGATTGGAGAAAGGAGGTATGACATTATTTTTCGAGTAACTTGGCAAAGGGAGAAAAGATATTTCCAATAACCATAAATATAAGGAGAAATTATGAAAAATAATATTGTATTTTCTTTTTTGGGAGTCATTGCGGTATTGTTTATCACGGCCAATGCTCACGCTACTAACGGTATGCGAATGATTGGTTTTGGTCCTGTGCAAGACTCCATGGGTGGAGTTAGCGTGGGGCTTCCGCTGGATGCTGCATCAATATTGACTAATCCAGCCGGCATGGGTGTTCTGCTGGGGCGGATAGATTTTGGCGCCTCATATTTTAAACCTACGGTTGATTATAAAGCAACTGGAGCGGCGAATGGGGCTACAATTGATTCTGATCGTGGAGGATCGCCTGTTCCTGCTTTTGGCTTGATCATACCTCTTGGTGAAAAATTAAGATTTGGCATAGGTGCATATGGTGTCGCCGGTATGGGTGTTGATTATGCTTCAAATCTTTATGGTAGCACCACCTATACATCGTATTCACAGATGCGTTTTGCGCCGGCGCTTTCTTACAAAATTAACGATATAATATCTGTAGGGATCGCAGCCAACATTATGTATGCAACCATGGAATTTAATGCCGCCAGTGCTTTAAAACAGCAACCGCATATGGGGGCATCGTCTTTTGGTTATGGGGCCACGATCGGAGTGTTGGTGAAACCGGTCGATTTTCTTCAGATTGGATTGGCTTATGAGACGAAGAGCTTTTTTCAGGATTTTTCTTTTAACACTGCTGCCGGCGTAGATAAAATAGAATTTGATCAACCCGAAGTGGCGACAATAGGCATTGGTGTAAAACCTATCAAAGATTTGGTAATTGGCTTTGACGTTGAATGGATAAACTGGTCGGAAACAAATGGGCAAAACCTGCCCAAATACACGGCCAACGCCAGTGGGGCCATGCCTTGGAATCTGGATTGGAGCGACCAGTTTGTCTATAAGCTAGGTATTCAGTACACAGTTCATCCAATGGTGGTATTGCGAGCCGGTTATAACTATGGTAAAATGCCTCTCGATAGCAATCGAGCATTCGAAAATATTGCCTTCCCCGCTGTTTCCGAGCATCACTTTACCGCAGGTATTGGCATTAATTTAACCAACCAGTTCACTATTAATATCGGCGGAATGTATTCACCAACGGCAAAGATTAGCGGCTCTAATACGGCACAGGGCATAAGATCATATGAAACGGAGATGTCACAGTATTCCCTTGATATGGGTGCTCACCTACACTTTTTAAATTTATTTAATTGGTACGGCAGGTGTCACTGCCGTACCAACAAATTTGGCATTATTTTAATTAGGGATTTAAATTATCATAGAATTTTAGGGGCTTATTTGTGACGATGGATATATAAAGCATTTCTATAATCCGGCCAATTTACCGGAAACGGGAGGTTATGTATGGACACGCAGACGAAAGAATATCTGGAAAAGCAATTTGGCAATCGCGCCAATTTTAATGAAATGGAGCGCGTATTATACAGCCATGATATTGCGGCAATACCTTCCCTCATTGCGCCGCTCATCGGCAAGACCGTTCCTGATGCGGTTGTTCAGCCCCAAAATGAAGAAGAACTGGTCAATCTCATTAACTGGGCCAGGCAAAATAAGATCGCTCTCACGCCACGGGCAAAAGCTTCTTCCGGTTATGGCGGGGTTCTGCCTGTCAAACAAGGTATAGTTGTTGATTTCTTCCGCCTGAACAAAATTCTGTCCATAGATAAAAAAGCGCAAACAGTAACCTGTCAGGCCGGTGTTGTCTGGGAAAAAGTTGATGCAGCTTTGGCCAAGGAGAGGCTTACGGTAAATCTTTATCCGTCGAGCTATCCTGGTTCTACTGTCGGCGGATGGCTGGCGCAGGGTGGAGCAGGTTTTGGTTCTTATCAATACGGCTGGTTTCGGGAAAATGTAGTTTCCGCCCGTGTAGCTCTGCCCGATGGTTCGGTGCGTGTTTTTACCAACGCTGATCTGGATTTAATTGCCGACGCGGAAGGAACAACCGGTTTTATTATCGATTTGACCATGAAAGTCCAACCGAAAGAAGCACTCGAAATTATTGCCATTGGTTGCCCGGAGGCTGAAGCACTCAAACAGATTGTAGAAGATATAGTGAAAGCTGATCTGCCTTTATGGTCTTTGGTTTTCATTAACCCCAGAATGGCGGAAATGAAAAATCGTTCGCCCTTGATGGAACATAACGGTCATCCTGCGGAAGAAAGGGTGCTTTTGCCTGCTTCCTATGTGGCCACGATAGCTTTTCATAAAAAAGATGCAACACAGGTGATGAGCAAGCTGCCAGAAATTTTACGCCGTTGTCAGGCTGAAATATTAAGCGAGCGCATAGCCGAACATGAATGGAAAAACCGCTTCAAACTTATGGTGGTCAAACGTCTTGGCCCCAGTCTTGGTACCGGCCGAAGTTGTCATCCCGCTTTCCCGATTGGGCCGCTTCATGGCGGAAGTGGAAAATAAAATCAATCAACCCATTGTCAAGGAAGGGACGGTAATCCGCAAAGGCAAGGATGGAAAACCGGAAGTCGTTATCCTGGGATTTATTCCCGCGGATCAGCGCAAATTCAGCTATAATTTTGTGTTCAGCCTTTCGTTATCCATCATGAAAATTGCCGAAGCCAACGGCGGCCGAGCCTACTCTACCGGCTTGTATTTCAAATCCAAAGCCGAAAAAGTATTGGGTGCCGAACGTGTAGCCAGATTGAAAGCTTTTAAGAAAAAGACGGATAAAAATGATATTTTCAATCCGGGGAAAGTTATCGGTTACAGTCTAATGGACAGCGCCTGAGTATCAGCTCCGCTTTTGAGCCACTGATTCGGCCTTTCGGTAATTACGTCATCACGCATATCGGAGAGAGAAAAACTTATCCCGTAAGTGACATCCCTTCGGATGTTGTCTGGTATGCCTACAGCTGTTCGCAATGCGGCTATTGTGTGGAGGAATGTGATCAATTCTACGGCCGCGGCTGGGAAAGCCAGTGCTCCGCGCGGCAAGTGGTATTGGCTCAGGGAATATCTGGAAGGAAGGGCCAAGTGGACTCAGGCGCAGATAGATACTTTTTTAGTCTGCACGACCTGCGAGCTTTGTAATTTGCGCTGTTCCGCGGCTCTGCCCATAGAACCTTCCTGGATGAAACTGCGCGGCAAGCTGATTAATCAGGAAAAACGGATGACATTCCCGCCTTTTGAAATGATGGCCGAAGCGTTACGAACGGAGGGCAACATTTGGGCCGGTTACCGCAAAAACAGAGCCGACTGGTTTCCGCAAGATCTGAAGGAAAAACACGGTCCCGGTCGCAAAGCGCCGACAGTATATTTTGCCGGATGCACGGTAAGCTATGTAGAAAATGATATCGGCATGGCAACCGTGAGATTGCTTGACAAGGCCGGTGTGGATTTTACCTATGCCGGTGAACCGGAGAATTGCTGCGGGACGCCGATGCTGGTGGCTGGTAAATGGGATCTTTTTGCGGATATCATGCGCAAGAACATCGCCGTTGTAAAGCATACCGGTGCGGATACCGTGATTGCCTCCTGCCCAGCCTGCGATATGATGTGGCGAAATGTCTATCCCGAATGGGCCAAGAAATTAGGAATAGAATACAATATCAAAACCAAACATTATTCGGAAGTTATTGCCGAGAAAATCAAATCCGGTGAATTCAAATTTCCGGCGAATAATCTAAAGCCGATAAAGGTTACCTGGCATGACTCCTGTCATATCGGCAGGGCTTCCGGTGTTTATGAACCGCCCCGCGATCTGATCAAGGCGATTCCCAATGTACAATTTGTGGAAATGGCGCACAACCGCGAGGAAGGCCACTGCTGCGGCAGTGTTCTTACTCTCATTAAAGATCCTCCTGTCGCCGCGGAAATCGGTAAAATAAGGCTTGATGAAGCAGTTGAGATTGGAGCCGAGAAGGTCCTGGCGCTATGTCCCTGCTGTCAGGTGCAATTACGCATAACCGCGAAAAAGAAAAATTTGCCGTTGGAAGTTATTGATTTGGCTCATCTGGCCGGAAACGCTCTGGGCTATGAATTCCCCGATCCCAATCCGGATGTGCACAGCCAGTGGGGTGTTTTTGACGCTTTTATCTCGCTGATGACACCGCAGGGTTTTGCCGATCTCATGGGAAGATGTGGCCGCAATTAATCGATGCCATGCCCTTCGGCATGGGGCCGATGATGCGGGTAATGGGCAAGATTCCCGGAGCGCTCAATATGATGAAGCCCATGTTTCCCGTTTTGTTCCCCAAACTTCTGCCGATGATGATGCCCAAGGTCATGCCGGCAATGCTCGAAAGAGTTGCCGCGCAGATTGCCATGCCCGATTACATGCGTGAGCAGATGCCGGAACTGATGCCTAAAGTTATGGATAGCCTGATGCCGCACATGATCGGTGATCTTGTGCCGTTGGTGACACAACCGATGATTGATTACTTGACGGGCAAAAATAGATAGCAACCTTGTCTGCAGCAGGTCTTGTCGGTACGAGTATTAAACGATATTGGTTTTTTTAAAAGATAAACGACAATATCCTGATTACCAAATATTCAGATTTCGTAAACCAATTCTTTACTTAGATGAAAGCTAAAAAGGTCATATGAGACGATGACCTGGAAAGGTGCAAAAGTTAGTGAAGAAAATTTATTTATTTGTTGTTTTAACATTGGTGCCGTTTTTAACCATGTGCTCTGGTCCTTATGGATATATGATGGGTGGTTGGGATCGTACTGGAAATTATGGATGTTCGTTTGGATATGGAGGTATGTTTATGTGGATACTGTTTTTGATTGTACTCGGTGTAGCGATTTACTTTATTGTTCAAAATGTTAAGTTGAAGAATGGAACGGGACAGACAATGGAGTCACCCATAGACATTCTAAAGAAGCGTTATGCCAAAGGCGAGATAACAAAAGAAGAATTTGATCGAATGAAAAATGAGCTACAATAAATTTGAATCTGTCCTTATTGCTAAATATTGACTTATTTTTTTGATTGGTCGGCAGTTAGCACCATAAAAAATTGTTGAACCCATATAGAAAGAAGCCCGGCGATAATTTTACCACCGGGCTTTTTCTTTTACACAACTTCTTTGTTATTTTTGTTATGGTTCCGTCGGTGCATTGGGATCTGCCAACCACTCCTGGGAGGAGCCATCATAGACCTTTACATCTTTGTAGCCGAGCATATCGGTCATGATAAATGCCCAGGCTGTGGCAGTCTTGCCGGTGTCGCAATAAAGAATGAGCTCTTTGGTCAGATCCTTCCCTGCCACCTTTTCAGCAAGTGCAGCAAGCTCCGACTTAGCTTTGTATAAACCTTCCGGTGTATACAATTGGCCTACAGGAAGATTAACAGCTCCCTTGATTCGCCCTGTTTTGGGCACGAAAGCAAGTTTTTCTTTCCCCTCGTAGAAAGCTGGACCACGGGCATCTATAATGGTGGTCTTACCTATCTTGTCCAGCACAAAGGCTTTATCCACGAATAGATTCTTATAGGCGGCACCCTTGAATGGTTTTGCCTTCGCCTTCACGATATCCTGGGATAGGGGTTTGTTTTCCTTTGCCCATTGAGTGTATCCGCCGTTGAGAATGGCAACATTGGAGACACCTACATCCTTCAATGTCCAGGCAACGCGAGTCATGTCGAACTGATCAGGGACTTTCTCTGTTTTTCCGACAATTACCACCAGAGAATTTTTGTTAATTCCCGCGCCTCCGATAATGTCAGCAAGGTCATCAATCGGCGGCAGTTCGTTGAGCAAGTCTCCCTTTTTGATTACCCAGGAACCGTAAAATACATTAACAGCACCCGGAATATGGCCTGTCTGGTAATCTTCCACCTTGCGCACATCCACGATGACTATTTTTGCGTTTTTCAGATTTTTCTGGAGCCAGTCCGTGGATACGATGGGATCAATGCCTCTGGCCATAGCCGTCAGCGGCAGTAATAACGCAATAACAATCACTACTGCTTTCAACCATTTCACTTTTTTCATAAATACCCTCCTTTGGTTACTTGTTGATTGGTTTAATGTTGTAGATTAACTCTTCATTCGCTTTTGAACCATCCTTAATAAGCATTTCGCGCTTAAGGAACCCTTCTTTTGCTACGTGGCAGGAATCGCAGGAACGAGTCCGCTCCGTCCGTTTCTTGATGTTGTGCACGGACGAATCCCAGTAGTTGGGCAGGGCATCGAAGTTCTTCATCTTGATTCCGGCCTTATTAAATGTAGTCTTTATAGTAGGAATGAGCCTGAGCGTTGTTAATGTCTTCTTATCCCGCGGGTTTAAACCCAAAAGGAAATCCGGCTTGGACGTTGATCCCGACTCCGTGTGGCAATTATAGCACTGGCGATATTGATCGGAAGAATGGCAACCCTGACAGCTAACCGTATCCTTGTGTGTTTCATGGGAACGCTCGTATTTTCTTTTCTTGTGGCACGATAAGCACTGGGGACGATCCTTGACTTCCTGCTTGGATTTATACATCATACCGTCTCCATGCATTTCACGCTTTTTGTGGCAATCCACACACATCATGCCCTTCTGGTAATGAACATCGGGCGTCCCTCCGTATTCACCGGTAAATTCTGGATAAACACGCCCGCCGTGACAGGAGGCGCAGGTTTTGCCTTCATTTTTATTGACGAATTTATGGCCTTGCAAAAAGCCGGTGGTAATGCCGGCAACAGGCGGAGATTTGACATGACAGTCGCCGCAGGAGGCATGACAGGTCCGGCATGATTGTTCAAAAACCTTGCTGTCGAAAGTTTTGAGTTCTTCCGCGGAAAACCTGTGCTTGACGCCTTCCCGCTGTCCCAGGCTGGTATAATGCAGGGCTTTGCTGTAGTTAAGCACGACTTTCTTGTGACAGATGCCGCAGATTTTAAAATCATCGGATGGCCTGGCAATTAATCCCGCGTGCGCTGACTCCTTCGTTTCTTTTTTGTCATCGCCTTTATGGCAAAAAACGCATTCCAGGGCAAAGTGAAAATCCTTGCTGATCGACTCCTGATTTATCATATAACCCTTGTAATATTCTTCCGCCCTAACTGGGGGAGGCGCTCCTGCTCACCCCTCGCCCTCACCTTGAATGACCGGCGCTTTTACTAGTGCTTTCATTTCGCTGTCGCTGGTATGACATTTATAACAACTGCCTTTACTAGCAACAGCTTTGTATTTCAGAGGCCCTACCTGGGCAATTTCTGTCCAATTTTTGTGGCATTTATTACAGCTATACCAGGAAAAGGTCTCTTTCCCGTCATGACATCCAAAGCAGGATTTTTGCCGGTTGTGATCCGCAAGTGTCATACTGTTCGACCCTTTCTTGATTGAAAAGAGCTTTAAATGGCAATCACGGCAGTTCAAAGGCGCTGAATGTTTTTCGTGGTTAAAGCGGACTTGCATTTCACCTTTGCCATAATTTATAGATGTATTGTAAATGGGGATTTTATATGGCGCTGGTTTTCCCTTGACGTGCCCCACTTGATCTTCCCAATCGGTCAGACGGACATGGCATCTGGCGCACTGGGTATCGGAAGCAAAAGCGTCTTCCCCATTGTGGCAGGCTCCGCAATACTTTCCTTCGTCCAGGGACTTCATAGTGAAATCATTTTTTTCCTGGGCATTTAGTGCTTCCATCTCAAAAAGGCCGCTGTGGCATTTTTCACAGCTTAGCTTTTTGACATCCACGTGATATTTATGCCGGAAGATAACAGCCGGCACCGGCTGGGTGTAAAGAATACCTCCTCCGTCGGAAAAATCACTATCGGCAGCCGCGCAGATATTCGCGATGCAAAGAGATGCTAGTAACATTAAAAGCATGCGGCTTTTTTTCATCGAAACTTTCTCAGCCTTTCATATAAAAAATATTTGGTTTAGCGCCCACTTCTTCTCTTAATACCCAAACCGGCTTTTGTAATTGATGGACGAGCTTATAGACTCTGCTCTCGAGATCAGATAAATCGCCGAATACCCGCACATCGGCGGGGCAGGCCTGGGAACAGGCCACGTTCTCTATGCCTTTCGAGAGCCGCGCTTCAAAACAGAAATCGCACTTATCAATCGCTTTCCTGGCTTCGTTATAGTAGCGAGCATCGTAGGGACAGGCCATCATGCAGGACTTGCATCCTATACATTTCTTGTTATCCATCATCACGATGCCGTTGGTTTTATCTTTATAGGTTGCCCGTGTTGGACAAGTCCGCACACAGGGAGGATCGTTGCACTGGTTGCAAAGGATGGGTATGAAATCCCATTTTTGATCGACAGATTCGGGAACTTCCCTTTTTAAAATAATTGTTCTCCATCCGTAATTGGGCACGCGGTTGGTGGCCACACAGGCCTCCATGCAACGCTTGCAGTCGATACAACGATCCTGCCTTACTACCATGCTGTAATGCGGCTTATAGGGATACTTTCTGCGGTAAGCATCGAGAGAATAAGCTTTCCCCACGTTGGATATAAGAGACAGAACAGTGCCGCCGGCAAGGACGCCCGTTATCGTAAGACCGATTTTCAGAAACTCGCGACGTTCCTGATCGAGAGGATATTCCGGGGTTTCTTTTTCTTTTTCCCTGAAGTTCAAAAAACTTTTTCATGTTTTAAATCCGTCAAAAATCTTCTCCCCCAGGAGAAAGGCCAAAGCGCAAAAGCCGACACTGCCCAGCACCACCAGGATTTCACTAACGCTGGGCGTATAAGTATGCAGTTTAGAGTATTCGTTAACACCAAGTTCGAAATAAAGAGGCACAATTTGTCCCACGACAACCATATCCAGGCGCATGAAAAAAATGCAGAAAATCATGATGGCCGAGGCTACAAACATGATCATTATATTTTTCCCCCCAGAGATGAGGAGCAGGACAAACGGAATAATCATTCCCCCAAGCACTTCAATCCCCCAGAAGCTGAAGATATAAGGACCGCTGATAAATACGTTCATGGCTGCAATCGCCGATTCTCCGCCTACAGATGTTGTCAGCATTTTCCAGACAGTAAAAATCATGATGATTACGAGTAGAAGGATGGCGAGCTTTCCCACAGACTCCAGTGCCTTTTTGGTTGGCTGATCGATGGTTTTCCTGTTGATCCAGTGGGACAGAACGAAAAAAAATATGATAAAGGCGCAACCTGTGATCATGGCGGACAAAAGGAAATAAAAGGGTAAATAGGGGCCATACCAGTAAGAGCGGCTATGCATCATGGCAAAAACGCCTCCCAGATTGGTGTTGGCCGCCACTTCTGTGATTACCCCCAACAAACCTGCAATTGCTGCTTTTTTGTGTTTTTCTTCCTTCAAAAGAAAAATGAATTCGATTGTCAGAAAAACCAACGCAAAGCTATAAAGTGTTCCCATCCACCAGATATTGGAGCTCAAGTTCGGCGAAATAATATTGTATAGAACCATGCGGAAGGGATGCTCGATTTCCAGCCCGATGACTAGAAAACCGGCCAGGATAGTTATAATGGACAAATAAACGGAACGCTTGGCAATGGGCATGAAATCACGGACGCCGAAAATATGTCCTATCGAAGAAACCAGACAAAGTCCTGTGGATGCTACAACAAAATAGACATACGTGGAAATGAGCATGGCCACAGGAACTTCGCGGTACGTTCCGTAGGCATGACGCGAGCCGGCAATGAATAAGGCGTGAAATCCGGCCCCAATACCGATCAGCATCAAAAGGCCAAATAAGCCAACAAAGATCAGATATACCCGGCCGCCGGATACCACACGCTTATAAGCAGATTTGATATTGAGAATCATCGGGGCTTCGCTGAAACCTGCCATACTCTATCCTTTCGCCGATAAGCGAGACGATAAATGATAAAGCAATTTTATGAAGAAATAACTGCTCAAGATAAATCAATAAACATGGATAATGCAGCACGAAAATCTTCGTGCAATTTATTCGGATTGCCTGCGGATTCCTCTACACATGTTTTCATGTAATTGGAAAATATGGCGCCCCCAGTTTTCTTAATGGCGGATGTAACCGCCGATACCTGGGTTAAAATATCAATGCAAGGTGCTCCTTCCTCAATTAAACGCTGAAGTCCTCGAATTTGCCCCTCAATCCGCCGCAGGCGGTTGGAAACCTTTTTTCTTTCTGGATTCATATATACCCCCTAGGGTATACTAAACGTACTAATCCTCTCTGTCAAGGAGTTTGTAAAATAATGCGAGTTGGTTGAACCAGCTTGTTAATTCGGTAACAGAATTATATTGTCTGAAGGATGTATTAGTGATAAAAAATACCCGTTCATTTAGTTGTGCAATCTTGTAACGGATAGGTATTTACTGAAATATAAGCAATGTCCCGCAAGTCGTTTATGATTATTTTTCTTATTTATCGGGTTAAAAAAAGGAGAAACATATGAAAAAGAACATGGGAACAATAGATAGAATTATTAGAATACTTTTGGCCATTGTTGTTATAGTTCTCTATCTGACCGGCAACATTACAGGCGTTGCAGCGATCATCCTGGGCATCCTAGCGCTAGTGTTTATAATAACGAGCTTGATCGGTTTTTGCCCTCTGTATCTCCCTTTCAAAATTTCCACGATAGGCAAATCAAAGTGAAACTAATTACTGCAGCAAAATAAACGCCCGTTTCATCCCAGTCTGGACTCCGATTGAAAATGAAACGGGCGCTCATACTTGTTTCTTGCACCTTCAGTCTATCGCCTCCACTAAAGAGGTCAACCTACAGCGTTATCTTAGTGTTCGTGGCAATTGTGTTGATGCTGAGCACAGGCGATACCCGAATCTTCCAGGTTGCCTGAAAGCCAGTTTTCAGCAACGGCTTTCACATCGCCTGAACATCCGCGCAAAACATCAATGCCATGGCTGTTTAATACAGTAACGGCTCCTTGTCCCATGTTGCCAGCCAGCATGAGTTTTACGCCTTTTTCGGCAAGTGTCTGGGCTATATTAGATTTGCAGCCACAACCAACGGGTGAAGCAATCTTTTCTTCCGCTGTTATTTTTTTCTGGCCGTCAATGGTGAATACCGTAAAGTGTTCACAGTGTCCGAAGTGTTCGTCAATCTGGTTCTGACGGGATGGTAGTGCGATTTTCATAAAATTTTCCTTTATAATTATTATTGAATATCTTTTTTTGCTCTGCGCCCTTTTCCGTGGTCGCACGGCTTTGTTTCATCAAAAGCAACTTCGCCGCCCTCAATTTTCAGCGCTTTGCCATTTATCAGCACATCGGCAATCTTTTTGTGCGCCGCTTCGATGATCCTGCCGAATGTCTGGCGGGAAACATTCATTCTGGTTGCTGCCTCTTCCTGATATAAATGTTCGTAATCCGCTAGACGAATTGCTTCAAATTCATCAAGGCCTAGAAGAACCTCCTCGAGATCCACTGTGGGTATTCCCCGTGGCTTGAAATAGTTTTTATCCGGAATGCCGCAAATATGACGGCAGCACTTAGGTCGTGGCATTTGTCTTTATTACTCCTTTTTAAGGATTATAAGCATATGCTCATAACTTGTCAAGGACTAAATTTTTTCTGCTCGAGAAATTCCAGATGAACAAATGATTGTTCTTGTATTTTTGCAATAATGTCTCTATCGTCAAAACACGGTGAATGGGCGGAGCATTATTAAATGTCTGGAGAAAATGAGATAAATACTAAAAAACGCAATTTCGATCAGGAAGCCGCCAACTGGGATCAGGTTCCTGGACGTATAAAAGTGGCTCAGGATATCGCTCACAGCATGATCCGGGAGTTAACCTTGATGCCAGATATGGACGTTCTGGATTTCGGTTGTGGCACTGGGCTTCTGACATTTGCCTTACAGCCTTTTGTCCATTCCATAACCGGTGTGGATAGTTCCCAGGGAATGCTCGATGTTTTTAAAACAAAGATCAAAGAACAAAACTTGAGCAATGTAAAAGCCAATTACCTTGATCTGGACAAGGGTGATGTTCTGAATGGTTCCTATCATCTTATCGTCAGCAGTATGACTTTGCATCATATCAAAGAGATCGGGCCTCTGTTGAAACTGCTCCATCAGGTTTTACGTCCTTCCGGTACTTTGTGTATCGCTGATCTGGATTTAGACGGTGGTAAGTTTCACAGCAATAATGACGGCGTATTTCACTTCGGATTTGATCGGGCAATACTGCGCAAGACTTTCACAGAAACGGGATTTGATAATGTCCAGGATATGTCCGCCGCAGAAGTAGTGAAACCAACTCTCAATGGAGAAATGAGGCAATTTACCGTGTTTCTCATGATCGGTCAGAAGAAATCAGATAAAGCAATATTGGAATTGAACACATAACGAATTACTCCACTGGATCGCTGCAAACTCCGCCGCTCCCCGTGATCCCTTGCGTTACTCTCTTTCCACCCGTAATCCTCAATTCTGACAACTGCCCGCTACTAAACAGCAGTAGGTGAAACAAACAAAAAATAAATTGCCATCTTCAGGTGAAAACGCGGCATTGAAGCGAGTTATGATTTCGGATCATCATCTCGCATGTTTACGATCACATTCAGTCTGCGGGCAAGTCGTTGATGCTCTTGGGGTGTCAGCCAGGCCACGCGCAGATAATCGGCGATAGCCTCATCGTTTAAACCGATTCGCCGGGCTTCCCGTACGGTCACGAGATAGGCCTCGATTTCGGTATCCCGATCCACGTAAGCTCTACTCTGATCGTAAAGATTTCGTCCCTGCCGGAGTTGCTGGACATGGCAGAGCTCGTGAATAATGTCCAGATACAGGATATTGTCGGGAGAAGTGCGCAGGTGCGCCAGACCAATGATTATGGAACCGTCTTTGTTATCCACAAACATTTCATAGGAATGGTCCACTACAAACACCCGGGTATGAGCAATGACCTGATCGATTTCTTCCGTTCCGGCAAAGATCGTATACAGAATATCGTAGGAGTGGATATCCGTAAAAACTTCTTCCAGACGATATTGCCCCGGTTCCAGCCGGCGATTGATGCAAAAAACATTTTTCATCAGGATTATCTTGCCTCATTTAGCGCCATGGGAGCCGGTCTTACGTGTTGAAACCAACCCAGCTCACAGCGGTGTCCATTTTTTTAACCAGATAGATGGCTTACTATACATTCTCGTTTACAAGAAATCAATCCCAACACGCCGACAAACGCAGATTGTGATTTGTAATTCTCAATTCTGTCAATTGCTCTCCACTGAATAGTAGTGGGTGAAACACTTGAGGGTATTTTTAAGAAAATACGCATAATCTTAAAAATACCCTTTTAAAAGAAAATATTAGCCCATAACATCTATAAGTCAGGGAAACGAGAGACAGCTCCCACAAAGATGAACTGAGACCATAAAGATAAAATGGATTAAGAACTTCTGCATTACGGCTAAAAACATGTAATCTAATAACCTAAATAACCTGAAGGTCACTATAAGGTCACGCAAGGTCATCTGCGACCAGAATGACGAAATGCAATTTTTATTTCTTGACCTATAAACATAACCTTAATATGTTGGAAACAACAAAAAATAAAAAAGGAAGAAACAATATATGCCTATAATGACCTGGACCAAAGACGAAACCGTGGCGATTCTCACCATGACCAATGGTGAAAACAAGCAAAATCTCACCTTTGCCCAAACCTTAAATGCCATGCTCGATGAAATAATAGCCGACAAAGTAGTAACCGCCCTGATTATTACCTCCAATGATGAGAAGAATTTTTCGCAGGGGATAGATGTGGAATGGATATTGGCAAAATTACAGAAAGAAGAATATCAGCCACTCAATGATTTCATCAGCGGCATGGATAGCGTGTTTAAAAAATTACTTCTTTATCCGGTGCCGGTAATCGCGGCAATCAATGGGCATGCCTACGGCAACGGCTCGATTATGTCCTGCGCCTGTGATTTTCGGTTTATGAAGTCGGATCGCGGATTTTTCTGTTTCCCGGAAGTAAACCTCGGAATTCCTTTCCGGCACGGCATGAATGCTTTTATCAAAAAGGCCGTTCCGCTGGATAAGTTATCGGAAATGCAGCTCACCGGAAACCGCTACACCGCGCAAGAATTGGAAGCGCACCATATTATTCTGAAGGCGTGCGCCAATAAAGAAGAACTTATGGCCGAGGCGTTAGCTTTTGCCAAAACTTTTCAGAAGAAGCGCGGAATTTTCGGGGAGTTAAAAAAGCGTCTGTACAGGGATATTATTGAAATTATGGATGCCCGGGAGGCATCAATGTTAAGTGAGACTTCTTCTCTGACTATGTCCGATTGATATACGCGGCAGACAAAAAATTAGCGATTACAATTTACATTAACGAGGCAGGAAAGAAATGAAAACAGCAATTACCGAAATGTTTAGCATCAAATATCCCATTATGTGCGGCGCTATGATGTGGCTTTGCAAACCCAGGCTTTGCGCGGCAGTATCCAACGCGGGCGGGATGGGAAATCTGACCGCCGGAAATTATGCCACCGAAGATGAATTCCGCAACGCCATCAGGGAAACGAGGAGGCTTACTAAAAATCCTTTTATGGTCAATGTGACCATCCTGCCCTCGGTACATATCACCCCGGAATATCACAAAATGTATTTGCGCGTTTGCGCCGAGGAGAAAGTGGCGGGTTTGGAAATATCCGGTACGCCGCTGGATAAAGCGGTAGGAAAAGAATTCATCGACATACTCAAAAAGGCGGGAATCAAACTTTTTCATAAAGTGGGATCGGTGCGCCATGCCGTACACGCCGAAAAGATTGGTTATGACGGCATCTACGCTGCGGGCATCGAAGAAGGAGGCCATCCGCTTGATGACGACGTGACCACGATGCTGCTTACGCCGCGTATTGTAGAAGCAGTCAAGATTCCGGTGGTAACCGTGGGCGGTATCGCGGATGGACGCACCATGGCCGCGGCACTCGCTTTAGGAGCCCAGGGTGTGATGATGGCGACCCGCTTTGTGGCAACTAAGGAATGTGAAGTGCATGAAAATATCAAGCAGGAACTTATCCGGCGGCAGGAAAACGAGACCACTCTTATCTGTAAAACCATCGGCCTGCAGGGGAGGGCTATTAAAAACAAGGTAGTTGCTGAAGTTTTAGCTCTGGAAGCAAAGGGCTGCGGCCTCGAAGAACTTGTCCCGCTCATCTCCGGAAAAAAGGTAAAAGAAGCCTGGGAACTGGGCAATGTCGAAGACGCCCCCATGATGATGGGACAATCGGTCGGACTGGTAAAGGATATTCCCACCTGTAAAGAACTGATCGAGCGGATGGTTAAAGAAGCCGGAGAAAATATTAAGCGAATAGCAAATTTAATGAAGGTCTAAATATAATACAAACAATAATTACAAAATATTTTGCCAGCAAATATCCGATCACTCTTCCCGAAATTAGCTGGATCAGCATACCGCGACTATGAAAATCCCTCTCTTTACCAGGGAATCTCCCCGGCTAAGTACACAATATCCTGTGACCTAATTTTCTTGACACATAAGTGCCTTCTACATATACTCGGCCAATAAAAAGGCTGGTTTTCATAAAGCATAAATAGAGAAGTCGAACTACTATAAAAAAACAGGAGGTAAATGATGAAACACAAAGCAGGGAAAAGTAGTATGCTGGTAATATTGTTTCTGGCGGGGGCCTGGATGTTGGTATCGGCACTTTCTCCGTCTATAGCTGCGGCGGCAGTGTTCACCTATGATCAGAAGCCGGCTTTCTCCGTTACCTATCCCGACGATTGGATTGATAATCCCGACAACGTTAGCCAATATCATGTATTGTTTAGCGCAAAGAATTCTGTCGGCATTCCCGTTATTAATGTGCAGGTGCGGGAAATTCCTACCGGTGCTACTCTTGCGGACACCGGGAAACTATGGAAAAAGCTCGTCTGTGATCCGGAACAAGGCCAGGATTGTCAAATAGTCTCGGATAAGCAAATAACCCTGAAGGACGGAACCAAAGCCAACGAAACATTACTGAAATATAAGTACCAGAACTGGTTGCCTTTACAGGCGGTCGTTCTGGCAGTCTTTAAGGACAAGAAGTGGATACGTGTTGATGTTCACCAGTCAGCAAATGACGATCCGTCCTGGGATATTGTCCGCACATTGAAATTCAAGTAATATCAGGTTAAAATCGTGACCCTATGGACTTATAGGAGTTCAACAAGGTTTAGGGGAACGATTGTATGGGGAGAGTAACCGTTCGTCTTTCCCTCATTTTATTATTAATAATTATTAATGATGTTCCGGCGGTTGGAGCTTAGTCTCCAACCGCTTTCTTATTTATCTGGAAAATTTGTTAATAGTTCCTTTCCCCTTTAATATATATCCAACAGACATAAGAACACAATTAAGTAAGGTATCCCCCTTAAATTCCATTACGTATTGTTTGGCAGCAAATAGGAATATTCATTTCTATACGCTGTAAATTTATAATTATGAAAGCAGAAAGCTGCTGCAAGAAAAAAGATTGCAGATTTGTTTATCATACGGTATCGAATATCCTACAGTCTGTGCGCTATTAGCATTAACATCTTTGATTATTGGAGTGGAATAATGAAAAATGAACAGTTCTGGCGCTTGTCTTATGACGCAGGTCTTACTGACCTTGATCCGAAAGAGTGGGAAACAAGCTATGTCGACGCAATTAAGGAGACTTTTGAAAAATTCCCCCAGCAGTTAGCCTTTAGCTTTATGGGCATGAAAGTAAAGTTAGCCGAGCTGGATTGTTATGCCAACCGCTTTGCCAATATGCTGATTGCTCACGGCTTCAAAAAAGGGGATGTGGTAGGAATAAATCTTCCGAATATTCCCGAATATATTATCGCCTGGCTGGGAACTTTGAAAGCAGGTTGCGTGGCTTCCGGCCTTTCCCCTCTCCTATCCACAGAGGAGATGGAACATCAGCTCAAAGATTCCGACGCCCGCGGCTTGGTAACTCTGGATGCTATCTTTGCCAGAAGGCTTATCCATATATCTTCCAAACTTCATGAACTAAAACTCGTGGTCGCGGCCAACGTGGGTGGATTCATGCCGCGCATCAAGCGCATCCTGGGAAAACTTTTGAAAAAAATCCCGCGGGGCAAAGTCACAGCGCTTGCCGGCAAATACGTGTTGCATTTTAAAGAGACTATTTGTCCCCAAAGATACTCGGATGCACCTCCGGAAGTAAAAGTGGTTCCCGATGATATCGCCTATATTCAATATACCGGCGGTACCACGGGAATGCCCAAAGGCGCCATGATTTCCCATAGGAATTCCGTAGCCGACTTGCTTATCGCGCAAAAGTGGCTCGGCTGGGAAAAAGGCAAAGGGATAGCGCTTTCCGGATTTCCCTTCTTTCACATTGCCGGCACATTTTTCGCGGCCAACGCCATCTATCTGGGATGGCCGCAAATTCTCATTCCCAACCCCAGAGACACGAATCATATCTGCAAGGAAATTCGCAAACACAAACCGACCCATCTGGTGAACGTGCCTTCTCTTTATCAGATGCTGATAGCCAATCCGCTCTTCAAGACTCTCGATCATTCCCGGCTACAGGCCTGCATCTCTTCCGCGGCGCCTTTCCCGGAAGAATCACAGGAAATTCTGGAGAGCATCGTCGGCAAAGGAAAGTTGCTCGAAGTTTACGGGATGACCGAAACCTCGCCGATTACCACCATGAATCCGTCGAAAGGACTACGGAAGCTGGGAACTATCGGACTGCCCATAATCAATACAGACATTATCTTGGTGGATCCGATTACCGGTGAAAAGGTAGCGCAAGGCGAACCCGGAGAGATTTGTGTTAAAGGGCCCCAAGTGATGGTCGGGTATTATAAAAATCCCGAAGAGACCAGGCAGATCATCGACGATAATGGTTATCTACATACCGGAGACATCGCCGTCCAGGATGAAGACGGTTATTTGCGTCTCGTCGATCGCACCAAGGACATGATCATCATCAGCGGATTCAAGGTATTTTCCAAAAAAGTGGAGGATGTATTGACAAAGCACCCGGCGATAGAAAGCGCCGCCACAATCGGTATCCCCAACCCCAAACGTCCCGGTTCCGAGCTGGTGAAGGCTTACCTGACTAAGACTCCCGGATACGATTTTGGAAAAAATGAAGAAGCCTTGAAGGCCGATATCATAAAAATGGCCATAGAAAAACTTGCCCCTTATGAAGTTCCTAAAATAATCGAATTCCGCAAAGAGCTGCCTTTGACAATGGTGGGGAAAATTGATAAAAAATCACTCCGGGTGGAAGCTAGAGCCGGACAATATCATTAAGGTATTCTTGGAGCGCCGATTACTTCTTTCATCAGCAATTGGATCTGCTGATCTTTCTCTTGCCATAACTGATGCACCCACCGGTGAAATGTAATACGAAAATCATTATCGGCGGCATAATCGCCGTGCAGAAGCTGTTTGGGCACTTCCATTGCTTGAAAGCGCACAATTACTTTCTTGACCTTGCCGCAGAGAAACATCCAGAATGTCGGAATGCCGTCGGGGTAAACTATCGTAATATTTAACAGGGAATGAAACTTTTCACCGAGCACATCTAAAGCCAGCGCCATTCCGCCGGCTTTCGGGCGCAAAAGATGTTTGTATGGTGACTGTTGCCGGGTGTGCTTTGCCTTAGAAAAACGAGTACCTTCAAGAAAATTCATCACGCTGGTCGGGGCATGCGCAAACTTCTCGCAAGCCAGACGCATTGTGGCGAAATCTTTGCCTTTTTGTTCGGGATGCTTTTTTAAATATTCGACACCGTGACGGCGCAGGAAAGGAAAATCCAGCGCCCACCAGGCAATGCCCATCACCGGCACCCAGATAAGTTCTTGTTTCAGAAAAAATTTCATCAAAGGAATGCGCCGGTTCAACAGATGCTGCATTACAAAAATATCTACCCAGGACTGGTGATTGCTGATGACCAGATACCAGCCGTGATAATTCAACCCTTCCAGTCCCTGCACATCCCATTTAGTCTTTTGGGTCAGGCGCATCCAGCCGCTGTTGCACGAAATCCAGTTTTCCGCGAGCCACAGTAAAATCCTGTCAAGCAGACGGCGTAAGGGCGAAAACGGTAAGAGAAATTTCAAAATGGAAAACCCAAACACGAGCATCGGCCAAAACATAACATTCAAACCAAAAAGCAGCGAGGCAACTATCCCCAGCACCAGAGGCGGCAAAAAATTCAGCATAGTTATTTTGTAACTCCAATACTTGATTTTGATGAATGTGCATTAACATTAGCGCGGGATTAGGTCAAAGAATTAATATTAATGCCTCTGCCGATTTCTTAAAATCCAGCTAATCCTTGTATCTATCTTTGCTTCATCCCTGTTCGCAACGCTCTGAATTTATGGTACGAAAACCGAAACAGTCCTTTCCCCTTGTATCAATGTCATTTTAGATGTATATTTTTCGTATGATTAGATTGCCCAGTATTATTAATTTTTTCAACCAGACGAATTAGGAGGGAGCAATGAATACGTCAGCAGTACGTAAGACGGTTCAGAAGATAAAGGAACCCAAAAACCTTTCCCCGCGAATAACCTGGTTAAGGGATTACTATTTCCAGGGGGTGAGCCGCGCCTGGAATAACGAGTTCAGTGCCTGGAGCACAGGCACCCCGTGGGATGTGCAATTCGATGAGATGACCTTCTATATTGTACCCGAAACATATCCCTTTCTCCAACCTTTCCGCATCTCCATGCAGCAGAACGCGAAACCAGTAAAACTGCATCCGGATTTTTGGTCCTGGAGCCTGCCTGAACGCAAGGCCTGGTTCGTCAAAGAGGTGATGGTGAAATATGTCCCCCAGGAAATTCTGCCGGGTGACCTTATTGCGGGCGGCCGTTTCAATCTCCAGACATCCATGTGCTGGAACGAAAAAGAAGCAAAAGAACGCGACAGGCTCATCTACGGCAAGAAGGGCGTGCGTGCGCAGATGAAGTGGTTCCACGATCATGGCTACGGCAATTCGGGAGCCACCAGCGGTCACCTTATTCCCGGATACGAACGGGCGCTGAAAATCGGCTGGAAAGGAGTCTGCAAAGACCTGGAAGAAAGATACAACGCTCTGTCCCCGAAAGACAAGAAAAGCAAAAGAGGCACCCAATTACGGGCCATGATAACAGCCGCCGCCATGCCCGGAGAACTGGCCGGAAAATACGCAAGCCTATGCGAAAAACTCGCCGCAACGGAGAAAAATGCAATCCGCAGGGACGAGCTTACGCAGATGGCGAAAAATTTACACCGGGTCCCCTGGGAGCCGGCCCAAGATTTCTGGGAGGCCGTGCAGTCTTTGTGGCTCACGCATATGCTGGTCATGAGCGATGAAAACTATCCGGGACCGGGCGTTTCCTTCGGAAGGATCGATCAGTACCTGCTGCCCTACTGGCAATACTCATTGAAAAACGGCATGGATAGAGAGTTCGGCAAGGAAATACTGAAATGTTTCTGGATTCACGCCAATACGGTCTATGACGCCATGATCCGCATCGGCAATCAAGGCATTACCTCGGGTTATGGCCAGCTTATCACACTTGCGGGTGCAGGACCCGGCGGTAAGGACATGACTAACGATTTAACTTATGCCATGCTGGAAGTTATTGATGAAATGTCGCCTATCCTGGAGCCCAAACCCAACGTGCGCCTTCATCGGGGCTCTCCGGAGGCACTTTTGAACAAGGTGGTGGATATGATTTCGGTGAGTCAGGGCGCGCCGTTCCTGCTCAACTTTGATGAGCGCTCCATGGCCGGAATGATGCACGAGGCCAGGAAGGCAGGCATTACCCATCTCATCAACGAAAACAATGTACACGACTACGCGCCGGTTGGCTGCCTGGAAAATACCATGCAAGGCAACGATCGATCCGGCACGGTGGACAATAACCTCAACCTGCTGAAGGCCGTGGAGCTTGCTCTGAATAGCGGCAAAGATTTTCATGTGTTTGTCGACCCGATCACGGGGAAGAGCGAAAAGATCAAGCAGGACGGCCCCAAGACGGGCGACTCTACGGCATTTGCTACCTGGGAGCAGTTTTGGAAATCCTATGCCGAACAAACCCGGTTTATAATTAAACGCTGTGCAGAGCTCTATGAAAAATCGGAATCCATCAGGGCTTTGTTTTGCCCTACACCTTACCTTTCCTGCCTGGTCAAGGGTTGCGCGGAAAAGGGGCTGGATATCACTGAAGGAGGTGCTGAACTGAGCTTCACGACACTGGAGGCGATAGCATTTGCCACTACCGTTGATTCGCTTTTGGCTGTTAAATATCTGGTATTCGACAAAAAAGAATGCACTATGGCCGAACTTATTGATGCACTAAAAGCCAACTGGCAAGGTTATGAAAAGCTGCAGGCTAAAGCCCGATTCAAGGCCCCCAAATACGGCCAGGATAACAACGACGCGGATGCCCTGGCCAAAGCCGTCATGGACCTTTGGAGCGAAGAGACTTGGAAGCATAAAACCCACTCCACCAACCGGCAGTTCCGCCCCGGCATGTTAAGCTGGAATTACTGGGTGGGCGACGGATTTATTCTGCCGGCAAGCCCCGACGGCAGACCCAAGGGCAGATTTCTGTCGAACGCCATATGTCCTTCCAATGGGGCTGATATCAACGGTCCCACAGCCAATACCAACTCCGTGGGTAAAGTCCTGGGCGGCAAAGATACGGAAGGCAGGGGCGATTTTCGAGGGATATTACAATTGTCTTCCTAACGGCGCGAGCCACACCATCACCATTAATCCCGCTCTCATCAACAGCCCGGAACACAGGGATAAGTTCAAAGCCTTTCTTAAGGGCTATATGGAAAACGGAGGAAGTGCTCTGCAGATCAATATGCTGGATGCCGACATGTTGCGTGACGCCCAGAAGAGGCCGGAAGACTACCGCTCACTCTTGGTTCGGATCACGGGATACAACGCCTATTTCACAAGTATCGGACGAGAATTGCAGGACGAAGTCATTGCCAGAATCAGCCACGGGTCTCTGTAGGGTCGTTCGATGAGCGCAACCGAAAAAAACATTTCAGGAACAATGCTGAGAATACAGCGCATGTCCACCGAAGACGGACCGGGCATCAGGAGTACTATCTTTTTCAAAGGTTGTCCGCTTGCGTGCGTCTGGTGCCATAATCCGGAAAGCATCTCACCCCAAGTGCAGGTGCATTGGGCAAAGACCAGATGCCTTGGCTGCCGGAGTTGTATAGAGGCATGCTCGAAAGGGGCTCTGACGATGGCACAAGCCGGCATTGTTATCGATAGACTTACGTGCGATTCCTGCGCCGCTTGTGTTACGGCCTGCCCATCAACAGCCATGGATACCTACGGAGAAGACTGCCAGCCCGATGATCTGGCGCGTGAAGTTATGAAGGACAAGGTGTACTTCCAGAAGTCAGGGGGCGGAGTGACATTATCGGGCGGCGAACCAACTATGCAGCCGCTTTTTACCAAAGAGCTTCTTTCCGCTTTCCAACAGAACGGCATCCATACAGCTCTGGATACCTGCGGACAATGTTCAGGGGAGACCCTGGAGTCACTCCTGCCATATACAGATCTCGTGCTGTATGATCTCAAGGAGATCGATCCGGACAAACATAAAAAATTCACCGGTGTTTCCAATACCAGAATACTCGAAAACCTTGTCGGGCTTGGTCGCTCCATGAAGGAGCGCGGACTGTCCGGTGCGCTCTGGATACGTACACCTCTAATACCGGACTTCACAGCCACACGAGAGAACATCAAGGGCATCGGCGTATTTATTAAGGAACACTTGGGAGAAATTGTCGGCAGATGGGAGATTTGCACCTTCAATAACCTGTGCATTCATAAATACGAGAGTTTGGGAATCGATTGGGCATTAAAAAAAACCCGTCTGATTTCCCCCGAAGAAGCTGGAAACCTGGCTTCTCTGGCCCGGGATTCGGGGGTCAAAACCGAGATCATTCATTTGAGCGGACCCATGAGAAATGCCGACTCCACAGAATCTATGGAAGACAGGCCACATAAAAGTGTCATCAACAACGATACCCGCGAATGCAGAAGTGAGGGAGGTTACGCATGAAAAAGAAATTAACGCGTTTCGATGAAAATGACCTGAAACATTTTGAGCCCGAAGCCAAAGTGGGGTTGATCGCTACCGTAAATCCGGAAGGTCTGCCCCATATAACCCTCATCACAGCCCTGCAAGCAAAAACTCCGACCGAACTCATCTGGGGTCAATTCTCGGAAGGACAAAGCAAACAGAATGTGGAGACCAACCCAAAGACGGGCTTTCTTATCATGACTTTGGATAGAAGCCTTTGGCGGGGGAAGGCTCTATGGACCGGAAAAACCACTCATGGCGAAGACTACGAGATGTTCAACAACAAGCCCATGTTCCGGTACAACGCCTACTTCGGTATTCACACTGTGCACTACATGGATCTTGTGGAGACTTATGGCCGGGAGTCTCTGCCCCTTGTGCGGATCGGTCTGGGATCAATTCTGACGATGGTCTCAAAGTCCGCCGCCAAACAAAAAAATCGCCCCCAGCACATCTTAAAACCCTGGGCCGAAGGCCTGTTCAACCGTCTCGATAGCATCAAGTTCCTCTCTTATACCGACAAAGACGGTTTCCCGGTACTTATACCGCTCATTCAGTGTCAGGCGACAGACAGCACGAGGTTAGCCTTCTCTCTTTCAGCCTATCAAGACGAATTAAACGTTCTGCGTAAAGGTTGTTCCGTTGCCGTATTCGGCCTCACCCTGGACATGGAGGATGTTCTGGTTCGGAGTGTTTTTACGGGATATAAAAGACATCGGGGGATCACACTGGGATGCGTGGATATTGATTGGGTGTATAATCCCTATGCCGCCAAAACCCGGGCAGATTTACCCCGTGCAAGAGCTTAGAACAGTGGTTAACTTTTAACAGAGGGAAATCCAGAGCCGTATCGGAACAATGAAATGCAACCTGCTGAAAAAATCAGATATTAAGCAGGTTTTTGGCGTTCATTCCGAGAAGCATTTCAATTTCGCTGGCGGTAAATCTGGCGTCATCCGGCGCTTTGGTTGCCAAATCTTTTACGGCTGTAACAAAATCTTTCTCCGATAGCACGCCCCAGGTAAAGGGGCCATCCGTACCGAACAAGACTCTTTCCGGTCCAAAAGCGTCCACTACCTCCCGGATCGTTCGGGCGAATTTCGAATAATCCGTTTTGGCTATATCCTGCGCAACCGAAATATCGGTATAGAGGTTCGGCCTTTGCCACCCGAAGGAACAAAGCTGCAGTCGATACCCATAAGCCATATGGGCGGCGATGACATTAACTTCCGGAAAGCTGAGCAACATCTTGTCCAGATAAATCGGGTCGCAGTATCTGCTGGACGTGGGAACAATACTGGGTCCGGTATGCGTTATCACCGGAATTCCATAATCCGCGATTGATTCGACGAGCTTTAACGTTGCCGATTCTTCCGGATTGAATCCGGCACCCGGATGCAGTTTTAATCCTTTTGCGCCCCATTCTTCGACGCATTTCTTAACAAACTTTATGGCGCCTCGCCTCCTAGGATCAATATGCACGAAAGGGATAATTTTATCGGGATACTTTTTGGCGGCCTGGAAAATAATTTCATTTTGTTTTTCGATAGAAACTTCCGGTTCTCCCGTTAAAAGACCGGTATCAAAAAGAAAAACAACCGTCTTATCAATTCCGGCTTTCTCCATTTGTTCCAGATGTTTTTCTCCGGTAATATCAAAATATCGAGGAAAGATTTTCGCTTGAATATCTTCCAGAGAAAACGATAAACCACGGCGGGACGTTATTAGCTGAATCATGCGGGCGTAGTTTTTCCAACAATTTTCGGAAGACCACTCTTTAGCCACGAAGTGGCGGTGAATGTCAATAATCATTTTTTCTCCTTTTTAATCCACAGAAGAGAAATTTACATTTGCCTTCAGAAAATTTGATAAGAACTCGCTCATTTATTCTTTGAGTATACGATGAAAGCGCCCCTGTCAAGAAAACGGATTATGTGACATTTATTAGTGTTTGACTCAGGACAAACGTGTTGAATGATATTCGACTTTACAAACACTGTCAAATTAAGCCCCAACCGGTTGTTGACTTCACCCCAAGTCCACACATGCTACTGGAAAGATAAATGGTTAGCTGCTTCAATGATATGTCCTGAAAAAATTCACTATGCTGGATTTACTCCTTATGTGGCTTCCACACTTAAGTTGCGGCTCTGTGAATATGCCTTGGATTGTCGGAACCCACTTCTCCTAAATTTGAGTTATCGAGCCGGGTAATCTTTCAGCAGCAGCAGAACCAGAAATGGCATTCTTCAGTTATTTCACGGTATATCCCCGGGCATCCAGACAGGCACCCATCGCACGGTCATAATCTGCGCGCTTCTGGTTCGGCTGAGCTTCGGGAACACTGCCTGTCGGCTGAGTCGGGTCGTAATTTGTCTGGCCCACAGCCCAGCTGTGGCACTCGTAACGATCTTTAGCCTGTTGCTGATCGTTCTGACCTTTGCGGGGATAGATGAAAATCTGTCTTGTTGTCACTCGGTGGCTGCGTGGCTTCACCCTTCGGTGGTTCAGCAACCATGTAACCGCCCGCGGTTTGAGTATAATATACTTCATTGGCATAATAGTAAGGTACACCGCCTACCCAGAGTGTCGTGTAGTATAGTGGCAAAAAGGGAACTACAAGGCCGAACGGGGGTGCAATGACAACGAAGCGTGGACCGTATGGGCGGTACCAGACACCTCCGTAGAAAAAATATTGTGAGCGGCCATAAAATACAGCCCGGTAGCCGCTGGGCAACCTTTCAAAGTGCTGACCGCGTGCCGGGTAGGCATGGTTATGGCCGTGACGCGAATCCATGACCTCGTGACGACCGAACGCCGCGCCCTTCCGCACTTGCCACCTGCGTAAACCCGAAAAGCATAATCCCCGACAACACTATCAGCATAAGCCCGATCACAAGGTACCGACTCGTATTCCGAATACATGACATGGTAATTACCTCCATAGAATTAAATATAGTTTTTAGTCTTCCTTACTTCACACTATACCCGCGGCCTTCGAGACAAGCGGACATTGCCCGCCGGAAGTCACGCGCCTCACCCTCATAGCGGGCATCGAGCGCCTGATCACGATTGGCATAAGCTTCTTCCATCTGCCGGGCTTGCTGCTGCCGCGATACATCTGATGCAGCACCGACGACAGCTCCGCTCCCTGCACCAATCAAAGCGCCAGCACCTGCATGCCTCGGACCGGCTATTAATGCACCCAGTACCGCACCGGCGATCGCCAGAATAGCGGTATCATGCCCCGGCGGAGGCATCGGCACCACTTTGACGCGACGCTCGGGCGGAATCGAGGACTGACTCGGATCGAAGCCGGTCTGTTGCACCGCCCAGTTGTAACATTCATAGTGGTCACGCGACTGCTGCTCGGTTGTCTGACCCTCTTTCGGGTAAAAATAGACCTGGGTAAGGGGAGCCCTTGGGGCTGGGCTTGTGCTGGGCACCTCACGATAAGTTGCAGGATAACATGCAGTCAGAGCAAGGATTAATAAGAAAAGCAAAAGCCGAAGGATTGCTCTTGATAACCACCTTTTCGGTACATGCTTTCCTGTCGTCATCTTCCCGATTGACATCATCATTTATGTCCTCCTTCGTAGTTAAAGACCAGAGAAATGATCGTCACAAAAGGATGGTTTTTCCCCGTTGTTGATTATTCTTTCTCTTTTTATGAGTTTTAGATATATCTTACGTAATAATTAAAAGCAAGGGATGTGCCAGTCATATCATTTTAAAGTGCAACATATTGAATTAATATTAATATTATAATTTTGCAATGATCAGTAAGTTTCTTTTGAAGACATAAATATGGGTAATAAGTATCCAATTTTAGTAACCATTTGTGGACAAAATACCCACCTGCCAGTGGAAAGTCAATGGGCTTGAACTTGAATTCAGGCTACGAGACTAAAGGCTTTTAATCGACAGCTATCATTACATTGGAAGCCTTTATAACCGCGTATGCTGCCCTACCAGATTTCAAATCGAGCTTTGTTGCGGATTCTTTGGAAATGATCGAAACCAATTGTTCTCCGCCCGGAAGTTCTAAAAGTATTTCTGTATTCACAGCCCCACTTATAACTTTGATTATTTTCCCCTTCAGTACATTACGCGCACTTATCCTCATGGTGCCCCCCTTTTAGACAAGAATTTGCTTCAATAGCATACGGAAGTATGCGGATAGAGTTCCTGTCTGTCAAGGAAAGATGGATCCCAGGGTGATCATTACCAATTATAATTACGAGTCCTCCCCCAAAACTTGATATTGCAGAGATGGTGGCAGCCTTTGATAAAGTGATTTGTTCTTAGTGCCATTAGTCCCGATAGGCTACGCCATCGGGATACCACGGATATCTTTGATATCCTCCGCCTATGGCGTGATAATTCAACTTGCAAATATTACTACACTGCGTTTGTCGAGCACCTCTGAAAGGAACCAAAGGCTATTTTCAAAGACACGACATCCCGTAACGGGATAATATTTGAGTTCCATTAACCACGGGTATCGTGCGATACCCTCCGCCTTCGGCGGGATCAATTCAGCTAACAGATATTACTTCGCTGCGCTTGTAATATCTGAGTTTTATTGATTCGGCTTACAGATTGCAGCGTGTGACCTTTAGGTTATTCACTTCGTTCCTGCGACCTGAGTCTCACTAAAAATGCCTTCCAATTCGGTCCCGCAGTTGGAACATTTATTCCTGGTTAGATTGATGCTTATGATTTTAAAGCCATAACGTTCAATCAGAAGTTTCTGACAATTAAAGCAGTACGTGCTTTCCCCTTCATCCCCGGGTATATTGCCACTGTACACGTATTTCAATCCAGACTGTTTTCCGATTTTCACCGCCCGATGCAGTGCGGCCACAGGGGTTACCTGTAAGTTGTTCATTTTAAACTGCGGATGAAAGCGGCTGATATGCCAGGGAGTTTCTTTTCCCAATCCGGCAATAAATTGCGCAATATCTTTAAGTTCTTCATCGCTGTCATTCAAAGCGGGGATAAGCAGCGTAGTTATTTCCACCCAAATTCCCAGCTCCTTCATTTTTTTCAGACTTTCCAAAACTGGTTTGAGCCTTGCTCCGCACTGTTTCTTATAAAAATCATCACGGAAAGATTTCAAATCCACGTTAGCGGCGGCTAAAAAAGGAGTGATTGTATCAATTGCCTCTGGAGTCATAAAGCCATTGGTGACAAACACATTTTTTAAACCATTTTCATGGGCAATCTTTGCGGTATCATATGCCAATTCAAAATAAATCGTCGGTTCAGTGTAAGTATAGGCGATTGTTTTCGAGCTGCTTTTTTTCGCCCTTGACACAATTTCGTCGGGCATAATATCTTGACCTGCTATCATAAGCGTGGAGCGCGGCATCTGCGAAATTTCATGGTTCTGGCAGAATTCACAACTGAAATTGCATCCGACGGTAGCGATGGAGTAGGAAAAAGAGCCCGGATAAACATGGAAAAAAGGTTTTTTTTCGATAGGATCAATGTTTTTGGCAATCAGCGTTCCGTAAACCAACGAATAAAGAAGGCCTTCTTTATTTTCCCTTACTCCGCAGATGCCTCGTTTATCCGGTTTAATTGTGCATTTATGTGCGCATAAATTACAATGTACGCGCTTATTATCGAGCTTTTCGTAGAGAAGGGCTTCGCGAATCATTTATGGGTCTCTTGTAACATGTTCCGGACAGTACCGGGAGCCGAGGCTGGGGCTTCGGCATTTAACTTAAATGATTCCATAACGGGGCTTTGAACTGTTCTGTAAGTGTATTTTACGGGAAAGGTAAGACCGGCAAAAGCTCCCAGTGGATTTTTTTCCAGAGGAAATAATTCTTCCAACTCTTCGGAAAAGCCGTAAAAAATGCCGGGGAAATAAATAACACTGCCCCATTTAATGGCCACGTCGCCAATTAAACTTCCCACCATGATTTTAATTTCGCTCAAACTAAAAAAACGTATTTTTTGAGAAAGGGGAAAACCAGATAGTTCTTTGAGCCGCTGTTTTGTCCCCGCAAAGGAAAAGTTATTTAAGAACCCGATAAAAACACGATTGCGGCAAACCCTGATCGCTTCCGCGATTACTTTCTGTGGATTATTGGCGATCTCCAGAATGTTAATCAAGGTTACAATATCAAAGTCGTCGTCGGAAAAAGGAATATCTTCGGCCTTACCGACAAGCAATTCGGCATTTTCTCCTAATTTAGATCGGGCAATGTTCAATGCTTCCGCGCAGGGATCAATTCCTGTTACGGAACACCATTTTTCCCGGAAAAACTGCAGATGATTACCCGTGCCGCAACCCACGTCCAGCACCCTTTCACCGGCGTGCGGAGCCACTAAATCCAGGATCAGTTCCTTTTGCCGTGAAAAAATGTAATGCCCCAACGACGTTTCCAGTCGTTGTTCTGGTAGTTCGGCATTTTTTTGTTCAAAAACCATCGGGATGCTCCCTGATGTTAAGGTTTTACCGCAAATTTCAAGAGGTGTTTTCAAGCATAACAAATTATACTATTTTTTTAAAGAAAATGTATCGTTTCTGTTATCTTTTTTCAACCGCCAATCGCCGACATATCCCGGTGGCATTTTTTCAAATGATTCCCCGCACAAGCCAGATCGTGTTGTTTGGGCTTTAATAATATCGCCTTCCGTATATATCTTTCCAGTTCCGCATCACTGCAATTTTCCCGCAAAGCCTTTTTTAAGTCAATTTCGTCTTCGTTAAGCAAGCAAGAACGCAATTTTCCCTCGGCGGTCAGACGCAAACGGTTGCAGGTCGCGCAGAAATGATTGCTTATCGGATTGATAAAACCTATTTCGCCGCGGCCTCCTTTAATCCTGAAGATTGTTGCCGGACCATCCGACTTGTTTTTCTTGCCCGTTACCTCCTCCAACTCATAGCGACGATTGATTTCCTGCATTAATTGAGTTGCCGGCAGATAATCATCGTTGTATTCGGATTTTACTTGCCCCACCGGCATCAATTCAATGAAACGTACCTGAAAAGGTTTATTGAATGCCAATTGAGCAAATTCCAGTACTTCATCATCGTTGAACCCTTTGATGGCGACAGTGTTAATTTTTATCGGCGAAAAACCAATTTCTTCGGCTTTGGCAATCCCACGCAAAACAGCGTCTAAATTTCCGCCATTAGTGATGCGGAAGTACTTATCCTTGTCGAGCGAATCGAGGCTGACATTGATACGGCGAATACCGGCGCCGAAAATACTCTGGGCAAATTCTTCCAAGAAAATACCATTGGTGGTAAGGCTTATGTCCTGTAAACCGTTGATGCCTTTTAGTGCGGCAATAAATTCGATAAAGCCGCGGCGGACAAGCGGTTCGCCGCCGGTCAGCCGAACCTTGATTAGTCCCATCTTTACGGCAACGGAAACAATGCGGATTATCTCTTCGTATCGGAGAATATCATCATGGCTTTGCAGCGAAATTCCTTCTTTGGGCCTACAATAACTGCAATGCAAATTGCATCTATCGGTAATGGAAACGCGTAGGTAATTTATTTCACGTTCGAATTTATCACGCATGGTTTCAGTAGTGGAACTTTTTTAGTTTGAAAACAAATAACATAATTACCGCGACAACACAACTTCCACCTGACCATGCTGAGATGTTGCAGTATTATAGACCATACGGGCAAAATACTCGGTGAGAGGAGATTGAGAAATCCTACAAAGGAAGACAATTAAAGCATACAGGGTAGTCAAATGTTTCTTGACAGAGTGCGTATTCTCTATTAAACAAAAATCAAGTCAGGATGCGGTAAAATACTTTGGAGTTATTATGCAAAAAATACCAATTACCAAAGCAGGCTTCATAAAATTGAAAAAAGATTTGGAAACGTTAAAAAATAAATCCATTCCGGAAAATATTCGCGATATTGAAGTTGCCCGTGCGCATGGCGATCTTTCCGAAAACGCCGAATATGCCGCCGCCAAGGAGCGGCAATCTTATCTTCACGGAAGACTACAGGAGTTGGAAAATAATCTCGCCCTGTCCAATATCATTGAGTTAAAAGGTTTAAAAACCAACAAAGTTGTTTTTGGCTGTTATGTCACTATAGAGGATATCGACAGTGGAGAAAAAATTAAGTACCAGCTGGTAGGGCCACTGGAATCGGACATCAATCAAAATAAAATTTCTGTAACATCTCCAATCGGCAAAGCCCTCATCGGTAAAAATATTGGTGATGAAATCAGCGTGAAAACACCCGGCGGCACGCGCAATTTTGAGATCAGCAACATTTCGACTAAAGAAAAATAAGAAATAAGTGCAAGGTAAGAATTATTTTTATCTGGTGATTCAACAAAAAAAGTCGCTATTCCAGGATAATTGTGGCATCAACAACGACTGCTCCTGATGCTGTTAAAATCATCGGATTGATATCAACTTTTTTGATGCGTGGATACAGAAGACCGATTTCCCCCCGAGCGATAAGGATTTCAGCAGATTTTTTTCTGTCCAGCAGCGGAGTTGCCCGGAAGCCACTAAGAGGTTCGGATAATTTATTAGTTTAATTTTGTCTGCCAAGGTTTTCTTATCCAGAGAAAACATTGCCTTATAAAGACCCTGCTGCCTGTGTCGTAGGAACAATCATTTTTAAAATAAAAAATTCTACTGTTTTTCAGCAACGTTTAATCGCACGATTGCCCGCACCAATGCGGCACGTGCTTTTTCGAATTCGTCACTATCTTTGGCTATCCTCTCCAAACGGGCTTCCGCATTTTCTTTTGCTCTTCTGGCTCTGTTTTTATCGATATAGTCGGACCTTTCGGCTGTTTCGATTAAAACGGTCACTTTATTGGCAGTAACCTCAGCATAACCGGTATTAACAGCATAATAGGTTTTTTTGTTGTTTTTTGTAAAAACTAACTGCCCAATATCTACGGAACTCAACAATGCTTCGTGACCGCGCAGAACACCAAATTCTCCTTCCGTACCCGGAATCGTAACGTCTTCCACATTGCCGGAAAAGGCCATCTTTCCCGGAGTTACAATTTCCAGCATTAATTCATCCGCCATTTACTTCCTCCAACTAAAAATTATTGGGAAATTTTCTTGGCCTTTTCCACGGCTTCTTCAATTCCACCAACCATCCAAAAAGCTTGTTCGGGCAAATCATCGTGTTTACCATCCAAAATTTCCTTGAAACCTCTCACAGTGTCGGCAACAGTAACAAATTTTCCCTCCGTTCCGGTAAATTGCGCCGCAACAAAGAACGGCTGTGACAAGAATCGTTGAATTTTTCTGGCACGGCTTACGGTGAGCTTGTCGGCTTCGGAAAGCTCATCCATGCCTAGAATGGCGATAATATCCTGTAAATCCTTATATTTCTGAAGAGTCACCTGAACTTGTCGCGCCACCTGGTAATGCTCCTGGCCTAAAACGTTAGGGTCCAGAATACGCGATGTAGAATCCAAGGGATCGACTGCCGGATAAATACCCAGTTCGGCAATTGGCCGGGACAAAACTACCGTTCCATCCAGATGCGCGAAAGTTGTAGCCGGCGCAGGATCAGTTAAGTCGTCCGCAGGCACGTAAACGCATTGAACAGCCGTAATAGAACCTTTGGTTGTGGAAGTGATTCTTTCCTGCAGTTCACCCAAGTCTGTCGCCAAAGTCGGTTGATAACCGACCGCCGAAGGCATACGTCCTAAAAGAGCAGAAACTTCCGAACCGGCTTGCGTAAAGCGGAAAATATTATCGATAAATAAAAGCACGTCCTGGCCTTCCTCGTCGCGGAAATATTCCGCTGCCGTCAATCCAGTAAGAGCCACTCTGGCTCTGGCTCCGGGCGGTTCCGTCATCTGGCCGTAAATCAAGGCTGCTTGTTTAATGACGCCGGATTGCTTCATTTCGAGATAAAGGTCGTTTCCTTCACGGGTACGCTCACCGACGCCGGCAAAAACCGAAATTCCGCCGTGGTGCAGTGCAATGTTATGAATCATTTCCATCATAACGACGGTCTTGCCGACTCCAGCCCCACCGAACATACCCATTTTACCGCCGCGAGGGAAGGGAACAAGGAGGTCAATAACCTTAACACCTGTTTCCAAAACGTGCACTGATGTATCTTGTTCTAAGAATGTAGGCGATTCCCTGTGAATAGGCGCAGAATGTTCTGCGTTTATGGCCCCGAGGCCATCCACGGGCTTCCCGACGACGTTTAGAATTCTTCCCAAACACTCTTTTCCGACTGGCACCATAATCGGCGCACCGGTGTCTTTTGCATCCATGCCACGCACCAGACCATCGGTAATATCCATAGCGATACAGCGCACAACATCGTCTCCCAGATGCAGGGCAACTTCAACAATCAAGTTATCTTTCTGATCATTGATGGCGGGATTAGTAATTGTGATCGCATTTAAAATGCTGGGCAGTTTCCCCTCGGCGAAGGCCACGTCAACAACCGGTCCTATAACTTGAACAATCTTTCCTATATTCATAACTATCTCCTTAACAAATAGTCGTATTGCTGAATTTTATTCGCGGTAAATTTCTGCAAAAATATTATCCTTTTGCCAGAGCTTCCGTACCACCGACAATATCCATCAATTCCGCAGTAATCGCCGCCTGCCTTGCTTTGTTCATTTTTAGAGTCAATGACCTGATTAACTCTTCGCAATTGTTGGTGGCATTGTCCATTGCCGCCATTCTCGCGCCGTTTTCACCTGCTGATGTTTCCAAAAGAGCACGATAAACAAGAACGTGAACATACATGGGTAAAAGCTTTTGCAGTAGGGCTTCCTCCGACGGTTCGTACAGATAATCCAGGCGTTTTTCGGGATCAATGTCCACGTCTTGTCCAATGGAAGGCAGGGGGAATAACCTGACCACTGTCGGCCGCTGCACGGAAACATTGACAAATTGATTGTAAACTAAATAAAGCTCGTCATACTCTTCTTTAATAAAAGGTACTATTACATCATTGGAAATGGAAACCGCCAGGGTCATATCGAACTTGTTTAAAACGTCAACCCATTGTCCAATAATGTTCGCTTTTTTTCGGAAAAAATCTCTTCCTTTGCGCCCGACATTAATCAAGGCGATCTCTTTATCTTCTTTGCTTTTATCTTTTAAAAATCTTTCTGTCGCTTTGATTAAATTTGAATTAAACCCGCCGCAAAGACCGCGATCGGAAGTCATGCAAATTACTCTGATCCTTCTGGGATCCCGTACAGCCAAAAGCGGATGGGACATGCTTTCGACACGCAGGGCCAGAGAATTTAGCACATCCATGAATTTGCTGGCGTAAGGACGGAAATTTTCCATCCGCAATTGTGACGCCTTAAACTTCGATGCGGCAACCATGTTCATTGCCCGCGTAATTTGCTTCGTTTTATGAACGGCACCTACTTTTCTTTTAATATCTTTGACTGAGGCCACTGACGAATTCTCCTCAAATAATTATTGGACGGCGTTGTAAAAAATCCAGTTTATGCGAATTAAGGACTTATTATTAATCCGTTGGTTATTGGATAAATTTATTCGGAAACAAAGGCGGAATCAAAATCCGTCAAAATTTCCTTCATTTTCTTTTCCAATTCCGGAGAAATAACTTTCTTTTCTTCGATTTCCTTCATTATTCCCGAATACTTACTTTCTATAAAACCCAAAAGTTGCTGCTCATAGACACGCACTTTTTCCACTTCATATTTATCGATAAATCCTCTGGTTCCGGCAAAAAGGATAACCACTTCTTGGGAAAGAGACATAGGCTTAAATTGAGGTTGTTTCAGTAATTCCACCAAACGCACACCACGATCCAATTGCGCTTGCGTTGCCTTATCCAGATCACTGCCAAACTGGGCAAATGCCGCCAATTCACGGTATTGAGCAAGATCAAGTTTTAAAGTTCCCGCGACTTGTTTCATTGCCTTGACCTGCGCGGCGCCACCAACGCGCGAAACCGACAAACCAACATTGATTGCCGGACGAATACCGGAAAAAAATAAGCTTGGTTCCAGATAAACCTGGCCGTCAGTAATCGAGATGACGTTTGTCGGAATATACGCAGAAACGTCGCCAGCTTGAGTTTCAATAACGGGCAGGGCAGTCAAAGAGCCACCGCCCAGTTCTTTGCTCACGCGCGCAGCGCGTTCCAGCAGTCGGGAATGATTATAAAAAATATCTCCCGGAAAAGCTTCACGCCCGGGAGGACGCCTAAGCAACAATGAAATCTGCCGGTAAGCCACAGCTTGTTTCGACAAATCATCATAAATAATCAAAGCATCCTGACTACGATCACGGAAATATTCACCAATACTACAGCCAGCATAAGCGGCGATGTACTGCAGAGTTGCCGGGTCGCTTGCGCAACCGGCAACAACGCAGGTATAGGACATGGCATCATTCTGTTTCAATTTCTCCACAACTTGTGCCACGGTGGACTTTTTCTGACCGATAGCGACATATATGCACTTAACGCCTGTATCCTTCTGCCTGATTATTGTATCGACACAAATGGCCGTTTTACCGATTTGGCGGTCCCCGATCACCAATTCGCGCTGTCCACGGCCAATGGGGGTCATGGCATCGATAGCCTTCAGGCCTGTGTACATAGGTTCGTTAACCGGTTGGCGTTGAATAACGCCTGGCGCGATCATTTCAATACGACGATATTCGTTTGTTTCAATCGGGCCTTTGCCATCGAGGGGCTTACCGGTCGCATCGATTATGCGGCCGAGTAATCCATCACCCACTGGCACCTGGGCAATTTTGCCCGTTCTTTTGACAATATCACCTTCCTTAATGTGTGTAACTTCACCCAAAACGGCAACACCGACATTGTCCGCTTCCAAATTGAGAACCATGCCTAAAATACCGCCGGGAAATTCCAGAAGTTCCATCGCCATCGCGTTTTGCACACCATAAACTCTAGCTATACCATCACCTACGGATAAGACAGTTCCGGTTTCGCTTATATCCAGCTTTTTTTCATAGCTTTTAATTTGCTCAGAAATAATTTGACTAATTTCTTCCGCCCTAATTGTATCCATGCCTTATCTTGCCTCCCCTAAGAGATTCCTCATATTGTTTAACTGGTTTTTGACGCTGCCATCGTAAAGTGTATCGCCAACACCAATAACTATGCCCCCTAAAAGACCAGGGTCTGTTTCCATTGTTATTTCCACTTTCCGGCCCGTTATTTTTTCCATCTTCGAGTTGATATAGTCTTGCAGTTTTAGGGAAAGGGGAAATGCAGTTTTTAAATTGACCCGGACTTTCTTTAATGCTTCATCCATTAATTGCCGGTAACAAGCTACAATATCCGATAAAGAATCTATTCTTTTTTTATCTACTAACAATTTTAAGAAATTGACCGTCATGCTAGAGAACTTAAGCTTGCTTATTATCTTTTCCAAAACTTTTTTCTTGTTTTCCTGCTCAAAAATCGGGTTAAATAAAAAGTCTCCCAAAGCCTTATTTTGAGCAATAATCGAAGAAAATTTATTCAGTTCGGTATAATATCTTTCCAGATTTTTGTCTTTTTCCGCGATTTCAAAAAATGCGTGAGCGTAACGTTTGGAAATGTTGCTGATCAATTTTTACTCACCACCTTGTCCATGTATTCTTTGACCATGGATTCATGATCTTTCTCGGTAATGTTTCTTTTTAAGATTTGTTCCGCCATTTGCACGGAAAGCTGCACTGCCTCAATGCGCAATTGGGAAGAAGCTTTCTGTAATTCCTGCTCAATACGTGCTTGAGCATCTTGCTTCATTTTCTCGGCGACTTTTTTCGCATCGTCGATTATCTTTTGTTTTTCGGCGAATCCTTGTTCCTTGATCATTTCAAAGATGCCGTCAATTTCGAGGGAAGCTTTATCGATTTTTTCCGAATATTCCCGATATTTTTTCTCAGCCTCTGATTTTTGCTTTGCCGCGTTTTCCAGCGATTCCTTAATTTCCTTGCGCCGCCCAACAAAAAATTCTTTTATTTTTGCCGCTAAGAGCCAATAAAGGAAACCAACCAGCACAAGAAAATCAAATGTCTTCCAGCCGAAGTCCCACCATTTACCTGTTTCATGGTTGCCTTCACTGCCGGAAGCATAAGCAACGGATATGTAAATAAAGAATAAAAAAATCAAGGGCAACGAAAGAAATAATGAAGGCCGTGCCGATTGAGGGGAATTTTTCATTGGACGCTCCTTCCCAGCACTTTTTCAGCAATCTCTAAAGATAACTTTCGGGATTGATTATCCAAAATTTTCCGTGCGGCTAGGATTTCTTTATCCATTTTTTTCTGAAATTCCTGTGTCATCAAAGGTATTTCACCACGGACAATGTCTACTATGTTCTTAGCCCGATCATCGCCTTCTTTGACTATTTCTTTTTTTAATTCGGAAGCATTTGTTTTGGCTTGTTTGAGTTTTTCATTGTATTCAGCATACTCTTTTATCCACAGAATCGTTAAACAGCTTGATTTCGTTTTCTAATTCTTCCAACTGTTTTTTGCGGCGGTCAATTATATTAAGAATCGGCTTGAAAAGAAGAAGATTGAGGATATAAATTAGCACTAGGAACGTAACTATTTGGATCAACAGCGTATAATCAGGAATGACAGTAACCATTGCTTACCTCATTGCATTTTTTCATAAAAAAAGCCGAGTGTTGAACATTCCTTTTGCTCACTCGGCCGCTTTCATTAATATGCATAACCTCAAACGTATAAATTTCTAATTACTCTTAAGGATGTTTTGAATATGTTTAATGTATAAGCAGAAAAGACCTTACCATTGATACCCAAAACTTGTGGATTATTAATCATAGCCTTGATTACTTGTCAAGCTTTTTTATGACCGGCAGTCTAATTTTCCCTGATCATATATTATCAACGATAATGATAAGCTAGAAGCGATTAAAGCAGTTGGAAATTATTACACTTTTTAGTTACCGGATTTATAATAATTTTGCTGTCGTTCAATCTACTTGATGATCATTAATTTTCTTTTCCACGGCTCCGGACATATGGGATTTGCCGTCAAAAAAAGCGCCTTCTTCCATAATAAGTATCGGTGTGTGTACATCGCCCAAAAATTTGCCCGTAGAATGAATTGTAATTTTTTCTTTAGCCTCAATTTTGCCCTGTACTTCGCCGCCTAGGTAAACACTTTTAACCGCAATATTAGCTTTTACCAGTGCACCTTCTCCAACAACCAGTGATCCTTGTCCGTGAATTTCACCTTGAAAATCGCCATCGATGCGGACGGATCCGTTAAAAATAAGCTTCCCGACAAACTCTGCTCCTTTGCCTAAAATCGCTTTGATTTCTTCGCTTTCTTGTTTTTTTTCCCACATAACATTCTCTCCTTAATCATTAATTCCTGTGTTAAATAGCATTAAATTCGGAGCCCTAAAGAGGGCGATTACCGGTATGAAAAGATATTTTCATCATGCGTTTCCACGGTAAGGTGTATGCTTCCGGTAATTCGTCTCACTTTTTAAAGACGTCTTCATACGCTTCAATAATTGCTAGCGCTGCAAAATAAATTTTCGTACATTGATATTCATTAACAGTCCTATCGCTGTCATTAAAGCAACCATCGCCGAACCGCCGTAACTCAAAAAAGGAAGCGGAATGCCGACTACCGGCAACATCCCCAAAACCATTCCTATGTTGATAAAAACTTCCCACGAAATAAGGGCTGTTATTCCGAACGCTATAATCGTGCCTAATAAATCTCTGGCATGTAAGGCAATTTTTAGCCCCCAAAGGATAAGTGAAATAAACATGATGATCAAAACCATCCCGCCAATAAAACCCCACTCCTCAGCAAAAACGGAAAATATAAAATCAGTCTGCTGCTCAGGTAAAAATTTCAATTGTGTTTGTGAACCGTTTAAAAAGCCTTTGCCAAAAAATCCTCCCGAACCTACAGCTATCATAGATTGAATAATGTGATACCCAGCACCTAAAGGATCATTTTCCGGATTAAAAAAAGTAATTAATCTTTCTTTTTGGTAATCTTTCAAAAAAACCCATCCTATGGGAATTAAAATTAATCCTCCCGCTAGGGCAATGAGAAAGGATTTCCAATTAACTCCTACAAGAAAAATAATGGAAACGAAAATAATCATAATGATTAATGCCGTGCCTAAATCCGGCTGTTTCAATATCATTAAAAAAGGCGCGATAACGATTAGAAAAGGTACAAAGAGCTCTTTTAATTTGTAAGGTTCATTGGATTTATGATCATCAAAATAGCGCGCCAAGGCAATTATTATTGTCAGCTTCACTAACTCCGAAGGCTGAAAGACAAAGCCAGCTAAAGCGAGCCACCTTTGTGAGCCGTGCATCGTATACCCATAAATATATACCAGAGCGAGAAGTGCGATAGAAATGCCGTAAATTACATAAGCGCCTTTGATGATTAGGCGGTAATCGATGAAAAAAATAACCATCATTATTATTAATCCAAGTGCGATCCACTGAATTTGCTTGAAATAAAAAGTAATTTGCCCTTCACCGGCAGCATAACCTGCGGAATAGATATTTAAAATGCCGATGGCGCAAATGGATAGTACGAGCATCATAAGCGGCCAGTCGAAATTCTGGAAAATACGGCGGTCAAATTTTAAAAAAAACATCGGCTCTCCTAAATATTATAAACACCGGACATATAAATAATCACGGATTCGCTTTATTTACCGTCAGGTTTTGCGCCATAATTTGCGGCTGCTTTGCCTTTTCTTCAAAATAAGCATTCAAAATCTTACGGGCGATCGGAGCGGCAAACGAACCGCCATGACCGGCATTTTCGACGATTACCGCGACAGCTATTTCCGGATCTTTCAAGGGCGCGTAGCAAACAAACAAAGCGTGATCTTTTAGAAAAACATCCATTTTTCTCTGGCGACTTCTTTTTTCATTTTCCGGTAAGCTGATAACCTGTGCAGTTCCTGTTTTGCCACAAACGTCAGCATTTAATATCCTGGCAGCTCCTCCGGTACCGCCCTGCTCATTAACTACACCCCATAAAGCATGGCTCAAAATATCAAAAGTCTTTTTACTTAGAGGAAGCTCTCCATTTTTTACCGGTGGAAATTCTTTGTACGTCTTACCGTCTATTGATTCTATACGTTTTATTATGCGCGGCTGCCATACTGTACCCCCGTTGGCAAAAGCGCTGTAAGCGTTGACCAATTGTAGAGGGGTGACTAAATCGTAGCCCTGCCCGATAGCTATGGATATAGTTTCACCAGGCTGCCAGGGCTCTCTCATTTTCGTCAATTTCCATTGTTCCGTCGGCACAATTCCGTTTTTTTCATTGGGTAAATCAATACCGCTTGCTTCTCCTAAGCCAAAGAGCTTGGCGTATTTTGCTATTTTATCGGCACCTAGTAATTTGCCGACATTATAAAAATAGACATCACATGATTCGACAATGGCCCGATGGAGGCTTATATAACCGTGACCGTTTTTATGCCAGCAACGAAAGGTTTTATTACCCATCTTAAAATATCCGTTACAAAAGAATTTTGTGTCGGGAGTGATAATGCCTTCTTCCAAAGCAGCAGCGGCAACTATTAACTTGTAAGTCGAACCTGGAGGATATTGACCAGATATAGCCCTATTGGACATAGGTGCCAATGGACTGTTTTGCAGTTTATCCCATTGATCGTAGGAAATCCCACTATTAAATAAATGGGGATCAAAGGAAGGCGAACTTATCATGGCCAACACCGAACCGTCGCGTGGATCCAAAGCAACTGCCGCGCCGGCTTTTCCTTTCAATGCTTGCCAAGCAGCCTTTTGCAAATCGGCATCGATGGTCAACACAGCATTATAACCGGGAACAGGTTCGATTCGGCCTAAATTTTTTATTTCTTTGTCGTGAGCATTTACTTCAACCAGTTCCGCGCCGTCACGGCCGCGGATATAAGCATCAAGAGTTTTTTCCACGCCATGTTTTCCTAAAATATCGCCGTAAGTGTATTCTTCATCACCCTCTTCCATTTCCTCTTTGCTGGCTTCCCCTGTGTAACCAATTACCGGCGCCATCATCTCTCCATCGAGATATAAGCGGACAGGTGAAACATCGATATAGACGCCCGGCAGATCCATGGAATTGGTTTCCACCAAGGCTACTTTCTCCATGCCCACATTCTTTTCCAATGTTATCGGCAAATATGGTTTCACTATTTTAGGAAAGTGCTGGTCAAGAACAAATTGGATGGATTTCCTTTTGTACAGGATTTTGAGTTTTTCTATTAATTGTCCTTGATCTTTTACTTTGCCGGGCATGTAAACGACATCAAAAGAAGGAAGATTATCCACCAGCAAACGTCCTTTTCTATCCATAATCAGGCCGCGCAAAGGCTTGATTTTACGAAAACGAACGGAATTAATTTCCGATCTTTGCTTCAATTCTCCTCCCTTGATAACTTGTAGATACCAAAGCCTGATCAACAAAACGGAGAAGATAATCAACAATAAAACGAAAAAGATTTTAAACTTCCGCCGAAATTCGGACGTTTCCGGTCCGTTCAGCAAGTTTAAGCGGTTTTCCATAGAGCAATACCTCTAACCGATGCATCAGATAAAAAAACACGGGTGCAGTGAGGCCCACCACCAAGGCCTGCGGTAAAAAAATAAAAGTAACATTTGTCAGTATATCAAATTTAAAAAATATAGTGTAAAATAAAATCACCAAAATTTCCTCCAGGAAAGCACAAATGAAACTAAACAAGACAAGGAAATACATTTTTTCGGTAGCCATCCGAAAAGAAGCAAGAAATGAGCACAGAAAAATGACTACATAAATAAAAGTAAATAATCCGATTACCGAACCGGCGACACAATCAAATACAAACCCCAGAATAAAGGCGAAGATTAATCCCCTGATTAAATCAAGCCTGAATCCGGCGTAAATGACAGCAATTAGGGATATTTCGACCATCAGACGGCCCGAAAATATTATATCGGCTATAGTTGTTTGCACTACTACCAGTAATATTGATAAAAAGGGGAGCGATAAATAATAAAGCATTGTTATTTAATTCCCGGTTCCTCGGAAGCTAAAACCAAGACTTCTTCCAATTTAGCAAAATCGGCAATTGGAGCAACATCAATTTTCAAAAATAGTCCGGCATCTTGTTTTTGGACACGGCTAACCTTGCCGATTAACAAACCTTTGGGGAATATACCCCCCATACCGGATGAGATAACGGGATCGCCTTCCTTAACATCCTGATTTTTATAAATATATTTTAAAATGCAGCCGCGGGAGCCCGCACCGCTGACAATTCCTTGCGTTCGTGTTCTTTGTAAAATAGCGCCAATGTTATTGTTTTCATCAATAAGCAACAGCACTTTAGAAACATGCCAGGAAACATCAATCAAGCGGCCGATTAATCCGGGAATCGCAATAACCGGCATGCCTATTTTCAGGCCATGAGCCGAACCTTTGTTGATCAATATCGTCTTGGATAGGGCGGCCTGCTCTCTGCCGATAACTAAGGCGGATACGGCACGATTTTTATAGTCACTTTTAAGGGCAAGAAGTTTGCCTAGTCTCTGCGCCTCCAGATAACCTTCTTGATACAAAACAAGCTCCGCTTTGAGTTCGTTAATTTTTTTGTTTAAATTTTTATTTTCTTCTTGGAGACCGACAAGAAAAATATAGCGTAGCCAGGCGTCACTTACATTTTTAACGGAAATGCTCAAAACTTTTTGCACGGGCACGGTTGCTTCTAACACAATTTTTCTGAAAAATCCCCCACCTGTATCATACTTAACGCTATAGGATAGCATAACCAGGGCTATGATAAGAAGAACAGTAATAAAAATACTAGTCTTATAATTTCTTAAAAAAAACATTTTTTACCTAAATAGGGAAATAATCATAAAATCGCTTCGAACGCTGATTATTATATACGAAGATAGAGAGAGCTCATTTTATCACCAGATACTTTTATACTTGAATAGCAATCTCTTTGAGGATATCGAGTTGATCCAGAGCTATCCCTGCGCCCCTGACCACAGCCGATAGAGGATCATCGGTAATTGTTATAGGCAAGCCGGTTTCTTCCCTGATGAGGACATCAATATTTTGCAGGAGAGCTCCGCCACCCGCAAGAACGATGCCGCGGTCAACAATATCACCGGCAAGTTCCGGCGGAGAGTTTTCCAAAGCGTCTTTAATAGCATCGACGATAAGAGTAAGCGGCTCATTCATGGCTTCCCTGATTTCTTCCGAATTGCTTTCGATGATTTTGGGAATTCCCGAAATCAAATCCCTGCCTTTCACATCGCCGATCTTAATTTCTTCGAGGGGATAGGCGCAGCCAAGATCGATTTTGATAGTTTCAGCCGTTCTTTCGCCGATAAGTAAGTTGTATTTGCGCTTCATATATTGAATAATTGCTTCATCAACCTTATCACCGGCAACCTTTACGGATTTTGAATAGACAATGCCACCCAGGGAGATAACGGCGACTTCCGTCGTCCCGCCGCCAATATCAACCACCATCGAACTCGTCGGCTCGGCAATGGGCAAACCGGCACCGATAGCCGCGGCCATCGGCTCTTCGATTATATAAATTTCTCTGGCGCCGGCCGACTCGACTGCTTCGCGTACGGCACGCCTTTCTACTTGAGTTATTCCCGAGGGCACCGCAACAATAATTCGCGGGCGAACCAAGGCCTTGCGGTTATGCACGGATAAAATAAAATATTTCAGCATCGCCTCAGTTATATCGAAATCAGCAATAACACCGTCGCGCATCGGCCTGATGGCCATAATATTGCCCGGAGTCCGCCCCAGCATAATTTTCGCTTCATTACCTACCGCGAGAATTTTTTTCATCCCTCTGGCGTCCTGATGAACAGCCACAACAGAGGGTTCATTTAAAACAATTCCTTTGCCCTTGACAAAAACCAACGTATTAGCCGTACCCAGATCTATTGCCAGGTCGTTGGAAAATTGCCCCAAAATATAATCGAACAGCATTTATCCTCCAGTCTTTTTTACACAAAATGAGATGATTTACTCTTTTGCGAACGTTTTTTCTATACCGTATTTCCTGACCCTAATCAACGCCTTTTTAAATTATGTTTGCTTTTTCCAAGTGACTATAATAGAAAAGCCGGAGTTTTAGTTGCTACCGGGAAAAACGAATTATCCTTTCGAGGTGAATTTATGTTGAGGTTCTTGCGTAAAAACGCGCGCAGTTGGGTAATGTACATAATACTGGGGGTAATCATTTTCGTTTTTGTCCTTTATTTCGGTTCGAATCGAGGCAGAGATTCGGCAAATGTAATAGCTATAATTGATGGAAAAACAATCACCGAAGCCGAATTTCGCAATGAATACGAAAAATTATTGGATATGGTCAGATTACGTTACGGCGCAAATCTTTCTCCGGAAATACTGCAGAAAATGTATCTTAAGGAGAGGTCATACAATAGCCTGATTAACCAGCAAGTTATCATTGCCAAAGCCGCGGATTTAAAGGTTCAGGTTTCCGATGAAGAATTAAGAAACATGATTTTAAATATGTCGTCTCTGCAAACAGACGGAGTGTTTGATGAACGCAAATATCGGCAAATGCTGCGCTATAACAGATCTTCTGCCGAAGATTTTGAAGCTCAGCAAAAAATTAACCTAATGGCCAGTAAAATTGAAGCAATTGTTCGCGAAGGCATTAAGGTTTCCGACAAGGAAATTTACGACATTTACGTTTTACAAAATCAAAAAATCAACGTAAATTTTGTGCAAATTTCCGGTAAAAACGTGAAAAAGAAAATCACACCCACGTCGGCGGAACTGGAAAATTATTTAAGTAACAACAGCAGTTTATTCCGCCGTCCCGAACAGGTAAAAATTAAATATCTATATTTTTCCAGTGATGCATATTCGTCGGGCAGTATCAGCGATTCCGATGTCCGCGATTATTACAATCGCAACAGAGATAAATATAGAAAAAAGGACGGCAAACAATTATCACTGGCCGATGTAAAGAATACCATCATCAAAGAATTCAAAAAAACAAGAGGAATGCAAAACGCTTATAAAGAAGCCAAAAAGACTCATGACATTATTTATCAAGAAGATAATTTTGATGTCTACAGCAATAAAAATAATTTAAAAGTTTACAATGTGGAATTTTTCCCTCTTAATAAACCACCGAAAGAATTTACCCCCCTGCGGGATTTTGCCGCTGTGCTTTTGGATTTGCAGAAAAACGATATCAGCAAAATTCTTATTGCTGAAAACGGCTATTACCTTTTGAAGATTATAGATAAAAAACCGGCTTATTTGCCGAAATTCAAAGATATAGAAAACGAAGTTAAAAAATATTTTGTTGAAAACGAAATGAATATGCTGGCCGGAAGGGAAGCGCAAACGATTTTGGATCGGGTAAAATCGGGAGAATCTTTCGATAAAATCGCCAAAGAAAAAGGGTTGAAAATTAATGAAACAGGGTTCTTCATGCCGGCTAATACTATCCCCAAGTTGGGATTTAATCAGGAAGCGGCCGAAACTCTTTATCAACTTTCACTTCGTAAACCGTATGCGGAAAGGCCATTGTTCATCAATAATTCTTATGTCGTATTAAAGCTCAAAGATTTGAGCAAACTGGATATGAAAGATTTTGAATCAAAAAAAGATTCCTATAAAAAGATATTTGCCTCCATCAAAAGGGAAGAAGCTATGCAGGCATGGCTGGAGGGCAATAAAATGGCCATGATTAAGGAGAAAAGAATCAATATTAAAAAGGAAGCAAAAGATTTATAACCACACCCACGGGTATCTATGAAACCCTCCGCCTATGGAGGGATACTTGTATTGCCCCGACTTGCTTCGCTCGCCGGGATTAATTCCACTTGCGCTTCAAACTTCGCGTAGCTCGTTTTCAGCGAGTGTCATTGAAGGGAGGAGCAGATAAAAACCGTTCCCTTTAATTATTGGTGGAGCTGAGCGGGATCGAACCGCTGGCCTCTTGAATGCCATTCAAGCGCTCTCCCAGCTGAGCTACAGCCCCAATAAGCCTTGATAAATTGTGCAGCCCCCTTAACACAGGCATTAATTGCTTGTCAACAGATTTTAGCTTGACTTTCTGCTGACCGACTATATAATCGCTGCCCGTGCCGGAGTGGTGAAACTGGTAGACGCAGGGGACTCAAAATCCCCCGTTCGCAAGGACATGTCGGTTCGATTCCGACCTCCGGCACCAAAATAAAATTTGCAGATGTTAAATATCGATAATTTTATATCTAGTGTTTTAATCAAGCCAATCAAAGTTCCTCCACAACAAACCCAAAGGCCGTTTTAAATTATTATTTATCGGGAGGAACAATAAAAGCTGAAGCTATGGTACAAAAAGAATTCAAGCTCCTTTTGACACCCGTAGCCTTGGCTATTATGATGGACGGCTCAGGCAGTCAATGGTCTTTTTATAATTGAGACGACGGGACGTTCGTGCTGGTGTGCGGCGCAGGCTTCAAACCTGTGATGCTACTCGTGTGAAACCGAGTAGATGTGGGTTCGATTCCCACTCCCGTCTGTGGCTACATCAATTTATTCGAACACAACCGGAAGAACAATCAGCATTAACGCTAATTGCAGGCGCTTTCCAGGGATGAGCTTCCAGCCAATCTATTGGAAATTTCCCACCCACAAAATTTGCTATGATGATATTCCTTTTGGTGATAGTACCGATATACGCGGAATTCACAGATAGTGTGACGTGAATTACCGGCAAGGTAAGAATAATATCTCCATTATGTATTCAACAACGATAAATAAAATTGTTTTTAAAGACGCGGCGACCGTGATTTTAATCCGGCCATCGAAATCAAGCGATTGGGAAATATTTTTAGCGCGGCGTCATCAGAAGCAGGCTTTCATGGCCGGGGCGTATGTGTTTCCCGGCGGGCAATTGGAAGAAACAGACAGCGACCCGCAACTCGAAAATTATATCAAGACCGCGGATGTATTTGATCCCTGCCGGCTGCTGCAGGATAATAACCTGTCCATAGAAAAAGCGCGTGGATTGTTTATCGCCGCCATCAGGGAAACTTTCGAAGAGGCCGGAATTCTTTTAGGCGGCAAAACCACTGGAAATTTTATTTCGTTTTATAATGAGGAAGTTCTTAAAAGATTCAATGATTACCGGCGGGAGCTTAATGCCTCGCAAATTACACTGGCGGAAATTGCCCGAAAAGAAAAGATTTTGTTATTCCCCGACACCCTGATCCCTTATGCCCACTGGATTACGCCGGAATTTGAAAAAATGAGGTTTAACACCCGCTTTTTTCTGGCCGAGTTGCCGCCATGCCAAATACCTGTGGCCGATGCGGCAGAGCTTACGGAATCACTCTGGGTAACACCGCAAAAAGCACTGGAAATGCAGCGCGAACAAAAAATTATTTTAATGCCGCCCACCCTGAAAACTATAGAAGAGTTATCGACCTTTAGAGATATTGACGAACTTTTTTCCGCAACCAAAAAAAAGATTATCTATCCCATTTTGCCGCAATTAGCAGGAAACAGCCTCAAGTTACCGCATGATCCCGAGTACAGTATTGATGTTTATAAACGGCCGCCAAATCCTAAAGAGCCTTCCCGGATATTGGCTGAAAACGGTGTGTGGAAGACAGCATTCTATGAAAAAAAACCACCGGTATAATTCGACTAACAAATTTCAACGTCTGACCTTCAAGTTATTCACTTCGCTTTTGAATACAGTTTCCCGCGCAATCAGCCGCTGACAAGCGGCGATGTGAGCGGGAAAATAGCAAATAAGTATCTACCTTAAGTATCGTAGGTACCTTTCAGGTAGCTACCAATTGGCGTCTCATTAAAAAGCCCCGAACCTTATTATGTAAAGTCCGGGGCTGATTATTTCCACAAAAAAGCGTTTTACGCTTAGAATTTTACTTGGGGAGCAGTTTTTGCTTCTTTAGGCGCTTCGAAATAAGGATTTTCTTTAAAATTGAACATACCGGCAATTATGTTCGCGGGAAATGTTCTGATGGCCTCGTTATAAGCCTTGACCGCTTCATTATATCTCATTCTTTCCACGGCGATTCTATTTTCCGTGCCGGCCAGCTCATCCTGCAGGCGTATAAAATTCTGGTTCGATTTCAAATCCGGGTATCTTTCTACTACCAATAAAAGTCTGCTTAAGGCGCCGGATAATTGATTGTTGGCCGCAATTTTATCGGGAATATTGCCGGCTCCGCCGACTTTCGCGCGCGCGTTGGTCACTTCCACAAAAACACTTTTTTCCTGCTTGGCGAAACCTTTGACTGTTTCCACTAAATTGGGAATCAAATCATAACGACGCTGCAACTGGTTTTCCACCTGTGACCATGCGGCTTTTACTGCCACATCCAGCTTGACAAACTTATTGTAGTTGCCGGCAAAAAGCGAGTAAATGACAAGAGCGATGACAAGTATCACCACTAGCGCGATGATTAAATTTCTTTTTCCTGATTCCATTTTAATCCTCCTAAATTATGTTAGCTCATTTTATAATGAATCGACGATATTGCACATATTCGCGACTTCCTGAGTATATTTTGTAAAGAGTCTGACGATATCATCACCGGACAAATTGCTCTTCCCTTCTTTAATATCCGCGCATTGGAGAAACGCTTCGGCATCAATTGCAAAAACTTTAGCCAGCTCTTTAATTGTAGCGCGCCTTTCCCGCGGCGCAGCATCATGCTTATAATAAAGCAGAGCTTTAAAAATGGAAATAAATGCTGTAAAGGAACGGCTGATTAAATTTTTCAACTGCCGCGGCTTACCTTCGGCTTCCAGATAACCCTGACGCAGTAAAATCAGCTTTCCCTTTAGTTCCCTTTCTATTTGCAAACGCAGATTTTCCGGGCGGACATCTATTTGTTCCAGAATGTTTTCGCCATAAATCAAAATATGGTTATTTCTCATATTCAAAAATTCGATGGGATAACAATCCAAAGAGGTATTAATAAACGCTTTAGTCATAACCAGTGGTAAGGCGACACCGCGTTTCTTCCAGTATTTAATGGTAGCAAATGCGTCCGCTAATTTATCTATGCCTTCCGGCGTCAAAACCAAAAGCAAATTAATATCTGACTTGCCCTTTATATAAGAGCCGCCGGCGGCGCTGCCGTAAAGTATAAGAGACACAAGCTCTCTGCCGAACACTTTCAGATAGTTTTGAGTTAAAGGAACAAAAACATCTTGTGGTTTATCCGGTATCTTTGCCATATTATACACCTAATTAATTTGTAATGAGACCCAAGCTTCAAAAATATAGTGCATAACCTGAAGGTCACGTCACCGTTGAAGCTTGCAGGTCGAATTAATGAAACTCAGATATTACAAACACAGTGCAGTAATATCTGCTAGCTGAATTAATCCCATAGCCAAAGGCTATTGGGGCTATCCCGCATAAGCGGAGGGTAATACCCCGCAGCTTGCTTTGGGATTCATACCCGTGATTAAAAATCTCGGCCGGCTCCGCCGCCGCCACTGCCGCCGCCACCAAAGCCTCCAAACCCGCCGCCAAAACCACCGCCACCGCCACGGCCGCCGCTCAAGAACAAAAGCAACAGCCAGGGGAGCATTGATCGGCCTGTTCTTGTGCCTAAAAGCAGAGCAGCCATAATCAATAAAAAAATAAGTCCAAAAACATTAATGCCTTTATTCTCTGCTCGGACTCTTGTCCGGTATGGTGCGGGTGATCCGCTCAATTGAACATTCGCATCCCTGGCAATGTAGACGGAACAAGCATACATGCCATTATAAAGGGCTTGGCCGTAATTGCCTTCCTTAAGCAGTGGGACAACATACTTATCCAGAATTTCACCAACTAAACCGTCCGGCAGTATTCCTTCCACCCCATAGCCGGTTTCAATGCGGATTTTTCTTTCCTTGACGGTAAGGAAGATTAAAACACCCTTATCCTCGCCTTTTTTACCAATACCCCACGCTTGGTAAAGGCCGTTGGCGTAGAGGCTATAATCTCCATTCTCGCCGACAGTATCAACAGTTGCCACGACAACCGCCGTGCCCGTCTTCTGCAATACTTCGCGCGCCAGAGCCTCCATTCTGGCGGCATCGGCCGGATCAATAACATTGGCAAAATCGTTGACCGCACCGCGCGGCGATGGATACTTCTCGACTGCGAATGCCGTGCCCATCAGCAGAGTGATAAATATCGCTGTGCATAGAGGCAGTATTATTTTACCTCTGCTGCGGAGAGGTTTGATCATTTCATTTATCACAAGGTACCAAAAGATTATGAAGAGACGAATTTTTTTACTGTTTAACCATTAGGCGGAACTATTGCGTAAAGAGCGCCTCCTGTCAAGCTGGAAATAATAACCGAAAATCGGCCTTGTGCCAGCACTAATTAAATACTAAGAAGATGTCGATAAACAAGAACCCATTTAAATAATTTTGTATCTGATGAATCCAAAAATCATTTTAATTCATCCGCCTATTACCAAACCGGCGGAACCGCCGGCAGGCATCGCCAAATTATCCTCCTGTCTGCAAGCATATAACATTAACCATTGGGTAATTGATGCCAACCTGGAAGGAATCCTTTATCTGTTGCAAGAAACTGCTGACAAAAATAAAGTAATCGACCGCTGGACGAAGCGTGCCGTAAAAAATCTGCCCCACAATCTTGCCGCTCTTAAGTAATATTGCGACGTACGGCAATAAATGAAGTATGTACCAGCGGGTTGTCTCCGACGATCCACCGGCTTTTAAAAGATAGCGGGCAGGGCCCGAGGTCTGTGGATATGTCGCTTGCCGATTATCATGACAGCAACCTCACGCCGGTAAAGAGCTCCGATTTAATTTGTGCCGCGGAAAATATCTGAGATAATCCTCTTTACCCATACTTGGAAACCTGTTTGACTGGCCGCATTAAAAGAAGGACCTGAATTTATCGGCTTTTCCTTAAATTACCTGAGTCAGGTGCTTTGTACTTTCGCTATGATCGGTTTTATCAAGAGCATTAATCCAAAGCAGAAAATTATTTTGGGTGGGTCGCTTGTCACTTCTTGGGTAAAGGTGGGCATTTGCGATGATTTTAGCGGGCTTGTTGATGAAATGGTAGCCGGCGCCGGAGAAAATAAATTATTACAACTTCTGGGCATCATTACGCTGACCAGATAAACTATCCACCCGACTATAGAGTATTTTTTGGCAACCAATATTTTGCCCCCGGCGCCCTATCCTTCCTTATAGCAGTTCCCGCGGCTGTTACTGGCGTAACTGCGCTTTTTGCCCGGAAAAATCGGAAGAAAACCCTTATTTACCATTGCCCGTTTCTCAAGCTTTGGAAGAACTGCAGGCGCTTACGGAGCAAACAAATCCGGCATTGATTCATATTTTAGATAACGCCATAAGTCCGGCGCTGTTAGCCGCACTGGCTCAAGAACCGCTAAGCATTCCGTGGTATGGGTTTACGCGCGTTACATCACACTTGGCGGATGATGATTTTTGCTGCGCCTTAAAAGGAGCGGCTGCGTCATGCTGAAGCTGGGGATTGAATCCGGCGATCAGGAGGTACTCGACCGGTTGAATAAAGGGATTGACTTACCGACGGCTTCGGCGGTTTTGAAATCACTCAAAAAAGCGGGTATTGCCACTTATGTATATTTGCTTTTCGGGACGCCGCGGAAACTGAAGCCGGCGCTAGGAAGACGCTCGAATTCGTCCGTCAACATCACGACTGTATCGTTTTTTTGAATCTGGCAATTTTTAATTTGCCTTTTGGGAGTATTGAGGCGCGAAATTTGGAAACTGGCGATTTTTATGAAGGCGATTTGTCGCTTTACAAAAGTTTTCGGCATCCTTCCGGCTGGCACCGGCCGGTCGTGCGCAATTTTTTGGAGAAAACTTTCAAAAAGCATCCGGCAATAGCGCCGATTATCCGGCGCATGCCGGAACTTTTCACTTCCAACCACGCCCCGTTTTTTGTTCTGAACAAAACTTAAAAAACCAACGAGCAACAATATTATCA
>CAVSRI010000030.1:0-149633 GCA_963730275.1 uncultured delta proteobacterium | reverse complement strand
TGGCCAGACGTTCCTTGCTCCAAAAATTCTGCCAGGCTTCCATATTTTTTTGGCTCACCTCCGGTGAGGGGAACAACAAAGAGGGAAGAAAAACGGAGGACAATTTTTCTTTCTGAATATCGGCTGTCAATATCGGCATCAATTGATCGTTCTTTTGTTGCAACTGCGCAATGCAGGGCGCTTGCAGAAATATATAACACTTACCGGAAAAATCACCCCAGGTATTCTGCAATGTCTTTTCGGCAGCAATTGTTTCTTTACTGACGGAATTCATGGCATTAATATTGACCAAATTGTGGATGGGCAAAAAACAACATCACCACCCCGAAAACAACCATCACCAGCAATTTCCATTTGGCCGGAGCGGCAATCTTTTGCAGGGTATGCATAAGAAAAGGGTTGCTTTGACGATTTGCCGGCGGCATAGATGGAAATATTTTCGGGAAAACAAGAAGAACAAACAGGAGTGCAAAAGTGACTCCAGCGCGGAGAAAATTCCGATCTCCGCGAGAATTTTAAAATCGCTGATCAGCAGCAGAAGAAAAGAACCGACAGTTGTAAGCACCGCCAAAAGCTCGGCTAACCAGACCTCCCGGGCCACCCGCGGGCCGTATGTTTCTTTCGTCTGATCCAAAAAAAGCAAATAGGTAATGCCCAGATCAACCGTAAAACCCATGATCGCCCCACCAAAACCGACAGCCAGCATGGACATGGATTTAAAGAAAAAAGAACAGACGAACAAGGCAGTGATTGATCCCACTACCGAAGGCAAGAGTGCCAGCAGACCGATAAGAGGACGGGGAAAAGCAAAAAGCAGCAACAGAGCTATACCCAAGGTAGTTAAGATAATAGCAATTCGTGTGTCATGTTTGGCGGTTTGTTCGTTATCCAGAGCTGCACGATATGCCCCGACTGAAGTCAGCACATATTTATCTTCGGCCAAAGTTTGATGGGATTTCAAATCTTGCTCGATATCTTTCATTAACTTCTCAATCTTGGCGGAGATCGCTGTATCCGTCCCTGATCCGGCGATCTTAGCTATGATGAGCGCATGCTTACCATCTTCGGAAATCAGTTGACCCTGATAAAATTGAGCCTTATGAGCAGGAAGCAAAGCGGTTAACTGCCGCAGGATTATGCCGGAAAATCCCAGTGGATCTTTGGCCATCATTTCGCTGCGGCCGATTCCCTCCAGTTGCTCCAAACTTTTCCGGTTTTGGGCAAGAGCTTCTTTAATTTTCGCCGGCTCCAGGAGTGGTTTTATTTCTTTTTCTAATTGTTCCGCGTTGAAAAGAAGAGGTAAACTATTTGTTACATGTACCATAAGCCCGGGAAAATTTTTCGCCTCGTCACTTATGCCAACTTTGGTAAAAAGGCCGCTTTTGATGAGTTTATCCGTCACTATTGATACGGTTTTAACCAGACGCTCCCTGTCGGAAGATTCCTGACCCAAATCAATAAATAACTTATCCTGAATGGGTAAATGTCTGATGATCTGGCGGGCATCAGCCAGCACCGGATCATTGTGCGGCATTGATTCCAGGATATCCGTTTCGATTCTTAGATGTTTGGATTCCCAGATGAAAAGTATTGCCACAACCACGGCAACAACAAGAACAATCGGCCATTTTATTTGGTATTTGCTGAGCGACATATAAACCAATAAACTTATACCAATTCACTTTCTTTGGCTAACTTTGTTGGCATCGTCGTCGGCTTCTTCAACGTATGTATAATACGCTTCCGGCGCCTCCTTCTTGCCGCCTCGTTATCCTTTGAAAGTGAAACGGTATTATAGAGTTTTTGCATCGGAAAACATCTTCATAAAAACATATTTCCTGAGTGCTGGCAAGCTAAAAAGGCTAAAGGAAAAAATGGAAAAAGGTAAAATTGTTATCACTGTAAATGCAGGCAAAATGACTTAAATCAATATGCAATTAAGTGGAGCCTCCTTCGGTCGCAGATGACCTTTAGGTTACAGGAGCCGGAGGCTCCCTAAAATAATGAGACCCAAGCTTGAGAAACAAAGTGCATAACCTAAAGGTCATACATGCTGAAGCTTGTTGGTCGAATTATCCCGCGAAGTAGAGGACAACGCGACCTCCCGCGGGTCACGGCACTCTCCTCCCCTGGGCTGGAGCCGAGAGACCAAGTCGCGGGATTCAGCTATCGTAACGAAAATATTCGGTTGAAAATCAAACGTGTAAAAGTTGAAGAGTTGCGTAAAAAATCGACGAAAGGACGAAAATGAGAAATACGAGAGCCTGTGGGATTATAGTTTACGCGCACCGGAACTTCGATCACCGGCACACCATTTCTTTTGGCCCACCAATATTTCCACCTCAAATTGAAAACGCCGCGCCTTCGTGCCCAGGTAAAGAGCCTGAGGCAGGGGATAAATACGCATGCCGCTCTGGGAATCTAAAAGAGCGGGCCCGCCGGAAAGCCATACCCAGAAATTAGAAAATTTTCGGCCAAAACGGCTGGTCCAGGGAACATGTTCACCAAGCATACCGTCTCTTACTCCTACTACAATCGGCCGCATTCCCTTGGGGATAGCAGCGATGAGTTTTAAAGCATCTTCCGGATAATGCTGCCCGTCGGCATCAATCGTAATTGCCCAATCGGCAACAACCGCGGCTGCGGCAAACCCGGTCATAATCGCCGCGCCCTTCCCCTTGTTTTGCTGATGCCGCAGGATTTGAATGCCGGCTATTTCTTTAATTTGATCGTAAGTTTTATCGGTTGAGCCGTCATCAATAACGAAGACGGGAAAGTTCAAAGCCTGTGCGTCTTTGATAACCTGTGCTACAGAACCCGCATGGTTGTATACGGGAATGACAAAAGCAAAACGGTTTTTATTGTTTTTGATACTCATATTAAACTATTCACATTTTTTAATTCGAGATGTCTTCATTAGCTGGGATGAATTGCTCCGCCTGCTTCATTTACTTTTTCTGCTTTTTTCTTTGCACGGTGATATCTCCAGTTAACCAAACATATGTATGCCAATGCAAATACCGTAAGTGAAAACCCAGTATAATAAGCCAGAGGTTTTAAGCTTGGATTTGAGAACAAAGCGGCAAATATTATACCACCAACCCAGCCAAAAGGCAGGAATGGAAGCGCTGGAAGTAAAGCAAGAATGATGGCAGGTGATTTATCGCCAAACAGCGAAGATATAATTTGTGCGCCTAAAGTGGGCGACAAGGAGATTATCGTAATTAAAAATCCCTGTAAAAGTGATAGGTGCCAATGATTTTGCAATTTATTAACCATAATTAAACCTAACCATAATTATACAAATTGAATAAATCGAGAAACACAGTACTGTTGCTTTCTGTATCTTCCTGATAATTTATAAATATCACAAAAAGTTAAATTGTTAAACCATATTGTAAAGAATGAGGAAACTACCACTGTCATGCCGGACTTGATCCGATATCCAGAAAAAAATAAAACTGGATTACCCGGTCTAGTAACCTGAAGGTCATCTACGACCGCGTAATGACAAAGAAGAGATTACAAAATAGTCTCAAGACTATTAATGCTGAGTTGCATTCAAAAGATAACGCGGCGGCAAGGAGGAGGCGCCGCAGGCGTATTACTGATACGTTGAGGACGCCGACGACGATGCCAACAAAGTTAGCTGAAGAATGCTACTTGGTATTACTCCGGAAGGAATGCTATCCCCCATGTCCCCGGTCCCATATGCGCGCCTGATGTCAATGATAACGGCTGTAAAACAATTTCCGCATAAGGATAGTTTTCCTCCACCATTTTTTTAACCGTTTCCTTTACCCAATCATAATTATCGGAGTATTCCAGCATGATAAGAGCACGGGATTTATTTCGTAATGAAACAGCAAGACGCTCTTGGGCCATCTTCAACTGCTCTTCCCGGTTTCTGACTACACCGACTTTTTTCGCTCCTTCCGGCTGAGGAGAAATAACGGGTTTCATTTTCAGCATGTCACCAAAAAAAGCGCTCGGTTTAGATAGCCTGCCGCCAGCGGCCAGGTATTGCAATTTATCAAGAAATACATATTCCTCGCACAAATGCAGCGCTTTTTGCGCAAAAGCAAAAGTCTTTTTCATATCGTTTGTTTCGGCCATGTAACGGGAAGCTGCCAGCGCAATGACACCCAATCTTCCCGAAGCGGCGCCCGTATCAATGACGAATATCCTGTTTTGCGGATCATGCTGCTTCTTCCATTCCATAACTACATTATAATTGCCGGTAAAAACAGACCCGACGCACAAATATAAAACTTTTTCAAACCTGTTTACTACGCTTTCATAAATCTGATGCCTTTCATAAACGGATGCCTGTGCCGTGGATACTTTTACACCCTGGCGCATGGCAGCATAAACTTCTTCGGAATTGAAATATGTTTCCGGCAAACATTTTTCGCCGACTGTAAGATAACTGTTCAAGAGCGTAAGACCATACTTTTTGGCATCCTGGCGGGTCACGGAACCGGCGGCATCGGTCATTATGTGCAATGCTTGTCCGGTTTCAGCATTCATAAATTCCCTGGTTTGCAGGGCTAGATTGTCTTCTTCCCAATTCAGCATACTACCCAGCTTGCCGATTTGAGCTTTCATCTTTTCCCGATCCTCTGTATGGAGGTGAATTTTGTAAAGACCTCCTTCGGGAATTATCACCGCATTGTCTTGCGTTTGTGTAATTCTGACCAATTCTTCTCTGGAAAGGTTGGGCGACTGGAGGACAAAATCCACGCAGTAACCCGACTCCACTTCTTCTCGGAAAGAGGCCGCAATACGCAGACTGTTTTTGAATACTTCCGTCACCGGCCGATGGTTATTCTCCACTTTCGCCAAAGAATAGAAAAATCCTTCAAAGAAAATATACATACCCAGGGCGCCGGCATCAACGACCTGAGCTTTTTTTAATTTCGGCAGCATTTCTTTGGTTTCATGGACGGATTTTTCCAGACGGCTGATAATGACCGCTGTTGTTTCTTGATTCAGAACTATTCCCGCAGAGAGTAAGACTTCCGCCAGAGCATCGAATAATGTCAACATGGTGCCCGCACAGGGATCACTCACCGCTTTCCAAGCCCGCGAACGCCCTTCTGCCGCACAGTCGGCAAGTTCGGATACGGATTTGGCCGCGTAAAACGCCGAAAAAAATCTGGAAGCGATGTTTCCGGAATTGCCCCGCGCTGAAAAAAGAAGTTGCTGAATGATTTTTTGTTTATCGGGATGAACATTGCGCAGGGGGAAAAGGCTGATAGAAAGATTTCTGCCCGTGTCACCGTCGGCGACGGGAAAAACATTGATCGAATCGAGCAAATCCGCCCAGGCAGCGACACGTTCTACGCCGGCAATAAAAGATTTCTGCAATAGTTCATTCATTTAGAAACCCAGGGAACTGCGAATTTCTTCCGGTATGCTGAATAGAGTTTCCATCTCCGGCGTTTGCACTGTGACTTGCTCTGTTCGTCCGCGGGCGCAAACTTTGCCATCCGCCACCATTCTTATTTCAAAATCGACAACCAGTTTTATATTGGCATCGACAAGGGTCGCTTTGCAAATGATTTCGTCGCGGTGGCGCAGAGGAAAAATGTGCTTTGTCGAAGTTTTAATAATGGGAAAAATCAATTTATGCTTATCATAGAAAGAATAAAGATCGACACCGAGATGCTCGAAAAGAGCTGCCCGCGCGATCTCAAAATAGTTCAGATAATTACCGTGCCAAACTATTTGCATAGGATCGAGATCAAAAAAAGGCACGCGAATTGTGACTTCAAAGCTTTTTTGTTCTTTATGCATTATTTAATCCTAAAGAAATCGGAATACCTGATTGCGGTACACATGCTTTCAATATCTTTATCCAGTGGCCTATCTTCAGTCAGCGGCGCGCTAATTAATCCAATTTTTTGCGCAACTTTGGCCAAAAGCGGCCTGGCCTTGATATTTCTCCTTAAATAGCAGGCTTGCGCTGCCGCGAGAAGATGAATGGATACAACGCGTTGGGTAAGCGTGCAAATTCTTTCCGCGTCGCGTGCCGCGATAGTTCCCATGCTGACCTTATCCTGATTATGAGATTCGGTCGAGCGGGAAAATGAAGCTGCCGGCATGGTTTCTTTCAGGGCTTCCGCCGCCAGAGCGGAGGAAGAAATAGACATGGCCTTAAAACCATGGAACAGGCCATTCCCCTTTTCCATTATTCCTACTAAATCACCCGGCAATCCTCTGTTTACATTCGGATTGACCAGCAACATCACCTGGCGGTCGCACATATCGGCAACAGAAGCCAGCGCGGCTTTCAGGCCGTCCATGGCAAAAGCGATATGACCGCCGTAAAAATTACCGCCCATGAGAACCTGACCGGTTCTCGGATCAAAAATGGGATTATCGTTGGAACTGTTGGCTTCAATTTCCACCCATTTTTTTATCCAGTCAAGAGCGTCATACAAAACTCCCAGCACCTGCGGAGCGCAGCGCAGTGAATAAGGATCCTGCAGGGCTTCCAAAGCATCATCTTCCAGTTGACGCGCTGAAACTCTAGCCTGTAAAAGATGAAAAATCTTTCCGGCAACAAAAATCTGACCGGGAAAAGGTTTGGCCTCCGACAGCACCGGATGGTAATGATGAGCGTTTCCTTTGAGCGCGTGAACGCAAAGAGCGGTAGCGTAAAGAGCGGCTGTTAAAACGCGCCAGGCTCTCTCCACCGTTATGGCGGCGATACCTGTCATTGTCGTTGTGCCATTAACCATCGAAAGAGGCTCTTTGGGCAGATAAAAGTAGGGCTTTAGTCCGACTTTTTTCATGGCCTTAGCCGCGGACATTTTTTTGTCCTGATAAAATACTTCTCTCTCCCCTGCCAGACAGGCGCCGATATAAGACATCGGCGTCAAATCACCGGAAGCTCCGACGGAGCCCTCACAGGGAACCACGGGCGTTATTCCTTTATTTAAAAAGTCGGCCATCTGTTTGAGCAGGGCAACTGAAACTCCCGAATAACCTCGTGCCAGACAAATTATGCGGCAGAGCATAGCTGCTCGTGTTTCTTCAATGCCAATAGGCTCGCCCGTACCACAGCCGTGAAAACGAAAAATGTTTACGCCATTTTTCATGGCAATATTCATCGGCATGCGCCTGCCGCAAGAACGGCCGTAACCGGTGGTAACACCATAGACAGCAACTCCCTTGCGCATCGCTTCCATCAGCATTTTTTGCGTTGATTCCATCCGCTGCAAAAAACGGCTGTTTTTACTTATTTCCACAAATACTCCGTCTCGCGCGACGGCGATAATATCATCCATACTGACATGGCCGCCGTTAATAACGACGGCGGCCTTTGTGCCATTTTTTTTCATTTCTCCAAACATCTCCTTTCGCCCCGGGGCATAATTCACTCGCGCACGCGCGGTTTATAAGTATTATCGGCTTTTTCTTTTTCCATAACTTTTTTCAGCATTTTGAACATTTTATAATTTTGCGGCTCTTCCTCATAAAATTTATCCCAGGCATAATAATAAAGAGACTGCAGTTTTTCGGGTGTCAGTAATTTCGGCTGAAAAACAACCTTACCACAGGTGTAATCGTTCCAATCATAGGAAGATATTCTTTTGGCGTTATGTAAATCATCGAACGTCCTGGTGTGCGGAAATGGCGTGAGCACGGTAAATTCCGCCATATCGAGTTCAATATCCAACAAAAAATCAACCAGTTTTTTAATATAATCTTCTGTGTGGTAATCAAGTCCCAGTAAAACACTACCTTCAACCGCGATGCCGTAATCGTGATAACGTTTAATGCGGTCACGAATGAAATCGGACGAATCAAAAATAGCCTGATACACAAACCAAGCACCGGCTTGCGCTGCCAGGTCCAGCACTTTATCGTCATTTTCAATCGGATGACAGCACCACTTTTTTTTCAGCGGAATCATTTCTTTAAAAAGCCCGATTTCCCATTCTTTTTTTTGCGCCAGCGAATTATCGACAATGAAAAGCCTATTATTGTCGATACTGGCCAGTTCTTCAATTACTTTATCGTAAGGGCGGGGGCGAAATTGACGTCCCCCTAAAAAATTGACGCAGCAGGGATAACAATTGAAACGGCAGCCGCGCGAGGCATGAACCAAATCTACCATTTGAACACCGCGGTAATTATATAAATTCCTTTTTAATATACTGCGTCTGGCGGTCCCGACGGTTTCGATAGCCGGAAAATCCTGCATGTAGTTATAAACTTTTTGCAACTTATCGTTTTTAAAATCTTCCAGCACCTTTTCCATACGACCTTCCGTCTCACCTAAAAAAACGGCGTCAGCGTGTTGTTGTGTCTCTTCCGCGTGCAGCATCGTGGCAATGCCGCCAAATATTACTTTAATTCCTTTTTGACGGAAGGTATCGGCGATTTCCCAACCACGTTTTATTTGAGCGGTAAGCATTACCGAAATTCCGACAAAATCCACCTCCTGTTTAAAATCAATCGGCTGCACGTTTTCATCGATAAATTCCACATCTACGTAATCGGGCAATGTAGCGGCAAAAACAACTGGCCCATGCGGCGGCAATGTAAAACGCGTTTGCTTTTCTAACTTTTCCCACTTAGGATAAATCAACTTAAATTTCATGCTTCCTCTTTTTCCATTAATCTATCGCAATATTGTTCTCACAATAAAGCGAATCCATTTTCGTCTTCCATCCGACTCGCCTTTCCTTCCCATCAGAACTTTGCACGATACGCTTCCACTTAATTATCTTCAAGCTGTTTTTTTAAAATCCTTTTTAAGACCTTCCCTGCTTGATTGCGGGGAAAGTCATCGACAAAAAATATCCTTTGAGGAATCTTATAATGCGCGATTTTCCCTTGTAGCGCGGTTAAAATATCATTCTCCGTAATTTGGAGATTTTTCTGAAAGATGACAAAAGCACCGACTACTTCGCCTCTTTTGTGGTCGGGCATTCCCACCACGGCCGCTTCCTTGATCTGCGGCAGGGACTGCAGAGCTCTTTCTACTTCCGCCGGATAGATATTTTCACCGGAAGATATAATCATTTCCACCTTTCGGCCGACAATATAAATAAACCCGTCTTCATCGCGCCGCCCCATGTCCCCTGTATGAAACCAACCATCTTTCATAGCCGATACGATTGCAGTGTCTTTACGCCAGTAACCCGCAAAAACGTTCGGTCCCTGTACAATAATTTCTCCGGCTTCGTTTGGCCGTAGATTGTTTCCTTTTTCGTCAATAATGCGCAAGTTCACATGAAATACTTCTTTACCGACAGAACCCGCTTTGCTGATTGAATCTTCCAGATCAAGTGAAGTGATCCGGCCTGTTTCTGTGAGTGCGTATCCCTGAACGAAACCAACGTTTTTTTCTTCCTGATATTTCTTTATTATCGGTAGAGGAATCGGAGCGCCGCCGGAAATAAAAAAATGAACATGCCCAAGATCGGCAGCCTTCCACTCTTTTGCTTCTGCCATCATTTGAAACATGACCGGCACAGCGAACATGTAATTTATTTTTTCCTTACAGATAATATTGAGAACTTCCGCGGCGCTGTAAAAACTACTGATCGTGATACTGCCCCCCGCGTAAACAATGGGAGTCACCGAAGCGGCTAAGGCTCCAATGTGAAAAAGCGGTGCGACAACCAACGATTTATAAGACCGGTTAACTCCATAGCCTAAAAGAGAATGAATTGCGCCAAACAGGATATTTTGATGGGTTAATACCGCACCTTTCGGATCACCGGTTGTGCCGGAAGTATACATGATAAAAAGGGGATCGTTCAAATCGACACTTACCTCCGTTAATGGTTCCGACTCCGGAAAAGAATCTACGTACTCTAAAAATGCGGAATCGTTTTTAAGTGCTTTCCCTTCGAGGCACATGTACCGCTGAAGTGAAAGATCAGCGGCCTCAATTTCCTGAACCTGGGAGGCAAATTCAGAAGAATAAATTAGGGCGGAAGGTCCGGAATCATTAAGAATGTATATAAGCTCCGGCACCGCTAACCGGAAATTCAAGGGAACCATAATCGCGCCCGTTTTGGCGCACGCAAAAAATATTTCTAAAAATTCACTGCAATTGGACATCAATATGGCCACACGTTCTCCTTTAGTTATTTCTAAATGACCCAATGCGTGCGCTGTTTTATTTACCCTTTCGTTAAATTGCCGATTACTGTAGATTTTATTTTTTTCAGTCAAAAACGGCTTATCCGGTTGAATTACTGCTCTCTTACTTATCCATTCCCCGATGTTCAAATTTCTTTCCCCCTATTTATCGCAATTGGCAAAAACTAAATACACATAAGTCCCACCGAAAGAAATACCCGCCAGCATTGCATTATTTATTCTCATTTCTCTTTTATCACCCGCAACAAACCCCAGTGGTTTGATAGGCTTTATAAGTCCGACAGTCGGAGGCATGATATTTTTCCCCATGGATAAAGCCAAGGCGCACGCTCGTATTCCCCCACTGGAAAAACTTTCTCCCAGCGCGCCTTTGAGGGAAGTAATCGACGGTTGTTTCTCTAAACCCGAAAAAACTTCAGCGTAAGCTTCAGCCTCAACGGCATCCAGCACTTTGCCGCCGTTTGCGGCCGCGTAAATAGCCTGAACATCAGGTGCTCTAACTTCGGCATTTTGCAGCGCCCGACCGATTGTATGTTTTATGCCTGCCGGATTATCCGGCCAAGCGGTAGGACCGGTAGGTGACGACCCCAATCCAAATCCTTTTAGCTCACAGTAAGGTTGACGGCCTCTTCTGAGGGCCGAATCCCAACTTTCCAAACAAATTATACCGCATCCTTCTCCAGCTACAATTCCGTTACGGGCTTCATCAAATGGCCGGCACGCTTCTTTACCTCCATCCAGGGGAGAGAGACTGCTAAATTTTGCTAATGCTTCATAATAAAATTTTGATAGTATGTCGACTCCGCCGGTCAGCACAAAATCGGCCGTGCCGCGCCGGATTTCTTCTACGGCGTATGCCAGAGCAGTCTCGGCGGAAACGGCAAAATGCGTTACTGTCGTGTTGACACCGCGAAATCCCAGCTCAATGGAAGCATGCCCTGCCGGGGCGTTCATAACCGTGTTCGGCACCAAAATCGGATTGACAAAAGCCGGCCCGTGAGTGAGCAGTGTTTCCGCAAACTGGACAGTTACATCGGTTGCGCCGAAAGAAGTGCCCAAAATAATGCCGACGCGGTCACGATTTTTTTCAGTAATATGAATTCCCGCATCGTCCAAAGCCAGGCGCGCAGCAGCAGTTGACATTGAAGATGTTCTATCCATCCGCCGCAGATTTTTTACGGAGATAAAATCACGCGGTGCAAAACCGGTTACTTCCGCTCCCCGGTGCGACTTGCAGGAACTAGTATCAAAAGCTTTTATTATATCGATGGCGCATTCGCCGGCAAAGAGCTTCCCGCCGAATTCTTCTTTGCCGATACCCAAGGGGGTTACCATACCTATACCTGTAACGACAACCTTTGTTGCTTTATGCGTCCGGCGATTTTTATCCATTGCCGACGACCCCTTCGGCATATTTACCAAAAATAATAGTGGTATTATTTCCTCCGAAAGCAAATGAATTGGAAAGAGCTGTGCGCAAAGGGGTATATCTTACGCCGTCGGTTACATAGTCTAAATCACATAAAGGATCTTCATTGCTGTAATTTACTGTCGGAGGGATGAAACCATTTTGCAAGGAAAGCACGCAAACTATTCCTTCCAAAGCGCCCGCAGCCCCCAGAGTATGCGCGTGCATGGATTTAGTCGAGCTTACCGGGATTGAATAAGCGCGTTGGCCAAACACTTCTTTAATTGCTTTTGTCTCCATAACATCGTTAACCGCCGTGGCCGTGCCGTGCGCGTTGATGTAATCAATATTATCGATGGAAAGATCGCTATCTTTTAGCGCGGCGCGCATGGAGCGAACGGCGCCAGAGGCCTGCTCATCAGGGGCAGTCATGTGGAAAGAATCACAGGTAACACCGTAGCCTAAGATTTCCCCATAAATTTTTGCTCCTCTATTCAAAGCAGAATCCAATGGTTCTAAAACCATTATAGCCGCCGCCTCGCCTAAGGAAAGACCGTTGCGGCTTTTATCAAAGGGCCGGCAGACGTCGGGATCAACAGATTTCAGGGCATTAAAAGCCGCGTAAGTGATCCGACACATAGGTTCTACTCCCCCAGCGATCATGATGGAAGCTTGATCGTTAACGATCAAGTCCCGCGCGTAACCTATCGCTGTAGCCCCCGCAGAACATGCTGTCATAAATGTTGTTTTGGGCCCCATCAGACCTAAAGTGGAAGCAATGCGGTCGGCAGAAGAAGCACAATAAACACTCGAAATCTTAGAAAACCGTGCTCTGCGAACCCCTTTTTTCAACATTTCACCATAAAAGTTTTCCGCTTCCCAAAGTCCGCCGGAACCGCCGCCAATGGCCACTCCCATTTCTTCTTTTAATTGATCCGGCAGAGAATAAAGACCGGCATCGCGCAGGGCTTCGAGAGTGACGGCAAAAGAAAGCATATCCGCTCGCGACATTCTTTTGATTGAAAAATCCCGGGGTATATAATCCCGGGCGGTAAAATTCTTGATCTGACCGCCATTTTTGCTGCGGAATCCCGTTGTATCAAAGAGGTCTATTGCCTTAATGCCGCAAAAACCTTCCTGTAATGCCTGCACAAATTCCGGAATATTATTGGCGATAGCATTTAATGTTCCCAAACCGGTAATAACAATACGTTTACTTTTATTCATTTTAATAAATCAGCATTAACCTCTGCGGCTTGTTTCAGGTGAATCACGGGTATGAACCCCAAGGCAAACTGCGGGGTATTATGCCCTCCGCTTCGCGGGATTGTTCAACTTACCAATTTCCCCAGAGACTTCTTTATGAAAATTGGAGTTTCACAAATAAAACTTAAATTGGGCATGAAAAAAAGTCAAGTGAATAACCCTTTACGTTAGAGCGTAGAATTTGATTTATAGTCAGACGATGAGTAATATTAGATAACGCTCTTCAAGAGTTGTTCTGTCATAAGCTAAGGAGGAAAAATTTCCAGCAAGACCAAAGAAAAATGCGTCAATTTCTTTTAATGTCTAGAAGTATTTAAAGCGAAGGCGAAAGATAACCTAATACAGACTATCTTTCGCCTCATGTATCTAGATATCAGAATTTCTGTTTACCCGTATAAAACCATCGGCACAAAAAGAACAAGATCGGGAAACGATGTAAAAATTATCAGTCCAATCAATTGCAAAATAAGGAAAGGTAAAACACCCCGATAGATATGCCCCCAGTTTATACCTTCAATTTTCATACCCGCTAAATAAAAAAGCGCGTAGCCAAAAGGCGGGGCAAGAAATGATATTTGCAAGTACATAGCAATCATGATTACAAACCAGACCATATCAAATCCCATCAATCGGGCAATGGGCAGGAAAATAGGGAAAGTAAGAAATATTAGACCGACCCAATCAATGAAGCACCCCAGAATAATCAACAAAATCATCATCACAAAATATAGTCCCCATTTGCCCAGACCGAGAGATGTCAATGATTCAACCACGGCCGTTCCGCCACCCATGCCTAAAAAAATTCCGGTAAAACAAGAAGCTCCGACCATAATTATTAGAACCATTGTGCTTGCCTTTGCCGTCTGGTAAAGGCAGGCTAGGAATTCTTCCCCGGTAAAACGCCGATAAAGTAAGACTAAGACGAAAGCCAAACTGGCACCGATCCCTGCTGCTTGCGTGGGTGAGGCAAAACCAAAAAATATTGCCCCCATTGTGCCTATAATTAAGGCTAAAGGCAGTAGGGAATAAATAATAAAGTCCATTAATCTCTCGCTGAAAGGCATCAGGGCGATCTCTTCCGCTGGTATTGGCGGACCCAGTTCGGGATGGAGGCCACAGCGAATACGGACATACCCCATGTAAAGAATGGCAAGGGTAAAACCGGGGACAATAGCTGCCGCCAGAACATTACTTACCGGCAGACCTGCCTGGTCGCCCATGACAACGAGCATGATACTGGGTGGTATCATCAGGCCCAGCGTCCCTCCGGCGGCAATCATGCCCATAGTCAGCTCTTTTTGATAACCATACCGCAAAAGCATGGGGCCGGTAAGCAGGCCCACTGTAACAACGGATGCGCCGACTATTCCAATACATGCTGCTAGCATGATACAAACAGCCAAAACCGCCATGCCTAAACCGCCGCGAATTGGTCCCAGGAAATAGCGTAAAGATTCAAAGAGTCGATCAGCTATGCCGGAAATAGTCAGTAAATTACCCATAAAAATAAACAGCGTAATGGCGACCAACGTAAAGTTGCCCATGATACCTACGAAAATGCGATCCATGAAGGTGTTGAAAAAAGTTGGTCCAATGACAAAAAAACCGAATATAGTCCCCACTCCTCCCAAGACAAAAGCTAACGGATGTCCGAGGAAAAAAAAGATAATGACGGCGAGAAGCATTAAAATCGCGATTAACGTCACATTCATTCGAACACCTCCTCAGATAATTCTGATAATATACGAATTGTCACGACGGACTTTATTACTTCCGACAAACCCTGCAATATTAAGAAAATGGCCGCTAAGGGAATGACGAATTTGACAGGATATAAAATCGGCGCCCATAGACTCCATGATTTTTCAGCAATCGACCAGGACGAATAAAAATAACCCCAGCCATAATAAAGCCAAACAAGCATAAACGGAAAAAACAGGATAAGATAACAAATAATGGAAATAACTGCTTGCGTTTTTTGGGAAAAACGGCTGGTAAAAAGATCAATGCGAACATGAGAACCGTAAAGCAAGCCGTAACCGGCAACCAGCATAAAGTGAGCGCCGAAAATAAAACTGCTTGCTTCGAACGTCCAGATTGTAGGCGCGTTCAATGTCCTTGTAATAAATTCAATGATAATTACTACGGCCAGCGGCACAACGAGCCAGGAAAAAATTCTGCCCGTCCATTCATTGATATTGTCAAGAAAATTAGACAATCCGACTAAGAAATCCCCTCCCATTTTATGCTCCTCTTTTTTTGAATTATTTATAAGGTTTGCCGCAGCTTTAATCTGCGGCAAACCTAACTTTAAAACCTTACTTTAAATTAGGTAATTTGGGCCACTTGGATGGATTTCGTCCCTGGGCGTAAGGTACTTCGTAATCCCGTGCCTGAACAAAATCTTTCATATACTGAAACATGGAAGTGGCGACTTTATCATAATCGGGATTTTTCTGAGCCTCTGCGGCAATAAATTCCCATACCCAGTCTTCTATCTGAGCTAAATCCTTCGCGGAAAATTTGGTAACCTGGACACCTTTTTCCTGCCACTTCCTAAGAGCAAGAGAATTATCCCATTCAGACAGAGTGCTCATGGTCATAAGATTCTCAGTGGCGGCAACTTCTATAATTTTTTTCAAATCAGGAGGAAGAGCATTCCAGGCATCTTTATTAATCATCACCCCGCCACTGCTGAAGGGCTGATTCCAGCCGGGACCGATGTTGTATTTAGTAACTTCAGCCAGACCAATGCTCATGTCAATATTGGGTGTATTAAAGGCGGCGGCATCAATAGTCCCGGCAGCCAGGGCTTGAGCAATTTCCGCGGGCGCCGTCATTACCGGGGTAGCCCCGGCCTTCTGTAGGACGTAACCTGCCGCTCTACCGGACGTTCTAATTTTTTTACCCTTAAGATCCGCCAGACTTCGAATAGGCGTGCGGGAACGGATGCCCGAAGCAACGCATGTAACGCCGGTAAGAAAATAAATCATGTTATATTTTCCGTACAGGTAATTATAAATATCAGACCCGCCGCCATGGATATACCAATTAATTAAATCATACTGGGACATCGCCATAGGTAATGATCCGAGCAGGTCAAACGCGGAGTTTTTGCCCGCCCAATAGCCGGCATAATCCTGTCCCATTTCTGCCGCACCCTTAGCAACCGTATCAAAAACCGCGGACGTGGGAACAAGTTCTCCTGCCGCATAATCAGTAATTTGCAGGCGGCCGCCGCTGAGCTCATAAACATTTTTAGCAAAGCGTTTTTCGCTTTGAGAGATAGACGAGTATGACGGCCAGCAGGAAACCATCCGCCATTTGATTGTCTCGGCAGCAATGGCCGAAGCGGCAAAAATTGTCATGATTACAAAAACGGCAACTATAATTGCGACTATGACCCCATAGAATTTTTTCATTCTAAATGTCCTCCTTTTCCAAAAATGTTCTCTTTTCTAAAATATCATTTTAACTTTTACCTATCATAACTGTTATTTAAATCACAGCATACTCACTGGCAAAACAAACGTTATTTATCCGCTGGTTTCGGTTTCACCTCTTCGGTTGCTTTACCCCTTGTAAAACAGCCGGGGCTGGTTGCTTCTTTTTTTCCTTCCACAAAATATTACTACTTTTCTCCGGTAAAGGTGCCGGATACCTGTCCTCCAAAATCAACATCTCCGGACATCTTATTGCCGTCAACCTTGCCTTTATAAACAGTTGTTACTCCACCCATCGTGTACTTCATTTCAAAGTTTCTTCCTTGAACGGCTCCCGTTACCGACGCCTCTCCAAAAGCACCGCTGTAATCACCGGTTAATTTATTGCCTTCTTGCTTCAAAGTAAAAACCGGGTGACCCGGGCCGCGTGGCGTTATAACCGACAAATTCCATATACCGGTCATATCCACTTTTCCTTTTTCGGCCGCCGAGATCACTGGCGCTGCGGCTGGTTTGGCTTCAGGCGTAGCAGCAGGAACAGAAGTTGTTTTTGGAGTGGCTGGTTTGGCTTCAGGCATAGCGGCGGGAGCAGAAGTTGGCGCCGGTGATTTCTTTTTCTCCGAAGTAGTGGGCTTCACAGCGGGAACAGGTTGCTCTATCTTTCCTGCTGCGGGCACTTTACCGCCTCCAGCGGGCTGTTTAACGGCTGAAGCCGGTTTTTTCTTTCCTTCCTCAACAGCGGCGGCTTTATTAAAACCCTGCGCAGGAAACGGATAAATTAATTTGGCCGTCGCAAATTCCCACGGCCAAATAATTTTTATTTTTCCACCTTGCCATTGCATAAGCTTCGGATTAGCTCCTGCTTGATGATTAATGCCCAGACTCTTTACAAAAACAAATGTATCGCCCAGCGGGGATTCATATTTTGTCTTCTCCAAGGCCTGAATCAAAGCTTCACTTTCCAGAGTACCCGCTCTTTTGATTGCCTGAGCAACAATCATTATATTGGTATAGGCAAGAGGACCGAAGTACGTGGCCGGAGATTCATTAAATTCCTTATTGAAAGCATCGCCGTAATCTCTGCTTGCCTTATTTTTGCTTTTCATCGATTCATTCCAGTAACTGTACAACATAACACCTTCGGAACCCACCAAAGTAGAAAAGTCAGCAGGCCATACCAAAGTTGTTCCTAAATAAACAGGAGGGGCAAATCCGATATTTTTAGCATCTTCCAGCATTGGTTTAGCGTCTTTTTCCGAACCATCCCAGATAAAAATATTCGGACCAAATTTTCTGGCATTACTCAACATTGTCCGATAATCTGGACTGTTATACACTTCGCCATTCAGCAAATTTAAATAAGCTTTGGCTATGGGACTGGCAATGCTGAAACTATCGGAACCGAAAGGATCTTCTTTATACGCAACGAATATTATTTTCTTTTTAACATTCGGATACTTCTGGACAACTTCTCTCCACATTTTTTCATAATACGCGCCGAGTTCATAATCCCAAGATTGCAGATGAAAAAACCAGTTCTGCCCCTCCAACTCCTTTTCGACTTTTGCTGAAGAAGCTCCGCACCAAACCGTTACTTTCTTATATTTTTTTAAAGCCGGCACTATTCCCATAGTTGTGGCATTGGCCGTACCGCCAACAAGTATATCAACCTTGTCACTATTGACCAATTTCTCTACAACGGCCAGAGCCTTATCCGGTTTCATTTCATCGTCAACTATTACTAATTCCAGTTGCCGTCCCAGCAAACCGCCTGCAGCATTGATTTGTTTTACGGCCAATTGCATAGATTTTGATGCATCTTTACCAATTACTTCCGCCAACGGCAAAACGGCGCCGATTTTAATTGTCTCGGCTGCCATAGCAGAATTTGCCATTGCCATAAAAAGGAGGCCGATTGTGAAAACCGTTGATAAAAAGCGGATAAATATCTTAATCATTTATGATCCCTCCTACAAAGTTTAATAAATGTAAGTAATTAATATATTAAATGTTTTCACCACAGCGCAAAACATTAAATACTGGTTTATTTGTTTGAATGGCAATTCTCAGGATGTTTTTTTTCTTATTTGTAGTTGGTAGCAAGATAAGCTGACTAGCAATTGAGTAAGCATTTACGTAAAGCATCGAAGCACTTCCTCGTAAAATTTAAAGTTATCTAAAGTTATCTTCAGGTTATGCGTATTTATTAACAGGAAACACTATTTATGTCAAGAGGTATATAGAGAAAAATCCATGTCCTGTCTGTATATTAAATGAAAAATTTAAAACACCGCCGGGCAATGCTTTTTATGCCTTTGGCAACGGCAAATAATAACCGGTAAGTTTCGGGAACAATGCTCATCTTCAAAATTGGCAAGCAGATAATTATGTGTTATAAATCAAAGAGAGCATATCCCTGTATGTAATGAGAATAAATTTATAAATGACATAATTACATTAGGATAATTATAAAGCATGGCTATTCCTATAGTATCCATTGTCGGCCAATCCAGCGCCGGCAAGACAACCTTATTGGAAAAAATAATTCCCGAATTAATAAAAAGAAGATACCGCGTAGCTACGGTTAAACATGATGTTCATGGTTTTGAAATCGACCATGAAGGCAAGGACAGCTGGCGGCACAAAAAAGCCGGCGCACGCACGACGGTTATTTCTTCCCCTCTTCGGATAGCGTTGGTTGAAGACGTAGATCACGATCACACGCTAGACGAAATCAGAAAAGAATATATTAAAAGGGTGGATATAATTCTTACTGAAGGTTATAAGGGCAATCTTTTCCCCAAAATCGAAGTTTTCCGCTCTGAACTGAGGCGTATGCCTTTATGCAAAAAAGAGGATAATTTATTGGCGATTGCTTCGGATATAAAGCTGGATATTGGCGTTCCTTGTTTTGATATTAATGATTCTCAAAGCCTTGTCGATTTAATAGAAAATAAATTTTTAAAATAGCTATCACGGATAGAAAACCTGCGCAAATAAAAATAAATAATCCCCTGCGCTTTTCTTCCAGGACAATGCTTGTTATTAAATTTTGAGTGAGACCAACTTTTCCTTGATTCTCCTTGCTTTTTTTTGCAGTTCGGCAACTTGCTTGCGGACAAGAGAAATCAGTTCATCGTAGGATTTGATGTCATAGGAACCGGTAGATATCAAATCACCAACAGCAATGACAACAGGTCCTTTTTTACGGAATAAGAATCCCGGCGGTAAAATTTCGCTGGTTCCGGCAATGGCTAGAGGTAGTATGGGCAGACTTGTTCTTATGGCCATAAGGAAGCCGCCCCTTTTAAACGGCAGCAATTCACCGTTGCGCGATCTTTTCCCTTCCGGAAAAACGAAAAAATACTTATCTTTATTTCTTATTTTAGCTATCGCCTTTTCAATGCTTTGAAAAGCCTTGCTGCCTTTGTTGCGGTTTATCAAAATCTGACCAGTCGCCCACAGGGCTTGCCCGAAAAGGGGAAAGTAGGCAAGGCTGTGTTTGGCAAAAAAACGGATTGGAGATTTCTCGGAAAGGCTGGTCATCACCGGCGGGTCCAGTTGGCTTTCATGGTTGGCCATAAAAATCGCACTTTGAATCTTTTCCAGTTTCTCTCGTCCGTGGATAATTACTTTTGTCACTCCTCCACTTTTTAAAAGTCCCTTGGCCCAAATTGTCGCGACTTTCCACCAGATTATTCCTCTTTGATCCCCCAACAAAGCCGCCAAAAGGCAAATAACACTCAATATAGGCGTGACAATAAAAGCATACAGATTCGTAAGCAAAGAGCGCCAAATCATAGCTATTCCTTAATTTTTAAACTTACCCGCAGATGCTTTTTAAAATCATCATAATTATTTGTCATGGATATGGCGCTCCCTTTCCGATGATCAATGTCTTTTAAACTTTCCGGTAAAGGCAATTTTAATCCCAGAAGCTTTTGGATTTCTTCCAGAAATTTCGCCGGGTGGGCGGTTTCCAGGCAAATGGCTGTGTTTTTTTTGTTCGAGGTTTTGTTTAAATAATCTTCCAGGCCTGCCCAGCCGACGGCACCATGCTGTTCTAAAATCACATGATAACGCTTATAGACACTCTGAATGGTTTTTCTGGTTTGTTTATCCGAAACGCTGATCGAATGTATATAGCGCTTCATTTCTTCCAAGTTGGGATAGCGATACACCTTGCCCGCCCGGTCAACAGTGCCGCCGTACAACTCAAAGAACCGCGCCAGATTGCTGGGATGTCCGACATTCATGGCGTTGGAAATACACGCCCGGGAAGGAGAAACTTTATTATATTTTCCGGATTCTAAAAAGACGGGGAATTCATCATTTTCATTAGTAGGCATCACGAGCTTAGACACCGGCAAACCCATACGGCGCGCGTATTCGCATCCCAGAGCGTTGCCGAAGTTCCCTGAAGGAACCGAGAAGACCACTTGTTCTTCAAAAGCGGCAAGCTGGGCGTAAGCGTAAATATAGTAAACCATCTGCGGCAAAATCCGGCCAAAGTTAATCGAGTTAGCGGAAGACAAGTTAAACTTGGCCAATTCCGGATCGGCAAAAGCTTGTTTGACCAAATTCTGGCAATCATCAAATTTCCCTTCTACACAGAGAGCGTGGACATTCCCGCCAATCGTGTCGAGCTGCTTTTTTTGCCGGAGACTTACTTCTTTGGCCGGATAAAGAATGGCAACGTCAATTCCGGCCACTCCCTTAAAAGCCTCTCCTACGGCGCTTCCCGTATCGCCGGATGTAGCCACCAGGATATTGATACGTTCACCTGAGGGGCGGCAGTGACTCATAAGTCTAGCCATCATCCTTGCGGCAAAATCCTTAAATGATGCCGTGGGGCCCTGATCCAAACGCATTATGTAGGCTTTTGGGCATACTTCTTCCAAAGGCACGGAAAAGTTGTAAGAGTCGGCAACAACATTTTTTAAAATTTTATCGGAGAATTCATCGGACAAAAAAGCTCTCGCTACAAGCAGCGCAGCTTCCCGGTAAGGCTTACTTTTCAGCTTTTGTATATCTTTTAACGAAAGAAGCGGGATTGCATCCGGCATGAATAACCCTTCATCCGGAGCCTGGCCGGCAAGCAAGGCTTCTTTAAACGAAACCTTTCCAGTAAAAGGAATAATCCCCGCAACATTATTTAAATACCGATTTGTACTGTAATACTTTATAGACATTGTGCTTACCTTTTTTAATGTCCTATCTTTAAACCCATTGCCGTAAATAAATCAATAAAAATCAGGACAGGTTTTACGATAGATCTAGAATTAAATCAGGAATGGAATTCCGGTTGGAAAATATCTTCTTATATGTTAAAAATTACGAGCAAAAGTTAGAATCAGAACTATATTTAAAATTTTGGGGTAGAGGAAATGGAAGAAAAAAGGATTACCGTTTAACCCAGACAGTGCAAGGCGCGGGCTGAGCCTGCAAGATAGGTCCGGGAGACCTTGCCGAAGCACTGCGTGATTTGCCGCTGATTTCCGATCCGAATCTGCTTGCCGGAATAGAGCATGCGGAAGACGCGGGAGTGTATAAACTTTCCGCCGATCTTGCCCTTGTCCAAACGGTCGATTTTTTTACCCCTATTGTTGACGATCCTTATATATTCGGCCAAATTGCCGCCACTAACGCGCTCAACGATGTCTACGCCATGGGCGGCAAAGCCGATAACCGCGATGAATATTGTTTGCTTCCCCGTCAAAACAATGGATATTTCCGTGCTGCGGGAAGTTTTACGCGGCGGCTTGGATAAAATGCGCGAGGTGGGGGTTTTGCTTGTCGGCGGACATAGCGTTGAAGATAACGAAATAAAATATGGCCTTTCCGTAACCGGGTTAATCCATCCGGACAAAGTTTTATTCAACCGAGGCGCAAAAAACAAAGACGCCTTGATTCTCACCAAGCCGTTAGGCACCGGAATTGTCAGCACGGCACTGAAAGGCGGTGCGGCTAACGAGAGGTTACTTCAAAAAGCAATTGCCTGCATGACCCAGCTCAACAAAAAAGCGGCCGAATTGATCATTTCCGAGGGTAACATTCATGCTTGCACCGATATAACCGGTTTTGGTTTCTTAGGCCATGCCTGTGAAATGATTGAAGGCAGCGACGTCGGCCTGCGCATAAATTCAGCCGCCGTTCCTATTTTTAGCGGGAGTCCGGGAATTGGTGGAAACAGGTTTTGTCCCCGGCGGTCTTTACCGCAATAAAAATTTCCGCATCAATCAAATCCAAGCAGCTGATACTTGTCCTGTCTGGCTTTTGGATGTTTTTTTTGATCCGCAGACTGCCGGAGGATTATTTTTTAGCTTGCCCGGTAAGCAGGCGCAAGGTCTTGTGAAAAAAATGCGCAATGCCGGAATTGTTGATGCTGCTATTGTCGGTGAAGTTGTTGCCGATCATCCCGGTAAAATTTTTATATACTAAAGGGACTAACTGGTAGCTTTATTTATGCCGAAACCATGAAAGTCGAATCTATTCCGATCAAAAAAGAAACGGAGCTGAATTTAAAAAAGCTCATGGGCATGATTCAGCCTAATGATTCTTTGGTCTTGCTGATGCAGGGCAGCCCTGATCCCGATGCTATCGCTTCGGCTATGGCTCTGCGCGAAATAATCCAGCGGACAAAATGCCTGGCTAAAAGTGTTTTTGTTTCCACGGAACCGCTGGTCAGGCAGCAAAATGTCGAATTTATTTCTTCTATGCATCTTCACATCCATTTAATCAAACAAGTGGATTTGAATGATTACCGCTTAATTGCACTTTTAGATGCTCAACCTTCCTTTCTTAGTGGCGCATTAGGCCTTCATCCAGCCGCATATTGTTTTCGATCATCACCCCCGCGAGGGCCAATGGCAAGCGGATATGGAAGATATCCGGCCTAACTATGGCGCTTTATCCAGCATTTTAACTGAATATCTGCTTTGTGCCCGCGTGAAAATTCCTCGCAGCTTGCACACAGCTCTTCTTTATGGAATCAAAACGGATACGGGCAATTTCGACCGCGACACTATTTTCGAAGATATCAGCGCTTATACTTATCATACAAAATACGCCAATATGCAGTTGATTCGCCGCATCGAACTCAATCAAACACCGGGCCGTTTTCTGAAATATTACGATCACGCCTACCATCACATGAACAATTTTCATGGCCGGAGGGTTTGTTACTTGGGAAATATAGAAAGTGCCGATGTTTGCGTTCAGGTGGCTGATTTTTATCTACGCTTAATCGGCACTTACTACGTTGTCGTGGCTGGAATCGTGGGCGATAGATTTATCATCACTTTCCGCGGCGATGGGTACAGACAGGATTGCGGCGCCATTGCGCAAAGGGCTTTCGGATTATTGGGTAAAGGCGGCGGCCACAGGAGCGCCGCGCGCATGGAAATCCCTCTGGAAGCACTGAAAGAAAAATTAGGAGGAAATTTATCCCAGCGCAATGTCGATAAGTTTCTTTTAGAAAGCCTGAAAAGATATCAAAGAACAAATACTGCCAGACATGAACATTCTAAAAACAATACCGGGAAGGAAAATCTATGAAATACGTTGGCTTCAAAAAAGAAATAACAACCGGCCGTTATCTTAACCCCTTTAATGGATTCGAGGAGAAAGAAGTTACTATTGAATTACGCACTGATGAAATTACCGGCGTGGCCTGCCGTATACTGCCCTACCGCGTCCGTCCGGCCCAAAAGCCTGATTTGAATTTCTATCTGGATAAATCGCCGGAATCGTTATGCCCTTTTTGTTCCACTCTGTTCGAAAAAACTACGCCAAAATTTACGCCGAATATTACTCCCGAAGGAAAATTCCGGCACGGCAACGCGCAACTTTTCCCCAACGCGTTTCCCTACGATTCCAATAATTGTGTGGTTATCTTATCATCGCGCCACTTTATTCCCATGGATGAATTAATCCCACAAACAATGCAGGATGGTTTCAATGTTTGCCGCGACTATTTTCACCGTATAGCCGCAATGAATTTGGGCTATAAATACTGTTCGATTAATTGGAACTATATGCCGCCAGCAGGCGGCGGGCTGATTCATCCGCATTTGCAAACAATTGTCGGCCATAAACCGACCAATTTTATGCAACGCCTTTTGGCCAGCGCCCAAAGTTATGCGGCGGCGGAAAACGGCGATAGCTTATGGCGTAATTTAATTGCTTTGGAAAAAGACGCGAAAGAAAGATTTATTGCCTCTACCGGCTCTATCAGTTGGCTGACCAGCTTCGCGCCCAAGGGCATGGCCGGAGAAATTGATTTTATTTTTCAGGAAAAAACATCTTTTTTTGATCTAACGGAAGCAAATTTTACCGAGCTACTTTCCGGACTCGCCAAAGTGTTCGGCTATTTATACGCGAATAACTTTATCAGTTTCAATATGTCGCTCTACGCGCCGATGATCAGCAACCGTTATTTCTGGGTGCAGGGGAAAATTGTCCCGCGTTTTGTGATTAATCCACTGGGAACCAGTGATTTGAATTACTTTGAAAAACTACACAATGAAATTATCTGTCCGACTGTTCCGGAAGAACTATGCCGCGAACTTCAGCTTTATTTCCAGCAATGACTAAGTATCGCTACTTTTTTTCGTCGTTTCCGTTTTGGTCGTTTCTGTCTTGGTCGTTTCTTTAGCGGTTGAGCTCTCGCTGGTCTCCGCTTTTTCTGCTTTAGCGGCCACTGGAGGTTTCTTCCCGGCGTAATCGGTTGTATACCATCCGGAACCTTTCAAGCTGAAAGAAGAAAGCGACACCAGTTTATGGACTTTCCCTTTACAAAACTTACAGCTTTTTAATTCCGGATCGGAAATTCCCTGAAATACTTCATATTGTCGGCCGCATTTCTGGCATTTATATTCATAAATAGGCATACTAAAAACCCCTCTACAACTATCGATCAATTAATTAGATCGCCAATTTTAAAATCATTGCTAAAACATTCTAAAATTATTCCCAAATCATGCTGCTGAACCGGCTGCAGCGCATTTCTGGTCAAATTGTGCACAATTGTTTCTTCTTTTTCCTTTTCTTCTCTTGCCGCGCCAAAATCACTTTCGCCGTTACCAAAACGCAAGACATGAATCAACTCATGGACGGCAATGTAAAGCATCAAGGGACTGAGTTTGATAAACGGAGTTGCCCTTTGCACCGCGTCCAGAATAATATTATCTCTGCAAGCACACCCGGTAAAAATCAAACCCGTCTTCGCTGCTTTTCACAAAGCCTTCAGGTTTTTGGTAAGAATATTTGCAAAGATGGGCAAAGGCGCCGTCTTTTATTTCATGTTCATCCAAATAAGCAAGTGTTTTTACATCATACTTATTCTTTTTTAACTGATCTTCGCTCAACCGGAAATGGCGCACAACCAGCTTTTCGGCATCGTTAAATGCTTTATTAGCCATCGGCAACTGCGCCGTATTAAAATATGGAGACATAAACTCACCGACAAATAATTATCCAATTTCGTAAATAATATATGCATTTAACGGATTTCTGTCAAGATGGCCAGTGCATGTACGGATAATCCGAAAAAACAAAATTAAATTGACAACTTTAGCGCGTCAGGCGTATATCTGATGAAAATTATACAATAATATGGCGGAATAAATATGGCGCAAAAAGCGAAAATGAAAATCGGAGTTTTATACGGCGGCAGATCGGGAGAGCATGATGTTTCGCTTTGCTCCGCCGCCTCGGTTGTTGCCGCGCTGGACAAAAACAAATATAAAGTTATCGCCATCGGCATCGACCGCGACGGAAAATGGTACGTACAGGAAAAACCCGAAATTGTCCCGCATAAAGATTTCGGCAAAGTGCTGGCTTTAAAAAAGAAAGGCCAGTGGCTGGTCAATCACTTTCAGCAAAATAATCAGCTGCACCTATATGACCTTAAAAACAAAAACAAAAAAGTAGCTATAGACGTGGTATTCCCCGTGCTGCACGGCACTTTCGGCGAGGACGGCACCTTGCAGGGATTGCTGGAGCTGGCGATGGTGCCATACGTCGGTGCGGATGTTATTGGTTCGTCCGTAGGCATGGATAAAGATGTCGCCAAAAGATTGTTGAAAGAAGCGGGGATACCTGTTGTTTCTTCTATAACACTAAATAAACGGCAATGGAAAAACAACGCGCAGGATATAATTCAAAACGCGATGGACAAACTGGGCTTGCCTTTGTTTGTTAAACCTGTCTGCACCGGCTCATCCGTAGGCATAAAAAAGGTTAAAGAAAAAGAATCTCTCGCCAAAGCGATTAATTTTGCTTTTCAATTTGACACGCGCGTGATGATGGAGAAAGCTATTGATTGCCGCGAGATCGAGTGCGCTGTGTTGGGAAATGAAAATCCTGCCGCCTCAGTACTGGGCGAGATAATTCCCAAGCATGAATTCTATTCCTATGAGGCTAAGTATATTGATCCCGACGGCGCAAAGCTGATCATTCCCGCGCAGATCGATTCAAATCTTTCCGAAAAAATTCGAAAAATAGCCGTCGATGGATACGAGGCGCTGGGCTGCAGCGGCATGGCCAGGGTTGATTTCTTTCTGGATAAAAATACTGCCGAATTTTATTTAAACGAAATAAATACCATCCCCGGTTTCACCAGCATCAGCATGTATCCCAAACTTTGGGAAGCCACCGGCTTGGAATATAGCAAGCTTCTGGATAAGCTCATTGAACTGGCGCTGGAGCGGCACAAGAAAAAATTGGAAATCAAGACAGAGGGGATTTAGTGAATCCCAAGTTTCAGAAGCGTAGCGCACTGAAATTTGTTGGACGAACTATCCCGATAGCGTAGCGTGTCGGGATAAGTACAACAGAGTCATAATATCTAAAGTGTTTATCGAAAATGCTAAGTTCGTATATTAATTATTGGGCAGATAGGAGTATAAGTCTATGGACTCCAGAATAAAGAGATATTTTTATAAATACATGCCATTAAAAAATATGGAACGTGTCCTCGACATTGTTTTCAATCAACGCCTTCATTGTGCAAGATGGGACAAATTAAATGATCCGATGGAGGCGTGCTACGAAGTTTTTTCGGAATATGAGTCAGATAGACACATTATGGAGGAAAAGATTAAGAAAGCACTAAACAATTGGTGTATCGTCGCATTAGGCGCGAGCAACAAGAATTTCCTTCTTTGGTCACACTATGCAGATGGTCATAGAGGCATCGCTATTGAGATTGACATACCTATAGCCCATCATCCATACGTAGAAGAAGTTAAATATGACTGGGCGACCACCTCGTTTTCACATATGGATCAAATCGAAAACAGGAGCATGAGAGATCTCCTTTGGTACAAAAAGGAAGAGTGGCATTACGAAGAAGAGTATCGAATTATTATTGAGGCGACAAATATTGACAGTACTGGAGAATATTTTACACTACCAAATCCAATTAAGAAAATATTTATTGGAGCTAGAGCCAAGGAGAGTCACGTTGATATACTGAAAAAAGCTATAGGAAATAAGGCCAAATTAGTTCATATGGATTTAGATAAAGATGGATACATGAAGGTACGTAGGTAATGAATGCCCAACATGTCGTTAAAGCCGATCGCTGCCCCTTGGGCAGCTCCGGCTTAGCTTTTAGTTAGGCGTCGAAAGGTAACAACAGGTGCCAAAACTCCTCACTACGATCGAGACGAATGAAGGTCGAGTTCACGTCATCACAAGATCTAGGTGGCTGTACGTATTTCCTATGCCATACACGAGCGTTGCTCCGCACCGCGCGGCGGACCTTGCATGTCTAGGAACTTTTATTCGGTGGCAATCTTCAGCCCCGCTAGCGACATGTCATGAGGCGGTGATTCACCTTGTTAAGGAAATAGGTATTTCAGGTGTAGCAAGTATGGCTGCCAATGAGAAGAATAATGAACGAGTCGCAAAGGCTGCAGGGTTAACGTACAGAGAGTTGCTTGAGGAGGCCATGAAATCCCGTGAGGCGCTTCCGGACCTCGATGGTGTCCTAAGATATGTCAAGAGATTCATTTAATCGAGCAGCAGGCCGGCGCCTAACCCGCGCTTAAGCGCGGGTTAGCAAATTGTTCGGAAGTAAATTACATATTTTTTAGGAGGTAAAACCACGAAACGACCCGTATCATTAGTAGCAGCTATTTTGCCTTTTTTAATCGCCTACTTTTAGAAAATTAATAAACATGATATATAATAATTAAAGAGATAAATAAGGGAGATCCGAGAATCAATATACAAGAAAGATGGGAAAATGGCAAAACCTTACCAGGTAAAAATTGTAATTAAGGCAATTAAGAAATTAGAGGAAAATGATGAATAAAGTAATCGAAAAATATACATACAGAATAGAATGGTCTGAAGAAGACAAAACCCACGTGGCCAGATGTTTGGAATTCCATTCTCTTGCGGCTCATGGAGAAACAGCAGAACAGGCGCTATACGAAATCAAAAAAGTTATTAAAGAAACTATTAAATGGCTGAAAGAGGATAAGGAACCAATTCCAGAACCGTTGGGATTAAAAAAATTCAAGGGTAATTTAACCCTTAGAGTCCCTCCGGATATTCACAGAGAATTGGCGATCAAATCGGCGGAAGAAGGAGTTTCGATTAATCAATTTATTTTGTCAAAGCTGTAGCGTCGATCTTTTTTATGAGGAGGTAACAAGATGAAACGACCCGCATCATTAGTAGCAGCGATTTTATTTCTTTTGATGGCCATCGCCCAGGTGTGCCGCTTCTTTTTGCAAGTTAATATTGTTGCCGGAAGCGTGACAGTTCCCCTCTGGCCCAGCGCGCTTGCCGCTGTAGTTTTGATATTGCTGGCTGTGTGGCTTTTGGTAGAAAGAAGCAAATAACACAGTAAAATTAGATTACAGATTAGGTTCTAGTGTCTATTCATAAGATTGCTTTCCCAGATCGGAGTCCGGGTAGGCTCTGTCACCATGAACTCACATAGAACGTTGAACTAATGTTGTCCGCGCGGTAAAGCTTGACAAAGTATATATACATGTATATACTTTAATCAGGAGGAAGATGCTATGCTTAGTTCAAAGGTTTTTACAAGTGGAAATAGTCAAGCAATCAGGCTGCCGAAAGAATATCAGGTAGCAGATAAAGAATTATTTATTCAGAAAATCGGCAATACCATTATTCTTTTCCCCAAAAAAAATCCCTGGGAAGCTTTTGAGAAAAGTTTAAGTGAATTTTCTGATGATTTTGTTATGGCTAATGACAGAAAACAGCCTGAAATGCAAAAAAGGGAAGGCTTATAATGTACCTGCTGGATACAAATATCTGCATATACATAATAAATAGAAATCCAAAACAAGTAATCAAACGCATAAAGAAGTTAAAACCGCATCAAATCAAACTGTCATCGATTTCTCTAGCCGAATTGGAATACGGCGTATCAAAAAGTAACTACCGAGATAAAAACCGTAAAGCTCTTATACATTTTGTATCTGCTTTTGATATTGTCGAATTTAATGACAGCGACGCTGAAGTATATGGTTTGATACGAGCAGAATTAGAAAAAAAGGGGCAAGTTATTGGCCCGTACGACATGCAAATAGCAGCTCAAGCGATAACAAGAGATTTAATTTTAGTAACAAATAACGTGGCTGAGTTTTCCAGAATATCAAACATTAAATTGGAAAATTGGATATAAGAATATGAACTGTACCAAAAATTTCTTGACAAGCATTATTCATCTATTCTAACTCCAATGTATATCAGCAAAACGCCTATCTATCTTATCGGAAATAACATTGATACGCGGCTGGAAGTAAACGGAGGAATAAAATGCAAAAAGCCAAAGCGTTAAGAAAAAAAATTGTCAGCAAGGCTGTGCGCAATATCAAAAGAGGATACGCGGATGACGATTCCAAGCGGGGAATGTATCGAGAGGAAATCCGTCTTGATTTACAGCGCTCACGACTGATGACGGAATCTTATAAACAAACTGATGGACAAGCGATGGTTATCCGCCGCGCCAAAGCGCTAGTCAATATTCTGGATAATATGGACATATTCATCCGGGATCACGAACGCATTGTCGGTTATCAGACAGCGGATACCAACGGTATTTACCATCCCATCGACCAGAACTGGAAATCCGTGCAAAGACTAGTCGGAAGCGAAGCCGGAAAAACTCTGCTGGATAAAGAAGGAAGAAAAGAACTCGATGAGCTTTGTGCCTACTGGAAGGGAAAATCCATGAGCGACCGCCACCAGGAAATTCTGCCGGACGAACTCAAAAAATACTGGACATATGAAGGCACCTTCCTGTGGAGCCAGCTTTCTGAATTGGGCATTCCCGATTACGAAAATCTTTTTAAGACAGGACTCAAGGGGCGCATTAAACTCGCGCAGGACAGAATTGCGGAAATCGGTAAAACTGTACCTGCCGACTATGCGGAGCAAAAAGAATTTCTCCAATCCGTAATTATCGCGCTCACAGCTGTTATCCGTTTTGCCCAGCGTTATTCGGAGCTGGCCAAAAAAAATGGCCGCAAAAGAAAAAAATCCAGTGCGCAAGAAAGAGCTCGAAGATGTAGCCCGTATCTGCGCGCACGTTCCGGAAAATCCGCCGCGGACTTTCGCGGAGGCAGTTCAGTTTTTCTTCTTTATTCATTTGATTCGCTATCTGGAATATTCCACGCTGGGCGTGGGTATCCGCGTTGATCAGCTCTTCGGCCCGTTTTATGAAAAAGACATTAAAGAAGGCAAGCTCACCAAAGAAGACGCGCTGGATATTCTACAACTGCTTTTCATTAAATTAAACGAACTGGGCTTGGTTTATTCGCCGACGGTTAGTTCCGTTTACGGCGGTGTGGCCTCTCTTCAGGCGGTAACCATCGGCGGCATAGATAAAACCGGCAAGGATGTAACCAACGATTTGACTTATCTGACGCTGGAGGCAGCCAAACAATTGCAATTGATTGAACCGAGCATCTGCCTGCGGGTGCATAACAAAACGCCGGATAAAGTTTATGACAAGGCCGTAGATGTCATCAAAACCGGTATCGGCTACCCTTCGCTTTTTAACGACGAGGCGTTGATGCCGCTTTTCGCGCGTTGGGGCGTCCCCTCGGAAGACATAAAAAATTACGCGGTTACGGGCTGTGTCTATATCGAAATACCCGGCAAGAATGTTATGCGTCGTTCCGTCGGTTATTTTGTTCTGACCAAGTGCCTCTGGTGGGCGCTGCATCAGGGCGTAAATCCCAAAACAGGAGAACAGCATGGCGCGTGCACGCCGGATCCCGCTACCTTCAAATCATGGGAAGATTTGCTTAATGCCTATCTGGAACAGGTAAAATTTTTCACTACAAAAATGGAACAGCTCGAAAGAATCAATCTGGATCTCTACGAAAAATATTGCCCGCGGCCATTTTATTCCGCTGTGGTAGAAGGGTGCATAGAAACCGGAAAAGATTGCCGCAAATGGGTTTATCCTTCCATGCTTCATCATTTTACACAAGTCATCGGCGGTACAAACGTTGCCGATGCCATCACCGCCGTACGCAAAGTTGTTTTTGACGATAAATTGGTAACTCTGCCGGAACTGATAAAAATTATGGATAAAAACTGGGAAGGCCGGGAGGATATCAGGCAGGCGTGTCTCAACGCACCTAAGTTCGGCAATGACGACGATTACGCCGACATAGTGGCCAAAAAAGTACAGCACCTAGGTGAAGTGGCCATGGAAACCGTTAAAGACCGTTACGGCTTTTCCAACCGCGGCGATGGCAGTGCTGTTTCCGCCACTTACGGCCTGGCCATTGATACACCGGCGACCCCCGACGGCAGAATGGATGGTGAACCTTTCGCCGACTCCACTCTGGCGCCTTCGCCGGGTAAGGATAAAAAAGGCCCCACGGCGGTTCTAAATTCCTGCGCCAAAATTACTGCGGAAGAAACTTACAACCATTTGCTGAACCAAAAATTTCTGCCCAAGTTTCTGGAAGATGATTTGAAACCTGTTTTCATGAGCTATCTTAAAACATGGAAAGAGCTCAACGTGCCGCATATTCAATTCAATGTGGTCGATAAGAAAACTCTACAGGCGGCACAACAATATCCGGAGAAATATGCCGATATGATCGTCCGGGTGGCCGGCTTCAGCGCTTATTTTGTTGATCTGTCGCGCGGATTACAGGATCACATCATCGCCAGAACGGAACAGAGCCTGTAAAAATATTTTAATGAATCATTCGCCCACGAGCAGCCCGGAAAAAGGATTCATCTTCAATATTCAACGTTTCAGCGTTCACGACGGCCCCGGAATAAGAACTACTGTTTTTATGAAAGGCTGCCCGCTGAAATGTGTCTGGTGTGCCAATCCCGAATCGCAGGGTTTTTCACCCAACCTCATGGTCAGGGATATTCTTTGCATCGGTTGCGGCGCGTGCGTCAGGGTCTGCCCCGAAAATGCCATAACCCTCACCAAAAAAACCAGCAGAAATTGACCGCGATAAATGCAATAATTGTATGTTGTGCGTGGGCGCCTGCATGTACCAATCGCTGACGATATGCGGAAGAAAAATGAGTGCGGAAGAAATCCTCACAGAAGTTTTAAAAGACAGATTATTTTATAAAAATTCCGGCGGCAGCGTGACCATATCCGGCGGCGAACCTTTATCGCAAAGCAGCTTTGTCTTTCCAATTACTTCAACGCTGTAAAAACGAGGGACTGCACACGGCATTGGATACCTCTGGTTACGGCAAATGGCAAGAGTTGGAAGTTTTGTTGCCGCTGGTCGATTTATTGCTGTTTGACATTAAGCATCTGGATGCGGAAAAGCACAAAAAAACCACCAGCGTGGACAATAAAATTATTCTCGAAAACTTGAAAAAAGCCGGGGGATTAACTTGCCTCTGGCTGCGTGGCCACTAATTGCCGGTTATAACGATTCAGAAAAACATATAAAAAGAATTGCCCTTTTGGCCAAGGATACAAGAGTACAAAAGATATCTTTCCTTCCCTATCATGAAGGGGGGAAAACCAAAAGCAACCAATTAGGAAAAAGTTATTTAATGCCTGAGGCCAAAGCGCCCGGCGAAAAACATATCCGTTCTTTGCAAAGGATTGCAGAAAAAGAAGGGTTCACGGCAACGATCGAAAACTGATAAATTTGTTTTTTATTTTTCGTAAATTAAATATCCCAAGTAAAGATCACGCCGCTGGTGGGGAAAATCCATTCCTTGGCAGAAACTTTAACTTTAACAAATTTACCTTTACTTAAGGTAACCTCAGGCGATGGATGCCTTCCGGCAAAAAAGCTTTCTGCTTTAACATTTTTCAGCTTTGCTTTTTTATAATTGAAGTTAATATCCACGCCCCGCGTCGGATATACAAAATAAACGGGAAATATTTTATTGTCTTTTGCCTGTTTGGTGGTAATTTCTATTTCGATTTTAACTTCACTGTTTATTTTTTCTTTGAGCTCATCATTACCGCACCAGACTTCGTAGCCGCGCTCGGTCTTTTTTGTGTCAATAATAGGAACATTTTCCCCATCGACACGCACATGCTCGACGGTAAAATCTCGTTCGATAATCAAACTCCCGCCATCGCTCAGAAGCCAGCGGTATTCGCAGCGCGGATCTTCGAACAACTTTGCTAATTGTGAATTATTTACCGCGCAGCCGATCATAAAAATATTGTTTCTGATTGTCTTTTTATACTCGATGCGAGTACTGACGCGAAAATAATGGTCGGCGTTCACGCTATTTTTTCTTCTCGCAGACATTTGCTCAATGCGGATATTGTAGCGAAAACCGGAACGTAATTCGAGCTGGCGGTCTTCCTTGCCGAAAAGCGTTTCAAACATTTCGTAATAAATGGCGTTGCCCAGCTCTTCATTGCGCGTGCGCGTTTGCAGACAATGGCGGATAATATTGTCGATGCGGGAAATGGATTTTTCTTCGTCCGGGACAAATATTCGTCGCAGCCGCGGTTCTATCGTATCTGTTTTCCCTTTCTGTAAAAATACTCGCGGCGCTCTTTTCCCTAAAGCGCAAAGAACTTCATAGCTGATGGTCTTTGCTTTGGCAGCAATTTCGTTGGCGCTGATGTATTCCTTGCCTTGCCTGCCCAAAAGGACAACCTCGTCGCCCACAGCACAGCGGGGAATGTTGGTGACGTCGATTGTGCACATGTCCATCGAAATCCGTCCAACAATTGGTGCACGCTTGCCGCGGATCAAAGCCTCGCCTTGATTGGAAAGAATAAAAGCATAGCCGTCCCCATAACCTACCGGAATAGTCGCAATGCGGGTTTTTCTCTCAGTTATATAGGTACTGCCGTAACCGATGCCGTATCCTTCAGGAAATTCTTTCAATAAAACAACACTGGTTTTAAAGGACATTACCGGAGCAAGCTTTGCTTTGGGCTCAGTTTCTGCGGAAGGATAAATTCCGTAGGCCATAAGACCCGGACGTACCATATTCAGTTTAAATTCGGGGTAATTTAAAATCGCACCGCTGTTATCTATATGCCGGAGGGGAATGTTTATTCCCAAGCGCTGAAGATCGGCAAGCAAATCCGAAAACAATTGCCATTGTTTATCATTGGAAGGAATAACGAGTTCGCTTGCGGCAAAATGGCTGAAAATTCCTTCCACCATAATATTGGATAGTTTAGATATCGTTAGGATTAGTTTTACCGCCTCGGTCTGCATAGTTCCACCCCTTCCCATACCCGTGTCCACTTCGATGTGCACAGACAACTGGCAGCGGGACTTTTTCAAAACTTTATGCAATAATTTGGCAAAACCGCCATCCGAAACGGAAGGGGTGAGTTTGTATTTGATGATCTCATCGATTTCGGCGACAGTCGACGGCCCCAAAATCACAATTGGCGCTTCAATGCCGCTTATTCTCAGTTGAACGCCTTCGTCCGCGTTGGCTACGCCCAACATCTTCGCGCCGTTTTTTATGGCGGCATTCGATATTTCTATGGCACCGTGGCCGTAAGCATCGGCTTTAACGGCCGGCATGAAATCAACTTCCGGTCCGATGAGTCTTTTTATTTCTTGGAGATTGGTAATAAAATTATCCAGGTCAACTTCGACCCAACTGCGATATTTCTGTTCTGTTTTTAATGGCATATATATTCAGCCCAGCAGATAATTATCACTTCGTTTTCATGGTCAATGCTCCATCCCAAGGATCGACCGGCGGCTTTGGCTTCCGATACTTTTAATGGTTAAAGATTTTATACTATGCATCATCTAAAATATTATTTTAATTGAAGCTTACCGCCGCAGAATCATATCAAACCATCGATGAAAGTCAAGCTGTCTATGCTTTTCAAAAAATAAGTAAAAATAGCAAATATGTACTTGAAAGAAAAAATTATTTTAATTAAACTTAAACAAGTGATACTGGTGGATAAATATCTAACACATAAAGATCGAGGAGGGAAGGCAAATGCCGAGAGCAAAGACCGGAGATGTTCTCAGTTGTGAAGTATGCGGACTTACCGTAATCGTGGATGAAGAATGCGGGTGCGCTGCGGTCGGAGTTACTTGCTGCGAGGAATCCATGGTCAACAAGGGACCTGTAGCGCCAAGGAAAAAAGCTTTACTAAAGAAAGCAAAAGCGACAACAAAAAAGAAAATAGTGAAAAAGAAACCCGCAAAAAAACCACCGGCAAAAAAGAAGACAACTAAAAAAAGAAAATAATTAACCGGTGCAGTGACTTCTCTGTTTTTATAGAGCCCCCTTGTGGAGCTCTATAGGCTGTATTTCTTACGAAAGCGACGGCCATTACATTGATATTTCCGGCAGGAAGTCCTTTATATTTTCTTCGCAGGCAAATATTTCTATCAGTGGAGCCCACTCCTACAGGAGCCGGAGACTCCCTAAAATAATGAGACCCAAGCTTCAGAAACAGAGTGCATAACCTAAAGGTCACTGCCGCTGAAGCTTGCAGGTCGAATCAATGAAACTCAAATTTCAAAAAGCAAAGCGGATTGAAATTTGTTAGTTGAATTGATCCCGCAAAGCAGAGGACAACGCGACCTCCCGCGGGTCACGGCACTTTCACCTCGGTCGGAGCCGGGGAATTCCGCGTCGCGGGATTGAGGACAATTATGTGTGGAAGATTTGTTTTAATCAGTAATGCGGGGCAAATTGCCGAGGAATTTAATTTAACCGATAGCACCTTATCTTCCATATCTTCGGGAGATATTCACCCCGGCCAGAAAGCCGCCTGCGTGATAAATAAAGATAAAAAGAATCGTTTACTGATTTTGCCTTGGGGATTTTCGCCGTCGTGGTCAAAGCAGACAACAAAATCCGAATTGCTGATTAATGCCCGCGCAGAAACTTTAGCCGAAAAGCCGACTTTCCAAGAAGCTTTTCAAAAGAGAAGGTGTCTGATAGCTGCCGACGGATTTTATGAGTGGTCCAAAGAAAAAAAACAATATTATTTTTATCTGCAAAACCGCAGACCTTTCGGATTAGCGGGTATCTACGACGAACCGGAGCTTCCGGTAACCGGTAAAGATGGTTCTTTTGTCATTATCACCACCAGCCCCAACCGGCTCATCTCTCCGATTCATAACCGTATGCCGGTTATTATTCCACGGGACAAACAATCTCTATGGCTGGATAGCAGCAGATACGAAAAAGCCGAATTGCAATCCTTAATGACTCCCTATCCGGACGAAGAAATGGAAATGCGGCCGGGCACCTTTATTGCCGGCCATTAGTCGCTCCTTTTTCTTATCGTACTTCTCCTGACAAACAAATCGGAAGTTTCATCGGAGGCAATTTGTCGCCTTCATACAATACTTTTTCCAGGAACAGTCCCGAAGGCGGGGCAGTATACCGAGCGGGGATTTCGGAATAAGATTTGAGCATCAATTCTATATCGCTGTAAGTGAAATTGCCACGGCCGGCTTCGACGACGACGCCCACTATGCGGCGCACCATTTTCCAGAGAAAATGAGAAGCAACAACCCGCAAAGCAATAATGCCTTCAAATTCCTTTAACTCCACTCTTTCCATATCGACTTCCAGAGACGCGTCTTTATCCATCCTTTTATCGGCAAAAGAGATGAAATTATGGAATCCCTGAAAAATGCCGAGCGACTTTTGCATCTTGCCAAAATCGAGCTTGTCCTTGACCCACCAGACATAACGTTTGCCGAAAGCGGTGCGCCTCTTCGCGATAAGATATAGGTAACTCCGGCCAAGGGCATTATGGCGAGCATGAAATCGCTCTGGGACATTTTCGATTTGCAATATATTAATGCTCGCCGGTAAGTTATCATTAAGGCCGATACGAAGAGTCTCCGTATTGATTTTCCGGGCAGTTTTCAAATGGGCTACTTGCGCCAAAGCGTGAACCCCGGTATCCGTGCGTCCGGCTCCCTGAATTTCCAACGGCGCTCCTAAAACATTTTGCGCCGCGCCGATTAAAGCCCCTTGAATACTTTTGGCATTTTTCTGCGTTTGCCATCCGCTGTAATTGGTGCCGTCATATTCCAAAATAATTTTATAATTATACATATTCAATGAAACTCAAATGTTACCAGAGAAGCGCAGCAATATTTATCCCGATAGCGAAGCGTATCTGGCTGGATACGTTAAATACACCTTTGTTCGCATCGGTTCAGGGCTTATCCTGAAGGTCAATACCTTCTTGTTTTGGCCGTTGGCTTTGATTATAAGGCACCAATACATTCATGGCGTAAATTCTGTTTAGCAAATAGTCTTCCTGCTGGTCAGCGGAGTTCAATTCATATCCGAGACGCAAAGTGGTAATTACGGCTTGCCCGATGATGTTTCTGCCTTCTTTACCTGCTGAGTCTCTTGTTTTTATCCCCCAAATATTATGGAAAATAAGCGCATGACCGTTATGTTCGCCAATGTACAGCATAACATGACCTTTTCGCCAGAGCAGAGTCAAATAAGGAATTCCTTTTCCCAAAATGATTTTTTCCTTTTGCTCGGGAGAAAGACCTTGCAGTTCTATGTAATTCCCCACTTCTTTAACTTGATCTTCCGAGTGCCGCGGCAGCCAGATGCCGAAAGGGGCAAAAAAATCTCTGGTCATAGACGAACAATCCCGGTTGCCATAAAGACCGCCCCAGCCATAAGGTTCGCCGATTAATTCATCGGCAATCTTTGCTGCATTGGCGTAATTTAAACGCAAAGGTTTTACCGCCGACATTTCCCCGAGAACGAAGCCGTGCTTGATTACGGCATTTGTGTTTTTATCCGTCGTAGCAATAAGTATTTCCAGTTTATCCGGCATTTCTTTAACTAAGGGGAATATATAACCGAGTGACGTCCTCAGAATGAAATTATCGTCGGCATCCAAAATAGAAGTTTGATCCCTGGTAATTACGGCATAACGGCCGAATTCCCATGTTTTTATGAAGCCGGCGTCGACACGCGCGGAGTCCTCAACGGGTATCCAGCCGAAAGTATAACAGGTTTCCACAAGAGCCCAAGCTTTATCGGCACTGATATGGCAAACAAATATAGGCGTATTTGCGGCCACGGACGACCTTTGCAAATTATCAAAAGGCCAGCTGGAGTTGTCACCTTCAGGGCTACTAAAGTGCGGACCCTGTGTAGGTAGAACGCGAAGATTGGTATCTCGCGTTGTAATGGCAAAATATAGCGCATTGGGATAGTTTTCTAAAAAGGCATTTTGCTGAAGTTTTTTTATCCAAGCCTTAGAATGTTTTATTTTGTTTTCGCCGTAACCGAGACTTATGCTGAATTTTTTAAAATCAAGGGATACCCTTTCGGGCAAAGCATAAAAAGGCTGACGCTGGTGCCAAACAGAAAAGTAAATGATGTTATAGTCTTCATCCATTAGCGATTGAGTTTCTGCTGCCAGAATATCTTTTGTCCTGACCGCATCACTCAAATAAAAAGCATGGCTTTGACGCAACTCACTTATGTCTTTGACAATATCTGTCTGCTTCAAACAACCGGCCAGCAGAAAGAAAATCGGCAAAACAGCAAAAGGAATTCGTATTTTCATAAAAAAATACCTTGATTTAATTTTATAGGTTTTTATAGTCTTTTTTTAAGCTTTGAGCAAGATTAAAGAATGATGAATAATTTTTTTCAGCAGTTGATAAATAATTTTGTGGCACAAGATATCGAACACTGATATAAATGAAATGAATATTTCAGACAAGAAGAAAGGAGTCGAAAAGTGGAAGATTTTGTACCCAGAAGAATCTTTTTTACAAAAGGGGTCGGCACGCACAAAGATGAATTGCATTCTTTTGAACGTGCCTTAAGAGATGCCGGAATAGAAAAATGCAATTTGGTGCAGGTATCCAGTATATTTCCGCCCCGCTGCAAAATAACTTCCAAGGCGCAGGGACTCAAAGGTTTAGTACCCGGAGCCATTACCTATTGTGTCATGAGTCGTTGCTGTACTAATGAACCTAAAAGGCTCCTGGCAGCATCGGTCGGTTGCGCCATCCCCGCTGATAAAGCGTCTTATGGATATATAAGCGAGCATCACGCATATGGCCAAACCGAAAAACAAGCGGGCGACTATGCGGAGGACCTGGCCGCGGCCATGCTGGCCTCCACTTTAGGAATTGATTTTAATGTGGACGAAAGCTGGGATGAAAAAAAGGAGATTTTTAAAATAAGCGGCAAGATTGTTCGTACCCTCAACGTAACCCAATCAACGATTTGCAAAGACAACCAATATACCACGGTAATGGCCGCAGCTGTGTACGTCTTTTAAATATTGGCTGATAGTAATCGGTAACGGCAAGAATCATATGCCTGAAAATGTTTTTAAAAAAGAAATTCCGGATTTAAAAATGCAAGATGTAGGCGGAGCCGATTTACCCTACCTTTACTATGGGGGAGAAGCTTTGCCGATTCTTTTTGCCCATGCCACAGGTTTTTTGCCCTGGCTCTGGCATCCGGTAATAAAACAACTTGTGCCGCAAAACAAAATTTGGGTCCCGTATATCTGCAATTATCGCGAGTGTGATCCGGAAAAAGGTGGCCTTAGCTGGGATATCATTGCCAAAGATTTATCCACTTTTTCCCGTTCTCTGAACATTAAAAATCCTTTGGTTGTCGGACACTCCATGGGCAGCACGGTTCTGACCATTGCCGCCGCCGATTATGGCATAGAACCTCGCGGCATGATTCTAATCGAACCGATTTTCCTGCCGGAAGAATTTTACTCTCTGAAACCTACCGTGAAAGATCATCCGCTGGCTTCCAAATCGATAAAAAGGACAAACCACTGGAAAAATGAAGATGAAGCATGGGCTTATTTAAAATCAAAATCACTTTTTTCCGACTGGGACGAGGAAGTTCTGGAACTGTATCTCAAATACGGTATGGAAAAGCAAAAAGCAGGAGATTTAAAACTTACCTGCACGCCGGAAAGCGAGGCCGCGATGTTTATGGGCGGCTGGAGCAGGAATCCCTGGCCGCTACTCGATAAATTGACTTGTCCTGTATTGATTGTAGAAGGAGAAAAAAGCGAAAATAAAAATTTTATCGATCTGAAAAAGGCGGTATCTTTATTGCGCCGCGGTAAATATAAATCAGTTGAAGGAGCGGGGCACTTAATCCCCATGCAGAAGCCCAACGAAGTAGCTCAAATCATAAAAGAATTTTTAGCGGAGATAATATAAGAAAAATCGTCCTAATGGGCTTTCTTTATACCGGTTAATGCGGCAATCTTTTTATCTTTTGGCATTCTTTTAATTCTAATTTCCAGGCGCATTGCTTCTTTTCTATTCATGCACCCACTCATTATTATTAACTTTACCGGCAGCCTTGCCCGTGTGTATTTGGCGCCAGTGCCATTATTGTGCGCCATCAGGCGTTTTTCGATATCGTTGGTTAAACCGGTGTAAAGACTATTATCGTTACATCGTAAAATATATACTACCCATGATTTCTTTGCCGATGTCTTTTTTGATTTCATAATAGTAAATTTATAGCACAGCAACGGACATATTTCTATTGGAAACGACAGTAGGTATTACTGGGATAAAGAATATGAAAGAATAATTGCCTATCCCGCTGATTGCATCAGTGACGGCACAAGGATAAAACCGAGAAAATAAAAATTAAAAGTCCCACTTTCATTTCACGATTTTCAATCGGATCCCGTTCCTGATATTCCATAATTTCGTTTCTCAAGATGTCAAGATCCGCAATGCGATCATCAAGCCTTTTCAGGTGATTACCCAAAAGTTCGAGCAGGCGTTTGAGTACTTTTTCATTGGATTTCTCGATTGTCCACATCGCTTCGAGTTCCTGCATTTCCGAAAGCGTCATGCCCATGATTTTCAGCCTTTTTATCAGTTTCAGACGGCGCAAATCAACGTCGGTATAAACCCGACGGCCCCCTTCGATGCGTTTGATGGAATTGAGCAGGCCGATTTCCTCGTAATAGCGAACTGTCCGCTGACTCACTTCCAGCTTTTTCGCCAGCTCACCGATAGAGATGAATTCGTCACTCATGGGTTTCTACCTTTTACTCATGAATTTTATATAAATCATGCTGCATATTTTTCCCGCAGTTCTCTCTTTAAAATTTTTCCTGAAGGATTTTTTGCCAGCGTCTTGGCGATAAACACCTTCTTCGGGCACTTAAAGGCCGCCAATCTTTTTTTACAGAAGTCAGTAATATCCGCTGCGTATAATTTCGATCCGTTTTTTAAAACTACGACAGCGGAAACTACCTCTATCCATTTGGGATCGGAAAGACCAATTACGCGCGATTTCCGCAATTGCCGGATGCCGAATACAGCACTTCCTCCACCTCCCGGGAGGCAACATTTTCACCACCCGGTTTAATCATATCTTTTTTTCCGATCCACAACATATAAATACCCGTCGTTGTCAAATACGCCAAATCGCCGCTGTGAAACCATTCAAACTGGAAGGCCTCGGCCGTTTTCTCCGGGTCATTCAAATATCCGGTCATCACATGACCCGACCTGTGGACTATTTCACCCACCTCACCCAAGGGAACAAAACCTCCGTTATCGTCCATTAGTCTTGTCTCTACATTTAATGCAGGCTTGCCCGCGGAGCCCGGCTTATTGATCTGGTCTTCCGGTTTCAATATCGTGGCCACAGGCCCCATTTCAGTCTGCCCATAATAATTCCATAACCGCATTCCGGCAAAGTTCTGACCGAGCTGTCTAATGACATTTATCGGCATAATGCTGGCCCCGTACGCCGCCTTCTCGAGGCTGCCCAGATTGTAATTTTTAAATTCCGGATGATTGAGAAGCCCTATCCATACAGTCTGGCGGAGCGAACATGTGGTGTTACTTTGTACTTTTCAATGCTTTCATTATCTCTATCGGATCCGCTTTATGCAGGATAATATTTTTTGCTCCGACATAAATAAACGGCATTAAAAAACAATGCAGCTGGGCGCAGTGGAAAAGCGGAAGGGCGTGAATACTGATGTCCTTTTTTTGTACTGCCCGTCGACGATACAACTGAAATATTGAGACATGAGCGAGCGGTTGGAAAGCATCGCCCCTTTTGGTTTTGATTCTGTTCCGCTGGTGTAGGGTATCTGGACTATATCTTTCGCCGATACATCTATATCCGGTTCATCGTCGGACATTCCGGACATTTCTTTTTCGAGGTCAAAATACCCATCGGGCAGGGCACCTAATTTCACCGGAATCAGCCCCCATTTTTGCACTGAGCGGAAAAGTTCTTTCTTTGGTTCGATCAGCGGCAATAGTGCATCCTCCACCAGAAAAATTTTCGCGCCGGAGTGGGAAACAACATAAGATATTTCTTCGCTATTGAGCATATAATTGACTGGCACCTGCGCCGCCCCGATTTTAGCCAGGCCCAAAAGCGATATCGGATAGTAATGCGAGTTATACGCATTGATAGCCACTTTGTCCCCTTTTTTAACACCATACGCGAGCATCAGATTGGCAAAGCGGCATGCCTCCATTTCCAGTTCGGAAAATGTCAGTGTTTTGTCTTGGAAAATAATTGCGGTCTCGTCGGGATATCGGGAAGCTGATCTTCTGGAAATATCGCCGATCGTATCGCGGTGAAATTTGTTGGTCATATCGTTTAATCCATCCTAATTAAATTAAAAAACTTAACAGCAGTAAACGCTGTTGTACAAATCTGATTTTAGTCAGATTAGTTTTTGTATTTCCGGGCGAAGGTTTCCTTCATCTTATATTTCTGAATCTTGCCACTGGCCGTCATCGGAAAAGTATCAACGAACTCCCAATATTGGGGAATCTTGTGCCGGGCTATTTTACCCTTACAGAACTCACTCATCTCTTCGGGTGTGGCCCTCTGCCCCTCCTTGAGCTGAATTGCCGCCAGAACTTGCTCTCCATATTTTTTATCGGGAATGCCGATCACCTGCACATTGACGACCTTCGGGTGTTTGTAAAGAAATTCTTCGATTTCCCGGGGATAGATATTCTCACCGCCGCGGATAATCATATCCTTAATCCGCCCGGTCACTTTGAAATAGCCGTTTTTATCCACCTCTCCCAAATCGCCCGTGTGCAGCCAATCATCTTTATCAATAGCTTCAGCCGTGGCTTCGGGCATCTTGTAATACCCCTTCATCACACAGGCGCTGCGGGTGACAATCTCACCCTGAACATCGGCAGGTAAATCTTTCCCGCTTTCCGGATCAACGATTTTGCCTTCAATATCCGGCAAAAGTCTGCCAACAGTCGCTACCCGCAGTTCCACCGGATCGTCACGCCGCGTCATTGTCATAACGGGAGCGGACTCCGTCTGGCCAAAAGCAATCACAATTTCTTCACAGTGCATCTTTGTTCTGACCTGGTTCATGGTTTCTTCGGGACATGGCGCTCCGGCCATAATGCCTGTCCGCAGAGATTGCAAATCGTAACGATCAAAATCGGGATGATTCAACATTGCCACGAACATGGTCGGCACTCCGTTTACTGCCGTACATCGCTCCGCAGCGATTGTCTGAAGAGCTTTGGCGGAATCGAAGAATTCCAGAACAACCATAGTCGAGCCGTGATACACACAATTCATCGTGCTCATCACGCAGCCGAAGCAATGAAACAACGGCACCTGAATCAGAAGAGAATCTTTTTCGGTCATACCCATCACATCCCCGACCATGCGGCCGTTATTGACAACATTGTGGTGGGTAAGCATTACTCCTTTAGGGAAACCGGTCGTCCCCGATGTGTACTGCATATTGATGACATCGTTATCATCAATAGATTTTATCCGGTTATCCAATTCCTGATCCGTAATATTTTTCCCCAGAGCAATCAAATCGGCAAAATGGAACATCCCGGGCGTTTTTTCCCTCGGGCCTACAAAAATGACGGTTTTCAGCAAGGGAAGTTTCTCGGAAACCAGACGTCCCGGTTCACAAGTATCCAATTCCGGAATGATACGCCGGACAGTTTCATAAAAGCTGGTGTCCCGGTAAGATTCCATAAGAAACAGCGTTGTGGAATCGGATTGTTTCAGGATGTACTCCAATTCATGAGATTGATAACTGGTATTGACCGTCACGAGAACCCCGCCAACCATCCCCAGGGAAAATTGCAGATAGATCCACTCCGGGATATTAGTCGTCCATACGGATACATTGTCTCCCCTTTTTATGCCCATGGCTATAAGCCCTTTGGCAATAGCTTTGCAGTTATCATAAAAATCCCGATAATTTTGCCGGACACCGAATTCGGGATGGATAAGGGCGGGATTTTGTGGATAGCGTGCCGCCGTTTCCAGAATCACCTGACCGATTGTTTTATGGACAAAGCCGGACATAAAAGCACCCCTTTAATTTATTGCCTTTAAATCAGCGAATATTTTCATTTAAGAAAAACCGAATATCTTTGGAGAAAAAATTTTATCTTGACTGCCAATTTGCGTGCTCCATTGCCACTTAACGTAAACTGGGTTAAGTATAACCAATTTGGAGAATCTGTCAAGAAATATTAGCTGGTTGATGCCGCTGGCCCGGCTCGCATGCTTTATAAACGAAAAATAATCTTCAGAAAAAAAGATTCTAAATATTTTACGATTTTAGTCATATGTGATAAGTTAATAGTACATTTTTTAAACGGAAGGACAACGGTGGGCAATGCCCTACGATAAAGGATTAGCTCAGAGAGTTCGCGAACTGTTAGAAGACGAGCCGGATTTTGATGAAAAGAAAATGTTTGGGGGGATATGTTTCTTGCTTTTCGGCAACATGGTCTGCGGCATAATAAATGGTGATCTTATCGTTCGTATCGGCGCTAATAATTATGCAGAGGCATTGAAATTGCCCGGAACAAAAAAATTCGATCTTGCCGGAAAGCCCATGAAGGGCTGGGTCATGGTCTTATCCAAAGTGCTGGAATCGGATGAAATTTTGAGCGAATGGGTGCAAAAAGCCGTTACATTTGTTCAATCACTGCCCCCAAAATAATAGTTGTTGTTGATTTATCGTTAGAATAAAGGAAAGAGTACGAGGCATATTATGCGAATCAATACAAACAATAGCAGGCTTTTAATAAGGAGCAGTATATTATTTTTTTCTTTGCTCTTTTTTCTGGGTATTTTTGGTTCGTGTTCATTAAAGCCCGCTATTGTTTCTCCGGAGGGGACATGGACCTATCCGGGGGGTGCCACTGAACCGATGTCTATGATTTTTCATTCTGACGGTAAACTTACTTTTGCCGGCGGTTTTAAAAAGTTCGAACCGGCCATGTGGCATTACGATAAGAAAACACAGCTTTTGCAGATAAAGGTTTCGAACTACGATAAAGCCGATAATGAATGCGGCGAATATTACAGCGAGGAGTATTCATGTTTTCTTTATGATCGTACGACGGACTCCTTCAAATGCCAATTGACCTCCCAAACCAAGAGCCTCAGCTTTCTCGGTTGGAATTTTTTACGGAAATAGACGAGCCCGATTATGCGGCTTAGAAAAAGCTATCTTCGCCGGTGTAATTAATAAATAGGGCGTTGTTTCTTATTTTATCAAGCTAAAGGAAGTAATAAAAATGCCTATTGCTCAATTATGGATATTACGCAAAGACGTCCGCAAATTTATAAAGAATTTTCAAAAATTACAAATAGAACTCGCCATACAGTACGCGATGGAATTTGCGCCAGAAATGATGCAAATTTGGCCAAAGGTTGCGGTAAATAACAAGAAGGCCATGAAACGCCAAGCTACCATCACAGACCTTTGGAACGTGCTCAGCAAAGATGAGATGATTATTGTGGCAAAATCATTCCGCCACGTTTTGAACCAGATCACTACTGAGGCGTTGAAAAAAAACCCGCTACCGGCAGATATTCGGCTAGAGAAAGTAGATGCGAGAGGAGTGCCCGCTGAATTTCAAACCGTCCCCGGAACAGCCGAAGAGCGCGTGATGTTGTTCTTTCATGGTGGCGGCATGGTGGTGGGTTCTATATATGATCACCGCCCTCTCAGCGTCGCGCTCGGAATTGCCACAAACATGCGTGTATTGAGCGTCGATTATCGACTCGCACCCGAGTACCCGTTTCCTGCCAGTGTTGAAGATGGCACGGCCGCTTACGAATGGCTGCTGGCGCAAGGGCTCCATCCGAAAAATATTATTATCGCCGGAGATTCTGCGGGAGGCACAATAACACTGGCGACAATCCTTAACCTGCGCAAAAAAGGCATGCCCTTCCCACAGGGCGCAGTGTGTATATCCCCGGGAGTAGATTATACAAACATACCAGACTCTGCATACACAAATGCTCTGACCGATCCCATGTTAGCCGATGTCGGATTGTTCTGGTGGATAATTGCATATTTAGGTGTTGAGAAGTCGACCGATCCCGCCAATCCGCTTGTCTCCCCATTACTCGGCGATTTCCATGGTTTTCCCCCGATGCTTGTGCAGGCTACTTCAGCGGAAATTCTTTTTGAGGGATGCCAAATGCTGGTGCAAAAGGCGCTAGGAGCAGGTGTTGATGTAACCTTGCAAACATGGGATGACCTGACTCACGTTTGGCAGTTGTACGCTTTAGGTATATTGCCGGAAGCGCAAGAAGCAATTAACAAGATAGGCGATTGGGTGCGAAATCTTTTTGCGTAAAAGAAACGGACTCCTTCGAATGCAAATTGACCGAAAAGACCAAAAGCCTGAGTTTCTTAGGTTGAAATTTTTTAAGGAAGTAACAGATTAATTGTTATCTGGATTTAAAAAAACAAGTCAAGCCAAACTAAATGTTAAAAATCGAGCGTCGAAACCTTAGATGCCAAGTAAAAAATGGAAAGCCTCTGATGGTAACTTGGACAAATATTAGATCTAACAAAATTTTGATATGTAGCCTGGCCATAGCTTCCGGGGGCTTAATTGCAATTTGTGCTGATTTTTTTATTTCAATTATTGCCCCTCTTGCTTGGCGCTCTTCTTATATAAGAATCATCGCTGCGGCCTTGGGCAGTTTTATTTCTGGTATAGCCTCAGGGAAAAAAGGATGGCTAACCGGAATAATAATTTCTTTTATTTATACACTATACATCGTCACCATGCTTTCTTATCAACCTGTACACTTAATAGATGAACGCGTAACAATTGATTGGTTGTGGCAAATACCGACAGGAATATCGATAATGATAACTGGGCTAAATTGCGGTTACTTGGGAGGCCTCCTAAATCAGAAAATGTTAACTTGGACAAATATTAGATTTAATCAAATTGTGATATGTGGCCTGGCTATAACTTTCGGAAGTCTAATTTCAATTTGTGCTGATTTTCTTATTTCATATTATGTCATTCATGTTTTTTTATTAAATTCCATAATTATTGCTGTGGCCCTAGGCAGTTTCTTATCCGGGATAGCATCAGGAAAAAATGGATGGATAACTGGGATAATAATTTCTTTTATTCATTTAATATTCATCGTATTTTTACTTTCTTATCCTAGTCCACATTTAATACCAACAGGAATATTAATAGTTATAATCGGACTAAATTGCGGTTACTTAGGCGGGCTCTTAAACCAAAAAATAAAAATTAAACGTAAAGGACAAGTAGACCGGAAAAATTAGAGTTAAGTCTTGAAATATAACTTTACTAATTTTTTTGACAAAAGAATCCTACGAGAAAAGTATTATGGTCAGGTCTTGAAATATAAGATTTGATCATAATCGAAAGGTGAGGCAAGCCAATGCCCGTGAAGATCAGCAATAGACCGGAAGCCATTCTGAAACTCAGCCGACAGTTTATGGAAAGCCGAATTTTTCTTTCCGCGGCCGAGCTGAATATCTTTTCTCTCCTTGACGGAACGCCGTCAACCGCCGAAGACCTAGCAGGCCGACTGCATGCGGACTTGCGGGGACTAACAGCCCTCCTCAATGCACTCACGTCGATGGGCTTGCTCATCAAAAAGGACAACACTTATAAACTCGCCGCCGATTCTGCGCAGTTTCTCTCCGATAAGAGTCCCCGTTCTCTCCTGCCAATGATCCACCACGCGGCTCACCTCTGGGAGAGTTGGTCCGACCTTACGTCCATTGTTAACGGACCGGGATCAGCAGGAACCGCAGCACCTTCAGCCCGCGACGCCGATGAACTGCGCGCCTTCATCGGGGCTATGCACGTGGTAGGGATGCCTATGGCGCAAAAAATCGTGGCGGCTATTCGGCCCGGCAGGGCGAGGAACCTGATTGATGTGGGCGGCGCCTCCGGTACCTACACTATCGCTTTTCTTCAAGCCGTCCCCAAAATGAAGGCGACGCTCTTCGACAGGCCGGCGGTAATAGAAATAGCACGCGAGCGCGTGGTTGAAGCGGGGATGTTCGACAGGGTTCGTCTTGTGGCGGGAGATTTTTATAAAGATAAACTGCCCGGCGGGCATGATCTGGCGCTACTTTCCGCCATCATCCACCAAAATAGTACCGGTCAAAACGTTGACCTGTTCCGAAAGGTACTGCGTGCTCTGGTTTCCGGTGGGCGGATTATCATCCGCGATCACATCATGGAGCCCAGCCGCACCAAACCCAAAGAAGGCGCAATCTTCGCCGTCAACATGCTTGTGAACACAAAGGGTGGCTCTACCTACACCTTCGAGGAAATCAAAGGTTGGCTAAAAGAGGCAGGGTTCACGAACGTACGTCTCCTTAAAACAGGAGAACACATGGATGCGTTAGTCGAAGCCTTCAAGCCTTGATGAAAACATAAAAGCAGATCTTGAAACACATACGCATTAGAGTCAGGTCTTGAAATATAAGATTTGGTCATGATCGAAAATTAAGGCAAACTTAGAAGACACTGCGGTAAAGAAATGTTAAAATATTGTTTTCCCGTGATAATTATTATTTTCTTTTTGCAAGGCATTGCCATTGCCGATTATTACAAATGGGAAGATGAAAATGGTGGAGTTCATATTACAGATTATCCGCCGCCGGCTAAAACAGTTAAAAATGTTCAAGTTCATAAATATGAATCTGAATCGAGCAATGAACCCGCACCGGCAGAAAAAAGCCAACAAGATGCATCTAAGAAAACTCCAGCTAATGAACAAAATACGGAACAGAGGAAAAATCACGATGTTGTTTTATACACTACAAGTTGGTGTCCCTGGTGTAAAAAAGCTCGTGATTTTTTTACATCCCGGAACATTTATTTCACTGATTACGATATTGAAAAAGATAAGGAAGCCGCTCAAAGGAAAAAACAACTGGATAACAAGGATGGTGTTCCCTTCGCCATCATTAACGGACAGTCAATACATGGATATAATCCGGCTGCCTACGAAAACGCGCTCCAAAAAAACAGGTAGCACAAGTTTCCAGAATCAATTATTTTTAATCGTGGTATAACTTTTAAAATCACTTGGCCACCCCATATATTTATTTAAAAATCATTGATTCTGTTATTATTTCAGCATATATAATAAAAAGCGTTAAGTGGATAACTTTAAAAAGAGGGATAGTAAGATGAAAAGCAAAGGAATATGTTTGATTGCAGTGATTGTTATAATGGTTATTTCTTTTTTATTTTCGGTCTATTCTTTTTCTTATCAAAACGAGCCTGATGGTTTTCGGGGGATTAAATGGGGCAGCGATATAAAAAGCTTACGCGGCATGAAGTTAGTCGAAGATCATCATAAAGACGCAAAATATTATATCCGAAAAAGTGATAAATTAAAAATTGGAGAAGCACCCTTAAAAAGCATTGCCTATGGTTTTAATAAAGATAGATTTTATTTTGTATACATCAGGTTTAATTCAACTACTAATTTTTCCAGTATAAAAGAAACACTCTTTGAACAATATGGGGCAGGCGTTCAAGACAATAAATCTAAAGAAGAATACGCTTGGCTTGGCCGGGATGTCAATATATCTTTGCAATATGATGAGATATCCCAAAGAGGTAAAATATATTATTTTTTTAAGCCGATATCCCCAGAAGAAGACAGAGACAGAGATAAAGATAAAAATGAGAAATCAAAAGAAGAAACCGGTGCTTAATAAAATTTGATCGCTTCACTTGCCGAAGCAATGAATATGATGCTCAAGAAAACAAATAAACTTCTTTCCGGACAAAGACAAACCGGATCAAAACTAAAGCTGGGCGAGAAGAGCTACAAAAATATCCTCAAGGCGTTAACGGAAAGCGAACAACGCTACCGGATGATTGTCGAGAATGTCCATGATGTGGTCTTTACAACCGATTTTAATCTCCAGTTTACCTTCGTCAGTCATCACCGTACACTATTAACGGGTTACACGCCGGAAGAAATCAGAAAAATTCCCGTTGACAAACTACTGACCGCTCAATCTCTGGAGTTCGTCTCTAATATATTTGCCGAAGCAAGGGAATCGCGGAAAAATTGGCAACCTAACCAGGCGAACAGATCGAGAACGATCGAACTGGAAGCATATCATAAAAACGGCGGCACAGTTTGGTTGGAAATTACCGCAACATTCAGCAGCGATGCGCATGGTAAACCACAAGGGATTATAGCGGTTGCTCGAGACATTACGGCGCGCAAAAAAATTGAACTGGCTTTAGAGGAAAGCGAAAAACGCTACCGCATGATTGTCGAAAATATACATGAGGTCGTCTTGACGACCGATCTCAATTTGCGCCAGAGCTATGTCAGCCCGTCCTGCGTGTGGCTTATAGGCTACAATCAGGAAGAGTTTATGAATATACCGATTGATAGGATCTTGACGCCGGACTCTTTTACACTGGCGCAAAACACATTGGCGGAAGAATTGACCAGCGAGTTCAGCGGTGAACCCCTTGATCCGTATCGATCAAGAACCGTCGAAGTGGAAGTATATCATAAAAATGGTGGCACAGTCTGGCTGGAAATCACGGCCTCTTTTATCCGCGATGAAAACGGCAAACCCAGCGGACTGCTAATGGCCGGCAGGGATATTAATGCGCGGAAAAAGGCCGAGGAGGAAAAGGCAAAACTTGAAGAACAGCTGCTACAGGCTCAGAAGATGGAATCAGTAGGAAGACTGGCCGGCGGAGTTGCACATGATTTCAATAATATGCTTAACGTCATTCTGGGGTATGTGGAATTATCCAAGATGAAACTTGCGTCAGGCGATCCGGTATTGAAGGATATTGAAGAGATCGAAAAAGCGGCCGGCCGTTCCAGAGATATCACTTCCCAACTTTTGGCATTTTCCAGAAAACAGATCATCTCGCCTAAAATAATAAATCTGAATGAACTGATATTAAGCATACAAAAAACCCTTGCCCGAGTTATCGGCGAGGACGTTCATCTGAGTTTTTATCCTCAAGAAAACCTCTGGCAGATAAAGTTTGATCCGACGCACATCGAGCAGATTCTCTTCAACCTTGCGGCCAACGCCCGTGACGCCATGCCCGGAGGGGGGAAACTGACCATGGAAACAAATAATGTCCATCTGGATGAAGCCTTTTGCCGGGATCATTTGGGCTTCATGCCCGGAGATTATGTTGTCTTAGCTGTGAGTGATACTGGATTAGGAATTGATAAGGAGAATTTGCAATATGTCTTTGAGCCGTTTTTCACGACCAAGGATGTGGGTAAAGGTACCGGACTGGGATTGGCGATGGTCTACGGCATTGTCAAACAGAATGGCGGATTTATCAATGTTTACAGTGAACCGGGGCAAGGGACAACCTTTAAGATCTATATGATGCGAAATCTGGAAATGGATGCAACTGTGAGAGAAACTAAAGAAGAGTCGGCAGTCTTCAGTCCCGCCATGATTCTTGTGGTAGAAGATGATGATATGGTACGGGGCATGATTACCCAGATGCTGAAGGCAATCGGCTACAGCGTAATAGCCGCGGCAACTCCGGAGGAAGCTTTGTCTCTTTGTGAAAAAGGAGACATAACCGTGGACCTCGTCATAACGGATGTTGTAATGCCGGTAATGAACGGCAGAGAGTTAAGAGATAAGCTGAGAGTCGCCAGACCGGCGATAAAAGTTCTTTTCGTGTCCGGCTACTCCTCCAATGTTGTAGTCCATCATGGAATACTGGAAGAAGGTGTGCATTTTCTCCAGAAGCCTTTCAGTCTGAATGATCTATCCCGCAAGGTCAGCAAGGTGCTCGCCGGCAAGTGAAGTTATTAAACTTGGGGACAGGTGGGGTCAAATCTTTATTCTTGCGGAGGGCCCTAGGGTCACATTTGGATCTGCCAAACCCGTATGGTAATCTTTCTATCAATAATCATTTAAACAATGTCTTTTCGCTGCGAACTGGTTGTAGGTGGCATAGAGAACGCTCGTGTACTCTCTGCTGTCATTTATTGACTGATTTTAAAAAGTATGCAATATTACTTTCAATTGATGTACTTCAGTATCTTCAAATCAGGGAGAGAGCATGGCGAATAAATATTGTATGGCGACCGTGGTGATCGTCCTATGTACAGGAATACTGTCGGTTCCGGCAACCACAGGATTCTCAAAATCGTCTATAACCCCGGCCTCTCGGAAGCTCCTTCTGCGGTCCGGCGCCGCATTGGTAGCGGACCAAGAGACAGGCGAGTTCCTGATTCAGAAAAAAGCGACGGCGGTATTACCTATCGCTTCCATCACCAAGCTTATGACCGCCATGGTAGTGCTTGATGCCAACATGGACATTGAAGAACCGCTTACCATTGAACAGGGAGACATGGTCGGCCTTCCTCGCCGCATTCGCGCCCAACTACCGGCGGGTACTGAAATCACGCGCAGAGATGCTCTGATTCTTGCTTTGATGGCTTCCGATAATCGTTGTGCTCGCGCGCTGGGACGAAATTTTCCGGGCGGTCTCGATGCCTCCGTTAGCGCTATGAATGCCAAAGCCCAGTCGCTGGGACTTGTTGAGACGCACTTTGAAGACACCACTGGGCTCTCCAGCGGCAACGTCTCCTCCGCTCGAGACCTAGCGCGATTGGTAGATACCGCCTATCAATACAGTCTTATCCGGGAATTCACCACCTACAAAAAAGCTTTTGTCAGTTTAGGTCAACGCACGCTGGAATTTCATAACACCAATCGTTTGGTTCAGAAACCCGGTTGGCAGATAGGTCTTTCCAAAACCGGCTTCATCGGAGCTTCAGGCCGATGTCTGGTAATGCAAGCCCACGTGGCCCAGCGTTCCTTAATTATTGTGCTGCTCGATTCCCAAGGCAAGCTGACCCGCATAGGCGACGCCAACCGAATCAAACATTGGCTGGAAGGACTATCGCTTTAGCCGTGCGCGAGAAAACGATAGGAACACTTGGCGCGCAACAGAGCATTCATGTACACACATCCTCGACAATGAGAGGTGATTATGGAAGAAAAGAATCTCATTCTTGCTGTTGATGTCGGTACCACTGAAACCAAAGCAGCGCTGGTAAGCCCCGATGGTTACATAGATTCCGATCAGTCAACTTGCAGTCTATCCTATCCGGAAAAGTCGTGTGTTGAACAATCTCCAAAGGAATTATCGGACGCGATATATAATTCCAGCAGGAATGTTCTCGCGGCGCATCCCGATCTGGCCGGCAAACTTGCCGGCATTGTGTTCACAAGCCAGATGCAAAATACGATACCGGTCGGAAAAGACGGAAAACCCCTCATGAATATGCTTTCATGGATGGATGAGCGCGCAGCCCAGTTCACTCAGGAAGAAATATTCAAGGGACTTATCAAGATCGAAGGCTATCCCCTTTCAACGCTTATCAAGTTCATAAGAATAACCGGCGGCATACCGGGGAAAAACGGGAAGGATACCGTTTGCAAGCTCGCCTGGATGAAAAAATACAAGCCGGATTTGTATCATGCGGCTTATAAATTTCTTGATGTAAAGGATTACGCAGTTTTCCTGGCCACGGGGAATTACGTGACCTCATACGATATGGCATACATCACCTGGCTCATGGATACGCGAAATAAGGATCCGGAAAAGTGGAGGTGGTCTGAGGATATCCATAAAATGTTCGGTCTTGACCCCGGCAAAATGCCGGAGCTTAGAAATTCAACGGCAATTGCCGGCAACGTCACCGCCGAATTTTCGGCAAAGACCGGAGTTCCGGCGGGCATTCCCGTTGTGAATGGTTCCGGCGACCTCCTCACATCGGCAATAGGATCCGGAGCTATTGAGATGGGGCATATACATATCAATATCGGCACTGCCGGATGGGTTGCCACACACCACCCCGGACACGCTATCGATACGCAGCATTATATTGGAGCAATCGTATCGGGTATTCCCGGAGAGTTTCTTTTGATCAGCAAACAAGAAACATTGGGCGCGGCTTTGGACTGGCTAAGGGCAATGCTTTATCCCGCTGAGTTAACACAAGGAATATCAACTACTGAAGTATATCGGACAATGGATAAGGAAGCAATCAAATCACCCCCGGGCGCAAATCACGTCATTTTGACGCCATGGCTATTCGGGGAACGATCACCTATCAACAATCCATACCTACGGGGGCAGATATTCAATGTCGGCCTCAATACAACCAGAGCTGATCTGTGCAGGGCGGCAATGGAAGGTGTCGCCTTTAATATCCGCTGGGGCATGGAATTCGTAGAAAAAATGTCATTAAAAAAAGTCAAGCCGGCTGTAGAGGAGGTTAGATTGATCGGCGGTGCTTCAAAAAGTGACGTATGGAGCCAAATTTTCGCTGATGTCCTGCAGAGGCCGATCGTGCAGATGCTGAATCCGCAGATGGCGTCCGCTCAGGGCGCCGCAACCATTGCGATGGTGTCCCTCGGCATTTATAAAAGTTTTAACGAGATAGGCAGGATGCTGAAAAAAACAACCTCTTTAAACCGAATCCGGACAATAAAGCGGTATATGACAAGCTGTATAAACACTATCAGGCATTGTACAAGAACAATAAAGACGATTTTAAAAAACTCAACCACTGAGGAATGCCTGCGATGAAGCGTTTCATTGAAGATTATAAGGACGAATTTTTCGATATCATCGTGATCGGCGGCGGTATTAACGGCGTGTGTGTCGCCTATGACGCCGCCTCCCGTGGATTGAGCGTGGCACTTGTGGAAAAAAACGATTTCGGATGGGCGACGTCTGCCGCGACGTCCAAAGTGATCCACGGCGGGCTGCGTTACCTGAAAACATTCGAATTCGGCCTTGTGCGCGAGTCTTTAAATGAACGCAGAATCCTAGAAAATATTGCGCCTAACTATATCTATCCCATTCCGTTTATGTTCATCAATCCGACGTTTCTCATGAAGATAGGGTTGTTTGTTTACGATCTGCTGGCCTTCGATAAAAAATTCACATGGGACAAAAGTAAAAAAATTCACAATCACTATCCCCTTTCGAAAGAAAAGGTTATCGAAGAAGAACCGAACACGAAGCGCGAAAAATTGAAAGAAGCCAGGGTGTACTATGATTGCCAAAATATATTCCCCGAGCGAATGACCCTGACATTTCTGAAATCAGCCGTTCATTACGGAGCACGAGTTTCAAATTACACCAGAGTAGATGACTTCTTCATTACGGATGGAAACCAGGTTTCCGGCATCGTGGTGCGGGATCTTGTGAGCAACAAAACTTACACCGTCAGAGGCAAACTGACTATTAACTGCACCGGGCCCTGGGCGGATATCGTTCTCAAACTGGCTAAAAAAGGCACTTCGCAGGGCAAAATATGCCGTTCCGAGGGCATCCACCTGATTGTCAAAAAACTCGTCAACAAAAATGCCGTCGGCACCATGACTAAAACAGGCCATTTCTTTTTGATTCCCTGGCGCGGATATTCATTAATCGGAACGACAGACAAGGAATATCCGGGAACTCCCGACGAGTATCACGTGACCAGGCAGAGCATTCAGGAATTACTCGATACTGTGAACGCGGATTTCGGCAATGATAATCCCATCCAATACACTGATGTGCTGTTTTCATACGGCGGTCTCCGCCCGCTCCTCGATGCGAAAGGAGAAGATATTCATACAACGACCCGCAAATATGAGATTAATGACCATGCAGACGAAGGGCTCCGTGGCATCATCACGGTAGAGGGCGGTAAATATACAACCAGCCGCAATCTCGCACAGAATGTTTTAAAAATCGCTGAAAAGAGATTGGGGAAAAAGCTCCGCAAGTGTATCACTCATAAACAACGGCTTGTCGGCTGCGAAATAGAGGACGTTGAAAAATTTATTGAGTCTATAAAAAAAGAAAATCGTGATTTTAAAAATACAACCGTTGAATACCTTGGCAGAAATTACGGTACGGAGTATGATAAGGTGCTGAAGCTTGCACGAAAGGATATAACACTGGCTGAAACTGTAAATAACGACGGAGAGATACTGGCCCAGGTTATCTATGCAATCAGGAACGAAATGGCGATTACGTTGAAAGATATTTTCTTCAGAAGAACCGGCATGGGGACACTTGGCCATCCGGGTGAAAAAGTTATTGCCAAGGTCGCCAATATCGCGGCAAGTGAGCTGGGTTGGAACGCCGATAAGAAGCAAAAAGAAATCAGCGATCTGGAAAAGGCTTACAAACTTCCCGAGTGACACGGGCGCGAATCAGCATATCCTTCCATATTGTAATAAATAGCGGCATATAACAGTCACCATTATGGCGCGCATATAAAAAAGGGAAGAAGAAAGCATTATGATGAAAACTTTGTTTGCTATCAGTCTTACCTTTTTGCTCATTGGTTGCGCGGGAACCCGCCCTGCGCGCATGGGTGTCACGGATGGAAAGTTTATCCCCTGCCCTGATTCTCCGAATTGCGTTTCCTCCCAATCTTCCGATCAGACACATGCCATAGAACCGCTCTCCTATAAAGGAACTCCTTCCGAGGCTCGGGCTCGACTTCTGGCCGTGATTAAGGGCATGAAGCGGTCAAATATCGTTACGGAACAGGAGAATTATATTCATACCGAGTTTACTTCCGCCGTTTTTCGTTTTGTTGATGATGCGGAATTTTACATCGATGATGCTCAAAAGGTAATTCATATCCGCTCGGCTGCACGCCTGGGATACTATGACTTCGGTGTGAATCGTCAGCGGATAGAAACGATCAGACAACTTTTTAACAGTGCATCGCCATAACGGCCAGTGGTGATCTTATGAAAAATAAACCACTGGAACGGGAATACAAGGCAATTGAGGCAATGATTGGTCTTTCCTGCCGGGAGAGGCACGACACAAAGAAGGGTGAACTTTGCCCGGCATGTAGGGAACTTTTAACTTACGCTAAAGCCCGTCTCGACAAATGTCCCTATCGCGAAGATAAACCTACCTGCGCGCGCTGTCCCATTCACTGCTACAAGCCGGCGATGCGGGAACGAATCCGCGACGTGATGCGTTATGCCGGGCCGCACATGCTGAGGAGTCATCCTGTTCTTGCTCTCCGCCATTTACTGGATGGACGGAAAACCGTAACCCGCCCATCTCAAGGTTGAAGCATAAAATTGATTATGGTATAAAACTACCACTAGTTCGTTGTAAGTATTGCGAATTGATGCCCCGAAAATAAAAATTGAGGAGGTATAGGCGCGATGACAGAGGAAACCAAAAAAAAGGAACATCACGACGAGACGCATTTAGAAAAGTTGACAATCAAGGAACTGCGGGAGGTTGCCGCGGAGCTTCCCCATGAAAAGGCGATCCACGACATGAAGAAGGAAGAACTCATTGCCTTCATCAAAGAAGCCAAAGGCATCAAGGATGAAACACCTATCAAGAAAAAGAAGCATATAGGCAAGATTAAGATGACCAGGGCCGAACTGAAAGCCAAAATCCGCGAGCTGAAAGGTTTAAGATTGCAGGCCATTAAAGAGAAGGCTAGTAAAAAGGTCATACTCCTGCGGCACCATATCAGCCGCTTAAAGAAACTATCAAGACGTGTTGCCGCGGCCTGAATCTAAGCAAGATGCCTCCCGCGCAATCATTCTCCAAAGACATAGATGTACTGAAGATCAAATTGAACAAAAGGAGCATCATTTAAAAGGAGGGAAAATATGGAAGGGAAAAAAATACGTGAGAGCACTATTATCATGGCCCAGCTGATGAACCCTCAGGATGCAAATCCTGCCGGGAATGTCCACGGCGGGGTCATCATGAGGCTTATTGATAATGCGGCCGGTTGCGCGGCTTGCCGCCACGCGAGGTCTAATGTCGTTACGGCCTCCATTGACCGGCTGGATTTCCACAATCCCGTTTTTGTGGGAGACCTTGTGACCCTGATGGCCAGCTTAAACTTTGTCGGAAAAACGTCAATGGAACTCGGCGTCCGGGTGGAGGCGGAAAATCTCCTCACCGGTAAGAGACGTCATACGGCATCTGCCTATTTGACTTTTGTGGCCCTGGACGGTAATGGCCGCCCCTTGCCTTTATCTCCCCTGGTTGTAGAGACAGACGAAGAGAAGCGGCGAAACCAGGAGGCTAAAGACAGACGCAAGTCAAGGCTCGCGGAAAAAACAAAAGAAAAGCAATGCCAGGCTGATATGAATTGCCTTGAATAGAGGAAAATAAAGGAGAGTCAGAAAAAGGGATTATCCTCCGTACATGACATGAAAAAGGTTTATCAGCGAACCATTGATTAGCGTTTCCTCCAGTGGCAAAACGCGCCCATCCATAATTGCCGTTATCATCCGCGGATTGGAAATTTTTAGTAAGGCCATAAGATCGGTCACTTTTGAACCTTCGGGAATCGTGAGCTCCATTCCTTTATCATGCTGATAAGCGGGTATATCTTTCCGCAACTGCCCAAATAATTTTACCTTAATCTTCATCCGCAAATCTCTTTACAAGGCAAGGGTGGTATCCAATTCCTCATCTGTAACCGCGAAGACTGTATTATGAGGCGGCAGGGCTTCCTTATAGAAAAATTCGGGAAGCCGGTCATCCTTGTTGGTAAAGCCCGCTTTGCGGTTGAATTCTTTTTCCGTCTTTAAGGTGCTAATTCCCAATCGGGGAATGGCATCCGCACCCAGCGGAGCGCCTATTTTAGCACTCAGGGCTTTGACGAGCGCTGCGCCTGCCTCCGGCGAGGCCAGGGCAACGGCTGCCAGAATACAGAGGCCGATGCTGTCCATCGCTGCCATGGCAATTTGGGCGCCGCGCGAAATCGCAACCTGGCCTTCCGGTTTAAGAGGATCAAGCTTCTTGGCCATATAGTGCCCCATGACATTGCCGGCTGTATGATCGGCGCCCATGGGTGAGGTGGCATAGGTAACACCGTTTCCCTGCATGGCTCGCGGATCATAGGCGGCAATGCTTTGTCCCTTAACCACAGGAACCCGGTGGTGTTTGAAATGCTTTCCCACGGCCGCCGGTCCGTCTCCCAGTATCCTGCCCATTTCCGTGCCTTTGCCTATCCCTTCCACCATCGCGATTGCGGCCTCACCGTCTTCAAATTTTTTGTATCCGGCATCCATCGCCACGGCCACGGCTACACCGGTGTTCATGGTATCGAGCCCGATGTCGTCGCAGAGAAAATCCAGGCGGGCGATAGTATCCAGGTCTTTTATTCCGGTCATGCCGCCGAAAGCCCAGATGGTCTCATATTCCAGAGAGGAAGTAACATATTTCCCCTGTTTATCCATAAATACATTGGAGCAATGGACAATACATTGGGCACACCCCATATGGCCGGGGCCGCCGCCTCTTTCCTTCATAATTTTGGTCAGGTTTTCTCCACTGATATTTTCCCAGCCCGGGAGAACTCCCTTGGTCGCGTTGTAGCTGGGAAAGGCGCCCATGGAATTTATAGCGGCAAGTATGCCCGCAGTTCCGACGTTCGCCAGGAACATACCACTGAAAGGATTTTCTTTAACCTTGAGGGCAAAAGTTTTGGCGGCTTCTTTAAAGGCCTCCGGATCGGCAAGAGCATCAGGACTTTTTCCTTGCCGATCCACTACAATGGCTTTCAAGCCCTTAGAACCCATAACCGCTCCCAGCCCTCCACGTCCCGCTGCCCGGCAGGGGTGATCGTCAACATCCGAGGTCTGAATGGAGGCGGACTTCATCAGGTATTCACCGGCCGGGCCGATACACATGACGGAAGTCCTGTTTCCATAGGTTTTTATTAATTTGTCTGTCAAACTATAAGTGCGCATTCCTTTGAATTCCTTGGCCTCTATAAGGCTCGCCTCACCTTTTTCATCGATCCGCAGGATAAACATTTCTCCTTTCGCGGCCTGACCTTCTACAACGATTGCCGTAATCCCGAGGTGTCCCAAAGCGGCAGCAATTGTGCCTCCGGCATTGCTTTCTTTGATGGTGCCGGTTAAAGGACTTTTAGCTCCGACAGAAAGCCTACTGGTATTGACGAGATTCGTTCCGCTCAAAAGCCCGGGGGCAAAAATAAGCTTATTTTCCGCGCCCAAAGGATCGCATTTCGGCGGCACTTCGGTGTTGATAATAGTTGCGGTTAAGCTCCTGCCTCCCAAACCGAGATAAGGCTTAGGTACATCCTCAAAGCGGATACTCTGGCGCGACATATCGACTCTTATGAATTTCATGGCTTTCTCCTTTTCCCTGGATTATTTATTATCCAATTCTCGTGAAACGGCAATATAACCAACTGAATATACTCTAAACACATACACGGTGAATACTTCCTCGCAGTTTTTCTTAGTAGCAGGTTTATTATAACAAGAATATAAAGTAAACACAAAAGGTGGTCAAGAACAAAGCATTCAACCCGGTTAGAAATTAAAATCTATCGAAGAGCGCCTTTAATTTCGCGTATGTATTGGGAAACGATTTCTACCAAAGCGCTGTTGTTTTTGTTTTCATCAATCAAGCGCACAACGGCACTGCCGATGACAATGCCATCGGCAAAGTTCGCAATTTCGCTTGCCTGCTTTGGATTCGATATGCCGAATCCCACCACCAGAGGCAATTTTGTAATCTTACGGATTTTTTGTACCTCACTTTTTATGTTGTCAATCTTGGGCGCGGCAGTGCCGGTGACACCGGTGATGGAAATATAATAGAGAAATCCCGTAGCATCAGATGCAATCTGGCGCAATCTTTCCATCCCGGTTGTTGGGGCAACAAGAGAAATAAAATCGATGCCATGAGCGTCAGTGTATTTTCTCAATTCCTGCGCTTCTTCTCGCGGCAAGTCAACCACTAAAATACCATCTACACCGGCCTCTTTTGCCGCTGGAGCAAACTTTTTTGTTCCATAAGCAAAAATCGGGTTGTAGTAGCCGAAGAGCACCATCGGAATCGGCGATATTCTACGGATATCGGCAACCAAATCCAACACCCCCTGCAGAGTTGTTCCCGCCTTTAAAGACCTCTGTGATGCTTCCTGAATGACCGGCCCGTCGGCTGTCGGATCGGAGAAGGGAACGCCGATTTCCATAATGTCGACTCCTGCATCGGCCAAACCCAAAATCAATTTTTTGGTTACGGCCAGCGAAGGATCGCCTGCCGTTAAATACACTATCAGCGCTTTTTCATTCCTGCCGCGCAGTGTGTTAAATTCTTCAGTAATACGTCCCATACCTATATAGCTCCCATCTGGGCAATCGTCTGCGCATCTTTATCTCCCCTGCCCGACAGACAAACAACAATGATTTTATTTTTGGCCATTCTGGGCGCTATCTTCATGCTGTAAGCCAGGGCATGCGCGCTTTCGAGCGCGGGAATGATGCCTTCCTTACGGGATAAAAAGGAAAAAGCCTCGATTGCTTCTTTATCGGTCACGGTTACGTATTTTATTTTTTTTGTCGCGTGAAAATAAGCATGTTCGGGGCCGACTCCCGGATAATCCAAGCCAGCAGCAATCGAATAAGCATCCCTCACCTGCCCATATTCATCCTGCAAAAGATAAGTTTTGTTTCCATGCAGAACTCCGACCTTCCCCGCATTGATACTGGCCGAATGCTCACTCGTATTCAGGCCGTGACCGGCCGCTTCCACTCCGTACATGGCCATTTTCTTTTCATCGAGGAAAGGATAAAAAAGTCCCATCGCGTTACTACCGCCGCCGACGCAGGCAATCAAAATGTCGGGATTCCTGCCCTCCGTTTTCAGGATTTGCTTTTTTGTCTCGCGGCCGATGACCGATTGAAAGTTGCGCACCATCTGCGGATACGGATGCGGCCCGGCTGTTGTGCCGATAATATAAAAAGTATCGCGCACACTGGATACCCAGTAGCGCATGGCTTCGTTCATCGCATCTTTGAGTGTGGCTGTGCCGCTCTTGACGGGAACAACTTCCGCGCCCAATATTTTCATGCGGAAAACATTGGGCGCCTGGCGGCAAATGTCTCCCTCACCCATAAATATTTTGCATTCCATGCCGAAGAGCGCCGCCACCGTTGCTGTGGCCACTCCGTGTTGACCGGCCCCTGTTTCTGCAATGACTTTTTTCTTTCCCATCCGGCGGGCAAGCAGTGCCTGCCCCAGCGTGTTGTTTATTTTGTGAGAACCAGTATGATTTAAATCTTCTCTTTTCAGATAAATTTTAGCTCCGCCCAATGCTTTTGTCAAACGCTCAGCAAAATAAAGCGGAGTTTCGCGGCCAGCGTATTCCTTCTGATAATAGGTAAATTCTTTTTGAAAAGATTTATCTTTTTTCGCCGCGGTATATGCTTTTTCCAAATCGATTAAAGCGGGCATCAGTGTCTCGGCGGCATAGCGCCCGCCGAAAATGCCGAAGTGTCCGTTTTTATCGGGCAGAGTTTTTATCATATTTTCCTCTTCACAAAAATTAATGGTGTGTCGTCTATTTTAGAATTTACCTTATGCACAATATCGAATAGCCTGGCTAATTTTCCATGATCTTTTTTACCGGGGAATTTTTCGACACCGCTGTTAACATCCAGCGCGCGAGGCGCAATTTTTTCCATGGCTTCTTTTATATTCTCTTCATTCAAACCGCCGGAAAGGATCAGCGGCCTTTTATTCCTGATGAGACAGGCCAACTCCCAGTCCGATTTTTTGCCAGTACCGCCGTAAAGACCGGCATGGCGGCTGTCCACCAATATAGCCGCTACATCATAGCTTAAGGCACGATTTAAAGCGTCATCATTTTTTAACTCGATGGCTTTAATGACTTGTGCTGCCGGAAATTGGGAGCAATACTCGGGCGATTCATCGCCATGCAGTTGAACAAAATCAAGTCTGCAATATTCGACTATTCTTTTCAGTTCCGCAACACTCTCATTGACAAAAACGCCGACCTTGACCACCTCATGCGGCAGAACACTAACAATCTTTCTGGCAATCTCCGGTTCAATATAGCGCGGTGATCGCGGATAAAAGATAAAGCCCAGCGCCGCAGCACCTAATGTAGCCGCGCAAAGAGCGTCTTCTTCATTGGTTATTCCGCAAATTTTAATTTGTGTCACTTTAGCTTTCCCCTCTTAAGGAACGCAGTTTCCCCCCGATGTCCGGTGCCGTGATCAATGCCTCGCCGATTAAAAAAACATTAATATCCGCCTGTATCAACGATTCAATATCTGCTCTCCGGCTAATTCCGCTTTCAGCCACAACAATTTTATCGACAGGAATTTCCACCTTAAGCTTGCGACTGGTTTCTATATCGACAACAAATGTATCCAAATTTCTGTTATTGATACCGATAATCTCCGCATCGGCAGCCAGAGCCAAATCCAGCTCCGCTTTTGTGTGTACTTCGGTAAGCGGACTTAAACCAAGTTCTTTGGCCAACAATATAAACTCCCCCAGCCTCGCTCCTAAAACATGCACAATCAATAAAACGGCATCAGCGCCGATGGCCCGTGTTTCATAAATCTGTAAAGGGTCAATGATAAAATCCTTTCGCAAGAGCGGCAGCCCGACGGTTTGTTTAATTTGTGTCAGATAATTTTTATGCCCCGCAAAATATTTTTCATCGGTCAGCACTGAAATCGCGGCTGCGCCGTTTTGCTCATAAATGCGGGCGATTCTTAACGGATCAAAATTCGCAATGAGTCTGCCACGCGATGGCGAGGCACATTTTACTTCGGATATAATGGCGCAAGTATTAGGGCTTATTGCACGGCGGAAATCCCGGCACACTTCCATCCGCGCAATTGTTTTTTTCAAAGCGGACACAGTCGTTTGTTTTTTCAACTGTTCTACCTCAGTTTTCTTGGTTTCAATAATTTTGTCGAGAATCATATACGTGTCGTCAACTGTTGCTCATCTCAATAAGCGATTGCAGTTTTTTTACCGCCGCACCGCTGTCAATGCACTCGGCAGCAATCTTTATTCCATCTTTTATGTTTTGAGCCTTTTCTCCGGCAACAATCGCCAAAGCGGCGTTAATCAAAACGATATTACGGCAGGCTCCGTTTTTCCCGGAAAGAACATCTCTGGTAATCCGGGCATTCACGGCAGGGTCGCCGCCGCGAACAGCTTCCAGCGAATCAGTCTTGCCGAAATAGTCCACCGGGTTGATATTGTAAGTTCGAATGATGCCGTCTTTGAGTTCCGCTACTCGGGTTTCGCTACTTATCGTGACTTCATCCAAACCATCCAGGCCGTGCACAACAAATGCTCTTTTTGTGCCCATATTTTTTAATACATCGGCGAACATTTCGGTAAGCCGGGGATCATACACACCCAGAAGCTGTGCAGTTGCTCCGGCCGGATTGGTGAGCGGCCCCAACATATTAAATATCGTGCGAATACCGATTTCGCGCCGGGGGCCGATAGCATATTTCATAGCGCCGTGCAGCTTGGGCGCGAAAAGAAAGCCGATGCCGATTTGTTGAATACATTCTTCAACAATTTCCTGACCGATGCTGATATTGACGCCTAAGGCCTCCAGAACATCGGCGCTCCCGCAGCCGCTGGAAACGGCGCGGTTGCCGTGCTTGGCCACAACAATACCTGCGGCGGCAACAACAAAAGCGGTCGTCGTCGAGATGTTGAATGTATTTAGGGAATCGCCCCCTGTGCCGCAAGTATCCAAAATGGTTGTCGCACAGGCATTGACCCGTGTTGCCTTCTGGCGCATGATGCGCGCCGCACCGGTCACTTCCTCCACCGTCTCCCCCTTCATGCGCAGCGCAGTAATCAAAGCGGCAATTTGCGCGGGGGTAGCGTTGCCTTCCATAATTTCTTCCATGGCTGCCATCATTTCCGCTTCGTGCAGGTCTGTTTTTTTAACGGCTTTTTCAATCGCTTCTTTGATCATGACAAATGCCCCTTTCATCCTGTATATTTTAAAAAGTTCCTGATGATGCGTTTGCCCTGCGGCGTCAACACTGATTCCGGATGGAACTGGATGCCCTCCACCGGATATTCCCTGTGCCGCAATCCCATGATCTCGCCTTCGGCAGTTTCGGCACTGATCTCCAGGCAATCAGGCAGAGACTCCCTCTTGACCAACAAAGAATGGTAACGGCCGGCGGAAAAGGGATTGGGGAGGCCCTCAAAAATTGTTCTACCATCATTAATGATCGGCGAGGTTTTTCCGTGCATGATGCGCGAGGCACGGATTATTTCACCGCCGAAGGCATAACCGATGGCTTGATGCCCCAGACATATTCCCATAATCGGCACATTTTTGTAAAATTCGCGGATAACATTCACGGTAATTCCCGCCTCGCAAGGCGTACAAGGGCCCGGAGAAATAAAAATGGCTTTGGGGTTCAACTTTTTTATTTCTTCCGACTTTATTTTATCATTGCGATATACACGCACGTCTTCGTCCAACTGCCCCAAATATTGGACAATATTAAATGTAAAAGAATCGTAGTTATCAATCATCAAAATCATGTTTTATTTCTCCTGATTGCCGTTCTCCAGGACAAAACCGCCGGCTGCCAGACGCACTGCCTGCTGTATTCCTCTGGCTTTATTCAGTGATTCCTGATGTTCCGATTCAGGGTTGGAATCGTAAACAATGCCTGCTCCGGCCTGCACATAAATTTTGCCATTCTTTAAAACCATCGTGCGGATTGTAATGCAGAAATCCATATTCCCGCTGAAGCTGAAATAACCTACCGCTCCACCGTAGGGTCCCCTTTTTACTTTTTCCAGTTCGCTGATAATTTCCATCGCGCGGACCTTGGGAGCTCCGGTCAAAGTGCCTGCTGGAAATGTCGCCGCCAGAACATCAAACGCGTCTTTGCCTTTGGCCAGATGCGCGCGAACATTGGATACCAGATGCATCACGTGCGAGTATTTTTCCACAACCATATACTGATTTACTTGAACACTGCCTATTTCCGCTACTCGCCCGAGATCATTGCGTCCCAGATCGACCAGCATCACATGCTCCGCCCGCTCCTTTTCATCGGAGAGCAACTCATCGGATAGTGCGCGGTCTTCCTGTTCGGTTTTTCCTCTTCTTCTTGTTCCGGCAATAGGGCGCAATTCCATTGTTTCTTCCTCCTTGCGCACCATCACCTCCGGTGATGAACCGATCAGGGTCAGATCATTCAGCTGGAGAAAGAACAGATAGGGTGAGGGATTGACAAAACGCAGCGCCCGGTAGAGATCAATGGGATTAGAGCGGCATTCGGTCTGAAAACGCTGCGAGAGTACAACCTGAATGATATCTCCCGCAACAATGTATTCTTTAGCCTTCTCAATTACCGCCCTGTATTGGTCTGGAGTCATATTAGAGGCGAAGGATACATCTTTTACATCGGCAGATGTTATTGACCGCCGAGGCGTTGCTGCGCCTATTGTTTCAATCATCGTGTCTATCTTCCGGCATGAAACGGCATAACTTTCTTCGAGCGAAGCTGTTTCTTCCGTAAAAGCGCAAGCGACAACTTTAATTGTATGGCGTACATTATCAAAAACCATGATCGAATCGCTGATCACAAAAATAGCTTCATCCAGATTCAAATCATCCGGCGGGCTGGGCGGAAGCTTTTCAAAATAGCGCACCATCTCATACCCCAGGTAGCCGACAGCTCCGCCGTAAAATCTGGGCAGACCCGGGATAGAAACAGGCCGATAACGATTCAGCAAGTCACGCAGCAAACCCAGCGGATTGCCTTTATGCTCACGGGTAGTTATTTTTCCCTTCTCCTGGATAAAGACATTAGTATCGCGTACCCGGAAAACAACACCGGCGTCTGTGCCTAAAAACGAATACCGGCCCCATTTTTCCCCGCCCTCGACACTTTCCAGCAGATAGACGTGGTTTTTATGTTGCAGTTTCATTAAGACGGAAACCGGTGTTTCCACATCGGCCAATATTTCCCGATAGACCGGAATCAAATTTCCGCTCTCGGCTAACTTCTCAAACTCGGCGAAACTGGGCTGATACATAATTTCCTCCTTGACGCCATCCCCTGCCTGCGGCGGGATAATTCGACCTACAAGCTTCAGTGCACTCTTTTTCTGAAGCTTGGGTCTCATTACAACTTACGAATTTTAACGCACTTCGTTTTTGAAATTCGAGTTTCATTATCCCACAATGCTTCGCATGTGGGATTGTTCGACTAGCAAGTTTTAGTTCACTACGTTCCTAAAACTTGAGTCTCACAAAAAAAGGCCGTGATTTTTTATCACGGCCTTTACAAATTGCTAAAAACAAAAAAGCCGTGAAGACCCAAGAGGTTCTCCACGGCTTTGATTTCAATTAAAAAAGATCAGCGGCGGATAAACCTCCTTATGAGGTTCCACCACCACCAGTTATTAAGCGAAAATATTTTAATCATTTGTGCCATAAATACTTTCCGATTATTAATCGGTATCTTTATAGCAATATGCGAAATTTCTGTCAAGAATTTTTTCATGAATATATCATGCGGTAATTTATAAAAGAATATTTAAAATTGTTTTCTAATCCTGCTTGACACTGGCTTGGTTTTCTCGATATAAGTTTTGGGTAAATATTGGCATATTCTAATGTGGGGTTTATGGAATTATTTAACACAGCTCTCGCCTTCATCAAAAGCATCAGATTTCAAGATATTCTAGATATAGCTATAATTGCCCTGCTGATCTTTGCGCTTTTGACCTGGTTCAAAACAAGAGCTTCCCGTTTCATGTTCATCGGAATAATACTTCTGGGTGGCGTCTATATTGCCGCTCGTTTTTTTCAGCTTTATCTCACTACTATTGTTCTGCAATCTTTTTTTGCCATTGTGATTTTTGTTTTAGTAGTCATCTTCCAAGAAGACTTACGCGGGTTTTTCGAAAGACTGGCCTTATTGGGAAATATCGGGAAAAAATATCAGCCGCTTTCCGAACTGCAAAAAACGGCAGAAATAATCGCGCAAACGGCGGCAAATTTAGCTAAAAAACATATTGGCGCCTTAATTGTCCTGCAAGGGAATGATCCTTTGGAAAGGCATATCAACGGTGGAACAAGTTTATACGGGTTTGTTAGCGAACCTCTCTTAGAGAGTATTTTTGATCCTCATTCTATCGGTCATGATGGAGCCGTAATTATTAATGGTAATCGTATCGCGATGTTTGGTTGTCATCTGCCTCTTTGCATACATGCATCGAAGTACGGAAATATCGGGTTGCGCCATACCGCGGCACTTGGCCTTGCGGAACGCTCGGACGCACTTTGCATAGTGGTTTCCGAAGAGACCGGAACAATATCGATGGTTTATCAAGAGACTCTCACTGAAATCAACAATGCTGCTGCTCTGCATAACTTATTGGAGCAATTTTATATGCGCAATTCACCGAAGAAAACATCAAATCTTTCAGTTGCCTGGCTCAAAGAAAATACAAAGGAAAAAATTATCGCCCTGGGTATGGCTTGTATTTTATGGATTGCTTTCGGTTATCAGAGGGAAATTGTTCGCCGTGATTTCATCATTCCCATCGAGTATAAAAATGTTCCGCAAAATTGGCACATTGATGAACCGCGATTAACTGAAGCAAAAGTCATCCTTCAGGGACCGCAGCAAGCTTTTTATCTCCTTGATGAACGTTCACTTAAATTGTCTCTGGACTTATCTCCTATAGCCGAAAAAAAACGCGAATTTGTCCTAGCCAAGGACATGGTCAATGCTCCGTCCAATTTATCTGTCACCGAAATCAGGCCCACGATAACTCACATTTATGCTACTAAACTTATTTCATGGACTTTGCCTGTAAAAATCAGTACGCAAAATTTTTTACCGAAAAACCTTTCCCTGCAAAGGATTAGTATAACTCCAGCCAAGGTTCGGGTTTTGGTAGATTCCCGTGTTAATCCTGAAAAAATAGAAATCGAGACAGAACCGGTTGACCTGCAAAAAATATTTTTTACAACAACACTCGATACAAAAATTGTACTTCCGGCCGGTATTTATTTCCCGGCGGGAAAGTCACAAAACACACGTGTAATTATAAGAGTGAAATAAAAGCAGAGAGGTGTGGATATAGCTGCAGCAAATTTATTGCATTAGATAAAAAAATATGATGAAGTCATAAATATTATATTATAAAAATCAGGAGGCATTCAGTATGGGGGTTTTTGAAGCAAGCGATATAGTAGAAGTTGCCATCAGGATTGAAGAAAACGGCATTAACTTTTATAAATTTGCCGAACAGATCGCCAAACAGGAAGAAGCAAAAAAGCTTTTTGCCTATCTGGCGCAGGCAGAAGTTGCTCATAAAAAAACTTTTGAAGGCATCTTTGCGAAGATAGAAAAATACAATCCACCGGAGAGCTATGCAGGGGAATATAGCGCTTATTTGCGAGCCTATGTGGATAATAATATAATCTTTACTAAAGAAGCCATGGATAGAGAACTGTCCAAGGTGACCGATACCTTTGCCGCCTTTGACTTTGCCATCAGACGTGAGTTGGATTCAATCCTCTATTATCATGAAATCAAGAAATTGGTGCCGGCAACTCAACATTCAACACTTGATCAGATTATTGACGAGGAAAGGAAACATTTTGCGTTACTTACAGAAATGAAAAAACGCTTCATGAAACAATGAGCTGCTATACCCACTACTATATTGAATTGCCTTTTTTGGTTGTGCTCTGTCCAAGTTAGAAGCCGCATCGATTAGTTCTTTAAGCCGTATTTTTTCAACTTATACCGCAACATGCGTTCCGACATACCCAGGATCTCGGCAGCTTTTGTCTGGTTATCCTGAGCCTTTTCCATTGATTCGGCAATCAGTTTTTTTTCCAACACTTCCACCGATTCCCGCAAAAGGCTGGCAGACTTCTTGCCTGAATCACGAGAAGATGATACCGATTTAAAGGGCAAGTCATCCGTTGTAATGTACTCATCACGCGCAATAACCACTGCCCTCTCCAGAATATTGACCAACTCACGCACGTTTCCCGGATAATCATATTTCAAAAGTGAGTCCCGCGCTTCGGCGGTCAAACCTTGAATATTTTTCCCATTTTCTCTGGCAAATTTATCAATGAAATGGTCGATCAAAATGCGCAGGTCTTCTTTTCTTTCTCGTAGAGGGGGCAGGGACATGGTCACAACTTTCAACCTGTAGAAAAGATCCTCACGAAAGGTTCCTTCTTTGACCTGAACTTCCAAATCGCGATTTGTCGCACTGATGACCCGGACATCAACATGAATATCAATATTACTGCCTAAACGCTGAAATTCGCGTTCCTGTAAAAACCGCAGAAGCTTAACTTGCACTGTCGGGGGTAACTCTCCTATTTCATCGAGAAAAAGCGTGCCGCCATCGGCTTCTTCAAACCGGCCGATGCGGCGGGAAGTCGCACCGGTAAAAGCACCTTTTTCATGACCGAATAATTCGCTCTCCAATAAATTTTCGTGCAGGGCTACACAATTAACAACGATGATCGGTTTATTCGCCCGGGAGCTTAATTGATGAATCAGCCGCGCCAACAACTCCTTTCCTGTTCCGCTTTCCCCTTGAATCAAAACAGACGCCTTGCTCGCGGCAACGCGCCCCGCCATATTAATTACTTCCGCCATACGTGGGCTTTTGTAAACTATTTTATCGGCTGTAATACCTCTTTTATCCAGTTCTTCCCTCAAGAGCTTATTTTCCTGAATGAGTTGTCTTCTTTCCGCCACCCGATTAACCAGTATTAATAATTCGTCGAGTTCTACCGGCTTGGTAATGTAATCAATTGCTCCTACTTTTATGGCTTCTACTGCTGTTTCAATAGTGCCGTAAGCGGTAATGATGACTACATCTATTTCCGGATTGATGCGCTTTATTTCTTTGAGTACCTCCAGTCCATCCATGCCGGGCATTTTGTAATCCAGGAGGATTAAGTCAAAATGACCGTTCAAAACCGTTTTAATAGCCTTTTTACCATTATCCGCTTCCGCTACAACGTGACCTTCGGAAAGCAAAAAATCGCGTAGCATCTCTCTCTGAGATTGACCGTCTTCAACGATAAGAATGCTTATTTTTTGCATGGGTAACTATCCCCTATATTTACAGCCTTTCGTTCAATCTTTCACGAGGCAGAACAACTTCAAATGTTGTTCCTTCGTCCTTCCGGCTGATAACCCTTATATCTCCCCCATGGCCGCGGATAATCTCACTTGCCAAAGGTATGCCTAACCCCAAACCTTTTTCTTTTGTCGTGTATTCCGGGTTAAAAATCCTTTCGATTTCCTCAGTTGTCATGCCGCAGCCCGTATCCGAAATACTTACAACAATGTAATTTTTTCCTTCTTTATCCACCGTTATGGAAATTTTACCTTCCGCGGGCATAGATTCCATGGCGTTTTTGATCAGGTTGAGAAATGCCTGCTGCAATTTATTTATATCCATCGGAATTATTGCCGGAGTCTGCCGCCATTTTGTTTCAATAGTAACACCACGAGCCGAAGCCTCTTCTCGAATGAGACTGACAATCTTTTGTAAAATTTCCGTTGTAGAAAAATCGCGCAGTTCCAATCTGCGGCTTTTGGAAAAAGAAAGAAACTCTTCAATAATTCCGTCAAGACGTTTAATTTCGTCTCTTATAACACCGGAAAGATTCTGAAAATCTTCAGCTTTACTTGAATCCACTGAAATGAACTCCCTCTTCAACCTCTGCGTGGCCATACTTATAGCATTTAAGGGGTTGCGAATTTCATGCGCCACACCCGCCGCCAACTGCCCCAAGGAGGAAAGCCTTTCTGCTTTCTCCAGCCGCCTTTCTATCTCAATAATCCCGGCCAGGTGGCGATTCTGATCATTATAAAGCAGCCACATAGATAATAAGGCAATGATGACAACAAAAAACATGAAGATAAAAATATTTTGGCGGTTTTCGGCAATGATTTTGTCCATAGATCCCCGGTCGAGACCAATTCTCACTATACCGACAACTTTTTTATCCAAAAATAATGGCGCGGCCAGATCCAAAATTTTGTCTTCGCCGGAATTTATTTTCGTGCTGACGATTTTAACATTACCTGTTAATATTTCCTTAAAATTGAAATCATTGTTTTTTAAACCTTGCATCGGCCGGCCGACACTGCTGAGCAGTTTTTTCTGATCATTGATAATTTGCATGTAAACTATTCCATGACCTTCTCCGATTTTCTTTATTCCCTTTTCCACAGCAACTTTCAGGCTCCAATAGATTAATCCTTCTTTATCCAGGTTTATAACCACTGTGCCGCTGTTATCCTTACGCCTAAGGGCAACAAAGCCAATGCCTTGTTTTGCACGAATTTTTTCCATTATTTCAATAGTAGTTAAATTGCGGTTGCCTTTTTTTAGCTCTCTTGGATCAAGCATATCGGTCTGTAAAGGGCCACTTTCATATATTGAGTTTCCCTGTGGATTTAAGACAGCCAAATACCAAAAATTATTATCCGCAGCAAATTTCTTTAGATAATCATTGTTTACTTTACCCTTTTTCCATTGTTGGTCTAATTTTCTCCCCATTTCTGTAATTGCTTCAATCACCCATTTTTTGGAATAGGCAGCTTCTTCCTGGCGGGAATCATTCAAATTCGAACCTGCTTTTTCGGGTGTCGCTGTTATACTTTTAAAATTTTCTTCCGTTAACCGCTGCAGAACGCTGATCGTACTTAGAGCCTGATCTTCCATAAAACCCACGAGGTCTGTTTCACTTCTTCTAAGATCCAGTAACCCCATAATCAAGATTAAGGCTACCAAAACAGCGCTGACGATACCTACCGCTAAAGGTTGGAGAAACGTGCCATTATACTTGCGAGCTTTTCGCTCCACAATTAATTCTTTTTTTCTGAAAAAACGCATTTTTATCCTTTTGCCTCATTTTGTCGGTCATCTTAAGCCATTCAAGGGAAAAGTCAACGGCTAATCCAAGAAATAATCGACATTTTTGTCGAAGGCGGGGTAAATATTATATATATGCTTATCTATTTATATTTATTATGTATTTTAAATTTAGCAAGTACATTTTCCGACATTTATTGTCGATAATGTAAACGGTTTATCTATTTCAAAAAGACTATGTTTTAAATTATTTGTCAATTATTACAGGAAGTTAAAATAATTAGCCCAATTACGGCACAATAAATGCTTTAGTTTAGGGTAAAGTTATTAGTAATGTCGACTAAAATAACGGGCATAACTAGCCGACGACAGAATAACCTGGAAGGCCCCAAGCCTTCTCTCTTCACTCCTAGGGAGGCTCCAACCAAGCCTCCCTTTCCTTTTCTGCAAGATTAAATTATTATTCACCTTTAGCCTTTTTTTTTGCCTGCTGCCAAGCATCTATTCTCTCTTTAATGGTTTTTTCATAACCCGATCCTTGGGGTTTATAAAATACCTGCCCTTGCAGCTTTTCCGGCAAATACTCTTGTGGAACATAGGCATCCTCATAATCATGAGCATATTTGTAATCTTTGCCGTAATCAAGTTCTTTCATTAATTTTGTCGGCGCATTGCGAATATGCAGAGGAACTGGCAAATATCCAGTATTGTTAATTGTTTCCTTAACACTTCCGAAACCCGTGTAAAGTGCATTACTTTTGGGGGCACAGGCCAAATAAACCGCGGCTTGAGCCAGTGCCAGTTCTCCTTCCGGCAAGCCGATAAAGTGGAACGCCTGTTCGGCAGCAACACAAATAACTAATGCCTGCGGATCGGCATTGCCCACGTCTTCTGAAGCGAAACGCATCATGCGCCGGGCAAGATAGAGGGGATCCTCTCCAGCAGCAAGCATCCTCCCCAACCAATATAGAGCGGCATCGGGATCGCTTCCCCGCAAACTTTTATGGAAAGCTGAAATTAAATTATAATGTTCTTCTCCATCTTTATCATATAAAAGAGCTTTTTTAAGCAGGGCTTCTTGGGCCAGGATAAGAGACACGACTCTTTTTTCCACAGGCAAGGTTTGCACCATTGACGCTATAGCCTCTAAATTATTCAGGGCGCTGCGGGCATCGCCGTCAGCCAGACGAACAATATAAAGAATCGTATCGTGATCCATTTGAATGCAAAATTGTCCTAATCCTTTTTGTTTATCTTTTAGAGCATGTTCTACTATGCTCACCAACTCTTCTTCGGAAAACGGCTCCAAAACTAAAACCCGCGTCCGCGATAAAAGAGGAGCAATAACTTCAAAAGAAGGATTCTCCGTGGTCGCGCCAATCAATGTAATCAGGCCGCTTTCCACATGCGGCAAAAAAGCATCTTGTTGCGCTTTGTTGAAACGGTGAATTTCGTCGACAAAAAGAACCATTTTTTTCTTTTTTGTCTCCCACAATTCTTTGGCCTCATCAATAACCGCACGAATTTCTTTCACTCCGGAAAGAACTGCGGAAAAGCTGATAAATTTTGATCGGGTCTCACTGGCCAGAACTCTGGCCAGTGTGGTCTTTCCTGAACCCGGCGGTCCCCAAAAAATCATGGAGAACAGGTTGTCCTCTTCAATGGCGCGTCTGAGCAAACAGCCCTCGCCCAAGAGATGAGACTGACCGATATACTCAGAAAGATTTTGCGGTCTCATTTTTTCGGCAAGCGGCGCCGAAGTCCTTGTATCATTTGAGCTCCTAAGACTGAATAAATCTAAATTTTTCATTTTTTTGCCGTTAACGCCTCAATAAATTCAATAAGACTCATTATCTTATTCTTTGGCTGAAAATTGACAACTTTTTTCCATTTCTTAGGCTCTAAATTTTCTTTCAAAAAATTTTCTACGTCAAAAAAATCACCCAGCAATTTACAATGCGCGAGCAGGGTAACTCTCCTGCCTCCTGTAAACAATAAGAAAAAGGGATTTCATTACCCAATCGGGGATAGCGGATCAGTTTATTATTTATATCCTGTTTCATTTTCAGCTAGATTGGCGAAAAAAAGAAAAACCGTCAAGGTTTTTGTTCTTGACGGTTTTTCTTATTGGAATCAAAAATCTTTCTCTAACTTACCAAATACAGGCGATTCGTCAAAAAAGACCCAGTCTCAAGGCAGACAGTTTTGCAGAAACTTCATTAAGGTTTGGGAAAATCCTTAATCGCATTCAATGCCCGTTCGACTTCCTTGTCCGGCAACTCGTAAGCTTCCAATTTACCCGCTAAATAAGCGTCATAAGCGGCAAGATCAACTAAACCATGACCGCTCCAGTTAAAGAGAATAACTTTTTCCTTTCCCTCTTGTTTGGCGCGTTGAGCCTCATCTACAACAGCAGCCAAGACGTGATCGGTCTCGGGTGCGGGTACAAAGCCTTCCGTACGTGCCCACTTGACACCGGCGTCAAATGTTTTTAGTTGATCATAGGCCCTGGCTTCAACTAATTTTTCCCTAACCAAATGACTGACAATCGGCGCCATACCGTGATAACGCAACCCTCCAGCATGTATCGGCGCGGGAACATAGTCGTGGCCTAGAGTATACATAGGAAGCAGTGGTGTGGTCTTGGCTAAATCACCAAAGTCATAAGCAAACGGCCCTTTGGTCATACTGGGGCAGGAAGACGGTTCCGCGCCCACTATCTTCACCTTTTTCCCGTGAATCTTGTCACAGACAAAAGGAAGGGAAATGCCGGCAAAGTTGCTGCCGCCGCCGCAACACCCCATAACTACGTCCGGATAAACGCCTATTTTTTCCATTTGTTTTTGCGCTTCCAATCCGATTATTGTCTGATAGAGCAGAACATGATTCAAGACGCTGCCCAATCCGTAACGTGAATTTTTACCGGTAACGGCATCTTCAATCGCTTCGCTGATGGCAATACCCAGGCTTCCGGGAGAATCAGGATGCTCTGCTAAAACATTTCGACCCGCCTGCGTTAAATTACTCGGGCTGGGAATACATTCTGCTCCCCAAGTATTCATAAGTATGCGCCGGTAAGGCTTTTGTTCGTAGCTTATCTTAACCATGTAAACGCGGCATTCCAAACCGAACATCTGGGTAGCCATGGCCAACGCGCTGCCCCATTGTCCGGCGCCGGTTTCGGTAACCATTCTTTTTGTTCCGGCCATCTTATTATAATAAGCCATAGGAATGGCGGCATTGGGTTTGTGTGAACCCGCGGGACTGACACCTTCATGTTTATAGTAAATTTTAACGGGGCAGTTGAGCATTTTTTCAAAATTGTAAGCACGATAAAGAGGCGATGGGCGCCAGAGCAAATACTTTTGCAAAACTTCTTCCGGAATTTTTATCCAACGCTTGCCGGAAGCTTCTTGCTCAATAATGTTCATCGGGAAAATTGCCGCCAAATCACCGGGAGTTACCGGTTGACCGGTGCCGGGGTGCAAAGGCGGTTTCATCGGTGTGGGTAAATCCGCCACGATGTTATACCACTTTTTGGGTATCTCACGATCTTGCAACACCACTTTTACCTGTTCCATATTCTTTCTCCTTCCAATAAGTTTTTCAAAGAATAAGCCTAAAAAAAATGCCATGGAATATACTTCTTCCCATGGCATTGCCTCTATTTTTCGGAGTCATGGGAAGGAGCTTCCCTGCCCATGCTCATCTTTTTGTCCGAGCTTATGGGCAGACATTATCTAAAGTCTGCCACCACCAGTTATTGTTGGAAATAATTGTCAACATTTATTCAGCTCAACTTATTCTTTCAATTGTGAATTCCGTAACACAGCAAATAAATGATTGTCAAGTTGAAATTTAGGATAAAAAGATAGCAAGAATATTTTATTTATTTCAACCGTGTTTGCGTAATTGAAGCTCTAAAGGGTGCGGATTCAGGTATATTTGCCCTTTAAGATAGGGCTGATCGTACTTATGAACATACCGATTAAAAACAGTAACGGGCACAACCAGACTGATGATAAAAATCATAGACTAAGGGCGCCCAACCTGGCACAATCATTAAAGACATATTTTCCAATTTATTTAAGGGATTAACGATGGGTATTTTATCTGCTCGAAAGTTTATCCGCTTTATTCACTGTCGCATTAAGCGAAAAAATCTTTATCGCGGCGATACCAATAATCCGGGATAAGGCGATACATAATCCTGGATATGGGCCCAATGTATTCTCGTGTTCTTTTGTCATACTGGCAGGCTTGAATGATCATATCTTTTATATTACTTTTGTTGCCCACTTCATTAAATATCCGGTAAGCACAGGAAAAAAGCGGACTATACATGTTTTTCTTTTCTAAATATTTATAAACATTTCTTATCGTATTGGGACCTTCCGGCATGCCGTCAATTCTTTCCAACACGCGCAAATTAGTTTCAATGGGATTGCCTGTATAAAGTTCATAAAAATATTTCCCATAGCGGTAATTTTTGCTGGCCATAGATGACATAGTCACATACAAATCGCCCACACCTGCTTGGCTGTGGAAGGCCTGAAAATGTCCGCCCAAAATACGGGACAAAGAACGAATTTCCACGCCGGCACGAGCAAATATGGTGCCCGGGATGGAATCACCCAATTCCATGGAATCAGCCATTCCTTTAATATTAGCCACGATATTTTTCAGTGCTCCGCAAGCTTCCACACCAACAACATCAAAGTTATAATAGGTATTTAGTTCTTTTCGATTAAACTTAAGCAAATCTTCCCTGACAATATTTGCTATTTTTCTTTTGCCGGCTACTGTAAGACAAACGGGATTTCCCAAAGCTATATCCACATCAAAAAAAGGCCCACCAATGCATACTACCTGATACTTATGCTTCACTTTATAAAGGTTATTGTTGATCAGTTGTGAAGGTGTAATCAGTTCCTTGAAGATTTCATCGGAGATCAAACCTTTTATGGGAGATATAAGACATGTATCACCAGCTTTTTTATCAATCAATGGTTTGAGATAATTAACTAATTCCGGCAGACGGTTCATTGTTATGGCCAAAATAATGAAATCATTATTTTCGACGACATATTCCAAGTCATTTGTGGCATAAACTTTTGGCGATAGACGTGGAACATTTTCCATCCCCCCCAGGCTATTAGCTAAATCCTTCGTCAAATGAATGGGATTTAAATGATCCCTGTTGATTGCCTTGCAAACTTCCGAATCATGGTAATATATGGTCACACGCTTTTTATCGCGTCCCAGTTTATAAGCAAAAGAAGTACCCAGGCGGCCAGGCCCGATAATAGCCACTTTTGTTGTATCAAAATTAGAAATTATCATTAATTTTACCCTTTATCATAATTTTGAGTTATTATAGGAAATAATATCCAACTGTCAAACTATAATAGCTTCTTCCAAAAATGGTTAGATTTATCAATAATTCGTTTTTTTAATTGCATTATCATAAAGGATTGTTTAAAAAAAGCTTTAGCCACATAATGGAGATTACATTTTTATGGCCAAATCGTACGCGAATCCTGAAGAAAATAATTTGTTCTTCCCCGATGGATCTATAAAGGAAAGAAAATTCCTGCAGGAAGGCAAATTGGAAGGGGAATATACTTCCTACTTTAATAATGGTCAAATAATGGCGCAATTGCACTTTGTCCACGGCAAGAAAAACGGAGCCGCGGCTACTTATTATCATAATAGTCAAGTGAGAGAAAAGGCAACTTTTATTAACGACAAAATGGACGGACCTTATATTTCCGTATTACGAAAACGGCCACATCAGGGAAGAGGAAAATTATAGAGAAGGCAAACTTGATGGCCAATATCAACGTCTATTACAAAACCGGCCAATTAAAAGAAGTGGAAAATTTTAAAAACGACAAATTTAATGGCGAATATATTTGCTATTATAAAAGTGGACAAATTAAGGAAAAAGGATATTTTATAAACGACAAACGCGAAGGTGAATACATAGCTTACTTCAAAAATGGGCAGATAAAGGAGCAGGCTACTTACAAAAATGGAAATCTTGCAGGTAATTTTCTGTCTTTCAATGAAAATCTTTCCAACGAACCGGGCAAAGGTAGCGACGCTTCCGACGATATTAAAGATGAAAAGTATATTGCCGATTTGCTTCAAGATTTAGCCAATTTTGACAAAAAAGAAAATAATATGTCTTATTATAGAAAAAAACATCATGACCGCTACGCGAAAAATTCTTATTCCCACCGATGGCTCCACCAACAGCCTCACGGCTTTGGAATATGGAATTTATATCGCCCGTAAACTCAATGCTTCTATAACCGGTCTTTACGTTTTGGACGTGAATTTAATCCAGAGCCCGATGCTTACCGATATTTCCGGCTCTGTCGGAATGCCGCCTTACGATGGTTTCTTTGACGCAATGGAAACATCTCTTAACGAAAAAGCGGACTTTATCTTAAAAGCTTTCCGTCAACGCTGTCAAGAATCGGGAATTAATGCCGAAGTTAAAAAAACGATTGGTAAAATCAATCAAATAATCATCGAAGAATCTCAAAGCGCCGATTTAATTCTGATGGCGAAAAAAGGAGAACACTTTCATCTGAAAGAAGGCGGCTTGCTCGGTTCCGTTGCCGAAGCTGTTGTCCGCAATTCGGGGAAACCGGTGCTGATCACCCCTGAAACTTTTTTAGAAATAGAAAGCATGGGGCTTGCTTACGACGGCAGTGTTCCGGCCACCAAAGCTTTAAAGCTTTCTTTGGAATTATCCGAACAAGCTTCCTGGCCGCTGACAGTTGTAGTCATCTCCTCTGACGCTCAAAAGTCAGCTGCTCTCACCACGGAAATAGAGGATATTGCAGAAGCACAAAGCGCTGATTGCGCAGTAATCATTCTGCAGGGTAAAGAAAGTGAAGAAATAATTAAGTTTATAAAAGAAGGATCCGTGGAATTAATGGTTATGGGGGCTTACGGTCATAACCGGCTGCGTGAATTATTTCTGGGCAGCACTACTAATCACATCATCCTTAAAAGCTCTATACCTGTGCTGCTCACACGATAATGAGACTCAAATTTCAGGAACGAAGTGAACTGAAATTTGTTAGCCGAATTATCCCCAGCCGAAGGCGTTGGGGATATGTTATAATTTGCAGAGAGTTGCATTAGATCATATTCATACAATATTTGAACAGAATATTATGCCGACAGCATTGCGGCGTTTGAAGTATTAGCAAGGATCCATATAAACATTGTTATGACCAGAGATGAGCATGCGGATCATGTAATTCATAAGGGTTGGCGACCGGCTTTCTTCGGGAGGTATCATGCATGAGTAATTCCACTATGTTTCGGGCTAATTATGGTGTGGATGCCCCAGCCGTTGTTGCGGCGCTCTCAATCGGAGGACTTGCGTGCATTCTGATAGGGTTTCTCTTTCGTATTTTTGGCGGTCCTCAGCACTCTGTGTTGGTGATCTCGGTTTTTGTCGCGGGCGTTCTTGCAGGCGGCAGCATGCTCTTTGTAGCCGCCGTAATGTTATGGAGTAGCAAGTTCGGCAAACTTCTTGCGAGCAGGCGTCTCATTCGCTCTCTTCAGATCAAAGAGTCATGAGAACATCCTCGATGTAGGGTGCGGTCGCGGTTTGCTATTGATCGAAGCTGCGAAGTACCTTAAATCAGGTAAAGCTATAGGAGTCGACCTCTGGCAGAGTCGAGACCTATCAGGTAATAAAGCGGAGGCAGCTTTAGCGAATGCACGGGTTGAGAACGTTGCTGAACGTGTTGAGATTAGGACGGGTGATATGTGCTCCCTGCCGATTGAAAATGATTGCGTTGATGTTGTGGTGTCGAGTCTGGCGATACACAACATCCCAACCAGAGAAGGCAGGGTTCAAGCTATTGAAGAAATCTCAAGGGTGCTGAGACCTGGAGGCCGTGTGGCACTTCTTGACTTACACTGCACACACGAATATGCTGAGACCCTTAGGCGTTTGGGATGGTCGCAAGTGGAACGGTCGGGACTAATCTTTTTATTCTTTCATCCTGTTCGTGTTGTATACGGGACAAAGCCAAAAAGGACAATGTAAGGGTCATAACAAGATCAATCCAGCCGATCGCTACGCTCCGGCTGATTTTATCGTAAGGTGTGCGCGCTCACGAAGTAAACTTATTGCATCATTGACGCACTAATGATGCAACCGGAAAAGGGAGAAACCAATTTATGAAGAATGTTCTGTTCGTTGTGGCGTTCGTCATCGCTGTTGTTGCACCCTGTTATGGCCAGCAGCCTGAGCCTCACAAGGCCGAATTTAACGCCTTCTATACAAGCTTTCTGGCGGCAGTCCGCGCAAACGACAAGGAAAAACTGGCCGACCTGATCACCTTTCCTGTCGAGGACTGGTCGGTAGAGCGAAAGGGTGATATCCAGACCGGCAGGGTCAAAGACAGAGACGACTTTCTGGCCAGATACGAGTTGCTCTTCACTAGCTTCATGCGCTCGCATATTCCGCACGGAAAAATCGAAGCATTGGCGGATGGGCGTTATATACTTATCTGGCACGATGCAGGCGCCGAATTCAGCTTTGAGTTTGCCTACATTGCCGGAGTTGGCTATCGGGTGAGCTCTTATACTATTGGCCCGGAGTAGCTGTGGCTTAATACCCGCGGCTCCGTTCCAGCTGGAATATCAGAATGGTACAACCAGAAACGCCGCTTATTATATTTTAATATCGCTTTTCTTTACAATTTCTTGCAGCGTATCCATCAAATCATATCTGGTTAAATCATATTGAATTGGTGTGATCGTGATGAAGCCGGAAGCAAGTGCAGCGACGTCGGTATTTTTTTCTTCACTGTCCGCTCCTGAATCGCCGGAAATCCAGTAGTATGTATTTTCCCGCGGGTCCACTCTTTTTTCAAAACTTTCAATAACGTTACTTATGCCCTGACGGACAACAACAACTCCCTTAATTTCTTCAGCGGGAAGACAGGGAATATTAACATTTATAGCGCTGCATTTAAGTGCCGGATTACCGGCAATAAGCCGAACCATTTTGCGCGCGAACTTGGCTGCGTAAGTAAAATCAGCCTCTTTATGAGTATCCAGAGAAATAGCCAAAGCCGGTATACCCATGATTAACGCTTCAGTGGCGGCAGATACAGTTCCTGAATAAATCACATTGATGCCTGCATTGGCACCCCGATTAATGCCGGAAACGACCAGATCCACCGGTTTTTTCGCCAGTTCCTTAATGCCTATTTTAACACAATCGGCCGGTGTACCCAAAACGGCATAGCCCAAAAATTTTCCGGTTTTGGTGGCGCGCCGCACCATCAAAGGACGGGAAATGGTGATCGCATGCCCTACGGCGCTTTGTTCTATTTCCGGGGCAACAATTAAACAATCTGCCTCATGAGAAAGCTCGTCATAAAGAGAGCTTAGGCCTTTGGCATATATTCCATCATCATTGGTAAGTAAAAAACGCATACATTTTTAATACTTTGCTATTATCGATCTCTATAAATATAATTATTGACGATGTTATTTTACCTGCTCCAATTTTCCGTTTTTAACTCTTAATATAAAAGGAGTCTTTTGAGCAACTCTATCTGGACCAAAAGATATATTTCCCGTTGCGCCCTTATAATTTTCCACTTTTATTAAGGCATTGATGAATTCTTGGCGCGTTTGAACGTCTTTATTTTCTAAAACATGAAAGATTATTCCGGCTGTATCATACGCCAACGCCTCGATACTTTCCGGATCACGGCCATAAGCCGTATAATAAGCATCAACAAAGTCGTTTGTTTCCGGATAAAAGCTATTAACAAAAAAACTGTCGGCAAAAACAGCTCCTTCCAGATAATCCGAATTTTTCTTCAGTAAATAAGGTGAATTCCATAAGCTGGTGCCCAGAAGTTTAATGCCTTTAACATCATAAAAAGCAAGCTGGGAAGCTATCATCCGGACTCGCCGATACGAATCAGGAATAAATAAAGCTTCAAAATCAAGGGCTAATTGAGCTTTTATTTCCGGTTTTTTAGAAGACGTTTTTTTTGCAGTGCTGATAAGATTACCGGTTACTTTATTAATCTCTTCCGTAAAATCCGTTTGCCTTTTATTGTAAGGTATTGCCCTCTCTACTTTACCCCCTGCACGTACTGCTTCCGCACGGAAAAATTCAACCATTTCCTCTCCATAGTCATCTTTCGGATATAAAATAGAAAATATTGCGCAATTCAAATCCTCCCGGGCATATTTAACTACAGCCCTGATTTGTTGGGTAGGCGTCAAGAAGTGCTGGAAGGTATATTCGCTTAAGGAAGTGATTCCTTCTTTGGAAGTTATCAGGACTAATGGAACTTGCCACTTATTAGCTTCACGGGCAGCTTCAATAGCTTCCGTTGTTCCGGTAACAGCAACAATCGCCATAACATTTTCAACATTGGCCAAGTGTTCTACGGCCGCTCTTGCTCCTTCCGGTAAACCGCGGGAATCTTCCGCAACAACTTTCCATAACGTTCTGTTTTCTCCGTCAAACATACCCGCAGATAACAAGATTGCATCCAGTGCTTTGCTTCCTAAATCAGCATATTGCCCGGATAAAGGCAATATACACCCTAAAGTATAGCGGTTATATTTGACCAATGGAGGTTGAATTGGCGGCAGTACGGTTTCCGGTGGTTTTACTTCTGCTGGTTTTACTTCTGATGGTTTTACTTCCTCAGGCGGGCTCGGAGCAGGTTCCATGACAACGATTTTTGGCTGGGTGCAGCAGGCAATGAAAAAAATAAGCAGCAAAATAAATACTCTGGCCAAAATTCGATAATTTTTCATTTTGCCTCCTTTATAATTGTCAGCATATAATCACGGGCGCGTTTGGCCAGCTCAGAACTGTCTAACAAAATCGATGCTTCGTTATTATACTTCATAGACGCTTGTGTAAGATTATGGCTGCCCAGAATAACCAGCCGCTGATCGATCACGATTAGTTTTGTATGCGTCGTTTTGTATGGTGAATCGAAGCAGACCTGCACACCCTTATCTTCCAGAAGTTTACCGGTCTCTCTGTTTTGAATATTCAGTTCATCCGAGCGATTGCCTGTCGTTTCTAAAATGACGATAACCTTTACACCTTTTTTCACCGCTTTGGCCAAATGCCCCAGGATACGATCGGGATAACTGTTTTTGTGCACACCAGCTTTAAAAGAAAATATCGACATGAAGATTTCGCTTTGCGCTTCATCAATGGCCTTTAACAAGGCCGGAAAGTAAGCTTCATTGGTCAGAAGAATCGCCGGGCATCCGGACTGATCAGAGGAAATTGTACTAAGCTTTTCTCCGGCAAATGCTGACGATAATGACACAATTATAAAAATTAAGCCGCAGAGCGCAACAACAATATTCTTCTTGCCGGAATCAAAACTGCTCATAGTTCCTCTAATTTTTATTATTGTATAATATTTCTTTGTGTTGGTCGACATATAAAAAAGCCCGAAACTGAATTCCAGTTTCGGGCTTTTTACTTCACTTATTCGCTATTTTACTTCCTCAAAGTCGGCATCCACTACATCATCATCTTTTTTCCCTGACGCCTGCTGTCCGCCGCTTTGTTGCTGTGCTCCATCACCAGCACCCGGCAGTAGGACCACCTTGCCCGCCCGAAGTTTTTGCATACATGGCTTCCGCCAATTTGTGCGAAACATTCATCAATTCGTCCTGAGCCTTCTTGATGGCATCAACATCTTCGCCTTCTAAGGCTTTTTTTGCCTTGCTTATTGCCTCTTCGATTTTTGCTTTTTCCGCCGCATCTACCTTATCGCCAAATTCTTTAATATTTTTTTCCACACTGTAAATCATGGAATCGGCCTGATTTCTCGCTTCAATTAATTCCTTGCGACGTTTATCTTCTTCGGCATGCTGCTCCGCGTCACGCACTAATTTTTGAATTTCTGCTTCACTCAAACCGCTGGAAGCGGTGATTTTGATGCTCTGTTCTTTACCTGTACCCAGGTCTTTGGCGTTAACATGCACGATACCGTTGGCATCAATATCAAAAGTGACTTCAATTTGCGGCATACCGCGCGGCGCCGGCGGAATACCCATCAATTCAAACCGCCCCAAAGTTCTGTTATCAGCAGCCATCTGACGCTCACCTTGTAACACATGAATGCTCACCGCCGGTTGATTGTCGGCAGCTGTCGAAAAAATCTGGCTTTTCTTGCTGGGAATAGTAGTGTTTTTTTCGATAAGCCTGGTCATAACACCGCCCAGAGTTTCTATACCCAGAGAAAGCGGAGTAACATCAAGTAGCAATACATCTTTCACATCTCCCGCCAAAACTCCGCCCTGAATTGCAGCGCCGACGGCCACAACTTCGTCCGGATTCACGCCTTTGTGCGGTTCCTTGCCGAAAATTTCTTTTACCCTCTGTTGAACCCTCGGCATTCTGGTCATTCCACCAACCAAAATGACTTCGTCAATGTCCTTGTTTGTTAGATTGGCGTCTTTCAGTGCAGTGCGGCAAGGATCAACTACCTTTTCAATCAATTCTCCCACTAAAGATTCCAGCTTAGCTCTGGAGAGTTTAATATTCATGTGCTTGGGGCCGGAAGCATCGGCGGTGACAAACGGCAGATTGATATCGGTTTCCATCGTCGTGGAAAGTTCCATCTTCGCCTTTTCCGCCGCTTCTTTGAGTCGTTGCAGCGCCATTTTATCGTTCCTCAAATCAATGCCTTGATCTTTTTTAAATTCTGCAACCAGAAAATCCATTACGCGCTGGTCGAAATCTTCACCGCCCAAATGCGTATCGCCGTTGGTAGACTTAACCTCAAAGACGCCTTCGCCTAATTCCAAAATCGAAATATCAAACGTGCCGCCGCCTAAATCAAAGACGGCAATCTTTTCCTCCTTTTTCTTGTCCAAACCATAAGCAAGAGCCGCCGCTGTAGGTTCATTGATGATACGTAATACATTCAGTCCGGCAATCTTGCCGGCGTCTTTTGTCGCCTGACGTTGTGAATCGTTAAAATATGCCGGAACGGTAATAACAGCATCCGTTACTTTTTCTCCCAGATAATCCTCCGCAGTTTGTTTCATCTTCGTCAAAATCATCGCGGATATTTCGGCCGGAGAATAATTCTTTTTCCTTATTGTAACTTGGGCATCACCGTTTGCGGCTTCCGTTATCTTGTAAGGAATAATCTTGATATCATACTGAACTTCTTTGGAATTATATTTTCTACCGATAAGCCTTTTGACGGCATAGACAGTATTTTCCGAATTTGTTATGGCCTGCCTTTTCGCCACCTGCCCCACTAACCTTTCGCCGGTTTCCGTTATGGCAACAATAGACGGCGTGGTGCGATTGCCTTCTTGATTGGCGATGACGACGGGATCGCCCCCTTCCATTATGGCTACGCAAGAATTTGTTGTTCCTAAATCAATTCCGATAATCTTTCCCATTTTTCCCTCCTTATTGTCCATTGTCTGCTATTTTTTCACATGTGTCATTTTCTTTATTTATCTTTTTACATACACAAACTTTCGCTGGTCTCAAAAGTCTGCCATTGAGCAAATAACCTTTTGCCATTTCATTAACTATTTTATTTTCTTCATGTTCGTCGCTATGAATCTGCATCATTGCTTCATGAAAGTTGGGATCAAAATCAGCTCCTGAACTTTCAATTCTCTCCACGCCGTGTTTTTTAAGACAACACAAAAGCTGTTCCTGAATTAATTTGATACCATCCTTAAATGCTTCAACATCGGAGCCGCCAGTTTGTTCCATTGCCCTATCTAAACTGTCCATAAAAGGTAAAATGTCTTTAATAAGTTCTTCATTGCCGTATTTGATTGTATCAGCCTTTTCTTTAGCCGCCCTTTTTTTGTAATTATCCAATTCCGCAGTTGCACGCAGGTACTTATCATAATTCGCCGCGGCCTCTTTTTCCTTATCTTCTAATTTTGCTTTTAGATCATTTATTTCCGAGTGCTCTCCTCCGGCAATAACTTCATCCGGGAGGTGCTTAGCAATATGTTCTTTTTTTGTTTTCACCTTAACCTCAAAAATAATTTCCTCGTCATTTTAAATCAGGCTTTTGAAATAGTTTCATATCTACCAGTTCACAGATAGCATGACCGGCTGTAATATGTGTTTCCTGAATGCGCGCCGTACTGGAAGAAGCTACATTAACTGAGAAATCAACAATTTTCGCAATGCTTCCTCCTTCTTTACCGGTAAAAGCAATTGTTACCAATCCCATCTTCTTGGCCGTTTCCAGGCCTTTAATAACATTGGCGGAATTACCGCTGGTACTGATTCCCCACGCAACATCCCCCGGTTGCCCTATCGCCCTGATCTGCTTACTGAATATTTCGGAGAAGTCATAATCATTTCCAATACTCGTAATAACAGATGTATCGGTCGTAAGTGCAATTGCCGGAAGAGGCGGCCTTTCTATTAAAAAGCGGTTAATAAATTCCGCAGCAATATGTTGTGCATCCGCCGCTGAACCGCCATTGCCAAAAAGTAATATCTTGTTGCCTGATTTTAGTGCAGCAGTTAACACATCAATTATATTAATCAGTTTACTTAGGTTTTCATTAATAAAAGCTTCTTTGACGCGGCTGCTCTCTTTAAATATTTTTATTATGTGATCCTGCATAATTACCTAGCTGAAATCTTTCATTATTACCTAAAGTAAAGCCAAGCTAATATATTTACAGGTATTACTCCTGTCAAGGGTAGCCGCTGGAAATTTCTTATCTTTTTGAGGACGTATTTTAATCACGGGTATACTAATATTGACATCAGATGTCCCCAGAATTATCTCTATTCCTATATTCCCGGCGGAATCCCCAGCCCACCTACGTCACACCGGTAGTTTACCCAGCGCATGCCGGGAGCTGGTGTCCAGTTATTTTGCCGTTGACCAGTGCAAAAAAGAATAATTTGGAGATTTATACTTCAACTGTACCTTTTTAAAGACAGAAATATTGCGGACGCTTCTAATAAAGGTAGATAGAAAATAGAACCGTTAACATAAAGTCTTTAAGTCATAAGGTATTTGATCATGGCATTACTCAATGATATTTTATCTTGGACGGAGACATCCCTTACACCTTGGCAAAGTGACGCTGTGCGGCGTTTGTTTCAGAAGCCTGAGGGTTTATCTGAGCAAGATTACGAGGAACTATTTTTATTATTGAAAGCCGCACATGGTTTACCAAATCCGCAGAATCTGCAACCAACGCCCCTGGCAGGCACGCATGTGCCAGCAACAACTTCAGATACAGCGCTAGTCATTTTAAAAAAAATAAAGTCTTCTCTTAGAATGTGAATCGTATCAATCCAGGTCAAAGTTTATTTTTCTCCATAGGTATGACTATAATATATGGAGGAAACGCCAGTGGAAAATCAGATTTTCTGCGTGTCCTTAAACGTGCATGCCGGCGCGCGACCGGGGGTGTGGTTCAGAGAATGTTCTGCCCGACGCCACTGATCCCAATGCACAAGGTTGCATTCCAGAAGCGACTTTTGAAGTTATAATTGGTGGCAATGAAAAACCCTTGAAGTGGAGCAATAAAACTGTTTCCCCTGATGAACTGTCAGTAATTGCTGTTTTTGACACTCATTGTGCACGAACATACCTAACTTCAGAACAAGATATTGCATATTTACCTTATGGGCTCGATGTAGTCGAAAACCTTGCAAACAAAATAAGTCAATCCAGAACTAAGCCGCAGGCTTGATCAGGAAATTTTATGTACAAACGTAGATGCCAGCTATTTAGTCACTTGCTTGGCGATACGGTGTCCAGATTGTGTCAGGTTAAAAGAACAAACGGAAAATCAAATTTCTTCTGGGCACTATAGCGTTATTCAAAAACATAATGGACAATTTAGCAACTGCAAATACTTCACCAAATGTCAAGACAGAGGAAATCAATTCGCAATCAGAGCTGCGCATAAACAACTTGCAAACAAATCACAAGACCCGTTAGTTTGGGTGGATGATAAGGCTATCGAACAATTAGAAAAGCCTTAATGGAGCTCCGAAACAGCTGCGATGAATGAGAAGACCGCTGCCGAACACTTACGTTCGGAGATTGTTCTCCTTCCAGGTACTGGCGAACCTGTCTGGAAGGCATTGTTCGATGCCGCACGTAAATTCTCAACGGAAGTTGCCTATAAGCAATGTGCGTTTCTCATTCACACTGGCAAAGGAGCTTTATGCCCACTCTGTCAACAATCGGTTAGTATGTAATCGAAGGTTAAAGCGTTTTGAGAAATTTGTAAAAAATCCTACAAAAATGCAATGAGAACGGCGATTATTAAATTTGTTGCCTCATGATGGGACGATCTACCTTTTTGATCTCAAAACTGCAAAATCCCTCATAACGCGTTGGCGGTTTTAAAGAATTTAGCGGGATTACAGCTGAGTTTGAAAAAGCGATAAACGAACGTAGAAAATGGATGTTAGGGGCAGCGAAATCCACTTTTAGAATGGATTGCGGCTACACTTGCAGTTGAAATCCGACAGCAAATGTTCCGCAATCTTGCTGCGAGTGTGAAAGGTATTGTTGCTTTGATTGAGTGTATGAAGTTGAGGAGTTTGCTAACATCCTGTAAAATGGACTTAAAAACTAAGAATCGATCTCAGATAAATCAAAAGCACTTGCAAGTAGCGCTGTAACTGGTGCATTGAAGACGGCGTTGGAACAAGAATTTGATGCGCTTGGTATAGGACATATTAAAACAAAACTAAATCAGCGAAATGATAAAGGTAAGATGATGTATAGACTTCTTTTAGACTTGCCGTCGAGCATGAAAATAGAAGAAATTCTAAGTGAGGCTGAACAAAGAGCAATTGCACTGGGGGTCGTTCTTTGCTGAGCTTAAACTTTCAGGCCATTTAGGTGGTATTGTATTGGATGATCCTGTTTCATCTCTTGATCATCACTGGCGGCAAAATGTAGCGAATCGATTAGCGGAAGAAGCATTGAAAAGGCAAGTCATTATATTTACGCATGACACCGTTTTTTTAGGTGATATTCGAGATGCTATTAAGGAAAGAAATGTACCAAATACGTTTCAATATCTAGAGTGGTTTAATGGTCATCCCGGCCATGCATCTGATGGCTTACCATGGGATCACAAAAGCTATATGGAGCGTATTGACGAATTGGAAAAGGCGCAAAAAACTTTAGAAAAAAAACCTTGCCAGCTTATTGCAATAACTTACAATCCTATATGAGCCACAACAATACAACCTGTTGGCGACAATGAGAGCGTATGTTAGACCTTAGTAATGAGTTGAAAGGTAGCGAATGAATTTTGGGATTTTATTGGTGGCGTTGGTGCATACCTAGGATTACTATAGGATATCAAAAGGACGAGAGTGTCCCAGAGAATAAAACAGTTGCATAAGCGATGTAACGACATTACAGAGGCACACGATCCAGCTTCTTTAAAAAGTAAAGTTGTGCCAACAGCAAAGCTTTGACAAGAGTTTTGGAATTGAATTACGTCAGGAAATTGACGATCTTAGCAAAAAAATACAACAAGCTAACCTAGAAGAAGAAGTAACTGAAGTCAATATCTTTTACATCTCATCTTAGGAGGTTTCTTCTGGCCGATGCCTTCATTGCGTTATTTAACCACAATTTTAAAGTAATCGATTGCTATAAATGTGAGATTCAAAACAATACCAAAAATAAGACCGGAAGCGACACTACCGAGAATTGAGGTTCTAAATTCAACTTCTTTTCCTTGGAGAGATGTAGGTCAGGCCGTTGAAATATCAGTTCCCCTTTTCAACATCACCTAATACCTAAGATAAAAGGTTTAAGCCTAGTTATACCCTTCGTCGTAAGCAATCATATCCAGGTGCAATGTAGCAATGTCTTCCACGTCGAGGTTTGGCTCTTCGCTCGATTTGGACAATTCAATAATTTTTATATAACGGCGGCACTTATTGCAGACATCCACCCGTGGTTCTACTCCTTCCACCGCAAAATAAATGTGGAAGCACGTTTTCAAAAATAAATTTTGGATATCGCGATTCCAAAAGTATTACGGCTAAAAAATGATCAAAGGTGCAATAAAAACTGCTTAAGAAAAAGTCTGCCTCTCCTGCTTTCGAGTGAGAAGATCCTTTTGAAACATGTCGTCATCAATTTTCCCCTCGCCGATGCGCACGACAGGACCAGTCATGGTGGCATGGAACCCTTCCTTAAACCAAATATCGAGATTTCCCCCGGGCATATGAACCATAATCTTTGAATCACATAAACCGAGTTTATAGGCAACAGCGGCCGCGGCAGTACTGCTGCTTCCGGACGCTAAGGTATAGTCGGCACCCCGTTCCCAGATTTCGATTTGAATGTTTTGCCGATCCAAGACCTTCATAAACTGGACGTTGGTACGATTGGGGAAGCGAGGCTCGATTTCGATCAAAGGTCCGTAGCGTTTGGCGATCTCCTCTGTCGGTGAAGCACATAAGATCACGCAGTGTGGGTTGCCGACGGTTGCAGCGCAATAGGTGAAAACCATATCGCCAACCTTGATGGTTTCATTGAGCACTTCCCCCGTTACGCCAGTAACCGGTATTTTTTTGCTATCGAAGCTCACCTCGCCCATTTCGACAGTCACACTCTTACCACCGGACTGCACCTGTGCGCGAACCGTCCCGCCGATGGTTTCTATGCTGAATGGCTGTTCCCGGACCAGTCCCCTATCCCACAGAAAACGTGCAAAAATACGCAGGCCGTTGCCGCTTTTCTCCGCTTCGCTGCCGTCCGGGTTAAAAATCCTCAGTTTGAAATCGCATGATGTGCTCTTAAGGGGACCGAGAAGAATGCCATCTGAACCAATTCCGTAGTTTCGATGACAGATGAGACGAATGTGGTCCTGATCGAGTTCACCTTTCACATCTGCAGGTTGTATTACAATATAATCATTACCCAGGGCGTGGTATTTGCAAAATTTCATTGGGGACATAGTAAAAACTTATACAATGAATAAAGGATTAAAACTTAATTATACCCTTCGTCATAAGCAATCATATCGAGGTGTAATGTCGCAATATCTTCAACGTCGAGGTTTGGCTCTTCGCTTGATTTGGACAATTCAATAATTTTTATATAACGGCGGCACTTATTGCAGACATCCACCCGGTGGTGCTCCTCTCCTTCCACTGCAAAATAAGCCAGGGAATGCTGTTCATCGTTGCCGCAAAATGGGCATTTAATCCGGTGAAAATACCATTTAAACCCGCACTGGTGACAAAACAAATACCGCTTACCTTCTTCCTCTTCCCTGATTTCACCTATCTTCGGCTCTTTGCCGCAAATGGGACAGTATCCCTCCGACCAGCCCGACTTGGCTATTATTTCATCGTATTTTTCGGCAATAATTTCTAATTCCGGCCTTAAACTTTCTTCGGTAAAAAGATCGATCAAGTCAAGATTTTCTCGAGCTTCACTGCCGGATGCTAATTCCTCGTTTGCAGCTTCGCCCTCTTCCTCACTGCGGTCAAAAGAAGCGCGAATCGTTTTTTCCCAATCATACTGTTTATTTTTAATGATGCTGATGATGTTTTGCGCCTCTTCCGGCATTCTTTTTTCCACTATGGAAATCAAGGAATTAAAATATTGTTTGGGACGCGATAAATCATATTCCTTTCCCGTAAAATCAATTAAAGGAAGACCTCCTTCCATTTTTTGGGTGATTAAATTTTCTTCGACGCGAAAAATGGAATCTTTCATATTTCTGCGGTATTCCTCCCGCAGAATTAAAATATCCGCCAATATATCCAAAAGATCAGTATAATTAGGATTCGCGGCTTTGTAATCTTCTATTGTTTTTAAAGACTTTCTCAATGCTACAGCCATTTTTTACTCCTTCAAACAAACATACTTACGTAAAGTTACGAGGGCTATATCCGCTTTCCTGGGTATCTTCAAGGAATATTTCCCTTGTTCACAATATGATGATTATTTTTAGAGAATCAAGTCTTTACCAAAAATAAATCCCGCTGCAGGCAGCAAGGAATTTTTTTCTTATCGCACGACGCTACGCGTACGGGATCAACCCCGACTATTGCGGGATCAATTCAGCTAATCCCGCTCCAAAAGGCTCCCTCCAGAAAAAACCTAGACACAAATGTGTCCTTTTTTTCGCGGGATGTCGCATGATGGAAAAAAGCCTCTGGCTCTTCCTTTGAGGCTCCACAAATTTCAACGTGTGACCTTTAGGTTATGCACTCTGTTTCTGAAACTTGGGCCTCATTAACCACGGGTATCTATCACACCCTCCGCCTGTGGCGGGATTAATTCGACTTACAAATTTCAGTGCACTTCGTTTCTGAAATTTGAGTCTCATTAAAAAAATACAAAGGTCATTACACTGAATAAGACAACTAAAATAGGAATGGAATATTTAAACATATAGCCAAAAAAGCTGGGCATTTTTACACCTGCTTTTTCAGCGATAGCCTTCACCATAAAATTGGGCGCATTGCCGATATAGGTATTTGCCCCCATAAAGACTGCTCCGGCAGATATGGCCGCGAGATAAGTAATTTTTTCCGCAATCAGCCGAGCAACGGCCTGAGCTTCCGGCATTCCCGGATAGAATTTGCCCAGCACGCTGTTAAAAAAAGTCAAATATGTGGGAGCGTTATCCAGAAAACTTGATAATGCACCAGCCGTCCAGAAATAATGCGCCGGTGTGTTTATTGATTTTATTAACCAGGCCAACGCTCCATTTTCGCCTGCCCTCAGAATAGCCAGCGCCGGAATAATAGTTATAAAAATGCCCGCAAAGAGATAAGCCACTTCTAATATGGGAGTCCAGCCAAACTCACTGCCTTGACGTATTTCTTTTTTGGTAAAAAATAAGGAACAAAATCCCATAATAATTAAAACGGCATCCTTGATTAAATTTTCTATGGATTGATGAATGCCGAAAATGTTGACTTCGCCCAATTTGACGGTTCCACTAAACAAGACGGCAGCAACGATTCCCGAAAGAAATATAAAATTTTGAGCTCCCTGAATTCTTAGTGGTTTGGACTTCAAACTCTGGAGTGCGGATTTATCTTCTTTTTTATAGTAGTACGAATCCAGAACGAAATATAGCACCAGCAAAATAACAGAGGCAAATGCCATTTGCGGTAAAATGTTAAAAGTCCAAAAAAATGGCACGCCGTGCAAAAAGCCAAGAAACAAGGGTGGATCGCCCAGCGGCGTGAGCGAGCCGCCGATATTACTGACCAGAAAAATAAAAAAAACTACCGTGTGAACCTTATGCACACGCCAGGAATTTGATCGCAAAATCGGCCGAATCAAAAGCATGGAGGCACCGGTAGTCCCAATGATGGAAGCCAGGATTGTGCCGATGAGCAAGATAACGACGTTAACAGCAGGCGTGCCTTTCAAAGTGCCTTGGACATAAATGCCGCCCGAAACGGTAAATAAAGCCCCCAACAGCAGAACGAAGGGGATATAGTCAATGATGATAATATGAGCTATTTCATGAACGGCGCTTTCACGGAAAAGATACAAAAAAGGCACGGCGAAGACCAATGCCCAGAAAGCGGAAACTTTGGGAAAATGATGATCCCAGAAATGAGGGACAAACAGCGGCATCAATGCGATAGAGAGCAAAAGACCGGCAAACGGAAGAATAGACCACAATGGAAGAAGGATACCAATATTATCATTGTTTATATTTGCATTTCCGGAATAGGCAAAACCTATTGCGGGAATAATAAACAATATAATAATTACCAATAGAATATGACTAAATCGTTTCAAGGCAACCAGATAATTTATACTTTCTTTTTTTAACAAAATAACCTGTTCGCATCATAGCCTTTATAGGTCATTTGTTTATGAACTTTTGCGCAAATTAAAAATTCTCCAACACTAAAAAACATTTTAGATTCCAATAATATTGTATAAACAACTCCAATAATTATTAAAAATTTATATATAACATTTAATATATAAGCAAACTTTTTGTAACAAATTCTATTTTATAGAATAATCAAATGGCAATTACATATTAATTCCAATTTCCAATATTTGTTGACATATATTATCTTATGTAACTATACTTTTATAAATTAAAGAAAAATATAAATAAAATGGATTTAAGCGTTTTTTATCATTCTGAAATATTTAAGTTAATAGTGATTCCCTTATTAATTTTTCTGGCGCGTATCTGCGATGTTACGCTGGATACAGCTCGGATTATTTATGTGTCCAGGGGCATGAAACTTTTAGCGCCTCTTATTGGATTCTTCGAAGTTCTTATCTGGCTTTTATCCATTACGCAAATAATGCATAACCTGACCAATGTTGTTTATTACATTGCCTATGCCGGCGGTTTTGCCATGGGAAACTTTATCGGCATTTACATCGAAGAGAGAATGGCCATCGGTACCGTAGTTATTCGTATTATCACCCAAAAGGACGCTTCAAAACTTGTAGGCTTTCTCAAAGGCGATGGCTACGGAGTAACTTATATAGACGCGCAGGGAACTCTCGGACCGGTAAAAATTGTTTTTACCATTATTAAAAGAAGAGATGTCGGTCGAGTCATCGGTATCATCCGCAAATTTAATCCGCTGGCTTTTTTTACCATCGAAGACATTCGTTCTGTCCGCGAAGGAGTTTTTAGAAAAAAAGTGAATTTAAAAAAATCATTCATTTTTCGGACAAAAAAGAAACGTAAGCATCACGATTAATTCCTGAACAATGACCTAACTATTATTGCCCCCGCCTGATTTTGAATTTCCTATTAAATCGTCCTGAAAATTTATTTAAAATTTTCAAATGCAATATTCCTTTTAAGAGGTCGATTTTCGGCGAGACCTATTTTAAATGCCGGTATGCTCTTTTCCCCCGCCCTTGCTGCATGTAGAATATTCAGCATCTTTAAAATTTCGGTCAGTTTGTTGTCCTCAATACGCGCAAGAGCAACTTGCAGTTGCTCTATCTCTTTTTTAGCTTCAATATTGGTTTTATAATCCTCGGCCGCCTGATACCGGTCACGTTCCGCCTGCCGGTTTTGGGCCATCATAATGACCGGCGCCGCATAGGCCGCCTGGACCGAGAAAAGCAGGTTCAGCAAAATGAAAGGATACGGGTCCCAGTGATAAATGTAGCCGATGATATTTACGAATTATCCAGATTATAATCAGGATTGTCTGAATAATGATGAAAGTCCACGACCCCATGCCGAGTGCCAGTTTGTCTGCCAGCACTTGGCTGGAGGTCATTGTTTCCCGGTGTTTCTTATGCCAAGTTTTAGGTTCACCTGAAGCTTTCATTTATACCTCCCTTTTGTCGTCGTGGATATAAATCCCTTTTTTGACTGTGGATTATATTGGCGTCGTTGTTGTTTGTCAAGACAGGATGGGCCACGATATAATCATTATCACTTAAAAACCAGATGTCACTTTCAAAGTACTTTGAACAGAATACAGACAATACTGAATGTATGGTGAAACCCGAAGATGAAGATATGGCTTATTATTTTTTGCTTAATATTTTCATTTAATATGCTTGACAGGGTTTTTATTTTTGTTAAAGAGTAAGTATTATCGCAAAAAAACCTTGAGGAGGATACATATGGGCTATAATAATATTATCGTGTCAACGAAGGATTTCATCAGCACAATCACACTCAACCGTCCGCCGACCAACTCTGTAAACCTCGGCATCCGCGAAGAACTGAACCAAGCTATCACTGAGCTGGAAAAAAGCAAGGATACCAGGGTTGTGATCATCACCGGCGCCGGAGAAAAAGGCTTCTGTGCCGGCATGGACGTAAGCGACATTGCGAACATTACCAAGGGGCCAAATGGCAACGATGTTCTAAACCGAATCGAGCGTTCCACTAAACCGTTCATCGCGGCGATAAACGGTTATGCTCTGGGCGGTGGCTGCGAAATAGCCATGGTCTGCCATTTTCGCTTCATGACGGATAATCCCAAGGCACTTATCGGATGCCCGGAAGTAAATCTCGGCATCACACCCGGCTGGGGAGGCATACAACGTCCTGCCAGGATCTTGGGCAAATCCAAAGCATTGGACATGATTCTTTTCAGTAAAAGGCTTACAGCGCCGGAAGCACTGGCTATTGGGCTCGTGGACAAAGTTTTTCCTGCTGCCGATTTAATTAAAGAAACCACAGCGTATGCAGTAGCACTATCTAAGAGGGCGCCGCTTGCTGTAAGCGCGACGTTGCAGGGAATGAGTGTGGGCCTGGAAAAAGGCTGTGGAATGAAGGTCTGCGCGTGGACAAGGAGTGGTCAAGCAAGTTGGGCAACGAGTAAGGATGCTGCAGAAGGATTTGCCGCATTTTTTGAAAAGCGCGAACCGGTATTCAAAGGAGAATAGCGGCTGGCGGCTTTTGGAATAAACTGCACTGCTTTTATACCTCCGTTCTCTCCTGAAAAAGAGAGGACGGAGGTTGTGGGCGTTATTAATTTGCGTTTAATTCGTGAAACTCCAATTCCGAAAGCGAAGCGTATCGGAATTGGTAAGTTGAACAATCCCGCGAAGCGGAGGGTATGATATTCCGTAACTTGTTTGGGGCTCATACCCGTGGTTTCCCTGATAAATTCCGAGCAACTTTTATTCACTTCGAAAAAAGAACACGAAAATCCGTCAAAACTTTTTGATTGAATAATACTCAATTTTCCAAAATGGAATCATGGATATAAAAAACTTAAAATCATAAACCAGGGAGGAGAAGTAAAAATGAAAGAAATTGTCATTGTCGCCGGTGTTCGAACTGCAATCGGCCGTATGGGAGGAACAATCGCACGTTACCGTCCAGAAGAATTGGGAGCTTTTGCCTTAAGGGGACTTGTCGATAAGACCGGAATCGATCCTAATATCGTTGAAGATGTAGTGATGGGACTTTCCAATTCCTGGCATTCAGCTTACAACCCGGCCAGGTGGGCCGTTCTCAAGGCAGGGCTTCCTTACAGCCTTCCGGGTGTTACGGTGGAACGTCAATGTTCTTCGGGATTACAAGCAATCAATTTTGCAGCCACTCAAATTATGGCTGGTTTGGGCGATATCTACATCGCCGGGGGCATGGAAAGCTGGAGTCAGTGCCCCTGGATGATCGGCCGGGCGAGCGAAGCCTACAGCATGACGCCCCCGAGAATCCTGCCGCGGGAGACAGCGCCCACACCCGAAGATCAGATGGTTATGGGCATGACCGCCGAAAACCTTGTCGTTAAATACAAGATCACTCGCGAGGAACAAGACGCTTTCGGCCTAAGAAGTCAGGAGAGGGCACTTAAAGCAATAAAGGCAGGTTATTTTAAAGATGAGATTATCCCCATCACCGTCCCGCAGAAAAAGGGCGAGATTGTCTTTGACACGGATGAACATCCCCGGGAAACGAACATGGAAAAGCTCCGTACCCTGCCACCGGCCTTCAAGAAGGACGGAACGGTCACGGCGGGCTCCTCGTCCGGCCGCAATGACGCCGCTGCTGCCGTATTGGTCATGACTATGGAAAAGGCTAAAGAACTAGGTTACAAACCTCTGACCCGCTGGGTTACCTGCGGTGTGGCCGGTGTTGACCCCAAAATCATGGGAATCGGCCCGGCTTACGCGATGCCCAAAGCTCTGAAACGGGCAGGTCTAAAATGGCGGATATGGATGTCATCGAAATCAACGAGGCCTTTGCCGCTCAAGTCATTGCCTGTATCAAAGAGTTGACGGCACAGGGACATGCAATTGACCCGGAGAAACTCAACCCCAACGGTGGGGCTATCGCTTTTGGTCATCCCAACGGCATGAGCGGGACACGTATATCTATATTTGCCATTAACGAATTGAAGCGACGTAAAGGAAAATACGCCATTGCTTCTCTTTGCATCGGCGGCGGCCAAGGACTGGCTACAATTTTCGAAAGGCTTTCCTGAAAATCTACCGGAGCCGTGTAAAAACAATCGGTAGTACACTATTGAGGCCGGAACCGAAACATTTACTGCGATAATAATTTACAAAAACGATGTTAAATGTTCCCCCACGGATTCGCCGCAGGGGAACATTCACTAGAAGAATAACATGGATAAAGCTTCGGCTATGCAGGCCGGTTTTTCCTGACCTTTGATTTCAATGGTGTGCGTAATGGTCATAGGATTCTGCCGGGTCCTTTTTCTTCCACGGCGGAAATAACCATCCGGGAGCGCACCTGCGAACCGACAGGAACGGGACTGATAAAGCGTACCTTGTTTAGACCGTAATTAATTCCCATTTTCAGGCCTTCCGGCAGATATTTAGCCGATTTACTGAATATCGGGATCAGCGAAAGCGTTAAAAAACCATGACCTATGGGGCCACCGAAAGGTCCTTTTTTCGCTTTTTCGATATCCACATGAATCCACTGATGGTCTTCCGTGGCATCGGCAAACCGGTTGATTCTATCCTGGTCAATCAATACCCAATCGCTTACACCGTTTTCCTGGCCGATCATTTTTTTTAGTTTTTCCGCAGAGACTAGTTCAGACATTTTGAATTCTCCTTTTATGATTTATTCTTGAAACCCCAATTTTAATGAAACTCAGATATTACAAGCGCAGTGAAGTAATATCTGTAAGTTGAATTATCCCGCGCGCGCAGCTTAGCGGGGCGACAACAATCCCGCAAAACGGAGGGTAATGAGACTAAAATTTTAAGAATGCAGTGAATTAAAATTTATTAGTCGAATTATCCCGTATTAGCAGGGGTATAATACCCGGCAGCTTGTTTTGGTATTTATACCCGTGATTAGTTGTTCAATACCCAAAGAGGTTTTTCACCCTTCATCACCCGTGCCAAATTATCCAGCGACATGTTAATAATGCGCATTCCTGATTCCCTGGTAGATCCGGCCAGGTGGGGGGTTAAAATTACATTTTCCAAACCAAAGAGCGGATGATTTGCCGGCGGTGGCTCCTCAGTGAATACATCTACAGCAGCAAAGGCAATCTTCTTGCCGCGTAAAGCTTCCGCCAAAGCGGTTTCATCTACCAGCGCCCCGCGTCCCACGTTGATGAGCACTGCGGTGGATTTCATCAGTGCCAGTTTCGCCGCGTCAATAATTTTCGTGGTCTCGGCAGTAAGCGGCAGGTGGAGGCTCACTACATCGGCGGTTTTCAGAATTTCCTCCATAGAGGCGTAAGCGGCATGGTATTTTTTTTCGTCTTGGGCACTCAGTCGGATGATATCGTAGTAAAGGAGCTTAACCCCGAAGGGTACGAGCCTCTCGGCCACTGCCCGTGCCGTTCTGCCCATTCCCATAAGGCCGTAGGTCTTGCCGTTGAGCTCAAAAATTCCCGTTCTTTGGGCCTGTGTAAAGAGCCATTCGCCTTGATGAGTTTTGGCATTGTATAGCGGAAGGTTCTTCAGACAGGCCAAAGCCAGCATTATAGTGTGTTCGGCTACACCGATATCATTGGCTCCCGGAGTATTAGCAACAGGTATACCGAATTCCTTGCAGGCGTTAATATCAATATGGTTATAGCCCACGCTCGGTTGTTGGATGAGCTTGAGCTTTTTGGCGGCCTGAGCAACTCCGCGAGTGATGGGCGTATTGCCGGTGAAGTCTCCCAGGAGCATGTCCGCATCGGCAATTTCTTCCGTCAGTTTATCCTCCGGAAATTTATGGACGTCCACGACTTTGAACGATATTCCTGAAACCCTGGTTTCGATAAGGCTCTTTAAACCGGTGCCGGACATGGGGGCTGTATTGAGTATTTTCATCTACCCTCTTCAATACATTTATTCATGAGACTTAAATTTCAAAAACACAGTGCATTGAAATTTGTTAGTCGAATTAATGAAACTCAAACATTACAAACACAGTGCAGTAATATTTGCTAGTTGAATTAATCCCGTACAAAATACCTCATTTTTTCTAGACTATTGTCGGATTTATGTCAACATACAAGACTCGTTTTTCTTTTTTGAAAAATAGAGTATTATTCCTTATGCTATTTTGCTGATATACGCTCATAAACTATCTTATGGTTAAATCTTCTTGACGCACAAACACCTTCTTCATATACTCATGCATATTCAAAAGCGAGTTCTTATCAAAAAAATAAAAGGAATGTTATGAACGGTGCAGAAATAATTTTAAAAACGGCTAGAGATGCCGGTGTCGAAGTATGTTTTGCCAACGCGGGAACGACCGAGTTACCGCTAGTGGCGGCATTTGACACGGTGAGGGGCCTTCGTCCTGTCCTTGGCCTTTTTGAGGGCGTTTGCACTGGAGCGGCCGACGGCTTCGGCCGGATGACACAAAAACCGGCTATGACCCTGTTGCATTTAGGCCCGGGATTTGCCAACGGCATTGCCAATCTGCATAATGCGCGCCGGGCGCGGACACCGGTTTTCAACGTCATCGGCCAACATGCCTCGTGGCATCGGGCGGCGGATCCTCCTTTAAATATGGATATCGCCTCCCTGACGAAAACAGTATCCGGATGGCAAAGAAGCAGCCGTTCTGTAAATGCATTAGCGCAGGACACGGCAGATGCTCTAGCCGCATCCCTTTACGGACAGATATCCACTCTCATCGTTCCCGCAGACTACCAGTGGTCTGAGTACGAAGGGAAAAGTGTTAAAATGCCGAAGTTTGAATTTAATGCTCTCGATCAGAAGAAAATTGAAGCGGCGGCAAAACTGATAAAAAAATCAACTAAACCGGCGCTCATCCTGGGCGGGCGGGCATTGCGCAAACCAGGCCTTGCCGCGGCAGCAAAAATCAAAGCGGCAACGGGATGTGATCTTTTGATGATCACCTTTCCGGCTTATTTTGACAGCGGCGAAGGTTTCCCGCTATTAAAACGCATTCCCTATTTTCCCGAACAGGCGTTAACTCTGTTGGGTGAATATGACTCATTCATTCTGGCAGGCGCCGAAGAACCGGTTGCCTTTTTCGGATACAAAGGAGGAAAAAGCCATTATCTTGCCGCAAGCCAAAAATGGGTTAGGATTGATACGGAAAAACAGGATGCGGCCGCCGCGCTTCAGGCCCTGGCTGAGGCTTTAGGCGCTTCCTCCAGTGAGAATAATATCAGTTCCGTACTGGCAAAATATGAATTGCCGGAAATCCCTTCCGGAGCATTGAACTCCCGGAAATTATGCGCCGTGATTGCCGCCTTGCAGCCGGAAAATTGTATTATCGTCGATGAAGGCGTTACTGCGTCAGCGCCATACTATTTATTAGCTCCGACGCTAAAACCTTACAGCCATCTTACTCTGACCGGAGGCGCCATAGGGCAAGGTATGCCCTGCGCCCTGGGAGCGGCACTGGCTTGTCCGGATAGAAAGGTAATCAATATCGAAGCTGACGGGAGCGCCATGTACACGTTTCAGGCCTTGTGGTCGCAAGCCCATGAAAAAGCGAATGTAATTACCCTGATTTGTTCGAATCGCAAATATTTTACGATCGAATTCGAATGCCGGCGAGCCGGGTTTACTTCACTGGGAACAGCCGCCCAGGCATTAATCAACATGGATCAACCAACCATTGATTGGGTTAAACTCAGCCAGGGAATGAATGTTCCGGCCACTTCTGTGAGTACGGCGGAAGAATTAGTAAAAGAATTGAAAGCGGCTTTGAATGAATCCGGCCCTCATTTAATTGAGGATCGTTCTCGGATGACAACAACCGGAGGAGAAATCGACCGATGTCACTTCCCGCCAACATGAAATATATTGATCACGGCCAGGGTGGCCCAGCCTCGTGTATGCAGGTAAAGCAGGGAGCCCTGCCGCAATTCCGATCCGGCGAGGTATTGATCGCAGTCGCTTACGCCGGAGTGAACCGACCTGATGTCTTGCAGCGTGCCGGTACCTACCCGCCCCCTGCCGGCGCTTCGCCTGTTCTGGGGCTGGAAGTAGCCGGAAAGATAGTGGCCGCAGCCGACGATATTAACGAATGAAATCGGTGACATGGTTTGTGCCCTTACACCGGGCGGAGGTTACGCCGAATATTGCGCAGCACCGGCATCTCATTGCCTGCCGGTTCCCCAGGAACTGACACTTCCCGAAGCGGCGGCTCTGCCGGAAAACTATTTCACCGTTTGGACAAACGTGTTCGATCGCGGCCGTCTGCGCGCGGGAGAAAAATTTCTGGTGCATGGCGGTGCGGGAGGAATCGGCATTACGGCGATTCAACTGGCGAAAGCCTTCGGCGCCACGGTTTATACAACTGTCACCGGCTCGGATAAAATTGACGCGGTCAAAAAACTCGGCGCCGACGAAGCAATCGATTACCAAAAGCAGGATTGGTCCGAGGAAATTAGAAAACTCACCGGGAAGCAAGGCTTAGACTGCATTCTGGACATCGTCGGCGGGTCATATATCAAAAAAATTTAAAGCTCCTCGCAACCAATGGCCGGCTGGTACAGATTGCCTTCCTGCAAGGCTCCAAGGTTGAACTAGACTGCCTGCCGATCTTGACCGGGAGTTCTGCCTTTTCACCGGCTCAACACTGCGGCCGCGGTCAGTTGAGGAAAAAGCGGCTATGGCGCGGGCATTGCTGAAGAATGTCTGGCCGCTCCTGGAAGCTAAGAAAGTGGGTACATTGATTCATAAAGTCTATCCTCTTGCTGAAGCGCAAAAAGCCCATGAGCTGATGGAATCTTCCGCCCACATCGGTAAAATAGTGCTGAAGGTAATATGAGCAATAATACCGATAGATCAGCATTAGTAGTGGAAGGTGGCGGGATGGAGGCATCTTTGCCGCGGGCATTCTTCATGCCTTCGGTAAGGCCGGTTTCGATCCCTTGGATCTGTATATCGGTGTTTCCGCCGGTGCCTGCCATTTGGCCTCGCACCTAGCCGGACAAAACGATCGCAACTTCGATATTACTTTGCGCTACTCGCTGACCTCCCCAATTCATTAATCCCTGGCGGTTTTTACGCGGCGGGCATTTGATGGATTTGGATTGGATGTGGGAGCAAACTATCACCAACTACCGGCTTAATCTCGCCTACTTATTTAAGAGGTTGCGCACGCAGAATAAGGAATATATTGTCGTTGCCACCTCGATGGAAACGGGCAGCGCTTTTATTTGCCGCCCGATGAAAATACTCTGGAGCATTTTTTAAAAGTCTCCAGTTCATTGCCGGTCTTTTACCGGAACATTCTGGAAGTAAACGGCGAAAAGGCTATGGATGGCGGTATTACCGCTGCCATTCCGGTGCAGGAAGCCCACCTCCGCGGCGCGACGAACATTACTGTTATTCGTTCCCGGCCATCCGATTATGTTAAAAAGCAAAGTAAGCTTATTTTCATCTTGTCCATCTATTTTAGAAAATATCCGCGGCTGGTGGAAAAATTCAGGACTCGGGCGAGCAATTATATGGCTGCTGTGGATTTTATCCATCATCCGCCGAAAGGTGTCCGGGTAACTGAACTTGCCCCGCCCAATAATGTCGGCATGGGCAGGACAACGCAAAATGAAGCCGTGCTCCGGTTACCTACCAAATAGGCATTGATTACGGCAATAGATTCTTAAAAAATCAACTGAAATAGCCTGACTTCTGATTTATCGTCATTCTTCACATCCTCTCTTCACCCAATCCTCTCCGCAATGTGGCAATTCACCGATAACGGCAATGAAGCACAGATTAAAGATTCCCTATTTATTTCAGCGGCTTTTTGACGTACTGCATCGTTCCGTCCTGGATAACACCAACGCTGGCTTTGGCCGGATATTCTGCTTCTAAAATAGTGAGAACTTCCGGCCAGGTCTTGACCACTGTCACGTCTTCGGCAGGGCCGATCCAAGCTAAATCAGTTGGCGTCAGATGAGGTTGAGGATGATTAAATTTTTCATTAAAGATTTAATATATCCTTTGGGGCGAAGCCGGAAATGTTTCCCCGTAATCTGTGCCCCAGGCGCCGAAAACATAGTGGGGAACTTGCCCCTCCAATAGTATCGCAGATAATCACGGCTGTTCCCGCCGCTTTCAGCTTGAGCAGCATTCTCGCCAACAGCGGCAATTCCCGACTCATTGGCCTTAGCATAGGTGTTAGCAACAGCGAAATATTATAACCGCCCGGGAAGTGTATGCCGTAGGCTTTTTTCGCTTCCTTAGCACCCTGCGCATGTGTGGCGTGAAATGAACCGGCAGAAAGACTAGCGATCTCGCCGCGCCGGTTGATGAGACAATCCACTTTGAAATTCAGCCCGGCAATATCTCCTGCCGCATCGCACTCCGCGCGCATAATATTATTATCGAAATTTCCCAAACCGTGCCGGGAAGGATCAATATTGAAATGTTCATGAAACTGATTGATAGATTCTATTCCGGCAACACCGGGTAAAACCATTTTGGACCGCCTCCGAAACCAACATGTATGTGGGAAGTGATGCAACCGATACCGATCTTCAAATCGCAGGCCATAAATTCTATTGAACCACAGCCGATGCCGCCGGGCGTCTTTCCCGCCCGTACAGTGTTCTGAAAGGCATCATGATTATATACCCGATAATTTTCAACTATTTCATCGCCCAATTTTTTTTCGGGCGGCAATCATATCGCAAGTGCCGTGGCCACCCAGCGCCCAGACAAAATCTTACTTGCTCTTTTTTATGCCCGACATGGTGAAGCGCCGCAAGGATATGGGGCGCCACTAATTTGACCGGCGCGGACGCGTCATATCGTCAAAAACGATAGCAGCTTGCTCTTGCTCCTGGCGGTAATTCCAATAAAGGAAGGCCATCAATGGGATTATTCATTCTCTCTTCGATTTGTTGAGGAGTAAGCCCGGGTTTTTCCAAGCCTAGCGAGGTGAGATTATCCACCTGCCATCGCTCAGGAAAAGAAAGCTCTCTTTCTTCATTATCATACCAGAGACGCGCGGGGATTCTGATCGTTTTCAACGATATTCTCCTCAGGTTGATGCTCTTTATAACTTGAGAATTATTTGTATTTGATTAAAAACTTTTTTGTCATCACTTTCCGGCTTAGCGAAAAGGATTTTGGGGCAATAAACTATTAAGATAAAACTATTTCGTCAAAGGTGCCGTCAGTAAAATCCAAAAATATAAGACGGTTTCTTATTGGACTCCCGATTCCGGTAATTATTTTGATTGCTTCCTGCACTTCCCAGGCGGCAATTACCGCCGGTGTCGCCGCGGGATTGCCGGTCTGTACTTCAATCCCGCACGCGTTTCCTTTAGCGGAGGAACCGCAGATAGCATTAAATCCTTTATCTCCCGGAAAGATGGTCATCAACTGGCCGCACCAACCGGCTATTGCGCCATGGACAAAGGGAATTTTTAGTTTGTTGCAGGCATCAGCCACAGTCTGGCGGGTCAGCAGATTGTCCAAACCGTCAATTACAACACCTGCATCTTTTATTAAGTTCTGAACATTCTTAGAATCGATTTTTTTGTTGACGGCGGTAACTGTTACGGCGGAGTTGATTTTTTTTATCCGGGCCGCTGCAACTTTAACTTTGGATTTGCCCAAATCACGCTCTGTGGCTATTATTTGTCTGTTCAGATTGTTTTCTGCAAACTTGTCATTATCAATGATTACTAAATGACCGATTCCCTGCCTGGCGAGCAATTCTATTATCGTCCCCCCCAGGCCGCCCACGCCACAAACGGCAACCGTGAAGCGAAGCAGTTTCAATTGCCCCTCTATTCCTATCGTTCCGATGTTACGTATGTACCTGATGGGGATTATATTTTGTTTAAGGCAGGAAATTTCGATTTCCCGCGGGGAAATTCTTTTTTTAGAGGAAATGAATCGAACGCTGCTCAGGTCAATAACCCGCATTTTCTTCTTGATCGGGCGCCGTCCAGCCCTTGCTCAGCCGAAGAATTAGATTGTCGGTAGATTGATAGGTAGTCATATTTACTTAAAGATTTAATGAAAAAACAAAGTTACTATCAGATGAATATCCCATCTTGCAGATGGGGTATTTAAAACATTAGACTTCTCGAAAAAATTCACTTCAGGTAATTTTACTTCTTTTTTTGTGTTATAAATGTCGTTGCTCCCGTAAACCAGAGCGCCTGATTGGCATCGCCTTCAAAAACAACTCTTCCATCGTATGCAGCTTCCGAGGATTCATTAAGATCCTCCGATGCCATAACTTTGAAAGCGGTATCGGCATCCTTCCAGACCATAGCCACGTCAAATCCTTTTGATCGCCACCGGGCACTGACGAAAATTTCCCGTTGTCGAAAATAAACATTCTTCCTCTCTTACCATCGGCGGTTTTAATCAAGACCTTCGTTTTTTCTTTTTTAATGTATTCCTGAAATTCAGGATCTTTCTTGGCCGCTTTTTTAAGTTTGAGATAAAGAATAAAAAGTAAAAATGTGAATTTCATGTATACCTCCCTTTTTTTAGCCACCAGCCACCTTAGGCAACAGATCGAGCTTGTCGCCCTCTTTAAAGGTTATTTTATTTAACAACTTTATGTTTGTTCCGTTGAGCAGGATATTGCTGTTATCCCAAATGGATTCCTTTTTACCAATTTTCATGGTCTTAATCTTTTTCTCAAATACAGGACCGAAATTATTTTCTACGTAATCCCTGACTTCGCCAATATTTTCCACATTAACTGTTACAGTTCGCGTGCCGAGTAAAGTCCTCCATGGTCCGATGAAGTTGATATTAATTGCCGGCAAATACGTCACCCATTAATAATGGCTCCCAGATAGCTCTTGCTCTTTCCGTTAGCTTATGCCCAACTATTCCGCCATAATGGATGTGCCGCGATTTCCGGCATACCCAAGCTCTCGATCCGCTTCTTCGAAGGCTTACCGGTAGTCTTGTTCCAGTCTCTGATGGTATAATACTCCGGCAGCATCTTCTCCATATTGGGCACATGGCCCTCCTGCCCGCCCTCGGGTATCGGTCTCATGGCCAGTTCCGGCAATATATCGTCTTTTGCGGAAATTCCAAGCTTGCAGGATAGTGACCTCTGCATCTGGAAGGTACGTTCCCCGGCCTTCAATAATTCATCCATAGTTGTGTTCCAGCCTGTGGATGCATTAATCATATCAATAAGCAATGAACGGTATCGATGGCAAAATGACAGATTCCTATAGAATCGGTCACGCCCTGAAATTCTGACTTCTTTTACAACATCCGGTAACTTTATCATCAGCCCAGCGGTCAGTTATCTCCACATCAAGGTCAGGATGAACTACTCCGCCGTCTACCTGATAGGCATCATTCTTATTATGATCCGCACCGCGCGGAGCGGTCGCATAAACAAGACCCATGGAATGATAAGCTCTCGGATCGTGCATGGGAAACTCCACCCTTTGCATTGGACCGCCTCTCCATGCGGCCGGCCGTATTTTTGCGCCATCCGCTTGGTTCCGCCCGCCAGGATAGCGCCGAACCCCTGGTTTTTAGCCATCAGGTGCACCAACTCAATTGCGGCATCAGTATTTCCCCAGGTAAGCTTAAGTCCGCCGGTATCCTTCTCCGTAATGACTCCGAGATTATACAGATAAAATGCATAGCCGGCGCTGGCACCGCTGCTTATCGTATCGAACCCATAAGCGTTACACAATCTCGTTGAAATAAACGGCCGTGGACATATCAATATCTAATCCCATCATCGCGCCCCAGGCCATCAATGTTTCATATTCAGGCCCTTCGACCCTATCATATAAATGCTTTCCTTCTTTGATCTGAAGTATTTTGCGGCAGCGTATTGGGCAGCCATAACAGGCAGTGCTGTCCGTCTGATATTTTTCCACCTGCTCCGCACCGCTTATTTTTGTCGATTCCGGCAAAGTAGGGGCAGTGTAATATTTAGTCGGGCCGTCCCCGTAGGAAATAGCGGAATCAATCCACCCGGCCGTGCCGGTTTCGTGCATGATCATGGAGAGGAAACCTTCCTTGACTTCGGTCATGGCCTGCGTGCAGCCTCACGGAACTTTTCCGGATCCAGCCATGGGCAGTTTCATCTTGCCGCGAACCGCGATCGCCTTAACCTTCTTGGAGCCCATGACGCAGCCCAATCCTGCCCGGCCGAGGCAGTGGCCGTACTCGGACATAATATTGCCGTAAAACACCAGGTTCTCCGAGGCGGGGCCGATACAGGCTACCTGAACGCGATTATCTCCATATTCCTTTTTAATTTCCTCCTGGGTCTTGTAGGTATCCTTCCCCCATAGATGACTGGCATCTTTAATCTCCGCTTTGCCGTCCTTGATATAAATGTAAACGGGCTTGGCTGATTTGCCCTTGAGGATGATGCCGTCATAGCCGGCATTCTTTAGTTCCGCGCCGAACCAGGATCTGGCATTGGCATCACCGTAATGACCGGTGTAGGGGGATTTTGTGGCGCCGCCCCAGCGACTGACGCTGGGCCCGCTCGTGCCGTTGAGGAGACCGGGCATAAGGATAAGAGGATTATCCGGCTCCGAGCGGATCAGTTTTTCATCAACCATGTCGAAGAGGTAGCGCGCGGCCAGACCGGTGCTGCCAAGAAAATCGCGCGCGTATTTCTCATTCAGCGGCTCATCGGTGAGAGTTGACTTGGTAGATCAGCAACCAGTATCTTGCCGTGATATCCGTTCATGATCTACTCCTTCGAATACGTAGAAGCGTAGCGTGCGTACAAATTAAACTTTTATTTCGCTTCGTGGTCTCCTATCTCTCGAAATCGATGCTTTTGCCCTCATACGCATAGCGGAAGAGCTTTCCCAGGTCTTCCTTTCCCGGAACGCGCGTGAGCGGTCATGGTCATGACCTCATTCAATGCCCTATCTACCAGACCGGGCAACTCTTTCTCGTACTTAGCCTTGTCGATGCCACACTCCTTGACCGAAAGCGGCTGTCCAATTTCCTTTGCCAGCGCACGATCCTGACACCAGAGCCTTGGCGTATTCTTTGTCGGATCCGGCTGTCAGACTCGCAGTAGCGCGCAATCTCCGCATACTTTGGCCGGTGTCCCTCGGAACCGTTGATGAGGTATTCCATGGTATAGGGAAGAAGAGGCCCACGGCGCGTCCGTGAGGAATATGGAAAATTCCCCCGAGCGCATGGCCGGTGCCATGGCCCAGTCCTGCCATGGAATTACCGACGGTCAATCCGCCCATCTAGCCGCATTCATCATCTCCTTGCGCGATCGACGTCCTTCCCGTCTTTATAGGCTCTGGGCAAATATTGCAACGTCAGCGTGTGGCGATCAATCCCGGGCCGGCGTCATACTGGTGCCCCACGTGGAGGTGTACCCCTCGATGGCGTGGCAGATGACATCCATTCCGGTGTCTCCTGTGATTTGCGGGGGCATGCCAACCATGACCGGATCGAGTATGGCGACATCCGGCATATCTTCGGTAGTGCCCAGACCGATTTGCGGTTATCCTTTGTATCGGTGAGCACTACTGCCCACGTGGCTTCAGAGCCCGTTCCACTGGTCGTGGGAATGGCCATCAGCTTCTTGGCTTTTTCTCTGAAATTAAAATCCTCAAGACGGATAAGGCCTCGGGTTCGAGGTCAGGCCGGGCCAGCAGGCAGGATAATCGCCTTGGCTGCATCCATACAGGACCACCACCTATTCCGATGACCCAGTCGGGCTGGTATTTGCCCACCGCCACTCCGCCTTTCTTGATGGTATCCAGCGACGGCTCGGGTTCTACTTCGTCAAATATTTTCCATTTGAATTTTTTTTTCGTCTAGTTGATTGGTCACGCGTTTTGCCAAGCCCAGCTTTACAATGTTCTTATCCGTGACAATGAAAGCTTTTTTCCCCTTGACCTGCGTGAGATAATCAAGAGCATTATCCCCATAGACAATCAAAGGACAGGCAAAATTCCACATATCTTAACCTCCATCTTTCCTATGTTCTGGGTAGTTAAACCATTAGTCCAACCATTCGGTCTGAATCGCATCGTGCAGTTGGTCAGCTCGTTGGCCGCCTTGGTATAGCGCATGACTTTGGCCATGTCGCCCGTAAGCTTGGATTGCCGGGTGATCAGTGCCTGTGTAGAATCAAGCTGCTTGGTGGCAATTTTCTTCCAGACAGCATAGGGAGCTGACAAGATAAATGCAGGCTTGTATTTATTGGGGTCAGTCACGATTTCGCATGCCCGGCATTTGCCGTGATAAAGATCCACATACATGTACATTGGCTCTTTAAGCGGGCCGCCCGCTTCCCCAATAAAGTAAAAATCACCTTCCCAGGTTTTGGCCGCCTCCTCATAGGCCGCGCTTTTATTGATTTCTTCCTTGTACAGATCGCACCATTCTTGTGTCCCGTACTTTGCCATAGTGAATATCCTCCTTTCATTTTTATTTATTTCATACGCTCATCCGCTATATCTTATAGCTCTCTATAATATTGAAAACAATTTTTAATTCTCTAAATTTGGCTAACAATATTGGAGTGCCATTGATAAGTTTACCAACACTATTACTTTATACTATTTATTCAATTAATTTTCAACAAAATAAGCATCGTTCGCTAGTTTCATCCCTGTTATGAGATGATTGCCCGGTTCTGTTGCAGGTTGCCGCCATCTATGCTAGCCTTCCTTTAAGTGCTTCGAATTGTTTTTTCAGTCTATCCGGAGACGATCCCCAAACTGGGCAAAGTGCTTTTCGATATCCGGAATCTCCATCATCCAGACATCTATATCAACTTTGAGCAAAGCTTTAATATCTTGTTCGGAGATGGAGAGTCCTTTCATATCAAGATCATCAATCGCGGGCAGCAACCCAATGGGGGTTTTGACTGCGTCCACTTTTCCTTCGACCCGTTCACACATCCATTTCAACACCCGGCTGTTTTCTCCAAATCCGGGCCAGAGCCACCGGCCTTCGGGAGTTTTACGAAACCAGTTTACATAAAAAATCCTGGGTGCCTTAGTTTTAAGTTTGTCCCCCATATCCAGCCAATGCTGGAAATAATCAGCCATATTATATCCGCAGAACGGCTGCATAGCAAAAGGATCGCGTCTTAAATTTCCTACTGCACCAATGTTGGCGGCGGTTGTCTCCGATGAAGCGGTAGCACCAAGAAAGACCCCATGGTCAAAACTGTAGGCCTCGTTTACCAACGGCACAACGCCAGCTCGACGTCCGCCAAACAAGAATATATCAATGGGAACACCTTCAGGTTTTTCCCAATCTTTGCAGATAATAGGACATTGTGAAGCAGGAGCCGTAAAGCGGGCATTCGGATGTGCCGCCGCTTCCTTAATATCCGGAGACCAATCACGCCCTTTCCAGTCAATAGCATGCCGGGGCGGTGCGCCGTCCATGCCTTCCCACCAGATATCGCCATCATCGGTAAGAGCGCAGTTGGTAAAGATGATATTTTTTTTCAACGTATCCATAGCCATAGGATTGGAATTGTAAGATGTGCCCGGCGCCACGCCAAAAAATCCGGCTTCGGGATTGATCGCGTATAAGCGGCCGTCAGGGCCTATTTTCATCCAGGAAATATCATCACCGATACATTCACACCTCCAGCCGGAAATAGTCGGCTGCAACATGGCCAGGTTTGTCTTGCCGCAGGCGGAAGGGAAGGCTGCTGCAATATGATATTGTCTGCCTTCCGGGCTTGTCAGCCGGAGAATGAGCATATGCTCCGCCATCCAACCTTCCCTTTTGGCCATAGCCGAAGCAATGCGCAGTGCCAGGCATTTCTTACCGAGAAGAGCATTGCCCCCATAACCTGAGCCGTACGACCAGATAAGATTTTCATCCGGGAAATGGCTTATATATTTTTTCTCCATTGGTGCACAGGGCCAGGGTATATCTTTTTGCCCTTTCGTGAGCGGCGCACCGATAGAATGCAGGCAGGGAATGAATTCGCCGTTTTTCCCCAGTCTATCCAGAATTTTAGTTCCCACGCGGGTCATGATGTGCATATTGCAAACAACATAAGGGCTATCCGTGATTTCTATACCGATCTTGGCGATAGGTGATTTAAGCGGTCCCATGGAGAAAGGGATCACATACATGGTGCGCCCCTTCATGCACCCTTTATAGAGAGACTTCATCGTTGTCTTTAATTCCTGAGGATCTATCCAATTATTAGTAGGGCCTGCTTCCATCTTTTGAGGGGTACTGATATAGGTTCGTGCCTCCACCCTGGCCACGTCCGAGGGATCAGAACGAAACAAAAAACTGTTTTTCCGTTTCTGAAGAGGGATAGCACTGCCGCTTTTGACCATCAGCGACATGAGCCGGTCATATTCAGCACGAGAGCCATCGCACCAATGCACCGTATCCGGCAGGCACATTTCCGACACCTCTTTAACCCATTTTTTCAACTGTTCGTTTTTTACAACCATCTCCGTATAATCCTCTCATTCATAAAACTAACCCTGGTAATATATTGGGGATAATATTTTTTCGATTTCGTGTAATTATTTACGTTTCTTTTTCAATTCCTTCTTCTCCTCGATCACAGCCTGCGCGGCAGCCAGACTGGCTATCGGCACGCGGTAGGGTGAACAACTTACATAGTCCATACCTACACGGTGGCAAAACATAACACTGGAAGGCTCACCGCCGTGCTCGCCGCAGATGCCGACTTTCAAACCCGGACGTGTCTTACGGCCACGTTCGATACCGAACTCTATAAGCTGACCCACGCCGTCCTGATCGAGAACCTGGAAAGGATCGACCGGAATAATTTTTTTCTCTACGTAATCGGGCACGAAGGTGCCGACATCGTCACGGCTGAAACCGTAAGTCATCTGCGTAAGATCGTTCGTGCCGTAGCTGAAAAACTCCGCTTCTTGGGCTATACGACCAGCCAACAGTGCCGCTCGCGGGATTTCAATCATCGTGCCCACCATATGCGGAATATTCTTGAGGCCGTACTTGGCGCACACTTCGGGATAAACCTTGTTTACCAGGACCACCTGATTTTTAAACTCAGCTACGTCGCAAACAACCGGAATCATGATTTCGGGCAGTGCTTTTTTTCCTTCCTTCAGGAGTTCCGCCGCGCTTTCAAGAATAGCGCGGATTTGCATCTCACTCACTTCAGGATAGGTAATGCCCAGGCGCACACCGCGATGTCCCATCATTGGATTAGTCTCGTGCAAATTTTCCGCCCGGTTGTTAAGTTTGTCGATCGAAATATTGAGACTTGCAGCAAGACGCTGCCGTTCCTGCGGATTTTCCGGCACGAATTCATGCAGGGGTGGATCCAGAAGGCGAATGGTCACCGGCCGGCCGGCCATGACTTCCATAGTTTTTTTAATGTCGTTTTTGACGAAGGGAAACAAATCATTCAATGCCGCGCGGCGTTCACCAATAGTGTCGGAAAGGATCATCTTACGCAGATGAAACAGCGGCTGTTCGCTATTCTCTCCGTAAAACATATGCTCGGTGCGGAACAAACCGATGCCTTCGGCGCCGAATTGTATGGCCCTGGCGGCATCCTTCGGTGTTTCCGCATTAGTACGGACTTTAAGACGCCGCACCTGATCGCAGATCTTCATAAATGCTGTAAAATATTTATCGTCCTCGGTGCCGCTGATCATAGCCAAGGCGCCTTTATACACACGTCCCTTGGTTCCGTTGAGGGTAATTATTTCGCCTTCACGCACTACTTTACTACCAACCGTCAATATTTTATGGTTCATGTCTACATGCAAAGCGCCCGCCCCAACGATACAGCATTTTCCCCAACCACGAGCGACCAATGCCGCATGTGAGGTCATGCCGCCGCGCGCCGTGAGAATGCCTTGAGCCGCGCGCATGCCTTCGACATCTTCAGGATTAGTTTCTTCGCGCACAAGAATTACTTTTTTACCTTCTTTGTTACAACGCACCGCATCGTCCGCCGTAAACACGACCTGACCTACGGCGCCACCGGGACCGGCGGGCAGGCCCTTGACCAAAAATTCGCCTTTTGTTTCGGCTGCCGGATCAACCATGGGGTGAAGCAGTTCATCGAGTTGAGCGGGAGTCACGCGCGTAACCGCTTCACCGGCACTGATCATCTTGCTTTTGAACATTTCCACAGCCATCCGCACGGCGGCAGGACCATTACGCTTGCCGTTGCGTGTCTGCAGCATCCAGACACGACCGTCTTGAATGGTAAACTCCAGATCCTGCATGTCTTTAAAGTGATTTTCCAGCCTCTGGCGGATATTTTTGAGGAGCACATAGGCTTTGGGCATTGCTTTTTCCAAACTCGGATGCCCTTCGGTATCGTCCACCTGACGAGTTTCTTCGTTGATCGGATTCGGCGTGCGAATTCCCGCAACAACGTCCTCACCCTGCGCATTCGGCAGCCACTCACCGTAAAACTTGTTTTCGCCGGTGGCCGGATTGCGCGTGAAAGCCACGCCCGTGGCTGAGTTTTCACCCATATTGCCGAACACCATAGCCTGCACGTTGACCGCCGTGCCCCATTCATCGGGAATGCCTTCGATCCTTCGGTAGGAAATGGCGCGTTTGCCATTCCAGCTTTTAAAAACAGCCCCGATTGCGCCCCATAACTGATCGTCAGCGTTATCCGGAAAAGATTTGCCGATAACTTGCTTTATCTTTGACCTATAAATTTCGGCAAGTTCCGCGAGATCTTTTTCTGTGAGATCGATATCTTGGGTCACATTACGGCGCTTCTTCATAGCCGCCAATTCCCGTTCTAACTGCTGGCGCACACCCATGCCTTCGGCAGGTTCAAGGCCTTCAGCCTTTTCCATAACCACATCCGAGTACATTTGAATTAAGCGGCGGTATGAATCCCATACAAAGCGCGCATTTTTTGTCTTCGCGATCATACCGGGAATTGTTTTAGAAGTAAGACCGATATTCAGAACAGTTTCCATCATCCCGGGCATGCTTTTACGCGCCCCGGAACGGGCGGAACACAGCAGAGGATTCTTCGGATCACCGAACTTCATACCGGCTGCCCGCTCCATTTTTTGCAGGGCTTTATAGACCTGCTCTTTAAGACCTTGCGGGTAGCGACCCTTATTTTTGTAAAAAGCTGTACATACGTCCGTAGTAATAGTAAAACCCGGCGGAATAGGAATGCCGAGATGAGCCATTTCCGCAAGGCCGGCGCCCTTGCCTCCCAACAAATTCTTATCTTTTCCGTATCCCTCCGAGAAGGTATAAACAAATTTCGTGCCCATTGTGTCCTTCTCTAACCTCCTTCAATAGTCCTGTTTTATTGAAGGCGCAATATCGACATAAGACCGTCATCATTGTCAAGAGAAAAATGCGTATTTTGATGATTCGCAAGTTAGCGTTTTCCAGAACACTTTTTTCAAAATTTTTACTGTCAACCCCCATTGATTTTTTCAGTAAGTCTCGATATTTTTTTATTTAATTTTCTTGACAAGGAGGTGGCTTGTTCATATACTTGCCCCACAAAAGAGCAACCTTTTATCACCATAGTGCCTAATTGTGCCAGGGAGAGTATAAATTTGCCAATCGCCGGGGACGCATTAACAAGGTGGCAACTTTTCGGTCTTTTGCCGCAAAAAAGATTATGCCACTTGCCGGCGTACTTCAATCAACTTTTTATTTTTATTTACAGTGGGGATTCCGGTTTGATTACCGGTAATCAAGTATTATAAAATAAATGTTTAGGGGAGGTAGATTTTATGAAAGGTAAAGTATTTTTATTTATTGCTGTAATTATGATTATCGTCGGAGGAATAGCCGCCAATCTTGTGCAAAACGATTTTTACCAGGTTAAGGTTCGCGATGTTCGTTTCGTGGCGGCTGACGGTTCGATCATGAGCGCCCTTCTGTTCATTCCGAAAAATGCCACGCCGCAGACACCGGCGCCCGGCATTCTTACTGTTCATGGCTATATCAATTCGCGGGAGATTATGTCGGGATTTTCGATTGAATTCGCGCGCCGTGGCTGGGTTGTTCTGGAAATCGATCAGAGCGGGCACGGATATAGCGCCCCTCCGGCTTTCGCCAACGGTTACGGCGGTATACCCGGCCTGGCTTATCTCCGCAGTCTTGATTTCGTCGATAAGAACAAAATCGGCCTGGTGGGTCATTCCATGGGTGGATGGGCAAGTCTCGCCGCGGCCATGGCTCGTCCCGACGACTATAAGGCACTAGTTCTGGAAGGATCGTCCACCGGAGCACCTTTCGCTCCGGAGGGAAGCACCACCTATCCCAAGAATATGGCTCTGGTAGAAAGCACATTTGACGAGTTTTCCTTACTCATGTGGAGCGTACCGATAGCACGCAATGTTGTCAACAGCGATAAACTCAAAAAGGTATTCGGTGTAACCGAAACAATCGAACCCGGCAAAATATACGGCTCCATCGAAAACGGAACGGCACGCGTTCTTTATCAACCGGTAACAACCCATCCGGGCGATACCGAGTCGCCCACAGCGATAGGTTATGCCATCTCCTGGTTGCAGCAGACCTTGGGTGAGGAAAAAACTCTCGCTCCTTCCAATCAAATCTGGCTCTGGAAGGAAATCGCCACCCTTATCGGCCTTATCGGTTGCATCCTGCTTGTGTTTGCCGCCGGCAATCTTCTGCTGCAAGCCGGATATTTCAGCTCCTTGCAGGGGACACCGCAAAACCCGAAACCCGCAACCGGAGTTGGATGGTGGATCGCTGCCATTCTCATGATTATAATCGGACCTTTAACCTATTTCCCGTCAACGCTTATCGCCTATGGTAAGCTAAAGCAATCCTGGTTCTTCCCCCAGCAAATTACCAACGATATCTTGTTCTGGTTGCTCATAGCTGCGATCATTTCTCTCATCCTGTTTGTGATCTGGCACCTGCTGAACAAGAAAAAAGGCGGAAATGCGGTATCCTACGGCCTCAAGGCTGCCAAGGGTTCTACCTGGAAAAAAATCGGACTTTCCGCCTGGTTCGCCTTCCTGGTTACGGCTGTAGCCTATTTATCGGTTATGGTGATTTCTTATTTCTTTACCGTGGATTTCAGGATCTGGATTATGCCTATCAAACCCATGAGCGCAACACAATTTAAAATAGCATTGCGTTATGTAATTCCTCTGGTTCTATTTTACCTGATGTTTGCAGTTGCTCTGCACGGGCAGTTGCGTTCGCTGACCGGTTCCTTTAAAAAGAGAATGATCGTGAGTGCGATACTGGGATCCCTGGGCTATCTCATAATGCTCCTGGTTTTGTACATACCCATTTTAACAGGAGGAGTGGCCCCCTTCATCAATACAATATACCAGACATTGTTCCTGATTGTAGCGGTACAGTTGTTCCCGTTGTTCCTTATCGTCAGTCTCATATCGACTTATTTTTACGAAAAAACGGGGCTGGTCTATGCCGGTGCGTTCGTAAATGCCTTCTTCATAACATGGTATATGGTGGCGGCACAGGCGACGCACATTGCTGTTTGTTAACAGTAAATCTTGTTTCATCAAATTAAATAGTCGCCGGGTGAGCCAGACCCGGCGGCTATTGCTTTTCTGCAAATACCAACGACCCGGAATACCTCCAAACCTATCACTATAACAGCTAAAAAAAGTGGCAGGGCAAATGATCAAAAAATTTATGGTAAGTTTTACCGGCGAAGAGCAAACTGTTATCTTGTACCAGATTCGATAGCATGATAAACAAAACTTATTAATATTAATAACCCTAGAGATAAATCGTACTTTCTATGAACGATGAAAAATTGTATCTGGTTTTGATGGGTCTTCCGGCAAGGGGAAAATCAACGCTGGCGATACGCCTGCAGGACGCTTTCAGAAAAAGCCGGATTTCCACACAGATATTCAACAACGGCAATCTCCGGAGAGCTTACCTGCCGCTGAAAGAAACTTCCTCGGCAAATTTCTACCATCCTCATAACACTTCCGCCTTAGAGATGAGAAAAAAATTTGCCCTCATCAATATGAAACGGGCGAAAGCGTATCTGGAAGGCAAGGGACGGGTGGCAATACTGGACTCAGCCAACGTTAGTAGGGCACGGCGCAAAATGATCGAGGAAAATCTCGATAACCACCCCATTCTTTTTATCGAGTGCATAAATGACGACCAGGAAATCCTGACTTTGAGCATTCTGGAAAAAACAAGGCTGCCGGAATTTTCTCGCCTCGGTCGACAGAAGGCACAAGCAGAATTTTTAAAACGGATAGAAAACTACCGGATGATTTACACGCCTTTGAAAAAGGAAAGGAATTATTTTCGCATAGATTCTCTGCAAAACAGGATATTGGAAGAAAAGCAAACCGACGCGATTCCCCTGTATTTGCTCATCAAGGACATTCTGGTGACCGATGTGGTCAAAAATCTTTTTCTTATCCGGCACGCGGAAACGAAATTCAACACCGTTGACCGTATCGGCGGAGATTCGACTCTTACCGCGAAAGGTACTTCGCAGGCAAAAGCCCTGGGCAGTTTTTTTAAAAAACGGCAAATCTCCCATATTTTTAACCAGCCACAAAAAGCGGACGATTCAGACAGCCCGGCTCATCTGTGCAAGGCAGAAGAATTGTAAGATTATTCCCATCAGGGAATTCGATGAAATCAATGCCGGCGTCTGCGAGGAGATGACTTATAAAGATATCGAGAGGAAAATGCCTGAAGTTTATCACGCCCGAAAAGCGGATAAATATCACTATGTCTATCCGCAGGGGGAAAGCTATAAGACGATGAAACCGCGCATTGAAGCAGGACTCAAAAAAACATTTTTTTTAAACCGACACGCCGACAACATCATGATTGTCGGCCATCAGGCGGTAAACCGGATGATTCTTGCTCATTTCCTTTACCGGCGTGATGATGATGTTCCTTACATCTATATTCCCAGGACGAATTTTATCACATCATCTCCACGCAGAATAAAAAACTTTTTGAACTGAAACCTTACGTTTAAGAATGCACGCCCCGACAAGAAAGTCAGGGCGTGCACTAAAAAATTCAATTTCCCCTAAGTTGCAACGCCAAATCATTCTGTATTTTCATTTGTTTTGCCATTTCTTGCTCTCTCGTTGAATTTGTGCAGGCATTACTTATTGGGCAGTTCTTTTCTGAATTCCACCATAGTAGGAAGCTTTATCTGGCCAATTTGGTCGCGCAGTAATCTATTATTTCCTGCTCTGTCGCGGTCTTTCCTTCCCTTAATACGACGAAGGCTTTAACCTGCTCCGCGCGTGGGATGCGGCACTTCGACAGCGCACGCTTCCAGAATCTTCGGATGCGCATCCAATACTTCATCTATATCCCGCGGATAAACATTATAACCGCCGGATATGATCATATCCTTTCCGGTCAACAATGAAGAAGTATCCCTCCTCATCCATCTTGGCTATGTGGAGTGGGGTCTACAACCACCCGTTCCTTAAAGCGATGGCTGTTTCTTCAGGTTTTTTCCGAATACCCCTTCATCACCTGAGAACCTGATGATTCGTTCCCCTGTTTCGCCAACGAAAATACCTTCTTACCCGTGTCTATATCCACTATCCGGCATTCTGTACTAGGATAAGGGAGTTCCAATGCTCCCAGCCTTTCTTTTTCCCGTCAACGGGTGGGCTGTGTAGTCGGTGAAGCTTCAGTTAAACCAAAACCCTCTGAAATTTGCGCTCCTGATCTTTTTGCAAATTCATTAAAAACCTCAACCGGGAGCGGAGCGCTGCCGGAACAGATTCTTTTTAGGCAAGTAAGATCGAGCTTATCGAATTCCGGATGAGCAAGCAAGCCAATGAACATTGTCGGAACTAGACAGGCTACTGTCGGTCTGTATTTTCGTATCGCATCAAACAGGGTCTCCGGGGTTGGTCTTGCAAGAATAGGACATGTATATGCGTAATGAATAGTCAAATTCATTACAGTGGAAAGACCGTAAACATGAAAGAACGGGATTGCACCCAAAAATATCTCTTTATCTCCCCTCTTTACTGTTGGATCCGAGGCATCTATTTGCTGTACCTGTTTGCTCAGATTGCCATGAGTAAGCATGGCCCCCTTGGAAACGCCGGTCACGCCGCTAGTGTATTGCAGTATGGCTACATCATCAAAAGTAACGTTTACCTGCGGCGGGTTTGGCGGATACTTGGCAATGACGTCTTTCCAACCGTAAACCTCTGAGCCTCCTTTGGTTTAGCAGCCAATACCGTGGCTGGATCTGTTGAGGAGGGAATATAATCGCCAAATGAAGCATATACTATTTGTTTTATTTTAGTTTTTGGTCTCAGATCAATCATAGTATTTGCCAGCAGATCAAGGGTGATGAGAACCTTGGATTCTGAATCATTGAATTGATATTCAAGCTCTGCCGGGGTATATAAAGGATTGTTCATCACAGCCTTTGCGCCGATCTTTAAACTCGCATAAAAAGCGGCAACTGTTTGAATCATATTGGGCAGATGGATGGCGACACTGTCGCCTTTTCTGATACCGAAAGCAGTCAGGCAGGTCGCAAAACGGTATACCATGTCTTTCAATTCCGCATAAGTGATCTTATAATCTTGAGATATAAAGGCGACTCTTTGCGGATAATCCCTTGCCGCACTATCGAGATCATCAGTTAGCAGGGTATTGGTAAACTTAATGTTAGCCGGAACACCTTTGTCGTAATGAGCAATCCATGGTTTATCCTGATATGTTATTTTCTTCTTAGCTGGAGCTGCCGCTTTTTCTTTTTTAACCCGCGGGGTTACCTTTTTCTTTACCGGACGCGCTACTTTCTTCTTTTTGACCGGACGCGCTATCTTTTTCTTTTTAACTGTAAGCGCCGCTCTCTTTTTCTTGACAGGACGGGTAACTTTCTTTTTCTTTACCGAAAGTGTGACTTTTTTCTTTTTTACACGACTGCAGTTACCTTCTTCTTTTTAACCGAACTTTTAGCTTTCTTTTTCTTTTTTGCAGGACGCACTGCCTTCTTCTTCATAATATTACCTCCCTCCTCAGATTAATGTTATAAAAATTTCACTTTACGAAAGCTCGATATACCGGATAATCCTTTTATGACTCATCTATTTTTTCTATAATTATCGTGGTTGTACGAGTTCTCTTTTTAATTATGCGGAAGCGTGCAATATTAATTTTGGAAACAGCAAAAATTAGGTAACACACTCACCGCGGGAGATAATTACAAATCAACTTTACCTAGTCAAGCTATTTTTTATTCGCTTGTTGATAAAAATTTAAGATAACATTTAACCCCAAGAAAGCAACACGTATGCCTTATATTTCTTACAATGTACTTCTTACGAAACGCATCTTATTCCTTTTCGCAAAGTTCGATTAAAACGCCAAAAGTGGACCGGGGATGGAGAAACGCGATTTTTGCCCCGCCCGCGCCGCGCCTAGGCTTTTCATCTATTAATCGAATCCCCTTGGCCTTGAGTTCAGCCAACGCTTCTTCCAGATTGTCTACACGGAAGGCAATATGCTGAATCCCCTCCCCTTTCTTTTCTAGATATTTCGCGATGGGTCCATCGAGAGAAGTGGATTCCAAAAGTTCGACTTCCGTATCGCCGACCGGGAAAAAAGCCGTGATCACCTTTTGCTCCGCGACAGTTTCACTTCCGGCATGACTAAGACCAAGAAACCCGCTGTAAAGTTGTTTTGCTGCGTCAATGCTTTTTACGGCGACACCAATATGATCGACTTTCAGAACTTTCATGTTTTCTCCTTGAAGGTTTTTTCTAATCGTGCTTTCGCACGTGTGTCTGGATGAAATTAACGATTTGCTCCGTGGATGTTCCGGGTCCAAAAATTTCCGCTATGCCGGATTTCTTCAACTCCGCAACATCTTCATCAGGAATGATGCCCCCCCCTACCACCAGAATATCATCCATGCCTTTTTCACGAAGTAGTTCCGTTACCCGGGGGAAAAAATAATTATGCACGCCGGATAAGCTGCTTAGCCCCACCACATCAGCATCTTCCTGCAGAGCGGTCTCGACAATCATTTCGGGAGTTTGCCGCAAGCCCGTATAAATCACTTCCATGCCCGCTTCCATAAATATTCTTGCCAGGAGCTTTGCTCCGCGGTCATGCCCGTCCAAGCCCGGTTTGGCCAGAACTATCCTGATTTTTCTTTTACTTCCCATTCAATAATCCTCCGATCAGATGGGCATTTTTCAACAGCCGACTTAGAAAAACTGTTTGGGTTTATATTCGCCGTAAATCTCCCGCCACACATTGCATATTTCACCAATGGTTGCATCGGCTTTAACTGCTTCGATGACGGCGGGCATCACGTTTTCATTGCTGAGAGAAACTTTTCGCAGATGTTCCAGCGCTTTTTTCCATCTTGTATTATCGCGCTTAGCGCGCATTTCCCGCAGTTTTTTTGCTTCGGTCTCGCCTATTTTCATATCTATTTTCAGCAAATTTGTGCAAGCCGGTTCTTCCATTGTGTATTTGTTGATGCCAACATAAACGCGCTCGTGGCTTTCGATTTCTTTCTGAAAACGATAGGCGCTTTGCTGAATTTCCTTCTGGATAAAAGCTTGCTCGATGGCGGCTAGCGTTCCGCCCAGGATATCGATCTTTTGAAGATACTCTTCTATCTGCGCTTCGATTTTATCGGTCATTGCTTCAACCATATATGAACCGGCCAAAGGGTCTATCGTATCGGTAGCACCGCTTTCTTCGGCCACGATTTGCTGGGTGCGCAGTGCAACCGTTACCGCTTGCTCGGTGGGCAGGCACAGCGCCTCGTCATAGGAATTGGTGTGCAGTGATTGGCAGCCGCCCAACGCCGCAGCGTAAGCTTGCAGGGCAACCCGGACGACGTTATTCAACGGCTGCTGCGCCGTAAGCGTGACTCCGCCCGTTTGCACATGGAAGCGCAGCATCATGGAGCGCGGGTCTTTAGCCCCGAAGCGTTCTTTCATTACCTTAGCCCAGCACCTGCGAGCCGCCCGGAACTTAGCTGTTTCCTCCAGTACGTTAGTAAAAGCGTTGAAAAAGAAACTGAGCCGCGGAGCAAAGGCATCGACATCCAGGCCGCGGTCGATGCAGGCCTGAACATAAGCAATGCCATCCGCGATGGTAAAGGCCGCTTCCTGCGCGGCAGTGGAGCCCGCTTCCCGAATATGATATCCACTGATACTGATGGAATTCCAGCGGGGAACATTTTTAAAGCAATATTCGATTAAATCCACCGTCAGTTTCATGCTCGGCTGGGGAGGATAGATGTACTGGCCGCGGACAGTAATCTCTTTGAGAATATCATTTTGCACCGTGCCGCCAAGCTTGTCGTAGGAAACTCCTTGCTCGTCGGCAACTGCCAGATACATGGCCAAAAGTACGGTGGCGGGAGCGTTGATGGTCATGGATGTCGTAACCTTATCCAGAGGAATCTTATCGAACAGGACATGCATATCACCGATATAATCGATAGCAACACCAACCTTGCCGACTTCGCCCATGGAAAGCGGATGATCGCTGTCATACCCCGCTTGGGTGGGAAGATCAAAGGCTACGCTGATACCAGTCTGACCTTGCTGGAGGAGATAGCGGTAGCGCTCGTTGCTCTCTTTGGCGCTGCCGAAACCGGCATATTGGCGCATTGTCCAGAAACGGCCGCGATACATGGTGGGCTGGACGCCGCGAGTAAAGGGATACTGTCCCGGATAATTTATCTGTTTGGTATAATCCAGATTCGTTGTTTCCAGCGGCGTGTAGAGCCTCTCTACAGGGGTTCCGGAAATGCTGGTGAAAATCTCTTTGCGTTCCTTTTCACGGCTTAGAGATTTTTGCAGTATTTCTTTTTCCCACTTTTCTTTGGCAGTGTTGATTTTTTTGAGTTCATCTTTATCAAACATTTCACGCCTCTTCCCTTCGAGTTATATATATCTGCCGCTATTCTATTTCTTGATAATCAAAGCATCTGCTACTTTCGCGCCATTCGCAAAAAGCATCAGAGGATTAATGTCCAATTCTTTTATGGCATCCCTATGGTCAGTCACCAAACGGGAAACCCTTAAAATCACATCCACCAGCGTATCCATATCCACAGGCGGCTTGCCCCTTATCCCCGTGAGTACACTGTAGCCCTTAATCTCGCTTACCAATTCTTGCGCATCTACGCGGCTAAGTGGCGCTATACGGAAAGAAACATCCTTGAGCGCCTCCACGAAAATGCCGCCGAGCCCGAACATAATTACATGACCAAACACCGGATCCTTAGTCGTACCGATAATTACCTCAACTCCATCCTTTAACATTTCCTGAACCAGAACGCCCTGTATTTTAGCTTCCGGCATATATTTTTTGGCGTTGGATATAACCTCCTCAAAACCCGCGCGAACCTCTGCGTCGCTTACTACATTTAGCTTGATACCTCCGGCTTCCGTCTTATGCGTAATCTGCGCGGACTGAATTTTTAAGGCCACCGGGTAATCCAATTTGCGGGCTGACTCTACCGCCATATCGGCGGAGGTGGTCAGTACTTCACGGGTTACAGGTATCCCATAGCCCGCCAAAACTTTTTTTGCTTCGTACTCCGATAAGGCATCCGGATTTTTTATTATCTTTTCGGCCTCTTTATCCGGTTTTATTGCCTCACTATCCTCTTTAATATCCGCAGTCCTTCTGACCTTGGCGCTGTAACGGGCCAGATTACTCATCGCCTGAATGGAGTGCAAGTGATCCTTCAGCACCGGCATACCGGCGTCTTCAATCGACTTAATCGCTTTGGCAATCACTTCCGAAGAAGAAATATTGTAAGTTGTGAGCACAATAGGCTTAGTTGTTGATTGATAAATTTCGATCAGGTCTTTGGCCAGAATCGGCGCGCTGTGAGGCATAAAACCCATGGCCACTGTTATCATATGAATATTATCATCCGCCACAAGGGCTCTCAGACAATGACCGAGCATTTCCGGTTCAGCTACCACTGCCGAAGTCAGATCAACCGGATTTTTGGCGGAACCAAAGGGGGGCAGATACGCCTCCAGTATGCGGCGCGTCTCGCCCGTGAACTCTGGCACATTGAGCCCCAACGATTCGCATTTATCCGCCATCAAAACACCCGCTCCGCCGGAAATGGAGAGAATACCAATATTATTACCTTCGGGCATGCGGCCGCCGCGGTGAACGATGACGAAAGATGTCAGTTCGCTCAACGTTTCGATGCGAATAATTCCCATCTGACGGAAAAACGCTTCATAAATCTTATCATCCCCGGCCAGAGAGCCGGTATGGGATGATGCCGCTCTGGCGCCGGCTTTGTCCGTCCTACTTTCATTATTAAAATCGGTTTTTTCAGTTTCAGGGCATTCTGGGCTGCTTTACGGAATTTAGTACCGTTTTTCGCGCCTTCCAAATATCCGCCGATAACCTTAGTTTCAGGAGTAGTCAAAAGATAAGAAAGGAAATCGGAAAATTCCGTATCGGCTTCATTCCCGACACTAACAAATGAACTGAAACCGACACCTGCCTGAACCGCCTGGGCGAAGATCAAAGTCCCGAAAGCACCGCTTTGCGTGACGAACCCCAAAGACATCGGATAGACCGGCTTCAAATCAACAATATTAGCAAAGGAAGCCATTACCGAATTGCTCAAATTCACGAGACCGACGCAATTGGGGCCCAATATCCTCAGATTATTTTTTTGGGAAAGTTGTGCCACTTGCTCTTGCAGGGCTTTGCCTTCCGGGCCGACTTCAGAAAATCCTGAAGTGAAGAGCACCACAGCCTTGACCTTTTTCACGACACACTGTTGTAATGCCGCCAGCACCGATTGCGCGGGAACACTGATAATAACCATCTCCACGTCGCTGGGTATCTCCAATAATGACGGATAACATTTTACCCCGTGGATTTCGGTGTAATTAGGATTAATTGGATATAAGTTTGCCCGTGTAATTCCATTTGAACAGAGCGTTTAATGATCTTCCGCTGGGCTTGCGGATATCTTTGGATACGCCGATAAGCGCGATAGAACGAGGATTAAAAAAATATTCCATGGCCGCAAGATCGTAGTTGAACTTTTTTTATCCACTTAAATCTCTCCTTTACCCATATAATCTCAATGATCTTCTGTCTGTCTTCGGTTTGGAAAATTAATTCGTATATAGCCCGAAAGCCGCAAGTCAAGGATAGCGTTTAATAATGGATAGATATAGTCAAACAATTGATTTGGATAGGCGGGATTATCCCTTTTTTATAAGGATTTAATCATAAAGCTGTGTAGAAATTTACACCTTGATAGGAATCGTCTCATAAACATTCATCTTCGGCGGCTCGGCGGCGAGCATTGACGCCTCTTTCACAAAAGTGCGGGAAGCAGGCAAAGCAAAATGTGCCGCGAGCGAGTCCCGATCAGACCACTCTTCAACGAACACAAGGCGCAGTGAATCTTCGCAATCTTGATGCACACCATGAAGAAGGCAACCCGGCTCGGTACGTGAACACCGCAATGTTCCAAGCTCAGCAAAAGTAGTTTATCTTTAGTGTCGCTTTTGGCAAGAATGCTGCCGGTAACAATGATCATTTTCATCTCCAATATATATCTTCTGTTTATTTCAGCGCCCGATAGATGCCCGCCGCTCCGAAAAAAAGCGGCTGGTAATAAACCTGCCGGAAACCAGCGGCAAGCAGCCGTTTTTCCAATTTTTCCGGCGTGAAAAAATTTATAGTTGATTCTGTAAGATACTTATAAGCCTTCTTATCGCCGGAAATTAACATACCCGACTCCAATAAACATAAGTGCACAAATAAAAATGGTTAAGCCAGCGGATGAGCTTGTTTCGCGGCTGACTGGATTCGGCAATAAGGCAGCTGCCGCCCGGTTTGAGCACCCTTACTATCTCGGCAATATGCCTCTCCGCCAGCGGATTTTTGTATATGAGATTGCGAAAAGCGAAAGAAATGCCGATACAGTCGAAATAGGCATCGGGAAAGGGCATTTGCGCCGCTTTGCCGTAAATAAAGGATATTTTCTTATCCGGTACCGCCGCCTGCACCTTTTGGGCGGCTATTTCCAACATAGGGCGACTGAAATCATAGCCGGTAACATGCAGATTCCCCTTGGCACGGCGGGCAATATTGATTGCCAGATCGCCGGTACCGCAACCAAGGTCCAATACCTTTTCCGGATTTAGCTTTAGGCATTCCGCAACTAATTTACCCCGCCAGCGCCTATCCATGCCCCAGGTAAAAACATGATTAATCAGGTCATAGCTTCCGGTTATCCCGCTAAACATAGGAGACAGCGACTTGCGCCGAAATTCGTTTTGACTATTGCCGGCCAAAAAAACCTCTGCTTTATATAACTACCGCCAGAATGTAACCAACACCCAGCAATAATTGGGTTGCCAGCACGACCAGCACGTTGTTACTCATGGCCGGAATCAGGCTGGTCATATCATCCGGTTTTAAGGAACCGCGAATCGCTTTGACGGCAAAGGGCAGAGTAAGCAGGCCGATCAATGTCCAGGCCGGTGTTATCCGGGCTATAACGCTTCCGATAATCCAGAGATAGACTAATATGGTAAACGCCGCAAAAACTTTGGCCGCCTTCGGCTTCCCCATGGTAATGGGCAGGGTCTTCCGTCCAACTGTCTGATCTGCGCTTACATCAGGAAACTCGTTAAGTAAAAGAAGATTGTGCACTAAAATAAAAGAAGGTACGGCGGCAAAAAACGCCGGCAAAGAATAAGAGCCGGTTTGCGCGAAATATGTCCCTAATACGGGCAACATTCCTAATCCAAAACCGGCCGACCACTCCGGCCATTTATGCTTCAATATCACCGGCGAGTAGAAAACCACGCACAGCGCAGCAACGATAAGCAGTGGCAATAACAACCAACCCTGAAAGAACACAAAATATATCCCGATGGGTGTTGCCAGCAGCAAGGCTATTATGCCCATCCATAAAACCTGCTGGCGCGGCCCCGAAACGGCGGTGCGGGCGCAGGTGGGCAACCTTTACGAGAGCGGCACAGTGGTGAACATCAACGAGTTCCACGCCGCCGTGACCAGCGGCGATTGCTCCAACCCGACCGTTGTGCCGTCGGTGCGCTCGAATCTGACGGCTGTGCTGGGCCGCGAGGCCGCCTATCGTCGCAAGGAACTGACCCTGGCCGCGCTGCTCAAAGAAGGCAAGCGGCTGGAGCCCAACCTCAAGGGATTGAAGAGCTAAGCAAGCTGCGCGCGCAGAACCTCAGAGAGGACAGGAAAATTGAAGACAGGAAAATGGGGCTGCCCTTCATTTTCCTGTCTTCAATTTTCCTGTCCTCCGCTTCGCGCAATCGGTGCCGATCCGTGAAATCCGTGTCTTGCTTTGAGGTCGGCCACTGCCAAGATTATGCCCGTCCATGAGTGCTTTCCTTGCCATCAGCCTGTGGGACGTAGCGCACGAGGTCTGGCACCTCGCCTTGGCCGCGCTGGCGATCCTGCTCTCGCTGGCGGCCTCGGCCCACGCGGTGCTCAATAAACGGGATTCGCGGGCGGCCATTGCGTGGGTGGGATTCATCTGGCTGGTGCCGCTGGGCGGGGCGGCGTTGTATTTCATCCTCGGCGTGAACCGCATCCGCCGCCAGGCGCTCCTGCTGCGGCGCGGCCTGGCCCGTTACCGCGCCCACGAGACGCAGCCGAAATGTTCGCCGGACGAGCTGCACCACCATTTGCCCGGCCACACCGCGCACCTGGCCATGCTGGTGCGGTTGTTGGATGGCGTGGTGCAGCGGCCGTTGCTGGCGGGCAACCGCATCGAGCCGCTGATGAACGGCGACGAAGCCTTCCCCGCGATGCTGGAAGCCATTCAGCAAGCCAAGCACACCCTTTCTTTCTGCAGCTATATCTTTGACCGCGACGAAGTGGGGGTGGCTTTCGCCAAGGCGCTGGGCGACGCCACCCGCCGCGGCGTGCAGGTGCGCGTCCTCATTGATGCCACCGGTACCCGCTATTCCTGGCCGACGATCCTACTCAACCTGCGCCGCGAAGGCGTGAGGCACGCGCGCTTTCTCCCGTCGTTTGCGCTGTGGCACCTGGTGGCGATGAACCTGCGCACGCACCGGAAGATCCTGGTGGCCGACGGGCGCATCGGCTTCACCGGCGGCATGAACATCCGGGTCGGGCATTGTTTGGCTGGAGCGCCGGCCTCCGGCCCGGCGGGACGCACCGGCGCCGGGCCGGAGGCCGGCGCTCCGAGGACGAAGCCCAGGCACCCCGTGCAGGACATCCATTTCCGCGTGCGCGGCCCGGTCGTCACCCAAATGCAGGAGGCCTTCGCCGACGACTGGCTCTTCACGACGGGCGAATCCCTGCGCGGCGATGACTGGTTCCCCAAGCCCGAACCCGCCGGCCAGGTTCTCGCCCGCGGCGTCCCGGACGGCCCGGACGAGGACTTCGAGAAACTGCGCTGGACGCTGCTGGGCGCGCTGGCCATCGCGCGTTACTCGGTGCGCATCGTCACGCCCTATTTCCTGCCCGACCCGCCGCTGGTGTCGGCGTTGAACGTGGCGGCGATGCGCGGCGTGCAGGTGGATATCGTGCTGCCCGAGAAGACCAACCTGCCCTTTGTCACGTGGGCCTCGCGGGCGATGTGGTGGCAAGTCCTCGCCCACGGCTGCCGGCTCTGGCTGACCCCGCCGCCCTTCGACCACTCCAAGCTGATGATCGTGGATGGCTGCTGGGCCTGCTTGGCTCCGCCAACTGGGACCCGCGCAGCCTGCGCCTCAACTTCGAGTATAACCTCGAGTGCTACGACCTTGACCTCGCCCGCCGCCTCGAGGGCATCGTCGCCGCCAAGCTCCAGACTGCCCGCCCAATGACCCTCCAGCAGGCCGATGCCGCGCTCGCTCCCGGTGCGCCTGCTCGACGGGGTGGCCCGCCTGCTGTCGCCTTACCTTTAAGGAGAGGGGTTAGCGGCTCTGGATCCGGTAGAACGCGCTGCCGGCGGGCGGCACCGAGAATGACCCGGCGCCGGTCGCGTTGGTTGCGACGCTCGTCCACCTGGGATCCCCGAGATTCGATTTTGACAGCAGAACGAACTGTGAGCCGCCGCCGTCAGTGTAGGTGATGGTGTAGCCGCCGCCGTTCGGGACGACGCCGGTGATCGTCACCGGGGTCGGAGAAAGCCACCGCCTGCGTCCAGCAGCACCTCCGCCGGCCCGGCGATCGTGGGCAGCCACCATATCCGTCGTCGGTGCTGATTTCGGTGTAGATGTCGAAGAAGCTGTCTATTTGGTAGTCGCTACCGCCGCCACCGCCGCCCGGCCCACTGGTGGTGGTGCGGCCCAGCGACGCTTTGGTGGGGCTTTCCCGGATTTGGACGCCCGCCGGCAGCCCGCCGTCGGAGATGTTCAGTTGGGTCATCTCGGTGTCGTAATACTCGGTCACGCCGTCACCGCCCAACCGGGCGGTGATCTGGATGCTCGACGGTTGCCCCCGCGTTGGTATGGTTGTAAGTCAGGCCGCCGTCCAGCGACAGCCAAAAGTCCACCGTCGCGCCGAAGGTGTGACTGGTGGCAAAGCCCGGCATGGGCGGCGTGATGGCCGCGGTGAAGTTGCGGATGACGACATTGGTCAGCACAATGCCGTCCGCATAGTACGCCCACCACTGCTGGGTGCTGATGTACTGGCCCTGCAGACTCGGCATCAGGTTGTTGGTATATTCGTAAACGGGGGCAATCCGGCCCAACTCCCAGTGACACGGGCCGTTGGTGGCCGGAGTCCAAGTCAAGCCGTCGTCGGTGCTGACCTCGGTGAAGATGTCGAAGAAGCTGCTGAGCGCGGCGCCCCCGCCCCCGCCGCCGCCCCCGCCGCCGGCCAGCGAACTGTGTCCGCCATAGCTCGCTTTGGTCGGGCTTTCACGGATCATCACGCCGACGGGCAAGTCGCCGCCGGAAACATCGAGTTGCGTGCACTCCGTCTCGTACGTGCGACCGGCCCTCGAACCCGCGGACGTTGTTGATGGTGAACGTTGAGGTGACCGGCGCGCGGGCGGCATAGTAGGTCGCCCCGCCGTCGGTGGAGAGCCGGAAATCCAGTTGCGAATCAAAGGATTGGGACTGCGACCCGCCGAAAACCGGCGGCTCCATCCAACTGGTGAAAAGCTTGTGCCGGATATTGGTGAGCACGACCCCATTGCCGTAAGCCTGCCACAGACCCCACATATATCTCCCGTCGGGCATCGGAAGCACCGTCCGCGGCGCGGGCGCCACCCCAAACCGAGTGCCGGATCGGGCTTCCATTGCACCGTGCATGCCCCGCCCGCCGGCACATAGGTGCCGCCGTTGTCGGTGCTGACCTCCAGGAAGATGTCGAAGAAGCTGTCTATCTGGTAGCCGCCCGCGGTCATCTCGATGCGCGTCTGGCCCAGCGAAGCCTTGGTCGGGCTTTCGCGGATCACCACGCCGCTCGGCAGGGTCCCGCCACTGACGTCCAGTTGCGTCATCTCGGTCCCGAAGAGGGTGTCGCCGGAGTCGAGACCGAGGTTAGTGATCCCAACCGTGACCGGGACGTTGCTGACCACGCACGATTGCCAGCTAGCGCCGCCATCGAGCGAAATGTCCAGTTCCACCTGGCAAGTAAACGACTCGGTCAGGCTGCCGCCGAGCGTGGACGGCGGCACTACGCCCGCGCTGAAGCAGCGATGGGAGACGTTGCTGATGATGATGCCGCCGGGGAATGTGACGCCCGCCGGCGCCGGCGGCAAGGTACATGCCGTTGGTTGGCGGCAGGAGGTCCAACAGGTAGAAGTGTTTGTGCAGTTGCCGCAGCACGGTGACCATGAAGGAACAATTGGCCTGCTGGCCGCAGGCATCCGTCGCGGTGCAGTTCACGGTGGTGGTGCCGATCGGGAAGGTGCTGCCGCTGGGCGGGTTACATGCCGGCTGTAGGGCGGAGCAGCCGCCGCTGGCCAGTCACGGTATAAGTCACCACGGCCCCGGCCGGGTTGGTCGCGCGCCCGGTGATGTTGCTCGGACAGGTGATGCTCAGGGGTCGCGGCGCCACGGTGATCGTAAAGCTGCAATTGGTCTGCTGGCCGCAGGCGTCGGTGGCGGTGCAATTGACGGTGGTGGTGCCGATGGGGAAGATGCTGCCGCTCGGCGGGTTGCAGTTGGTATTGATAGAGGGACAGCCACCGGTGACTGATGGCGCATAAAGGACGATTGCCCCGGCAGGGTTGGTTGCCGTAACCGTCATGTTGGTCGGGCAGGTGATACCCAGAGGCCGCGGCACCACGGTAACGGTGAAGCCGCAGTTGGTCTGCTGGCCGCAGGCGTCCTTGGCTGCGCAAGTGACCGTGGTGACGCCGATGGGAAAGGTGCTGCCACCGGGCGGCACACAGTTGGTCGTGAATGGCGGGCAGGTCCCGCTAACCAGCGGCGTATAATAGACCACGGCCCCGGCTGGGCTGGTCGTCGTCACAACCATGTTGCTGGGACAGGTGATGCCCAGCACAGAGGAGGTTGGTGCGCTGGGCTTGAGTGTAATGGTTGCCGGCCCGGCGACGGTCGGCTGCCATGTCTGGCCGCCATCAACGCTAACCTCAGTGTAAACGTCAAAGAAGCTGTCAATCTGGTAGCCGCTGGCGCCCCCTGACACCGCGCTGGAGGTCGTGCGACCTAGCGAGGCCTTGGTTGGGCTCTCGCGGATTTGGACGCCGCCCGGCAGGCCGCCGCCGGAAACGTCGAACTGACTCATCTCGGTGTCGTAATAGATGGTCGTGCCGTCATCCCCCAGCCTGTTGGTGATCGCAACGGTGACGGCGGCTGGGGAGGAGGTATGAGTGTAGCTCAGGCCGCCATCCTGCGAGAGGTCAAACTCCACTGTCGAGCCGAAGCTATGGGTGATGTTACCGCCCGACGACGGCGGGGAGATGGCCGCGCTGAACTGGCCGAGAACCATGTTGGTAATGACAATGCCATTGAGATAATAGGCAAACCACTGCTGCGTACAGACTAACGTCCCCGCCAGGGGAGGAAAGAGATTGTTGGTGAACAGGTTGGCGGGAGCAATGCGCTGCAGTTCCAAGTGGGCAGGGCCGTTGGTGGCTGACAGCCACGTATTGCCGTTGTCGGTGCTGATCTGGGTGAAGATGTCGAAGAAGCTGCTGATGGCCGCTCCGCCACCGGCGCCGCCGCCGCCGCCCCCGGCGAGCATCCAGGTGCCGCCTGTGGTGGAATTGTTCGGGCTGACGCGTAAACGGACCCCGAGAGGCAGGTCGCCACCGCTGACATCGAATTGGGCAACCTCGGTCTCGTAGGTGGATTGGTTCTGGAAGCCGCGGGCGTTGTTGATCTTGAAGGTCATGGTGACCGGCGCGCGAACGGGCATGAATGTCAAGCCGCCATCCTGGGAAAACTGGCAGTCGAGTTGCGAGTTTAAGGTCTGGGTATTCGTAGAACCGAAGGCCGGCGGTTCCATCCAGGCGGTGAAAAGCTTATGCTTGATGTTCGTGAGCATGATGCCATTCAGGTAACGTTGTGACCCTGACCCGGGAATGAGATACTGGCCATCAGGCATGGGCATGACCGTGCGCGGCGCGGGGGTGGCCGCCACCAGTGCCGGATCCGGCTTCACCTCGAGGTGGGTCGGCCCGTTGGTGGCTGACAGCCACGTATTGCCGTTGTCCGTGCTAATCTGGGTGAAGATGTCGAAGAAACTGGACAGCATGCAGCCGCCGGGGATGGTCTGGATACGCGTCTGGCCCGGCGAGTTGGTGCCCGGATTTTGGCGGATGATGACGCCGCTGGGCAGGCCCCCGCCGGAGATGGTTGAACTGGTCAGGGCGTTGGTATAGACCGCATAGCCGCCGACGGTGCTGTTGGACGCCACCTGCACCTGGATGCCAGCATAGGGGGTGCTGACGGGTTGCCAGGTGAGGCCGTTATTAACAGAAAGCTCAAACTCCGCGGTGAAACCGAACGTGGGGGATGTTAGAGCGCCTGGCGGCGGGGGCGGGATGCTCCCTGTGAACAAGCGCTGAACGAAGTTGCTGACGATGTAGCCATTGGCATAGGCCCAGGTCGAGCCGGGCTGCGCGGAATACACGCCATTGGTCGGTGGCAGCAGGTTGGATGCGAAGAAGTGGAGCTTGCCCGCTCTACTGTTGCGTGGAACGGGTGCGGTGACAACGTCGAAGTCGAGGTTGTTGTTGTCTGTGTCCCGGTATCCGGCCATTTTCCGAACGCAGCCCTGCATGTTGTTCAAGGCAGCGCCGTTGTTCACTTCTGTCCCCCCTTCGCCCAGATTGGCGGCGCCGTAACCGACGAAATCCACAATGCGGGAATCGGGCAGCGAAGAGACCGCGCCCAGTGCCGTCGTGGTATTAGCCAGCGCCACCTTGCCGCTGTTTTGCGCCATGTTAAGGGCGGTGGTGGTCAAGTCCGCCGGCACGGGGAAGGGTAGGCCGCTCGATCCAGCACTGCTCACCTGGACCAACAAGTAACCGCCGGCTGGAATGACCGTTCCGGCTGGTATTGCGTAAACAGAAGAGAAGTTGCCGCTGGCCGCCGCGTATTGGATGGACCAGGCGGGCATGGTCACCGCCGCATCGGTTCGGTTATAAAGTTCCACGTAGTCGTACCTGTAGTAGCCGGTCCCGCCACCGCCGCCACAGACCTGGCTGATGACGACATTGCCCACCGCCGAGGCGTTGAAAGCCGCCAGCAGGCCTAGCAAGCTCAAGACTATCCTGCTCAGCCCTTTTGGGGCGGTCCTGAAAGGCGCAAGGTTGAAGGTTGAAAGTGTTGTTTTCATAGGTTTGATTCTCTCCTCTCCCGCACGAAAGAACTTCGTTGTATGTGACCCAAGTTGTGCGCCAGCCCGGTTGACGGCACAAAGATACACTCCTCCCCCGGCCGGCCAAGACCCACCCCGAAACAGAGGTTTTCATTTCGTTGCCACCCGTTCCCAAGCCCAACCAAGCGTCCGCCGCCTGGGCACAACTCACTGCAAACCGTCGGGATAGTTTGAGGCACACTGGGGGCGCCCGGTCAAGACATTCCTATTTGCATTTCGGGCGCCCCGCCCACTACCCACAATCGGACGAGACGCCCGAACCGCTACGAGAGCGGCGCAGGCCGGCGCCGCCCCGTCTTCACGAGCCTTCGCGTTTCTGCTGGGAAGGAGAATGCCGCGACCGGCCACCGGACTTACGGGTCAATGGCCAATACCCGGTAGAACCGCTGGCTCGGCATGGCATTGGTTTCGCAGTAGAAGTGGTTGGGCGGGAAGAGCACCGGCCCGCACGGCGTCCAGGTTATATCAGCCCCATCGTTGCGGCGCCCCAAATCAGGCGCGGAGAAGACCTGGTAAGCCGTCCCGTTCACGTAAGTCCACTCCAGGCCGAGGACCTCGCGGGTGACTGCCCCTATGACCGTGTTGGTGACCCAGACGTTGGTGATCACCGGCGGCGTGACTATCATCCCACGAGTGGTGAGGCTGAAGGCCAGGTCGAGGCTTCGCGTGCCAGACGGATCGAACAGTTCCTGCCAGTCGCCCAGCGGATTCCAGGCGGCCACGTGACCGAAGACGGCGTCGTCGTTCCAGCGGTTGGCGGCGGTTTTCCAGCCGAAGTAGTACTGGCTTTGCGCTGAGACCGAGAGCCAATAGACATGGCCGTTGGTCTGGGCGAAAGCCGCGTTGGTTTGGACCGGGAAGTCGTATTGCCAGACCTGTATCTCACTGCCCATTACGCCGCCGCTCCCATAGTCGGGATCGTAGTACGGCTGGTAGTTGGTTGGATAGAAGCTGTAGCTGTACTGGCCCGGCGCGAAGATATTCGACCAGAGCAGGTTGCCGGGATGGCTGAACGCATTCGTATAGTCCAGTGGCGGCCGGATGGCTACGTTGTCCACTTCGCTGGAGAAGTTCCAGCCGGAGCCGCCGACGAGGATGCGGTTGATGGTCTGGACTTGAGGCAACTCGGCAAGCAGGTCGAAGTTGTTCGGGACCCACACCCCTTGCGGCACCAGCGTATCGTTATAGAACGGGATCAAGCCTTGTCCCGGATCGTTGATCGGGCTACGGTTATCATCGCCCGGCGGGTCGAGATACCAGCCGTGGCGCCAGACCTGGTTGCCGCCGTGTATGTCCACATAATCCACTTCGACGACGGCGGGCCATTCAAAGGCCGGGGCCTCCCAGCCACCCGCCTCCAGGTCGTGCGACCACACCCTCACGTCTAGGGTCAGATACAAGTGAGCATACGCGCCGGCGTTGATCGCCAGGGGCTGGTAGATGGCCGTCCAATCGCCACTCTTGTCACCCAGGTTGCGCGAGAACATCACCGCCTGGCTGCCTGGGGCGCTCAGGCCATTGTCCGGCACCGGCCCGATGTACGAGTTCTCCGCCACGCCCCCGGAGAAGGTCTCATACCGATACCACCCAGGCGGGATGAAGTCGGCCAAGCCGTCCAAACTGCTCGAGAAGCCGGCGTTGGTGAAGGCCGATTCAAAGGTGCCGTTGACGAGCAAGTTGGCCCCCAGGCTGGCGGTGATTGGCACGTCACTCCAGAACCCAAGCTGGAACACGGCATTGGTATCCGCGTAGTCGTTGATCCACGAGGCCCAGAGGTGGATGTTGGTGATCGGCCCGGTCTTGGTGCAGAGGAAGTCGTCAGCCAGGATCTTGGGCTGCAAGGCGCGCACATCGAAGCCGTTGGTCGAGAGGTCCGGCGGCTGGGTGAACTTGACCCCGCTCGACGGCAATGGATTCGTGCTGGTGGTGATCTTGAACGCCATATTCAGAGGCCCGCCGAAGTAGGGATCGCTCATGGGGGTCCAGGTGTTGGCGCCGCTGGGCGGCCAGAATGTCCAGACGGCAGCGTCGGTGTAGGCGTTGGTCGAGGTCTTCCAGCCGAACCACGCGTAGTCGGTGCAATAGACTGAGAGCCAGTAGTTCGTTGGGTGCTGCGGCGAGCCCTGTTGCACGAACGGATTGGCCGGGTTGAACACGTAGTAATAGACCTGCGAGTCCGGCGCGTAGAAGGTGCCGGTGCGCCGCCGGCATATAGAACCACTCGGCACCGCAGCTCCAGAAGTAGCTCTGATACTGGTCGGGCGTGAAGGTCTGCTGCCACAGGAGTTGGCCCGGGTGGCTGGAAGTATTGGTTGGCCCCACCGGCACGTCGCTCCAGATACCCAGCCACATCGGCGGGTTGTCCACCAGGTCACCCAAATACGAGCACCAGATATGGATGTCGGTGATCAGACCCGTGTTGGTGCAGGGGAAGTCATCGGCCAGGAAGATGACGGTGCGGTCATAAACGTCGTAGCCGCCCACCGTCTTCGGCCACTGGACGTATTTAACGGCGTTGGAGTCGGCGGGTGGCGTGTTGGTGAGCACGACAGTGACCGTCTGGCTGCAGCCATTGCTGAGAGTTGCAGCAGTTGGTCGACCGCCCAGGTCCGGGTCACGGTCAGCGGACACGGGCTGTTGCTCACGTCGTAGAAGGTGAGGGTGTAGTTGGTGCCACAGCAAGCGTCGCTGACGGTGGGGCAGATCAAAGCTCAAGCCGCCAACGCTGTTGACCGTCTTGTTACCGCGCACGTGATGGTCGGCGGCGTGGTGTCCACCACGGTGACCATCTGTGTGCAAATCGCGCTGTAGTTGCTGCAGCAGTCGCTCACCTTCCACAGCCCCGCCCAGACGCTCGGGCAGTGGCCGGAGGACACCAGGTTGCTGCCGACCAGCCAGTAGTTGAGGTTGGTCCCGCAGCACATGTCCGAGGCCGTGGGCTGGTCAAAGCTCCAGGCCGTCCCGCATTGGACGGTCTTGTTGGTGGCGCAGGTGATGACTGGGCGGCGTGGTGTCCACCACGGTGACCAACTGCGTGCAAATCGCGCTGTAGTTGGTGCAGCAGTCGCTCACCTTCCACAGCCCCGCCCAGACGCTCTGGCACTGGCTGGAGGACACCAGGTTGCTGCCGACCAGCCAGTAGTTGAGGTTGGTCCCGCAACACAGGTCAGAGGCCGTGGGCTGGTCAAATCTCCAGGTCGTCCCGCATTGCACGGTCTTGTTGGTGGCGCAGGTGATGCTGGGCGGCGTGGTGTCCTGCACCGTGACGACGCGGCTGCAGGTGTTGGTTTGGCCCTTGCAATCAGTGGCCACCCAGGTTTCGGTGATGAGCCACGGGCAGGAGCCGTTCGTCTGGGACCCGGTCTGCGTGGGCATGAGGGCGACGTTGCAGCAGTTGTCCCAGGCGGAGGGAGGGCCCCAGGCTGTGCCGCACTCTACCGTCAGATTGGAGCAGTAGAGGCTCGGCACGGCGCACTGGTTGGTCGTGGTAGTGAGCGCAAACGCCATGTCCCATGAGCTGTTGGTGGTCGGCCACCAGATGTTGGTGCCCATCTGATAGGATGTGCCGGGCAGGGGTGCTGTCGGGGCGAAGATTCTCACCGCATCGTCCGGCGCCAGGGAGTTGGTGTTGCGCGGGACAGTCTTCCAGCCCCAAGGATAATCCGGCGTAGCCGTCGGGTACTGCGCGGCAATGCTGATCCAATAGATGTTGGTGGCCGGCCCCTGGTAAAACCACTGGGCCGGTGTCAGGTTCTGCCCGAAGTAGAAGCAAGCGTCGGGCGGGTTGTTGGGATTGCGCGGGTCGTAGTCCCACCCGGCAAAAGCCTGCGTGAAGCTGGTGCAGTAGATGTTGGTCAGGCAGACGCCCGGATGGCTGAACGGCACGCCCGAACCTTTGGGCACATCGGTCCAGATTGAGATCACGAACCCGTTCGGCACAATGGTGGGCAGATTAGTATAGCCCCAGCCGATGAACGAGCCCCACCAATGGATGTCGGTCACCGGTGTCGCGTTGGTGCAGACCCAGTCATCGGCGACGATGTTGGTGCCGCCATAGACCGAGTATTGATTCCAACCATTGAAGTGGTTGGTGTTGGTCTCGGGCACGGGCGGCTGCGACCACTTGGGGATGTCAATTGGCGTACTGACGCTGTTGATCATGAAGGCGAAATCAATGTTCTGGCCATACAAAGGGTGCACCGGCGGATAGGTCAACTTCTGCCATGCGTTGCCGTTGTAGGTCTCGGCCGCGGCTACCCAGGTAGCGGCATCCATCCAGTGGGTGGGGCTGGTCTTCCAGCCAAAGAGAGTCTCCATACATACCTGGCGGGAACTGAGCCTGCACGTCCAGCCAGTAAGTGGCCGGCGAGGTGGTGCTGCCCTGTTGGTTGAACCCTCCGGTCGGGATCGAGAAGTCATAGCGGTAACACGTGTGGTCGCCTGGGAAAAAGGCGCTGCCGGGCGCTGACGGGTCCATCCACCACTCGTCAATCCCGGCCTGCTCGACGGTACAGGTGAACTGGCCTGGGTAGAACGTGCTGCCCCGCACTTCCATGTGCCCGGCATGCTCCAGGGTTTCGTGCCGGCCGGCAGGTTGGTGTGAATGCTCAAGGTGAAGATGACGTTGGAGGGATTATTCATTCGGCGGGTAATCATACTCCCACGAGCCCCAGATTGTGATGTTCGTGATCGGCCCGGTTGAATAGCAGGGGAAATCGTCCGCCAGCAGGAACAGGTAGGTCGGGCTGTTGGACGTCGCATTCACATCCATGCCGGTTGTGCTGAGGTCGGGCAGTTGCTGATATTTCGAGCTGACGCTCGCCGAGGTGTAATGCAGCTCGAAGGCCAGGTCCCACAGATCGTTGGTGGTGGGGAAGATGAGCGGTTGATACCAGGGAACAGTCGGATCGAACATCACGGCGGCGTCCGGCGCTGAATTGGTGTGAGGCCGCGTCTTCCAGCCCCACTGATAAGCGGTCCCATTGCTCATATCGGCCTCGATGCTAATCCAGTAGATGTTCGTGCCCGAGGGCCAGTTGGTCTGGTAGAACCATTGGTCTGGAGTGAGGGTCTGTCTCGAAGCGGAAGCAAGCTTCGTAGCTGCCGTCCCGCGGATCATGATCCTGGCCATAGTAGGACCACAGGACGTTGGTGACATAAATCGCGGGCACGACCTGGCCACCCGGATGACTGAACCACGGGTTACTCGGGTCAGCGCCTCTTGGCACATCATACCAAAAGCGGATCTGGAAGCCCTGCGGGATAACCGGCGGGTTGGAGTAAGTCCAGTCGGGGAAGGAGCCCCACCAGACGATCTTCGTGACCGGGTTGGTGGAGGAGCAGACCCAATCATCCGCCGCGATCGGCGGTATGTTCGTCATGGACGGCTGGTTCCAGCCGGTGAAGACGTTGGTCGGCCCGCCCCCGGTCGCGGGGGGCTGGTTCCATTTGTAGAGGCAGCAAGGGACGTCTAGCCAGACCGCTTCGCCGACCTCCGCATACGGCACGGCGGGCACCCAAACGCCGCCCGCAAAGGTGTATGTGTTGGGCGTCTGCGTGGGCGCGTTCCAGCGAGTGAACGTGGCGCCGCAGTCGGCGACACGCCCGTGATGTTCTCGAAGGTGCCGACGCGAGCGGTTTGGCGGCTGATCCCAGTTGGTACAGCCACACCCGCAGGGCAGATCCGGCAGCACGGGCACGTGCGGCGTGCCGGTGAACGTCAGCGAGTAGGGAACCCGGAATTATCATAAAACACGCGGCCTCGCCCGGCGACAAGGTGCCATTCGGGACCCAACTGAGGTCGGTTTCATCGAAGATGGTGCTCGATCCCAGCCCGCCTGGCAGTTCCATTTGTATAGAATGGAGCCGGGCGGACGTCAGGCAGCACCTCGTTGAGCGTGTTGCCGCCGTTGTCCAGTTGGTTGGCGATGGCGCTGAGCCTGGAACGACGTCACCGTGTAGCTGTCGGCTCTGGCTGTGCTCGCGACGATCAGCGCCGCACCGATGATATACCACAGTGTTCTTTTCATAATGAATGTCTCTCCTGAAGTTTGATGGTTGGACCAATACTCTCCCCCTGCCTGGCCAGGGCCCGGCTCCTGCTCGGGTTTCGCACTGCGCAACTCGTGCTTCTGTCATCTAGGTTCTCCCTGCCTGACATGACCCGGTGAGCGTCACGACTGAAGCCAGGCATCCAGCACGACGCTGATCCGGAAGGCTCCGGCGGCCCTCCAGTCACTGCAGGCCAACACTTTCCCTGCTTCGATAGAAAAGACTATAGAGAATGCTGGAAACTGGGTATCCGGTCTGCGGCTGATTCTGTATCAGCCAAAGGCTGAGGTGGGGTCAGCCACGGCAAGCCGCGTGGAGGCGACGGAGCCTCCGGGGGGCGGACGTAGGTGCTGGCGGGCCGCGGGCCCTCACGCGGCGTTTGCCGGCGAGACGCTTGCGGGCGGGGGCTCCTCCCTGCCGCTGCGAGGGTTGGCGCGTTGGCGGGTTCCGGCTCGGGCTGAACCCAGCGCCGCGACCGGCGGCGGACAAGAGCCGCAAAACAAATCAGCACGGGCCGCCTCGGCGAATTGCTTCAGGCGGGCGACCACCGGAGGAGGACCGTTTGGATGGGCCGGGTCGGGGTCCAACAGAGCGGCGAGCGCGCAAGGCCGATCCGCTTTGTGGGTCAGCCAACGGTTGAGCCAGCCGCAGGCCTCGGACCGCAGCTCATTGCGCCCATGGAGAGACAGGATGATGACGCTGGCCGCGGCGGCTTCGATGGCGGCTTGCTCGGCCAGCAAGGAGGCGTCCAGCAGATCGAGCCGCCACCACCGGACGCAAAACCCCACCTCGGCAACGAGCTGATCGGCTAACCGGTCGAGGGAATGCTTCGCCCGCAACGCGGTGCTCAAGTCCTCATAGAGAACCAGCACCTCCAGCACCGGCTTGACCGGAGCCTCGTCTGGCCCGACGCCTGTCTGCGCTGCTGCCATGGCACTCCAGCATAGAACGGCGGCGCGAAACCGGGTATCGGGCGCGCGGCTGATTATCACTCAGCCAAAGGCTGAAGCGGGATCAGACCAATTGCTGCGGGGCGGCCCAGCGGACGGCCTGCTGGATCAGCTCCGGCCCGGTGCGCAGCTTGAGTTTCTGCCGTGATGTGCTGGCGATGCGTCGCCACCGTCTTGACGCTCAGGTTCAGTCGCTGGCCAATTTCGCCGGGCCGACAGTGCCCTGGCCGATCAATTGAAACACCTCGAACTCGCGGTCGCTGAGCACGCTCGGCCTGCGCGTCGCCCTGGTCGCGGAACGACGGCCGGGTGAGCAGGTCGAGCAAGGCTGCGGACATGCTTGTGCTGACATAGACCTGGCCCTGCAGGACCTGGCGAATCGCCTCCAGGATCTTCTCCCCGCCTTCGCTCTTCATGATGTAGCCGCGTCCGCCCGCCGCGCAGCACGCGTTCGGCATATATGGTTTCATCGTGCATGGACATCACCAGCACCGGACACGCCCGGATGCTGCGCCTGCATGTCCTTGAGAAACTCCAGCCCGCTCTTGCCCGGCATGGTGATGTCGGCCAGCACCAGGTCGGGGCGGGCCGTTCCGATGGCGGCCAGGGCCTGCGGCGCCGCTGTCCGCCTCTCCGCACACCACCAGGTCCGGCTCGCGGTTGATCAATTGGATCAGGCCATACCGCGTGATCGGGTGATCATCCACCATGAAGATGCGTCTTCGCGCCTTGGCTGCGTGCCGGCTTTTAGTCGTCTTCATTTCGTGATCCTTATGTCGCGCAGCAGCGGCCCCTCCGCCACGGTGCAAACCACCGCAGTGCCGCCTCGCGGGCTGCGTTGCACAGCGAGCGCACCGCCGATGACTTCGGCACGGTAACGCATGATTCGCAGCCCCATGCCTCTGGCGTTGGGCAGTCCTGCGGGGATGCCGACCCCATTGTCGCTTTACCGTCAAAGTCACGGCGTCGGGCCTCGGCCGTCAGGTCCAGCTCAATGCGCCGGGCGTGGCCATGCTTGAGAGCGTTGCTTACGGCCTCCTGGGCGATGCGATACAGGTGAATGGCGACCGTGGGGTCGGGCACCTGAACCGACGGATTACAGCGGAGCCGACAGTCACAGCCATACACCTTGCGGGCGCCCGCGGCCAAATCCCGCAAGGCTTCAGCCAATCCCTCCGCCTCGAGCCGGACGGGGGAGAGGCCCCGGGCCAGCTCGCGAGTCTGGGCCATGGCGCCCCGAACCATCCGGGCGATCTCCTTCGCCTGGGAAGCTCCCGCGGCGGAGTGGACGGCGAGGTCGCTGGCCAGCCCCTGGCTAAGGAACTCGATGCCGGCCAGTTGCTGGCATAAATCGTCGTGCAAATCCTGGCCCAGTCGTCGTTGCTCCCGCTCGCTGATGGCCAGTATCTCGCTTTCCAGCTCCACGCGCCGAGTGATGTCGCGCGTGAACCACCGCGAATGGACGAGCTGGCGGTTGTCCCAGAGCCCGTTGGCATCAATCAGCACCTCTTTGTGCGAGCCGTCCTTGTGGCGGAGCCGCGCCCGATAGTGTTGTACCGTTTCGCCCTTGGCCAGCCGGTCGAGCAGCTCTTCCGCGGCCCGCGCATCGCCGTGCAACTCGGAGACGTGATGCCGGAAGACCTCCTCCCCGGTGCGGCCCAGTAGGTCCAGCTCCGCCTGGTTGACCCGAAGGATGCCCCCGTCCGGCCCCACCCACAGGAGTCCAAGGGGCGCCTCGGCAAAGAAATCTGCCAGTTCCTGTTCCCTGCGGTGCAAAGCTTCCTCGGCCTGCCGGCGGGTGGTGATGTCCCGGACGATGCCGCACACCATCGGGCGGTTCCGGAGCAGGAACGTGCTGGCGGCTATCTCGACCGGGAAGATCGTGCCATCTTTCTTTCGATGGTACCGGAGAGGAATTCGCGGCGCCATGCCTGCGAGGGTAAGCCGAATCATGGCTTCAGAATCCTCCGGCTCAGTGGTGATCGCCGCGTAGGTCAGCTTGGAGAACTCGCCGCGAGTATAGCCATAAAGCCGCAGCGCCGCTTCATTCACCTCCAGGAACCGCCAGGTTTCCCCGTCAAACACAAAGGCGGCGTCGGAGATGGTTTCAAACAGCCGGCGGTATTTCTCCTCGCTATCCGCGAGTGCCTGATTGGACGCCTCAAGCTCGGCGGTGCGCTCGCTTACTCGCAATTCCAGCGTGCGTTTTATTTCTCGCAAGGCCCGCTCCGCCCGCACGCGCTCAGTGATGTCAGTGAACATGCCCAGGAAGCCCAAAGGCTGGCCCTTTCGATCCGGGAGCACGCTGGCTGCCACCAGCGCCCACAGTTCCACCCCATCTCTGCGCCGGAGGCGCTCTTCAATCCGCTGGCCGCCGGGCTGTTGGAGCAGCTCGGCGAAATGCTGGCGGACCACCGGCCAATCCTCTTCAAACACGAAGTCAAAGACTGGGCGGCCGAGCATGTGCTCCGGCGTCGAACCCAGCATCCGCGCCATCTGCGGGTTGGCAAAGGTGCAGATGCCCTTGAGGTCCGCCATCCAGATGCCTTCGTGCGTTGCCTCCACCATCCAGCGATAGTGCGGTTCGTTTTGAGGCAGCCGAGGCGGCTCGGGCTTCCGGCAGCGCCGCGGCGGCGTGCTATTCTTGCGCTCATGACGGCGCTGGTTCATAATTTCGCGCCTGGTTCCCTCACAACGCAGTTCCGTCCCCCGCAGAATAACAAAGCGCTCAAGCCATTCGGCGGACGCAGAGCTTCCCCCTTCGCCCGCTCTCTCTGTTCCCTAAGCGGGCAACTGAACCACTCGCCACAACGAGACTCGAATGGCCGCCTGGGCATGGTCCGAGGATAGCAGTGGCGCAGGCTCTTGCCAGTCAATTCTGCGCTGCTCTGAAAGGCCCGCGGTGGCTCGACCAGCCCTCCGGCGCTTCGCTCTACCATCGAAAGACAGATTGCCGCGCCGGCTGGCGTGTGCTAGGTCTGGCCTATGACGCCGACACGGCAAGGCTCCATCCGCCTGTTCCGCTTTGCGGGCATTGACGTGTATTTGAACTGGCTCTGGTTTCTCGCTCCGGCGTATTTCATGACGATGGCGGCGCGGGCGCACTCCTCGCTGGTCTGGGCGGTGCTGGATTGTGTGGCGCTGTTTGTCATCGTGCTGCTGCACGAGTTTGGACATGCGCTGGCCTGCCGGCAGGTGGGGGGCAGGCAAATCTAATCGTCCTCTGGCCCTTGGGCGGGGTGGCGTATGTGGCCCCGCCACCCCGACCCGGCCCAATCCTGTGGAGCATTGCCGCCGGGCCGCTGGTCAACGTGGCGCTGATGCCGGTTTGGGCGTCGCTTGGGCGGTGGCTACGCTGCCGGTTGGCCAGCCTCTTGCCCAACGCCTACACGTTTGTCGAGACCCTCTTGGGCATCAACTGCGTCTTACTGTTCTTCAACATGCTGCCGATCTATCCGCTGGATGGCGGACAGATCCTGCAATCGCTGCTGTGGTTTGTGGTGGGGCGCGCGCGCAGTCTGGTGGTGGCGACGGTCATAGGCTTCCTCGGCGTGGCCGTCTTGGTCGCGATCGCCGTCTGGGGCACGATAAGTCTGGCTTGGATCCTGTGCGTGTTCATCCTGCTCATGCTGGCGCGGGCTGATGCAGGCGCGGGTGCTGGCGCGGGTGGCGAAGCTGCCGCGCCGGAGCGGGTTTGCCTGCCCCTCGTGCAAGCAGGCACCGATCATCGGCCCGCTCTGGCGGTGCGACAAATGCCTGCAACAGTTCGACACGTTCGCCACGCGGGCCGTCTGTCCCCATTGCGGGGCGCAATTTCCGGTGACCCGGTGTCCGGAGTGCGGCAATGCCCGCGCCGCTGGGGGAGTGGGTGGTAGCGCCGCCGAAGTTGTGACGGCTCCTCGTTTCTGCGTGCATTTTCCACCGCGTGCATTACTAATCGGTGGTATGGACCTCAACGAAGCCAAAGCCCGGCACGCCCAGCTCGTCGAGGAAATCCGCCGGCACGATTATGCCTATTACGTGCTGGCGCAGCCGACCATCAGCGACCGCGAATACGACCGGCTCTACCACGAGCTGCTGGACCTGGAGCAGGCGTTTCCGGAGCTTGCCACGCCCGATTCCCCGACGCAGCGCGTCAGCGGCCAGCCGCTGAAGGAGTTCAAGCCGGTGCAGCATCTGCAGCCGATGCCCAGCCTGGACAACACCTATTCGCAGGAGGAGCTGCGCGAGTTCGTCAACCGCGTCCAGCGGCTGCTGCCGGAGGAGAAGCTGGACTGGATGGTCGAGCCGAAGATTGACGGCGTGGCCATCAACCTGCGCTACGAGAAGGGCGTGTTCACCTGCGGCTCGACGCGCGGCGACGGCACGACCGGCGATGACATCACCGCCAATCTCAGGACGATTCGCAGCATCCCGACCCGGCTGTCGATGGCGAGGCTGCAGCCGGCCCGGGACCGAGCAGGCTCGCGAGGACGCTCGTCCTGCCCTGTTGGAGGTGCGCGGCGAGGTGTATCTGACCAAGACGGGCTTCGAGAAGCTGAACGCGGAACGCAAGGCGGCGGGCGAGGAGCAGTTCGCCAACCCGCGCAATGCCGCCGCCGGCTCGCTCAAGCAGCTCGACCCGCGCATCGTCGCCAAGCGCCCGCTGGACATCGTCCTCTATGGCCTGGGCCAGGTCGAAGGCGCGCCCCAGCAGCCGCAGCAACATGACCAGATGCTGGCCTGGCTGAAAGCGCTCGGCTTCAAGACGCCGGAGAAGACCTGGCACTGCCGGTCGGCGGACGAACTGGTCGCGGCCATCGAAGAACTGGACCGGGTGCGGCGCAGCTTCCCTTACCAAACGGACGGCGCGGTCATCAAGCTGAACTCCTTTGCGCAGCGGAGACGCCGCCGGCTTCACCTCCAAAGCGCCGCGCTGGGCCATTGCCTATAAATACGCCGCCGAGCAGGCCGAAACGCGGCTCAAAGGCATCACGGTCCAAGTGGGCCGCACGGGCGCGCTCACGCCGGTGGCCGAGCTTGAACCGGTGTTCCTGGCCGGCAGCACCATCAGCCGCGCCACGCTCCACAACGAGGATTACATCCGCCAGAAGGACATCCGCATCGGCGACATGGTGAAGATCGAGAAGGCGGGCGAAGTCATCCCGGCAGTGGTGGATGTGGTGTTGGCGAGGCGGACGGGGAAGGAGGCCGCTTCCGTTTCCCGACAACCTGCCCCGAATGCGGGTCCAAGGTTTCGCGCGCGCCCGGCATCGCCGAGGGCGACGAGGGGGTGGTCTGGCGCTGCCTGAACCCGGATTGCCCGGCCCAGGTGCGCGGGCGCATCGAACATTGGTGCGCGCGAGGCGCGATGGACATCGAGGGCGGCGGCGAAGTCCTCGTCCGCCAATTGGTCCAGAGCGGCCTGGTGCGGGACGTGGCGGACCTTTATTCGCTCAAGCTGGCCGAGGTGGCCGGCCTGGAGCGCATGGGCGAGAAGTCCGCCCAGAACTTCCTCGACGGCGTCGCGGCCAGCAAGCAGCGCGACCTGTGGCGCCTGCTGTTCGGGCTGGGCATCCTGCATGTCGGCGCGGGCGTGGCCAAGGCCCTGGGCCGCGGCTTCGCCACGCTCGATGACCTGCTCGCCGCCAGTGTGGAGCAGTTGACCGACTGCGAGGACGTGGGGGAGGTCATCGCGCAAAGCGTGGTGCAGTGGCACGGCGACGCGCGGAACCGCAAGCTCATCGAGCGCCTCCGCCAGGCCGGGCTTGAATTTCAACTCCCAGCTCTACCAGCCCAAAGCCAAGGCGGGACCGTTCGCCGGGAAGACCTTTGTCCTCACGGGCACGCTGCCAAACCTAAAGCGCGAGGAAGCCGCCGCGAAGATCGAGGCCGCCGGCGGCAAGGTCAGTGGCAGCGTCAGCAAGAAGACCGACTACGTCGTCGCCGGCGCCGAAGCCGGCTCCAAGCTGGACAAGGCGCAGAAGTTGGGCGTAAAGGTCATTGACGAGGCAGAACTGCTGCGGTTGTTAGCCGCAGCCTCCTCGCCGTAGCCAGCACCTTGGCCCTTGCGCCCGTTAGTGGCTAGTGCCCAACGGTCAGTCAAGCCACAGCCGCCGGGAGGGGGCGTGGCCGGCGGACGGGCCCCCGGACTACCCCCGCTCAAGGAGGCGCAAGGGGAGGCGGCTGTTGGCTCCAGCGGCTTG
>CAVSRI010000029.1:0-45307 GCA_963730275.1 uncultured delta proteobacterium | reverse complement strand
AGTACTATACAATGACATTTCATGTCATGAAATAAATTTATGTTTGAAAAAAAAGATAGAAAACTGCATAATACACAAAAGGAGCTTTTTATGACTACGTGTCCGCAGTGTGGTTATGAGCGAAAAGAGACAGATAATATTATCAGCGCGGAAGAATGTCCCCAATGCGGTATAATCTATAAAAAATGGAAACCGACTCCGGCCAAAGAAGATGCAGCATCTGTAGAAGAAGCATCTGTAAAAACGCCCGTGCAAATCAGAACTTTTAATTCCCAAGCGGCTGACTCTGGGGAACAGAAAAGCAAAAAGCTCTTAACCATCATTGTGACAGCTATAATTGTCATCATCGGCGGCCATTATTTATTTAATGCATTATTGACCGGGAAACCTTCTTCAGAAAAGCCAAAGATAAACGAGGTTGGCCAATCCCTTCCGGGTTCTGACGCAAATAAAAATCAACCGCAGCTTACTAATTCAGAAGTTAAGACGGGGGAAGTAAAACAGCCGTATATGACAGAAGAAAAATATACCCCCAAAAGAGAGAGTATGTCTGCGGCTGATTTATTTCGCCAAAATTCTCGCAGTGTAATTATTGTACGAACGCAAAAGGGAATAGGCAGCGGGTTTTTTATTAACTCCAAAGGCCATATTGTAACCAATAAACATGTATTAATGGATTTGAACAAAGCGGAAATAAAAACAGTTAGCGGCAACATTTACAAAATCAACGAAATAATCGCGGAAGATGCCAGCGGGGATTTAGTCATTGCTTCAACCAACACCCCGGCATTTGAGTCCATACCTGTAAATCTGACTTCGAAATTGCCGGAAGTGGGCGAGAAAATAATAGTCATTGGCAATCCTCTGGGATTGGAGCAAACTCTTACCGATGGTATAGTATCGGCAATTAGAACCAATCAATTAGGTGTAAATTATTTACAGGTTACCGCGCCGATCTCCAGCGGTAACAGCGGTGGCCCGCTTTTGAACATGTACGGCGAAGTAATAGGCGTAGCAACTCTTCAGGACAGACGGGGACAGAATTTGAATTTCTGCGTGGCTGCCGAAAGAATATTGGCTATGCAAAACGGTAATCCGCAAAATTCCGCGGCTGCAGGACAGAAGGAGCTTTATTGCTATGCCGATGAACAGGGGAAATTGCATTTTGTCGACTGGAAAACAGGAGTTCAGGTGTTAATGCCTACGGGCATGCTGGACAGGGTGGGATTTGAAAAATATGCGTTAGATATTGTTGGCAATCCCCAATCGATTGACCCTGCAAAAGAAGCTCAAAATGCACTCGATAATAACAAAGAAAAAATGTTCAAAGCCGCGTTTCCGAATGAATCAATTAACCATCCAAATTTGACAGCTTACCAACAACAATGGTGGGAAAGAAAGCAGAAACAGTTTTATGTTGAATCCTATAATAGGGCGGTTTCCGACAAGTATGGGGCCGTAGCAAAATATAATTACATGATGCAGCAATTTGATTATTACAGCTCTACCCATAGCCTGTTGAAATAAACTAATATCGTTTGATTGATCCTTTGGCAGTTTTTCCAATTCTAAATCAAAGCTCTATCTTCGCTGGCCGCGTCATCGGTTCACCGGAAAAGATGAAAATGGACAATGGAAGGAAATACCTATTTTGTAGTGAAGTCGATTATTGCTTTCACCTACTGCTGTTTAGAAATGGGTAGTTGTCAGAATTGATGATTATGGATGGAAAGAGTATAACAGAAAGAACGACAATGTTAATCTTGAATATTTTTGACGGGAGAAGTATATTTCTTGGCGTTAGCATGTTGGTTGCGCGGAAACAAGAGTTAAGGTAAAATTAAATGGAATTATGGAATTTAAGACAAGTATAAAAAATGAGTAAAGTGAAGGGGCATTATGTTAGAGATTTTCCGTAAGAAAGGACAAAAAGGGTTTACATTGGTTGAAGTAATGATCATTATCATGGTTATAATCCTTGGGGTAATCCTCATCATTCCAGAGTACTCAATTTACAGGACAAGAGTATACGACCGTCAAGCTAAAGCAGAATTGAAAAGTTATTACACAGCATGTCAGGCTTATCTGGCGGCTAACCCGACATTAGAAAATGCCTGTACCCTTGCCCAATTATCAGGCAAATTTGTAAAATCGCCTCAAGTTAATATCGTACCCGTTGGTGATTCAACCTGTCGGGGCACTACATCAAAGTATTCAGCCCCCAATACACAACTATACACAATTCAGCGGGATGGCGACATTACTCCATACCGTTAGACACTTAAATCTAATGTCCCTAGTTTTGGGTACAGTAACATGGGCCGATACCTTCGTACTGTCTGGAGGATAATATTGAATAACCTTGACAGCGCCTTTTGTGGCTTTGGTCACAGCGGGAGCCGTAAAACTCGCGTAAGTTGATCAACACCAGTTGAATCAAATGGCGACCCTATAGGTGTCCATTTGAATTAATTATAGCGACTTGAGTACCTGCGTCTTCCAATCGTGTCCCGATTAGGACGAAGGACATTTGTAATAAGTAGATGGTATAACGCTGGAGGCGCAAGCAGGGCAGTCATACCGAGTTGATCCTATGCCCAAGATTCCATTGGCACCCAAGCCATCCAGATCATCTTCTTCTGGACCGACACCGGTAGGACAATCGCTGGGGAGCGTAGAAAAGGTGGAATCAAGAACGTGAATGGGCACTGAGTGTGCGATTTCATTCCCGTTGGCTAGATACACATCGGCCGTTCGTACAGATCCCCAAATGTAGGATCCATCGGCGAATTGGACACACTCGCCAAGAGTACCACTACCGATTTGTTGTGCCGGGAGGGAAAGTGTCAGGACAGAAGACAAAAGCCTCAGTCCGGGTGAACCAGTATCCACCAATACACCGTCAATCGTCTGGCACGTGGAAGGGCCGGGAACGCTGCCGGGAACACAAACCTTAACGCTGGTAAATGCGCCATTAGCATAGATATAAGGATTGCTAGGTAGAGTAGCAGTCGGCCCGCCGTTCACAGTAATTGTCTGCACATTTGTGCCGGAGGGCGCAGAGGTATACGGCGAAAACGCATAATAGGATCCATCACCAGCGAGAGTGATCGATGTATAAACATTGTTTCCATAGAAGAAAGGCAGTCCCCAGTCAAAGAAGCCGGGGAAGGGGCCTCCCAGAGTGTTAAAGACGGTATAGTCTTTATAGCCATTATATGTGAACATATACACTGCGTCACCGACGCTGAAGTCCACAGTAGAGCTGTTTGTCTTGTCTGTGATGGTTGCAGTGAGAGATGTGAGAGCTAAGCCGCTGCCATTACTGTTCCCGGAGGTACAGTAGAATCCAGGCGCAACAGAAGCGGAGCTGCATTGGTATATTGTATCCGGGAAAAAGTAGCCATTTGAACCGCTGTCAATAAAGCTGGGTATGTTTGTAGTACTGGTTGAAGGAAAATTTGTGTAAATTAACCCTGACGTGTCGAGATAAAACTTCGTTGTACCGTTTGACGAATTGTTCCCTTCAGTATCGATGCCAAAGACCATATAACCGGTCAAACTGGCAGTGGGACCAGTAACAGACGGGAACTCAATGATGACGCCATTGTTATCCCCGGTGGAGGTAAACAGCGCCACTGGATTTTGCACTTGTTGCGCAAGTTGCACGGTCGTGGGTGTGGGGACAGTCGTGGGTGTTGTCGTGGGTGTACTTCCGCCGCCCCCAGAGCACCCTACAGGCAATATCCACAATCCGAACAATATTAAGAACAACGTGCCGCAAATACGTGTGCCCTTCATTGTATCTCCTCAATTAAGATTCCTTGCGGCACCAGTTCAGGTATGTAAGCTCGGCCAAAATACGCTCGCATGTGCCCGCCAGATTGTACGACCAACCCAGGTTCTTGGATCAGGAGTGACCCCCGGATCCGGGGATGCTGACTTTTGAGTTTTTGCGCTGATTGCGAAAATTGTTCAAAATACGAACCAAAGAGTTGGCGCAAATCTGGTAAAAACGGGCCTTGCCAGACTACAGCAAATATCTTTCCCGCCGGAGATAGATATTCTCTCACAACGGTGCCTGTTGACGCCTTAATCTCCTGCACTGTGTACGCATTGGTTGGCGTGTTTCGCAGAGTGCCTTTCAGGCGAGTTTGATCAGCCTGCACCGTTGCTGCATCGCCACCTAGAGATGCTGATGCCGAGGAGGGTAACACGAGCATAACAGATACGATGACCACCAGCAGTACCTTCAATATCATAATACAACGCGTTGCTGTTTGAATTATCCTGTTCATCTTATTAGCTCTTTATTAACTCCCATAGAGGCTTTCTGAACTAAAATTCTTTTAAGTCAAGCAGACCAGATTCTCACAATACTCAAAGTTGAGTTTTGTATTCTCCGTTTGCCGCGTGATTTTCCGGCTGTGACACAATATATCAATTATACATCCGTTGTTGCTGCCGCCGTAGATAATATGCTTACGACCACTTCATTGTTTTATATCACAATGATTGAGACAATTTCATCTTAATTTAAAGCAAAAAATAGACCAATCAGAATAATGTATGCCAAACATTGAATGTTAATAAATATTCCCTAATAGACACGGAAATGTCTTAATCGACAGCGGATAAAATGTATCCACCTATTGGTATCCAGATGGGTAATAAATATGCAGGGTTATTGCTTGATTAATTCCCCAAATTACGTAACAGGGAGTTTAAAGAGAGAAGGTAACGACAGGGAAAACTGCAGTGTTTTATTACAACAGTGAAGAATACCATTTGATAGAAAGTATGTCCGTGAAAAATTCTGAACGCCCGCTTAGAGGAAGTGATTTACCGTTACTGTTTGTACCTTTTTACATTGACAATATGGGCAATAAGGTTATATTTTAACTGTAACTTTTGGCTGTAGTGGTTGCCCAACGGCAGCAGTGGTTAAATATATATAATTAGATTGAATAGTTACGACGGAAGCTGGGGGTTCGACTCCCGCCGTCGATGATGCTTGGAGAAATTGTTTACAGTTCCATAAGGAGCAAATTATGTGGGAATATACGGATAAAGTTAAAGAGCACTTCCTCAATCCACGCAATGTCGGTGAAATTGAAAATCCCGACGGAGTGGCTGAAGTGGGGTCGCTCGCCTGTGGCGACGCCCTGAAACTGACCTTCAAGCTGGATAAGAATAAAAGAATCAAAGAGGCGAAATTCAAAACATTCGGTTGTGCCAGTGCTATTGCCTCTTCTTCGGCGCTGACCGAAATAATCAAAGGGATGACTCTGGACGAAGCTCTTAAAGTCACTAATCAGGACATTGCCAAATATCTTGGCGGTCTTCCGGATGAAAAAATGCACTGTTCCGTGATGGGAAAGCAGGCGCTGGAAAAAGCAATTGAAAATTATAAGGGGGTTCCGGCAGCCGCGACCGGTGCAAAAATTATTTGCGAGTGTTTTGGCGTTACCGATAAAGAAATCGAACAGGCGATCAGGGAGAACAACCTGAATAGCGTCGAAGAAGTGACCAATTACACCAAGGCCGGCGGCGGCTGCGGCGGCTGTCATGATGAAATTCAGAAAATAATCGATCGGGTGAGGAGTGAACCGAAAGCGGACGGAAAGCAGAAACTTACCAATATCCAGAAAATTCGCCTGATCGAGGAAACTCTGGAGCGAGAAATCCGGCCATCGCTGAAACATGACGGCGGAGACATAGAACTTATTGATGTCATCGGCAATCGCGTCATTGTGGCGACAAGAGGGACCTGCGCTACCTGTAAGGCTTCGGATATAACCCTGAAAAATTTTGTGGAGCACCGTCTGAGAGAACTCGTATCGCCCGATTTGGTGATCGAGGAGGTGCCCTCATGAGCATAATTTATCTGGATAATAATGCCACTACCAAAGTCGCCCCGGAAGTGCTGGAAGCCATGCTTCCCTATTTTAGCGATTTGTACGGCAATCCTTCCAGTATGCATTCTTTCGGCGGGCAGGTGGCCCAGAAAATTCGGGAAGCCCGCGAGCAAGTGGCGGCGCTCATCGGCGCTTTACCGGACGAGATTATATTTACGAGCTGCGGCACGGAAAGCGATAATGCGGCCATCCGGTCGGCGCTCATGACGCGTCCGGATAAAAAGCATATTATAACCAGCCGTGTCGAGCATCCCGCTATTCGCGCCTTATGCGCGCACCTGGCCACGCAGGGCTATCGGGTGACGGAGCTATCCGTCGATAAAAACGGCCTGCTGGATCTGGAAAATTTGGAAAAAAGCCTGACTCCCGATACGGCCGTAGTCAGCCTGATGTGGGGAAACAACGAAACAGGAGTAATATTTCCGGTGGCCGAAGCGGCTCATATGGCGCAGGAACGGGGGATTCTGTTTCATACCGATGCCGTCCAGACTGCCGGAAAAATTCCGATCAATATGAAAAAAAATGCCATTGATATGCTTTCCATCTCCGGGCACAAACTGCACGCCCCCAAAGGCATTGGCATTCTCTATATTCGCCGCGGAACAAAATTTTCCCCTTTTCTTATCGGCGGTCACCAGGAAAGGGAGCGCCGCGGCGGTACGGAAAACACGCCGAGTATCATCGGTTTGGGGAAAGCTTGTGAACTCGCCGCCAAGAACATGGAAAAAGAAAATACTTACGTCCAGCGCCTGCGGGATAAACTGGAAAAACAGCTTCTGGCCAAGATTCCCCAAAGCCGCGTTAATGGAGACACCGCCAATCGCTTGCCCAACACAACCAATATCAGTTTTGAGTATGTTGAAGGTGAGGCAATCCTGCTTTTGATGAATGAACACGGAATCTGCGCTTCTTCCGGATCGGCCTGTACTTCCGGATCTTTGCAGCCTTCACATGTCCTGCGCGCCATGGGTGTTCCCTTCACTATGGCGCATGGTTCCATCCGGTTCAGCCTGAGCATTTACAATACGGAAAAAGAAATTGATTTTGTTATTGATAAAATGCCGGCAATCATTGAGCGGTTGCGCGGCATGTCGCCTTACTGGACGCAAGCCGAACAAGCCTGCACAAATCAATAAAGGAGCATAAATTTAATGAAGCGCCCCCGGCAAGACAGAGAATGCAAAAATGAAATTGATGCAGCCAAAAATTTCAGAACAAAGATTCCGAATATAGTTCATAAACTTGTATCCTCCTGCAATAAAGAGGGTTGTTTCGATCATGTGAGTGCGGAACCGATACCGTATCGGGAAGCAGCGATCGATATTTTGCGGCACCTGGCGCTTGTTCTTTATCCCGGCTATTTTATCCAGGCCAGACTGGATCAAAACAACCTGGAATATTACCTTGGTCAGCAAATTAGCTTTCTTTATGAAATGTTATCGGAACAGATTGTTCTGGCTATACGGCATGACTGCATTCGCCAGAATAAGCCCTGCGTAAATTGTGAGGATCTGGGGCATCAGATAACTATTGACTTTTTGAACGGTCTGCCGGGATTAAGAGAGCTTTTGGCTAAAGATATCCGCGCAGCCTATGACGGAGACCCGGCAGCAAAAGGCTATGATGAAATCATCTTCAGTTATCCGGGCCTTTGGGCTATAACAGTTTACCGTATTGCCCATAAACTTCAGCGCAGTAAAGTTCCTTTGATCCCGCGCATCATGACCGAATATGCTCACAGCCGTACCGGTATCGATATCCATCCGGGAGCCGAAATTGGAGAGAGCTTTTTCATCGACCACGGGACCGGCGTAGTTATCGGCGAAACATCTTCGATCGGCAACCGGGTGCGCATCTATCAGGGAGTTACGCTGGGAGCCTTGTCTCTCTCCAAAGAGGATTGCCAGCGTTTGAGAAATCAAAAGCGTCATCCGTCAGTTGGAGACGATGTCATCATCTATGCCAATGCTACCATTCTCGGCGGCGAGACGGTTATCGGTGATCGTTCGGTTATCGGAGGCAACGTCTGGATTACTCATTCTGTGCCGCCGGATACGGAAGTATTTATCGAAAAACAAGATTTGATTTTCGGCGAGAAGAAATTTAAAGCCCAAGCGGTAAAAAAAGGCTTTAAATAATGTATCTTTATGCCGGCGAACATAACCGCTTTCGCTTCAGCGGTTAAAATTGATTCCCAATTATCAATCAAAAATCAAAATGCAGAGAGACGCCGCATAAGCATCGGCTGTACTGTTCAGATTCACTTTTGTGAAGAGGGGACATGTTTCCGCAGCAGATCGGCAAACTGTTCGGGCACAATGGGTTTACTGAAGTAAAAACCCTGCATCTCGTCACAGGAGTGTTCCTTTAAGAAGTTCATTTGTTCTACACGTTTCCACACCTTCGGCCATGACGGTAAGACTTAGAGTTTTGCCCATAGCAATAATTGCCTCGGTGATCGCTTTGTCCTCAGCATCTTGCGGGATGTTACGGATGAATGATCGGTCCACCTTTAGCGTATCGACAGGGAAGTGCTTGATCTGGGCAAGAGATGAGTAACCGGTGCCGAAATCGTCGATAGCCAGCCGCACACCTAAGCTCTTGATTTTGGCCAACACAGCGATCATGCGTGTGGGATTATGCATCACCATGCTTTCGGTAATTTCCAGCTCCAGAAGTTTTGGCGCCATGCCGGAATCATTCAGCGCTGTTCTGATATCATCTATCAGATTTCATCCATAAGTTGCCGCAAGCGACAAATTTACCGCCATGCAAACAGCGGGAAGACCCTGCTTTTGCCAGGCAACATTTTGCGCACACGCGGTTTTCATTACCCACTTACCGATCGATACTATTAATCCTGTTTCTTCGGCCACCGGAATGAATTGCGTGGGAGTCACTGAACCCAGGGAGGGATTCTGCCAGCGCAGCAGCGCCTCCACACCGGTGATTACGTTCGTTTTGAAGTCCACTTTGGCCTGGTAGTGCAAAGACAGTTCATTTTTCTCCAGGGCAAAGCGCAGGTGTGTTTCGATCGATAGACGTTCTAACGATTTTGACTGAATATCTTTAGAGTAGAACTGAAAATTATTCTTGCCTTCCTCTTTGGCGAAATACATGGCTATGTCGGCATTTTTCATCAGGGATTGTTCGTCCTCAGCATCCTTCGGGAATATGCTGATGCCGATGCTGGCTGTTATGCGACATTCTTCGCCATAAGAGTCATAGGTTTAATAACGGTGGAAAGTATTCTGTGGGATACCGTTTCGAGTTGGCTCAAATCGTTTAATTCCTCGATCAATATTACAAACTCGTCTCCTCCCAGACGGGCGACAACATCGACTGCCCGCAGAGTTTGTTTCAAGCGCGCGGCAATTTCTTGCAGCAATTGATCTCCCGCCTCGTGGCCCAGAGTGTCGTTGATAATCTTGAAACGATCCAGATCGATGAATAAAACGGCAAATTGACGCGTATAACGACGCGCCGTCTGAATAGCGTGGTTCAGCATTTGATTGAACATTAAGCGGTTGGGCAACCCTGTCAGCGCGTCGTGTGTGGCCAGATATTGAATCTTTTCTTCGGCGCGTTTGCGTTCAGTAATGTCATGTCCAACTCCGCGAAAACCGACTATCCTGGCCTCATTGTCCCGTCGGGGAAAAATAGAAAACTCGGCAGAGGTGACAGTGCCGTCCGGCCGGACAAATTCATAGGGGAAATTTTTGGTCGACTTACCTGTTTTAAAAACCTGATTGAACAACCTGTAGACCGAATCTAAATCTTCCTTTTTGATGAAGTCTCGAAAATTCAGGCCGGTTAGATCTTTTTGAGAATATCCCAGGAGATTGGAGAAGATATCGTTAAAAAAAGTGATGCTACCGGTTAGGTCTGTTTCAAAATACCATTCCTCCATCTCCTCGATAATAGTTCGGTATCTCTCCTCGGACTGCCTGATCTTCTCTTCCAATAGCTTGCGTTCGGTGATGTTGCGGGCAATGCCTCGAAATCCGGTAGGTTCACCTTTAGAATTTCTGATGAGAGATACGGATATTTCATCATAAGATATAGTTCCATCTTTTTTGATAAGTTGCAGATCATGGGCTTTAACGGGCACTCCGGTATTGTAAACTCCGAGAAAAAGTTCTAACAAGGCTTTAGAGTTTTTTTCATCGGCATACTTTTTGCGACTCATGCCGAGCATTTCCTCGCGGGAATATCCGAGATTTATGCATTCCGCTTCATTAACGAAGATAAAATGACCGGAAAGGTCGGTTTCAAAATAACCGTCCTCCATCTGCTCGATTATGGTCCGGTATCTCTCTTCGGACTGTCTTATCTCCTCTTCCATTTGCTTGCGGTTGGTAACGTTACGAGAAATGCCGCGAAAACCGGTTGGTTCGCCTTGGGAATTTCTGATCAGAGACACGGATATTTCATGGACGGCCTTTGTCCCGTCTTTTGTGGTAATTTCTAAATCATATGCTGTAACCGGCTTTTTTGTTTCGTAGACTTCCGTAAAGAGGCGGACCGATGCTTTAGCGTTTTTTTCATCCGTATACAGCTTTCGATTCTGGCCGATTAATTCTTCACGGGTATATCCTAGACTTCTGCACTCTGCATCATTAACAAAGGTGAACTTACCGGCAAGATCAGTCTCGAAATAACCGTCCTCCATCTGCTCGATAATGGTTCGATATCTTTCTTCACTCTGGCTGTAGCGCTTCTTCCGTCTGCTTGCGCTCGGTTCTGTCTCGTATAATGCCCCGAAACGCAAATATCCGTCCGGAAGCATCTTTCATGGGGGTTATCGAAGTTTCTAAATGTTTTTTATCTCCGCTCTTGGTAATAATTTCATAGGTAACTTCCTTTTCGGATTCACCTGTGGTGTATACTTTGTTATATTTTTCACGGATTTGTTTGGCATTTTCTTTATCCATTAAATCGCGATAGTTTAGTTTTATTAATTCATTTCGGGGATAACCCTGAATTTTGCAAAGGGCTTCATTGAAGAAGATAAAGTTGCCTTTGAGATCGATTTCCCCGTAGCCATCTTCGATATTTTCCAGAATATTCCGGTATTTTTCTTCACTCTGGAGTAATGTTTCTTCCATGTGCTTGTGTTCGGTAATATCCATAAAGCTGCCGAGCACGGCCCGCTTTCCTTTATAGGTGATGGAAGCGACCCTCTCCAAAACCCATATTGATTCGCCATTCTTCCTTCTGAACCTGTATTCATAACCGCCGTTTTTTCCTTTCAGGCTTTTTATGGCACTTTCTCTCACCGTTTCTCTATCCTCGTGATGAACATGATCAAGGGGATTTGTGCCTAATAAATCACTATGTGAATAGCCGCTGAGTTGCTGAAAAAGAGGGCTTGTGTAAACAAACTTTCCGTTTTGAACGATATAAATCCCGACAGAAACATTAGATATTATTTCTTCGGCCAGGTTAGCAAAATCGTTTCGTGGAGAATTTAATTTTTTGTTTGGTTCGGCTTTTGATTTCTTTTTAACAGCCGGCTGAGGTTTAGAGGCTGCTTTGGATTTAACCGCTGATTTAGGTTTAACCGCCATAGTCCATTAACCTCCTTTGAGCTTTACAAAGAAAATATTTCCATCAGCATAATCAGAGACGAGTCGTTATTAATGCAATTATTATACATTGTTAAAGTTCAAATTGAAAGAAATATTCTGTTGGCATGTTGACTATATGAAATAGATTGCCGGGGAGTCTGTATAATTATTCCTTAATGAAGATCAATATAGGGATACAGCTGATAATATGCTATTTATCTTTGAGTATTGCAATAAGTAAGTTTATAAATTATTAAATATTGTCCCCAAAGCTATTGGGGGCGGCAGGATTGGTAAACTGAAGAAGATTATCTTTCTTATCAGACAAGGAGATGGACAATGGTTCGCTCAAAAAACATGACGCCTAGGAATATTCGGGCCGCTGTTTTGCGTAAAAAAGACGGTCCACTCAAAATCGAAAAGCTGAGTATGGAAGGCCCGCAGGATACAGAAGTACTCATAAGAACAGTCGCTTCCGGCGTGTGCCATACGGATATCAGTATGGTTCATCACTGGGAGGAAGCCGACGGCCCGCAGGTCTTGGGGCATGAAGGAGCGGGCATTGTCGAGCTTACCGGAAAAAAAGTAAAGGCTGTCCGGCCCGGGGATCATGTCGTTTTGTCTTACCAATCTTGCGGCACATGCCGCGGGTGTAAAAACGGGCGCCCGACAAAATGTCGCCGCTTTTATGAACTGAATTTCGGCTTCCAGCGTCAGGACGGCAGCAATGCTCTGGAGCGCAAGCGGCGTGCGGGGACACTTCTTCGGCCAGTCCTCTTTTTCTTCCCACATTCTGGCAACCGAACGCAACATAGTCAAGGTTTCCAAAAAACTGCCGCTGGAAATTCTGGCGCCGCTGGGTTGCGGAATTCAAACAGGAGCAGGCACTGTGATGAACATGCTTCATGTTCAGAAAGGTGAAAGCATTGTCATTTTCGGACGGGGGCGGTAGGCTTGGCGGCCGTTATGGCGGCGCGCATCGTTGAAGCCCATCCGATTATCGGGGTGGATATTAGGCCTTCTCGCCTTAAACTTGCTTACGAACTGGGAGCAACTCATGTTATTGACAGTCGTAGCGCTGATGTTGCCGTGAGGTATTAACAAGATTATGGCAGGCGGCGTTGACTATGTTCTGGAAATTACCGGCAACGCTCAACTGATGCAACTGGCAATTGAGGTGTTAAAAAAACGGGGCATAGCTGCCTTTTTCACCGGCGACGGCGTTCCTGATTTTGTGCCCAGGGGAAAAAGGCCGTGGCAGTGGTCGAGGGTGATTCGGTGCCGCAATTATTTATTCCGAAATTGGTTAAATTATACCAGTCGGGTAAATTTCCTTTTGATCGTCTTTTGAAGTTTTATGATTTCAAGGATATCAATTGGCGATGAAAGATTCCCGAAGCGGCAAAACTATTAAACCCGTTTTGTGTATAGGCAAGGAAAAGGGTTAATCCGGATACGTCATTGATATTTCATTTCCACGAGATATCGGGTATAATCGCGGCGGTTCCGACCAGCCGTATTGACTGCTAGTAACAATAGTCTCTTGCGCGGCAAATTGGAACTGATGGGCGGCATGAAATCATCCGTCATAGTCTAAATATTCAGGACATATCGCCTGTTATTTCATCGCCGGTCTTGATTTTTCCCGGGAGTGAGAACACGGGCGAAGATGCCTTCTTTCGGCATGACGCAATCGCCCACGGTATAAAAAATGGCGCAGGGTTTGACGCAGGTTTTACCGATTTGTGTGACTTCCAGCAAGCACATCCTTACCAACTTTCATTTTTGTCCCGAGCGGCAGGGTATAGAGCTCGACGCCTTCTGTTGTGAGATTCTCGGCAAAATCACCGTAGTTGACATTTAATCCCTTCTTCCGGATTTTTTCGATGCTTTCTGCCGCCAATAGACTTATTTGGCGTAATTCCATTCCGCTATGCGCATCATCGGCGAGCCCCATAGTTCATCAAAGCACAACTTTCACCGACATTATGTTTTTTTTCGCCTTTTTTTTCACTGATGTTGACTGATAAAATTTTACCCATATTTATGCCTTATCTTTCCTTACGGGCAATGGCTTCGATTTCCAACGGCGCATTTTTCGGCAGCGCCGAAACTTCAACAGTCGAGCGGGCCGGAGGCTTCTCGGGGAAAAACCCAGCGTAAATTTCGTTGACGGCCGCAAAATCTGCCATATTCTTTAAAAAGATTGTTGTCTTGACAATGTTTTTCAGTGACAGTCCATTTTCTTCAAGGATGGTCTGGATGTTGGTAAGCATTTGTCTTGTAGCCGCTTTTATATCCGTGACGATTTCGCCGGTTGACGGATTAAGCGGTATTTGGCCGGATAAAAAAATAAATCCGCCCGCTTCCACTGCCGCGGAGTAAGGTCCGCATGACCGGTAGCTTATCCGAAGCTAAAATTTTCTTTTTCATATAATCTTTTCCATTCCTTAATGTTTCTTATTGCCGGGTGATGACAAAAAGCGCATTTTGCGCCAATAAATTGGGCAGAATATGGATTAATCCAGACTTTCCCAGATAATATTTCTGCTCGATTTTAATATTCTTTCTTCCGGCAATAATCGATAAAATCGCGAATCGTCAAGAAACGGATATTGGGTGTTTCAAACCAGTAGTAGGGCAGGGCATCATTAATCGGAGTCTTTCCCGTGAGGAAAGAGTTAAACGTGCCGTAATATGCGCAAAATTAGGGAAGCCCACGATGACGCGCTTTCCCACGCGCAGAGATTCCTGAATGACAAAATCAGCTTTTTTAATTTCCTGCATGATCTGATTGAGAATCACATAATCAAACGACTGGTCGGGATAATCAACCAGACCGCTTTCGATATCTCCCTGCAGCACTGTCAGCCCGCGTTCGACGCACTGTGCATTTGATCTTCGTCCAGTTCGATGCCTTGCACCAGTGCATTGTTTTGTTTCTCGAGAAAAGCAAGAAGCTCTCCGTTGCCGCAGCCCAGATCAAGAACGTGCGCTCCGTCAGTGATAATTTGTGAAATAATTTGATGATCTATGTTTCATATGCTTATTATTCTTTCAGTATTTAGCGGCTTCTTCTCCGGCTTCAATCCGGAGCTATATTTGCCAGGAAATTCTTAATCAATCTTGTTTCGTCTTCGATTTCAATCAAAAAAGCGTCGTGGCCGTAAGTGGAGGTTAAGATCGAAATAAGTAGTGTATGCATGTTTTCTTTTCAAAAGACGGACGATATCCTGCGACTGATGTGCAGGATAGAGCCAGTCGGATTTGAAAGAAATCACCAGAAATCGTACGGCTGTTTTTTTCATTCCCGGCATAAAATTTTCGCCGGAGAGATCAAAGTAGTCCATTGCCTTGGTAATATATAAGATAAGAATTGGCATCGAAGCGTTTGACAAAGTTGTAACCGCGATAGCGCAAATATCCTTCCACTTCAAAATCATCGATAAACTGGAAACTCAAGATTATCGTTTTTGAGTTTGCGGGAAAATTTCTCTTCCATGGACTGATCACTCATGAATGTGATATGACCGATCATCCGCGCCACGGCCAGTCCATTTTCCGGCTGGCCATGTTCATAATAGTAACCCTTGCGCCAGGCCGGATCCGCCATGATCGATTGCCGAATAACTTCGTTAAAGGCAATTTGCTGCGGCGAATGTTTCAGGGCTGTTGCAATCGGAATGGACGCGATAATTCTTTCCGGGTATGCCGAAGCCCATTGCAGCGCCTGCATTCCGCCCATAGAGCCGCCGATCACGCAAAGAAGTTTTTCAATGCCGAAAAAATCAATCAAATGCCGCTGGGCTTCCACCATGTCGGCAATTGTGATCAGCGGAAAATCCAGAGCGTAAGGTTTTCCCGTTTCCGGATTGACGGAAGAAGGCCCGGTACTGCCTTTGCAACCGCCGATCACATTGGAACAAATCACAAAATAAAGATTTGTATCCAGTGCTTTGCCTGGGCCAATCAAATCATCCCACCAGCCGGGAGTCTTATCATCTTTGTGAAGCCCGGCGGCATGCGCATCTCCAGAGAGGGCATGACAGACTAATATGGCATTCGATTTTTTCTGCGTTTAACCGGCCGTAGGTTTCATAAGCCAATGTAACGGTCCTAAGACTTCGGCCGGATTTCAATTTCAAAGTAGCGGGTGGTTCGGCAAAAGTAAAAAATGTGGTATAACAATGCCGAGGGAATCTTTTTTCATAAATTATTATCCGGGTCTAATTAAACCATCCCGTATTTGATAAAAAATATATTGTTTAGCTTATGTTATTTGCAACATTCTTTCTATGGAGAGTCTTGCTTTATCCATTATATCCTGGGGGACTGTTATTTCGTAAGATAAATCCTGAAGCGACCAGAGTACCTTTTCCACAGTAATGCGTTTCATATTAGGGCAAACAGCCTTGTCCGATGCCGGGTAGAAATTTTTTGCCGGATTTTCTTTTTTCATCCTGTGGATTATGCCGTTTTCCGTGGCGATGATAAACTCGGTTTGAGCAGTATTGTGGGCGTAACTGCACATCTTTTCCGTAGAAGCGACAAGGTCGGCCAGCGCAGTTAAATCCGGTTTACATTCCGGGTGAACAATAACCTTTGCTTGCGGATGTCTTTTTTTGGCCTGCACAATATTTTCCGGCAAAATTTTAACATGTGTCGGGCAATAGCCGTTCCACATGATGAAATTGTGTCCCACCTGTTGAGATACGTATTGCGCCAGATATTTGTCGGGAACAAAAATGATCTCTTCATGGGTTTTTAAAATATGTTGCGCCATTTTTAGGGCGTTGGATGAAGTGCAGCAATAATCGCACTGGGCTTTCACGGCAGCCGAAGTATTTACATAGCAAAGGGTCACGGCATGCGGGTGTTTTTTCTGAAGAGATTTTAAGCCTTCGGCATCAATCATGTCGGCCATCGGGCAGCCGGCATTTTTATCCGGAAGCAAAACTTTTTTCTGCGGGGATAATATCTTTGCCGTTTCCGCCATAAAGTGGACTCCGCAAAAAACTATTATATCAGCGTTGGTACGGGATGCCTCGATGCTTAAGCCCAAAGAATCGCCGACAAAATCGGCAATATCCTGAATTTCAGGCAGCTGGTAATTGTGCGCCAGAATGACGGCATTTCTTTCTTGTTTCAGTTTTTTTATTTTATCGGTTATTTCCATACAAAAATCTCTCAACTCGCGGTTTTATGGATTCGTTTGGCTTGGGCTAATTTTTCCTTCTTTATTTGCGCCAATTCGGCCAGGGTAATACTGTTTAAAGTTTCGCTGATTTTATTTCCCAAAATATTCCAGACGTCGCGTGTCGGACAAATCGCGGAACGGTTGCAGCTTGAAGGTTGCTTGATACAATGCACTAAACAAATTTCTCCTTCGAGCGCTTCGATAATATCGCGCAACGAAATCTCCTTTGGATCTTTGGCTAAATTGTATCCGCCGCGGGCTCCGCGCAGTGATTTGATCAATCCGGCCGCTCGCAATGGTATCACAATTAAACTCAAATATTTTTCTGATAGTTCTTCACTCGCGGCTATATCTTTTAATAAAACAGGTTTAACTCCATTACCGCAGGCCAATGTCGTCATTAATCGCAGGCCATATCGGGACCTAGTGGAGAGCTTCATCAAAGCAACCTAAAATAATATAATAGATTGAGTTTATTGGAAAAAATTGCACATTTTTCTACCGTTTTCGATATCATTTCTACCGCATAATGTGTTAAATACTATTTATTCAATAGTAATTAAAGCAGAAAAAAATATTTGTCAAGACTTATATCGATGGGGAAATCCAGAAGGGCAAATGTGGCGACCGTTATAGGCGAAAAATGTTATTGAACCGAGGAAGCTTCCGCTTAAAGGTTATAAACTTTTTTCGCGTTTTCCCGCAAAATTTTACGCGCGATAACCATGGCGACATTCTCATCAATAATGTCGTCGTCAATCATGCTTGTGAGGGCGAAGTAAACGGCATCACGTCCGACTTTGGAGCCTACATATATATCCCTTTCGCTGCGAAGAGAACCGGAACCGTACATAATCTTATTCCAAAGAATCGGTTTTTCCAGCCATTTTCTTAAAGTGCCGGCAAGAATACGCGGGTGATTCATAAACATAATACACCCGGAAATATCAATATACACTTCATTGGGCATGATTCCACCGGCTAAAGCCAGCAATTCTGTATTGTCAAAACGCGGATAGCCGCCGTTGAGAATTATAATCTTTGCTTTGCCGACAATAGGATCGCAAATCATTTCGGAAAGATTCAGACAATCAAAACAACTGATATAGGGGTCGGACAAAGCGAGATGCCACTGTACAGGTAAATTATATTCTACACTTTTGCGCATTACGTGCCAAATAAGAAAATCTTGCAGTTTATTATAAGCGGCCGATTCGCCTTTCTTGGCGCGTTCAAAAAGCCTTAAACATTCGGATGGCAGTACTTTTTCGCAATAGGTGTTGCGCATAAAAGCGGTAAAAAAATTGAAACCAACTGCGCCCTTCTGGACGTAATTATCCAGAACCCTGTCGACAAATTCGAGATATTCCGTAAAATTTTTAGATGAATAATTGTTTTTAACCTTGATTCTATTTAGCATATGGTCAGAAGCAGCTAAACAGGAAGTGGTTAAAGGACTTCTATTGGTCAAGTATGTGTTATCAAAAGGAAATAGAAGAGGGTCGATTGCGGGGATAAATTTAATTTGTGGTTTATTCATCAAGTCGTAGTTAAGAAATGAATCAACGATGAGGAGTTCCACGTTGGCGACATCCATTACTTTATCGATAAAATATTTTAAGTTATTGCGTTGGCGGTCGTACTCTATGACCAGAGCGTCTTGTTTGGCGGGATTGTTAATGTCTTCACGGCTGAATCCGTAAAGTTTCTCATATGCTTCATAGTGAGCTTCCCGCAAATAAGGAAAATTGGCCCCGGAATTTTCCGGTGTGCGGTAAGAATCAGTAGCGAGAATAATTCTATTTTCCGGTGGAAAATCCTCGAAATAACCAGCAAATCCGGGATGAGCATGCTGGTCGATCAATTTAATGCCATCGATTAATTCTCTCAAATTGTCGGTCATTTCGCCTCGCCAGAATAAATTACAGAATTTTTATATAGTAATGCTTGTATTAATTGCCGCGAACGGTTTCGGCAATGTATTCAGCGATCATTCTGCCCAAATCGGAAGGCATGGTACTATCGGCGCTGACAATGGTCGATGACGATGAGGAAGAATCATTAGAGGTAGAAATGTTCTTTTTGCGCAGAGTTCTTCCTGTTTCCGCGTCGATTAATTTTATATCAACAGCCATTTCCGACTTGCCTGCATTTTCTCCACCTATACTGCGGGCGGAACTGTCGGTTAGTTTTAAGGTAGTGATATGTGCTTTTACTATAAGAGCGTCAGCCTCACGTGACGTGCTTAGACGGGACTTTTCAATTTTCGAGGTAACATCTTTTTTTAAAAGTTCATTCATTACCGCGCTTTCGCAGGTAACAGCCGCATCCGGCAAATCTTTTTCCAAATCCTGATCAATTTCGAATCTCTGGATAATTATTTTTTTATATACCTTTTCCAGCGACGCATTTTTTCCCCATGCAGTTTCTTTATCGAGTTTCATTGTTTTTGATTTTCCGCAGGATATTGTAATAATTATGCAAATTAGAACTAAAAGGAACAAAAATATCTTGTTATGATTTTTTGTTTTCTTGCTCATGAAAGATATCCTTAAAAAATAAATCAGGGAAGATACATAATTTCCTACAATAAATTATATATAAAAACAACTGTAAACAACTGACACAAAATTTGGAAAAAAGCAGGATTTTTTTCTTAGTTTTTACCCTCTCCGTCCGGAAAAAACCAAACGGACATTAAAAATTTAACTAGTAGAGTTTTGCAACCGGATCTTCTGTTGGTGCATTTTCAATTTTATTGGATTTAGTTTCCTTCTTTAATGTGTCGGAAAAGATGAAAAGCTTGGTTCCGGGCAATACTTTTCTGCCGTTGGTGATATCGTTCCAGATCATAATTGCTTTTACCGGGACATTAAAGCGTTCAGCAATGGCCGATAAATTATCTCCTTTTTGAACTACGTAAATATGTTCATTTCTCTCCGCCAGCCATTGTGATAAGAGATTTTCGTAACGTTCGGAAAAACCCAGGGCCACACCCTGTGGAATCATCAGTTTATATTTGCCGGCCGGCAGATAATAATTTTTTATATGCGGATTAAGGTCTTTGATTGTTTTGAAATAAGTCTTTGCCGCTTGAGCAATGATATACAAAGGCACAGATTGATTTGCGGATATTTCGACATAGTCGAATTGAACAGGCTTGTAAAGATCATCCGGGGTCACACTGTAGCCATATTTCTCCGGATTGGATATGATTATCTTTGCCGCTAAAATTCTAAAAACATACCTTTGTGTTTCCTGATATAAGTCGAGCTGGTAATAATTGTTAACTTTTTGAATCAGTATCTCCGTTTTCAGCCCCTCTTCCCCGATATTATAAGCGGCGGCGGCCAATGTCCAGGAGCCAAACATAGCATAAAGGTCTTTGAGATAATTTACCGCTGCTTCTGTGGAAGTAAAAAAATTGCGGCGCTCATCAATATCGTTGTTGATGGCCATGCCGTATTTTGTACCGGTACTTTCGGTAAATTGCCAATATCCTACAGCTCCTTTATTTGATCTGGCCAGGGGTCGCAACGAACTTTCAACAATGGCGATGTATTTCAAATCATTGGGCAGGGAATTATTTTTCAAAACTTTTTCAATATGAGGGAAATATCGGTTAGCGCGTTTAATCCATAAGATAACTTCGTTGCTGTTATCCAAAGATATTAGTAATTCTCTTTCCAGTCTCTCTTTTATATCAGCTTCGTTTAAGGGAACCGGTTCATTGCAGAAAGTTAACGGTTCGTTTATTTTTACAGCTTCAATGAGAGTCTGTCCGGACGAAAGCGGAGCGCCGGCGTAAATTTCTTCAACAAAAGTTCCGTAATTTGGCGTTATCCCGATTAAAAAAATTATTAAGAATTGATATAAATACTTCAATAGACGACTTTCTCCTAAATTATTGATATCATCTTTACTAGAATGGGGAGGTTTGTCAAATTATTTCACAAAAAAACTTTCCTCGCGGGTAATAATTTATCTGCTGTAGGACGAAGTTATCTTAACAGCAGATGTGTAAAGATTGCCTGTAAAGCACTGCTTCCTGTTATCCACAAATTTTCAGCCTGGACAAAAATGTTTGATTTTAATCTGTAATAAAAACAATTTATGCCGGACGACAAACATCGACACGATACCTTACCTTTTATAGTCAGTTTTTCATTGACACACAAGACTGAGTTTCCTATAAGTACAGCCAGGAAAAAGCAATGCCTTACTAATCCGACAAAGATTAAACTATGAAAGGTTTATTTTCGCGAAAACCGCTACGGCTTATCATGCAGGAGCCGGAGGTCGAGCAGCATAAGCTGAAACGGGTCCTCGGACCATGGGGCCTCATCAGCCTGGGGATAGGCGTTATTATCGGTGCAGGAATTTTTGTGTTGTCCGGCCAGGCGGCGGCAACTTACGCCGGCCCGGCAATCGTGCTTTCGTTCGTCCTTTCGGCAATCGGTTGCGCGCTGGCAGGCCTCTGTTACGCGGAATTTGCTTCCATGATTCCGATTTCCGGCAGCGCTTATACTTATGCCTATGCGACACTGGGTGAATTTCTGGCGTGGATCATCGGCTGGGACCTTGTGCTCGAATACCTTTTCGGCGCATCAACTGTTGCGGTTGGCTGGTCAGGATATATGGTCAGTTTTCTAAAGGATTTTCATATCAACATTCCGGCGGCTTTCTGTCAGGCGCCGCTGTCCTATTCCGTCACCAACGGCTGGCACGCAACCGGCGCAATCCTGAATTGTCCGGCCATTTTTATCGTTGGACTCATGACCACACTCCTGGTCATCGGCATCCGCGAATCGGCAGGATTTAACAATTTTATCGTTATTATCAAGCTGGCCGTCATTGTTCTCTTTATCGGCGTGGGCGTTTTTTTTATCCAACTGGCCAACTGGTCGCCCTTTCTACCCGATAATACCGGCCAATTCGGGTCATTCGGCTGGAGCGGCGTGGTGCGTGGCGCAGGCGTGATATTTTTCGCCTACATCGGTTTCGACGTTGTTTCCACCGCGGCGCAGGAAGCGCGCAACCCTCAGCGCGACATGCCCATAGGCATTCTGGGTTCGCTCGTCATCTGCACTATAATTTTTATCCTCATGACCGGAGTGCTTACCGGCATCATGAAGTATACGAACCTGGCAGTCCCGGATCCCGTTGCCGTTGCCGTCAATGCCGCAGGCCCGGGCATTGCTTGGCTCCGGCCATTCATCAAGATCGGCGCCCTGGCCGGTCTGAGTTCCGTGGTGCTCGTACTGCTCATGGCTCAGCCGCGTGTGTTTTTTTCCATGGCGCGCGATGGTTTACTGCCCGCGGGGTTTGCCCGCGTACATCCGCGTTTCAAAACTCCGTACATACCGACGATTCTTACCGGGTGTACTGCGATAGTGGTGTCCGGCCTTTTTCCTATCAATATCCTCGGTGAACTGGTTTCCATAGGCACGCTGTTGGCGTTTGTCATCGTATGCGTCGGCGTGCTTGTACTGCGCTTGCGCCATCCGGAAATACCGCGCGTGTTCCGCACGCCCTGGGTTCCGTTCGTTCCCATAGCCGGCGCTTTTGTGACCCTGCTTCAGATGGTGTTTTTACCGGTGGACACCTGGATACGCCTCTTTGTTTGGATGGCGGTAGGCATGGTCATTTACTTCTTCTACAGCCGGAAACACAGCAGGCTGAGGATTTTATCGCCGGAAGAGTAATCCGGGCAATAAAGACTTCGCTCTAAAACTTTGCCGGAAGCGGCAGGCAAGTCCGGCGGCTGATTTTTATGTTACCCTCTTTCGATTCGTAATCTTCAGTTATTATGAACATCCGGCACTGAATAGTTGTAGGTGTTTTCAACGAGCACTTCTTCCTGTAATGTTGTTTTTACATTTTTGTTCCACAATACAACCTTTCGAACGGAAATCATTAAAAAAGATAGTTTTCACAAGACTTTTCTGCGATTGACATGCGCAACATTTATTGATAGGAAAAGCATTCTATGTATCATAAAGACAAAATTAATTGTGATCAATAATAGGAGGAAAATATAATGAAAAAAATCATTGTGGTATTTCTGTGTCTGTCGTTATTCTTTTTTTCATCATGTGCTGGAACAAAGATTATATCTGAACCAAAGATTACATTCCCCCTAAATTCAAACCAAAATCTAACAGGTGATTTATCTAAACCAGAAGGCAATGGCCCCTTTCCTGCGGTTATACTACTTCCTGGTTGTGCAGGTGGTCAATACAATCTTAGTGGTTGGGAAAAAATATTAGCAAAAGAAGGATACGTAGCTTTCGCTGTGGATAGTCTTGGCCCCAGGGGGGTTAGAAATGTTTGTAGTAATCCAAAAGAGGATAAACCTACTTCTGAGGATAGAGTTTCTGATGCTTTTGCAGCAAAGCATTACCTCGAAACTCGGCCATTTATTGATAAAGAACGAATTGCTGTAATAGGGTTTTCACACGGCGGAATTACTGCATTGATCATAGCCCTGTCTCCATCCTCGGAAAAACCTTTCAAGGAAATTATTGCATTTTATCCTTACTGCTTTCCTATAGATCCTTCAAAGAAGTTCCTTTCATCGCCATTGATGGTTCTCTCTGGAGGCAATGATGACTGGTGTCCAGCTAAACTCTGCGAAGCATACCCTGAGATATTAAAAGGTTTGAACCATGAAATTGTTTTGAAAGTTTATCCGGGAGCCTATCATGCATTTGATAATACCCTACCAGGACTTTTTGATTATATGGGGCATAAAGTAGGCAGGGACGAAAGTGCTATAGCCGACTCGATTGTCATGGTGAAAAACTTTTTACGGAAACACTTCAATGAATAAGTATGAGCCTGGAATTGCACCCTTAAAGTGAATACTTACATTGATGACTTTAAAAAAAGGCAGAACCAGAAATGGTTTTGCCTTTTTATTTCTACCAGTAATTCTTGAGTATTCTACTATGTGGCATTATTTAATAGCAGGTATTTCTTCAGTTGACAGATTTCAGATGAGATTAAGTTGGTCATTATAAGTGTTTCCAATGTAATCCTTAATTCTGACAACTGCCCTCCATGAATAGTTGTAGGTGAAAGCGATAACTGAGATAAGACTTAACTAAAAACTGCCTGTCGGTGCAAATGTAGGTCAGGACTTTGAGTCTCAATCCCGGTACGCTTCGCGATCGGGATTAATTCAACTAACAAATTCCGATATGCTATGCTATCGAATTTGAGTTTCATTAACCACGGATATCTGCGATATCCTCCGCCTGCGGCGGGATAATTCCACTTACGCTTCAAACTTCACTGAGTTCGTTTTCAGCGAGTGTCATTACCACCGCTTTCAGCGGGATAATTCGACCAGCAAGTTTCAGTCGTAGATGACCTTTAGGTTATGCACTTTGTTTCTGAAACTTGGGTCTCATTAAAAAAGCGCCCCGGAAATCGGGGCGCTTTTTTGTTGGTTTAAAAAAGTTAAATTTTATTTACCTTTACTCTTACCTTTACCATCACTAAGTTTTTCCTCGGAGATTCTCATACTGTAGAAGGAACGGTAAACGAAAATCAACGCGATGACAAAGAAGCAAGCAGACAGACCGAACTTCAAATTAACGTCAGTCATGGTAACCGCTATTTCCACAGCCAAGAGACCAAACAGGGTTGTAAATTTGATGACCGGATTCAGAGAAACGGAAGACGTATCTTTGAACGGGTCGCCGACGGTGTCGCCGACAACTGTCGCTTCATGCAGTGGAGTATTCTTCATCTTCAGGTCAACTTCCACAATCTTCTTGCCGTTATCCCAACAGCCGCCGGCATTGGCCATGAAAATCGCCTGGAAGAGGCCAAAAAAGGCAATGGCGATAAGGTAGCCGATGAAGTAGTAAGGGTTGAAGAAGGAGAGGGCCAGAGTCATAAAGAAAATGACGATGAAGATATTGATCATTCCCTTTTGCGCGTACTGGGTGCAAATCTTGACGACTTCCTTGCTGTCTGTAATAGAGGCTTCCTTCTTATCCAGCTTGATATTCTTTTTGATGAACACAACCGCCTGATAAGCGCCGGTGGTAACCGCCTGCATCGAAGCGCCGGTAAACCAGTAAATAACACAGCCGCCCATAATCAACCCAAGGATTACTTCCGGCTGGACAAGGGAAAGTTTGGCAATGACATTACCGAAGAGGCGCTCCAGCAAGATAATAATGCCGAACACCATAGTGGTTGCGCCGACAACGGCCGTTCCGATTAATACGGGCTTGGCTGTGGCTTTGAAGGTATTGCCCGCGCCGTCGGCTGATTCCAAAAAGTGCTTGGCCAGTTCAAAGTCCGGTTCAATGCCATAGTGTTTCTTGACAACTGCTGCCGCGTCCTTACGGGATTCGATCATGGAAAGCTCATAGATGGATTGAGCGTTATCCGATACCGGGCCGAAACTATCCACGGCGATGGTCACCGGGCCCATGCCCAGGAAACCGAAAGCAACCAGACCGAAAGCGAAAACCGGCGCCGCGAAAGCGAAGTCGGCAGGCAATACCGCGATAATGGCCGGATTTTTCGATACGAGATAGGCGATGAGCATTAAAAACATGATGGTCATTCCTTCCCAGAAGGCGGAGAAATTGCCGGCAACAAATCCGGAAAGAACATTAAGCGAAGCTCCGCCCTGCTTGGAAGCATTAACGACTTCTTCGCAGTGACGCGACTTAGTGCTGGTGAAGACTTTGGTCAGCTCCGGAATCAAAGCGCCGGCGATGGTTCCGCAACTGATGATGATGGAAAGAGCCCACCACAAATCTTTTAATTTATCAGTCAAGTCTCCCAACAGAAAATAGCTCGCGGCAAAAGTGACGGCAATGGAAATGACCGAAGTAATCCAAACCAGATTGGTCAGGGGATGTTCAAAGTTGAAATCTTTCTTGCCGGAGAATACTTTTTTGCTGATTACATCATTGACAAAATAAGAGGCAAGAGAAGTCAAGATCATGAGGATTCTCATGGCAAAAATCCAGACGATAAGTTTTCCGCCCATTTCAGGAGTTCCCGCGAGTGCCAGCGCCAAAAAAGCGATTAAGGCAACGCCGGTTACGCCGTAAGTTTCAAAACCGTCCGCGGTGGGACCAACGCTGTCGCCCGCATTGTCACCGGTACAGTCGGCAATGACACCCGGGTTTTTCGGGTCGTCTTCCGGCAGGTGAAAAACGATTTTCATCAGGTCGGAGCCGATATCGGCGATCTTGGTAAAGATACCACCGCAAATACGCAGAGCGGAAGCGCCGAGCGATTCACCGATAGCAAAACCGATGAAACAAGGTCCGGCTAATTCTTTGGGAATATAAGCCAGAATAATAATCATGAAAAAAAGTTCGATGCTGACGAGCAGTAGTCCTACGCTCATGCCCGATCTTAAACAAATATTCACGATGTTTAAGGGATTGCCGCTCATGGAAGCGAAGGCAGCGCGGGAATTGGCTACGGTATTGATGCGAATGCCAAACCAGGCCACACCGTAGGAGCCTAAAATTCCGACAACCGAGCATGAAAGGATTATTATTATGCCGTTTACCGGAGAGCCCTGCAGGCCGTAGAAGTAGTAAATAATACACGCAGCGATGAGAATCCACAAACCGACCAGGAATTTTCCCTGCTGGAAAAGGTAGGTTTTGCAGGTTTCCCAGATGGTTTTAGATACGGCCAACATGGACTGATGGGCGGGAAGATTTTTTGTTTGTACGTATTGGATCAAACCAAAAATCATCCCGATCACACAGATAATAAGCCCGACATTAAGAATGGTAATGCCCTTCAAGACGCCGCCGAGAAAGGCAATATTGGTCAGATCAGGCAATTTAATATCCGCTTCACCCGCGAAAGCGGTGCCGGCAAGCAAAAGAAAAATGATGCCGCTTAGTAAAAATGTCCAGATACTTCGTTTGTTTTGTAACATTAGCTATCCTCCTTTTTTAAATTACTTATATTTTTTGTATGGTATTTAACCATAGCAGTTTGCATATCTGTTAATATTATTTCGGAGGTTGCATCCGCCGCCGATTGAATAATCCGGCGCAAGCTCAGCTTCCTCTTGGGGTGCAAATCGCTCCAGAACATAGCTTTCAATGCGAGCTTTTTCGGCCGGTTTGCCGATACCAAGTCTCACCCGCATAAAGTCGGAAGAACCCAGGTGCTCCACGATGGATTCCAGACCTTTATGGCCGGCATTTCCGCCGCCGGTTTTGAGGCGAACCGTGCCGAAAGGCAGGTCCAGGTCATCGTGAACAACTATTAAATTATTTATATCCGCTTTAAAGAAAGCCAGTAGTTCTCTTACCGCTTTGCCGCTTAAATTCATATATGTTTGAGGCAGGGCCAGAAGCACATTTTTGTCTTTGAGTTTACCTTTGCCCCATAAAGCGTTAAAGCTTTTTTGTTTCAGCTCAATCTCCAGCCCGGCCGCGAGTTTTTCCAGAACCATGAACCCGATGTTATGCCTGGTCAGGCGGTAGCGATTGCCGGGATTACCCAAGCCGAATATCAAGTACATCTCTTGCTTCCTCTCGGAGCCGCGCCGCGAAAATATTTTTGTCCAATTCGAGGGGAGCACGTTCTACCGTCCGATTATCTATGGCTGGATAGTAAAAATTACTTTTCCTTTTTTTCCTTCTTTTCTTTTTCCTTCTTTTCCTTTTCTGGCTTTTCCGCTTTTTCTGCCGGTGCGACTGTTGCCTCCGTGGCTTCAGCTCCTTCGGCTACGGTTTCGGCACCTTCTTCAGTTACAGCCGCTTCCGCTACAGGCTCTTCGACCTTGGCAATTTTAACTATAGCGACCGCCGCCACAGCGCTGTCCGGCAAATCCAAAACAGTTAATCCTGCGGGAATAGTCAATTCCCTTACTTTTATGGAATCTCCGATATCCAGTGCGGCCACATCCACGTCAATGTGATCCGGCAGATCAGCCGGCAAACAGGAAACTTTAAGCTCGCGTTTTATATGCTGCAATTCGCCGCCGTTATCAACGCCAACAGGCTTGCCGATAAAGCGCAGGGATACTTCGACGGTAAGCTTGTGTTTCATATCTACTTCATAAAAATCAGCATGATAAAATTTACCGGTTAAAGGCTGAACCTGTAATTCTTTGATTAGCGAAAGTTTCTCTATTTTCTTCTTGCCGTCATCGATAATAAGTTTGATGAAGGCATGATCTTTTTTATTTTTATGTAATTTGACCAGGGCATCATTTTTTACCGCCAGCAACATATTTTCGGCGGAGCGGCCATAAAAAATCGCCGGCACAAATCCGCTTTGGCGCAGTCGGCGGGCTGGTCCTTTCTTTTGTTCTTTACGGACTTGAGCCGCTAAATCGGTTACCTCCATTTGTTCCTCCTATATAAATAATGAGCTTACGGAATCGTTATAATAAATTCGGCGCACGGCTTCCGATAAAAGGCCGGATACCGATAAAACTTTTATTCGTTTACAGTTTTTTGCCCGATCGTTAAGCGGGATCGTATCGGTGACAACTAATTCTTTGACACAGGAGCCTTCAATACGATCAAGAGCGGGGCCGGATAAGACCGGGTGCGTACAGCAGACACAAATTTCTAAAGCACCAGCGTTTTTGAGGGCGTTGGCGGCTTGGACTACGGTTCCGGCCGTATCGACCATGTCGTCAAGGATGATAACTTTTTTGCCCTCGACATTACCGATGATATTCATTACCTGGGCTTCATTGGGGCCTTCTCTTCTTTTGTCGATGATGGCCAGGCTTGCCCCCAGTCGTTTACCAAACGCCCGAGCGCGCTCCACTCCGCCGGTATCCGGCGATACAACCACAGTATTGTTCGAGCATGCTTTTTTCATATAATCGAGCAAAACCGGCGTGGCAAAAAGATTATCCACCGGGATATTGAAAAAACCCTGAATCTGACCGGCGTGCAGATCCATGGAAAGAACACGGTTAGCTCCGGCGGTAGTAATGAGATCAGCCAGTAATTTAGCCGAAATTGGCGCCCGCGGAGCGACTTTTCTATCCTGGCGGCCGTAGCCATAGTAGGGCACGACGGCGGTAATCCGGTCGGCTGAGGCGCGCTTCATAGCATCAATCATGATCAAAAGTTCCATGCACATTACATTCACCGGCGAGCATGTAGATTGGACGATGAAAACATCCATGCCGCGAACATTTTCATTGATTTCCACTTGAGTTTCCCCATCGCTGAAAGTCGTTACATTGGCCTTGCCTAAAGGCACACCCAAATTCTTACAAATTTTCCTGGCCAGCGCGATGTTGGAGTTTCCGGAAAATATCCTAATTCTTTCTAGCATTTAAAGCCTTTCCCGATTTTGTTTATGGCTGGGGCGGGAGGATTCGAACCTCCGAATGCAGGAACCAAAATCCTGTGTCTTACCGCTTGACGACGCCCCAATCTATTCAACAAATCACGATTCCAGCCGGATGATACGGCGGTTACAATGATCGGGCAAAAAAAACCGATGCAGAGGCGACTTCTTTTTCCAGAACGTTCAGAGCTTTTTTTGCCGATTTTTCATCCGGAAAAATGCCAAAGACCGTAGGGCCGCTGCCCGACATCAGTGCACCAAGCGCGCCATGACACAGCAAAATCTGCTTTAAGTTATTTAATTCGGGATGCAATTTTAGTGAAACTTCTTCTAAATCATTATGCAATTCCCGGATTATATCACCCAGTGCGAAAAACCGCGGAATGCTATAATTAATTTTTTCCCTTGTCAATCTCAAATTGAGGTTATCGTAAACCATTTTTGTCGACAGCGGAAATTGCGGATTGATGAGGACAAAGTTTAGTTCGGGTATGTTTTGCACGGCTTTTAACTGATCGCCGATACCGGAAACTAAAGCCGTGTTTCCAAAAATAAAAAAGGGGACATCCGCCCCCAGCTTTGCTCCCAGCATCATCAGTTCTCTTTTTTTCAATCCGAAAGAAAATATTTCGTTTAAGGCCATTAAAGTTGTGGCGGCATCGGAACTGCCGCCGCCCAGACCGGCGGCCAGAGGGATTCTTTTTGGTAAGCTTAATTTCCACGCCGAAAGGATAGTTGGTATAAGCGAAAATGGATTGTGTCGCGCGAAAGACCAAATTATCTTCGGATGTCGACAGGTTGCTCCCCGGACAATCAAGGACAATTCCGGAAGGGCGTGATGAAAAAATTAAGTCATCGTAGAGAGTTATTTTTTGCAGGAGAGAAGAAATATCGTGATAGCCATCGGCGCGCTTTCTTAGGACGCTTAAAAAAAGGTTGATTTTAGCGGGCGCCTTCCAGAGCATTTCAGGCCTTTTCTTTGACGTAGCGCATTTTCAGCTCATATAGAACACTTTGAATTAATTTGTTTTCGTTCTCATCCAGATTGCCCTTGGTTTTTTCATGGAGCATATCCAGGATATCAATGGTTTGTTTTGCCGCCGGCAAATTCTTTTGTGCTTTTCCGCCTTCCGGATCGGGAAAATCACCAAAATGAAAAAAGGCGGAAGTGCTGAGAGAGAAAACAAAATTAGTAAAATTTATCGGTGGATAATCGGCCTCTTGATTGGATGCGGTTTCCGGAGTTTCCTGAGGCTTGGGCGTCTCTTCGGTTGTGGCAGCCTTTGCTTCTTCCTTGGGTCGCGGCTCATCGGTTTCCGCAAAAAGCCGTTTATCTTTTACCACAAACCCTGTATCTTTTTTCTCTTTCTCTTTATCTTTTTGCTTTTTCTTCTCTTTCATTATTATTCCTCCCTTTATTGTCGCAGTGCGGAAAAAATTTTCAGTACGGGTTCATACTTTTCAGACGAGCGATTCTATCTTCCAGTGGAGGGTGAGTGCTGAAAAGATTCATGAGCAATTTTCCTGAAAGCGGATTGACGATAAATAAGTGAGCGGTGGACGGTTGGGCATCCATAGGAATTATTTGCGAAGCTTTGGCAAGTTTTTCCAGCGCTCCGGCCAAGCCATAGGGATTTTTCGTAATGCCCGCGCCGCTGGCATCCGCCAGATATTCGCGGGAACGGGAAATCGCCATTTGAATGAGCGCCGCGGCAATGGGGGCAAGAATAGCCATGGCGATGAGCCCGATTATTCCTCCACCGTCGTCGTCATCACTGCGACCGCCGCCGAAAATAGCCGCCCATTGAGCCATGTGAGCCAGCATAACAATAGCGCCGGCCAGAGTGGCGGCAATGGAGCCGATCAGCATGTCCTTGTTTTTAATATGGGAGAGTTCATGGGCAATGACGCCTTCCAGTTCTTCCTTGTTTAGGATCTTAATGATCCCTTCGGTTACAGCAACGACAGCGTGTTTTTCGTTGCGGCCGGTGGCAAAGGCATTGGCCGTCTCTTCGGGAATAATATACACCCGCGGCATCGGTAATCTGGCTTTCAGTGCGAGGTTGCGCACAATGCTGAAAAGGTCCGGCGCCGAACTTTCAGAAACCTCCTGCGCATGATACATTTTCAAAACGATTTTATCGGAAAACCAGTAACTGCCGAAGTTTAAAATCATGGCAAAGATAAAAGCTATAAAAACGCCTGCCTGGCCGTGGATTAAGCCGCCGATCAGCATCAATAAGCCGGTTAACGCTCCCAGTAAAAGAGCGGTTTTAACAGTGTTTCCCATTTCAGTCCTCCTCTATTCGTGAAACTCCAATTCTAATGAAACTCAGATATTACGAGCGCAGCGGAGTAATATCTGTAAGTTGAATTATCCCGCGTGCGCAGCTTAGCGGGGCAATAACAATCCCGCAGAGCGGAGGGTATGAACCCTCAGCTTACTTTGGGGTTCATACCCGTGATTTCTTAGTTAAGGTTATTTCACCTTTTTTGGATAACCCCGCTATGACTCGATCGCCTTCAGCAAATTTACCGGCCAGAATTTCCAGTGCCAGCGGATCCAGAATAAGTTTCTGCATTGAACGCTTCAGCGGACGGGCGCCATAAACAGGGCTGTAACCGACCTCTGCCATATATTTTTTTGCTGCATCTGTCAATTCTATGCTGAGTTTGCGGTCTTTGAGCCTTTTGTCAATAAGCGTCAATTGAATATCGACGATGCGGTTGATATCTTCGGGCGTTAAGGCGCGGAAAATAATAATATCGTCGATACGGTTTAAAAATTCCGGTTTGAAAGTAGCGCGCAAAGCTTCCATTGTCCGGTTTTGTTTTTCTTTCTCTTCCAAAGTTGGATCCTGAATCCATTGTCCACCGACGTTGGAGGTCATAATCACGATTGTGTTTTTGAAATCGACAGTTCGGCCGTGTCCATCGGTAAGCCTTCCGTCATCGAGTATCTGCAATAAAATATTGAAGACATCGGGATGAGCTTTTTCGATTTCGTCGAAAAGCAAAACGCAATAAGGCTTACGTCTTACAGTTTCGGTTAAATGACCGCCTTCGTCATAGCCGACATAGCCGGGCGGCGCGCCGATTAGCCGGGCTACGGCGTGTTTTTCCATGTATTCCGACATGTCGATACGTACCATTGCCTGTTCATTGTCAAACATGAATTCGGCTAGCGCGCGCGCCAGTTCGGTTTTGCCGACACCGGTTGGTCCCAAGAAAATAAATGATCCTATCGGCCGGTTGGGGTCTTGCAGTCCGGAGCGTGCCCGACGCAGTGCTGCGGAAACCGCTTGAATGCCTTCATCCTGGCCGATCACCCGCATTTTGAGCCGCTCTTCCATGTGAATAAGTTTTTGCACATCGCTTTCCAGCATCCGCGCCAGTGGAATGCCCGTCCAGTTGGCGACAACTTTGGCTACGTCTTCTGCGTCCACTTCTTCTTTGAGCATTTGTTTGTTTTTTTGGATTTCCTCGAGCTTTGCCTGATCCTCCTGTAATTTTTTGTCCAGAGCTACCAGTTTGCCGTAACGGATTTCCGCGGCTTTGGCGAGATCGCCTTCGCGTTGAGCATTGGTCTCTTCTATTTTTAAAGCTTCTTCTTGACTTTTAATATGTTGAATTTTTTTGATGATATCCTTTTCACTCGACCAGTGCAGTTTCATCTGGTTCATGCTTTCCTTGAGCTCCGCCAACTCTTTGTCGATTTTGCCGCGCCGTTCTTTAGCGGTTTTATCCGTTTCGTTTTTCAGGGATTGCCGTTCGATTTCCAGTTGAATGATCTTCCGGTCAATCGCGTCGATTTCCGAAGGCATGCTGTCCAGCTCGATTCTTAAACGGGATGCCGCTTCATCGATGAGGTCGACGGCTTTATCCGGCAGAAAACGGTCGGAGATATAGCGATTGGAAAGGGTAGCCGCCGCGATAATGGCGGAATCTTTTATTCTGACGCCGTGATGCACCTCATATCGTTCTTTCAAACCTCTTAAAATGGCAATGGTATCTTCGACTGTAGGCTCCTTGACAAAAATAGGCTGGAAGCGCCTCTCCAGAGCGGCGTCCTTTTCAATGTACTTTCGGTATTCATTAAGAGTCGTCGCACCGACACAGCGCAACTCTCCTCGCGCCAGTGCGGGTTTCAGCATATTGGAAGCGTCAACGGAACCTTCGGCGGCTCCCGCACCGACAACTGTATGTATTTCATCGATAAAGAGAATAATCTGACCGTCGGAACTAACAACTTCTTTGAGGACGGCTTTGAGCCTTTCTTCAAATTCCCCGCGATATTTTGCTCCGGCAATCAACGCTCCGATGTCGAGGCCGATTACCCGTTTGTCTTTCAGATTTTCCGGCACATCGCCATTGACAATACGCTGCGCTAATCCTTCGACAATCGCCGTTTTTCCGACACCCGGCTCTCCGATCAAGACCGGATTATTTTTTGTGCGGCGCGAGAGCACCTGCATGATGCGCCGTATTTCTTCATCCCGTCCGATTACCGGATCAAAAGAGCCTTTACGCGCCAGTTCATTGAAGTCCTTGGCGTAACGTTCCAGCGCTTGATATTTACCCTCCGGATTAGGGTCGGTTACTCTTTGATTGCCCCTGATTTCCACCAATACTTTAAAGATGCTGTCCTTGGTTATTTCCGCCTGACGCAAAATTTTCACCGCATCACCGGTTTTTTCCTCGGTTATCGCAATCAAAACATGTTCCGCGCTCACATATTCGTCTTTGAGACGGGCGGCTTCGGTGAGGGCTTTATCGAAAATTTTGTTCAGACGGGTAGAAAGATATATTTGACCTGTAGCCGAGCCCTCGACACGAGGCTGCTTTTCCAGAAGACCGACAAGCTTCTGTTCGATCTGATTAGGCTTGGCACCCAGTTTTTCCAGAATAGCTCCGACAATACCTTCTTCCTGACGCAAAAAAGAAACAAGCAGATGTTCCGGTTCAATCGCTTGATGACCATAGGAACCGGCCAGCGTCTGTGCTTCCTGAATCGCTTCCTGGACTTTCAAAGTAAATTTATCAAAACGCATATTTTTTATACCCACTATCCCTGCTTAATTCATTTCATCCGTTTTCAGCTTCATCCCCACAACCCCCATTCGCTTCGCTCAGGGGGATAGTTTGTCCAACAAATTTTAGTACGCTTCGCTTCTAAAACTTGGGACTCACTAATTTGAGTCTCATTACCACGGGCATATTTGCCTTCCGCCTGCGGCGGGATAATTTCCAATAGCATAACTATTGGATAATTCGACTTACAAACTTTAATGCGTCTTACTTTTAAAGTTTGAGTCTCATTACAGCTTACCAATTCCGATGCACTTTGCTTTCGGAATTGGAGTCTCATTACTCCACTGGTTTTTCAATGGTGACAAACAGTTTACCGTTTTTAAAAACGCTTACATTTCCCGAAGATTCGGAAATGACTATAGCCACTGCTTTGGTTACGTTAGTGATGCCGGCGGCGGCGATGTGGCGGCTCCCCAAACCGGCAGGAAAATCACGGCTGTCTATAGCGGCATTCAGATGTCTTCCGGCGCTAACGAGGACTCCGTTTTCTTTGATAATAAAGGCGCCGTCGATTGCCGATAATTCTTTGATCGTTTCTTCCAGCTCCGGATTCAAAATGTTAAGTTGTTCCTCTGAATATCCTAAAAATGGGTTGATAATCATTTGCCGGGAAAGCTGCATGACTTTCTCATCATCTCCCAGTACAAAGATCGTTCCTATTTTTTTGCTTTCCCGTCCTTGAGCGGCCAGTTCGCAAGCTAAATTTAAAGTGGTGTTAAAAACTTCCGGCCGAACGTTTTCAATGACGTCGTTAATGAAATCAGATGTTAAAATTTCAAATTCTTTGCCGACATCGATGACAATGATGCTATCGGCATAGCCGAACTTGGGCACACCGCTCAAGCAGACTATTTTATCTCCTCTTTTAAAAAAGCCTAAAACTATTCCTTTGGCTACAGCTATTTTAATTTTTCCCACACGGGTTAAATTAACGTTGGGAACATCCAACTTTTTGGCAAATTTCTTAATATCTTCGGAGAGTTCTTCATCCTCACGGGTAACGATAATTACCCCGATAGGTTTTTTTATTTCTTCCGCTATGGCAGTGATATCCCGTGTGATATCAATACAGACAAGCAATGCGTTCGCTTTTACTTCCTGTGCAATTTTAATAGCATGATTGATCATGATTTTGTTAAAAGTTTTCATTTATTTGCCCTGAATTGGATTTATTTTACTTTAAACATCAAAGCGTTATGTGTCAAGTATTTGTAATAATAAAATATCTTGACCGGAAAAATTTAGTTGGATAAAAAGCTAAGTCTGATGAATTATTAAGGAGGCCTGATCGGTGAAACTGCCTGTAGTAGTCGGCACTCTTGATTTATATATTGAGGAAATTAACCGCTTTCCGCTTTTGAATCCGGAAGATGAATTCAAGTTCGCGGTGCGCCTGAAAAAATACAACGACATGGAAGCCGCCGAAAAGCTCGTCGTTTCTAATTTGCGTTTTGTGGTCAAGATTGCCCACGAATACCGCAACTACGGATTCAAACTGGCCGATTTAATTCAGGAAGGCAATATCGGTCTTATCCACGCTGTAAAAAAATTTGATCCTTATAAAGGGTATCGGCTCATCTCTTACGCGGTATGGTGGATTCGCGCCTACATTCAAAATTATCTTATCAAGTCCTGGAGCATCGTTAAGATAGGTACAACACAGGCGCAGAGAAAACTCTTTTTCAAATTGAGCCAGGCTAAAAAACAACTGGAGACGCTCTCGAAAAAAAAACCGGAATTTGCCGAAATTGCCGAATCTCTGGGAGTCAAAGGTTCCGAAGTGGCGGAAATGGACTTGCGCATGGGTTCGCGCGATGTATCCTTGCATGAGTTTATCGGCGACGAAGGAGACACCACACATATTGATTTGCTTGCTTATGAAGGTGATGATCAGGAAGTAGCTTTGATTAAAAATGAAGAAAGGAGTTTGGTTAAACGCAATATTGCCAGCGCTCTGGCAAAGCTTAGCGAAAGAGAAAGTTATATTATCCTAAATCGCGTAATGGCGGACAATCCCGAGACCTTACAGGAAATAGGCAAAAAGTTCAACATAACGCGGGAGAGGGCGCGCCAAATCGAAAAGCAAGCCCTGAAAAAAGTACAACTGGCCCTGCCGTATTTGAAGCCGGATAAATAATGGATACGGAATGGTAGTATGTAAGTATTAACTTTTAAAAGGAAACTATTATGATGTCCCCAAAATATGTGCTATTCAGAATGTTTAGCACTGATATAGTGCTGTCCGGAACAGTAATTTAGCGTGAGCTTAGTATCCATCCCACCCGTTCTCTGAAACGGGTGAGGTGGACATAATCTACAAGCCAGCTTTCGCTTGACAAGAACGGTATCTACCAGGAGGTAATACCTAGATGAACATCGCGGAATTAGCTTTAAAAAATCAAGAAGTAGGAGAGCATGTTAGTTATATTTTCGAGGGGCAGGAGATAACGAACATGCAGATGGACCGTGCCGCCAAGAAATTGGGTAATGCTCTCAAAAAAGTGGGAGTAAAGAAAGGTGACCGCGTCATCATGCAGATGCAGAACTGCCCGGAAGTCCTCCAGGCCTTTCAGGCTATCTGGAAAATAGGTGCCATCACCGTCCCGATCAATTATCTGGTCGGTCAGGAAGAAATCAATTTCATTTATAAGGACTGCGGGGCGAACACGGTTATTACTTCTCCCGAATATCTGGACAAAGTCAAAATTGGCCAATCCAAGGTGCCGAGCATTAAGAATATCATCATTATTGCTCCAGAAGCGCCAGCTGGAACCTATTTATTCCAGAAGCTGCTTGATGAGAATTCCGACAAACTGGATATCGTGAAAACAGCCGACAGCGATGTGGCCGCCCTTATTTACACCTCCGGGACAACGGGTACGCCGAAAGGGGTCATGATGACTCATTATGGTCTTTATTTTGTTGCTAAGAGCCAGCAGGATACAACCAATCTTGCCCAGGATTTGGTTACCATTGCCGTTCTGCCGCTATGTCATTCCTTCGGAGTTGCTATGATGAACGGCGCCTTTCTCGCCTATCACGGCAAAGTCATCATTATGCGGCAGTTCAATCTCGAACAATTATTCTCCAACATTCAGAAGTATAAGGTACAAAGCGTCCCGGCAGTTCCGACCATGTATGTTTACATGCTCTTGTACCCGGATGCCGCTAAGTACGACGTCAGTTCCGTGAAGAACTGGGTTAGCGGCTCGGCACCGCTTTCCCTGGATACATGGAAACAGTTCAAGGAAAAATTCGGCGGCGAAATAGCCGAAGGCTGGGGCCTGACCGAAGCCGGAGCCGGCAACGCCGGCCAATCCCATGTGGCCCTGAAGAAACCCGGTTCCATCGGCATCCCTATGAAGGGAATGGAGATGAAGATCCTTGATGACAACCAGAAAGAATTACCTCAGGGCAAAGAGGGCGAAATCTGCCTCCGTGGGCCAATGGTCATGAAGGGCTACTGGAACCTGCCGGACGCGACTGCCGAAGTCATCAAGAACGGCTGGCTCCATACGGGCGATATCGGTTACGTTGATAAGGATGGCTACTTCTTTATAACAGACCGTAAAAAAGACATCATCATTAAGGGAGGGGAAAACATTTCGCCACGGACGATTGAGGAAGTCCTTTACGCTCACCCTAGTATAGCCGAGGCAGCTGTTATCGGCATCAAGGATCCAGTCTATGGCGAAGATATCAAAGCCTTTGTAACATTGAAACCGGGGCAAACGGCGACACCGGAAGAAATCAAAGAGTACTGCACAGGTAAGCTCAAGAAATTCTTTCTTCCCAAAGAAATTGTCATTTTAGCTGCCCTCCCCAAAACGCTGGTGGGCAAGATTTTGAAGAAGGAATTGAGAAAACTGTAGTAGAATACTTGCAGAGATCTCAACAACAAACAATTCTTTCCCCCTCTACCATCCGCTCTATATGCAGCGGTAAGGGGGATCTCCTGTTCTGGGGACACCTTACTAGTTATTTCTTGACAAAATGAAAGTAACCCTTTTTTTGGGGTTTATAAACAACCAAGGTTATGATAAATTATAATTAGGAGAACAGATTAAAATAAGATTATTTTTGCTAAGGGAAAAAATATTTCGGTACGGATTACATTTAATAGATATTTAAGCAGAAAAATTTAAGGAGAAAGTTATATGTCATTCATCCAAATTTTGCTCATACATATACCAACGCCGTTGCTTGGTTTTCTCATGGTTGCTATTTACGTAGCTTTATTCATAACCGGCCTTATCATTATCCGAAAATTTTATCCGCATTATAAATGCAAACTCCATAACGATATTGCCGGTTTTATTTTTACTACCCTCGGCGTCAATTTATGCCGTCCTTCTTGCCTTTACGGTCATCATTACCTGGCAGGATTTCGATAAGGCCAGTGAAGCAACAAGCAATGAAGCTAACTGTATCGCGTCGCTTTATCGTAACGCGACCCCTTTTCCTGCCGGATTTCGCTCCCAGCTTAAAAGGAACTGGTTAATTATGTAACGGCCATCATAAACGACGAGTGGCAGACGATGGCCAAAGGTCAAAGAAGTCCTCAGGTGCAAAAAATACAGGAGAAATTGTGGGTGCTGTACGGCAGTTTTTCAGCCGCAAAACGAAATACAGAAAATTTTTTTAATGGAATCCGTGAAAAAAATGAACCAGACCAGTGAAATGAGGAGGCAGCGCATTGTCTATGCCGGCTCCGGTATTCATCCTCTTCTCTATTTTGTTCTTTTCACCGGCAGTTTTATTACGATTGCCTTTACCATGATGTTTGGTACGGAAAACCTTATTCCGCACTTAATCATGACGTCTCTTCTGGCGGCTATGATTGCCCTTACTCTGTTTACAATTATCGCGCTGGATTATCCGTTTACGGGAAACGTCAGCATCAAGCCCGAGGTTTTCACCAGTATGCTGACGTCGTTAATGAGCTTGTGATACCGTGCGGAAAACCCATCATCAATTTTTTTATCGATCTGTGCCTGTAAGCTGAAAACCTTTGAAGTGCGGAAGCATTTATGCTTAAAGTTTTTCCGGATACTTATACTTATATTATACAATTAAGGTGTGCTTTCGGCGCGGTCCAGATTTTCGAAGCTGGTAAATTTTTCCAGAAAAGCCAGCTTGACGGTGCCGGTAGGTCCGTTTCTCTGCTTGGCGATAATAATTTCCGCAAATCCTTTTTCCGTATTATCATCTGATTTGTTATAGACTTCGTCACGGTAAATAAAAGCGATAACGTCGGCATCCTGCTCGATGGCGCCGGATTCCCTTAAATCCGCCATTTGCGGACGACGGTTGGTGCGGTCCTCCACTTTGCGGTTGAGCTGGAAAGAGCAATTACCGGCACTCTCAATTCTTTAGCCAGAGCCTTTAATGACCGGCTGATTTCCGATATTTCTTGTTCGCGTGATTCACGATAACTGCCGGAGCGCATTAATTGAATATAATCCACGATGATGAGTCCCAAGCCGGTATCAGCTTTGAGCCGGCGGGACTTGGTTTTCATTTCCAAAACAGTGATGGCGGGATATCATCGATAAAGAGCGGCGCTTCGGAAAGACGGCCGGCGGCAGTCGTCAATTTCGGCCAATCGGTTTCACCCAAAAATCCCTTTCTCAGCCGCTGCGAATCGACCTTGGCTTCGGACGCAAGCAATGCGGAAAGCAAGCTGTTCTTTAGACATTTCCAAAGAAAAAATAGCCGCCGGTGTTTGCGTTTCCAGGGCGGCAAACTGCGCGATTTTCAAGGCTAAAGCAGTTTTCCCCATGCTGGGGCGACCGGCGATAATGATCAGTTCTGATTTCTGCAACCGGAAGTCAAATCATCGATTCTTTCAAAGCCGGTAGGCACGCCGGTAATCAGTTCTTTGCGGAAGAAAAGGTCTTCGATTGACCGGAAACTGTCCTTGACGATCTCCCGAATCGGAAAAAATGAAGGACGCACCTTATTTTCGGAAATTTCAAAAATTCTGTGTTCGGCTTTATCCAGGACCTCATCAACGTCAGAACCGGTTCATAACAACTGCTGATGATTTCCGTCGCCGAACCGATCAACCCGCGAAGAATCGCTTTCTCCTTAACTATTTTTGCGTAATTGGCAACATTGGCCGCAGAGGGGACATTATCTACCAATGAGGCAAGATATGATGTGCCTCCCACCGAATCCAACAGGCTTTTATCTTTCAGGGCATTGCTTAAGGTAATGAGGTCTACCGCTTCATTTTTCTCGGAAAGCTCGATGATGACACCAAAAATCTTGCGGTGCGCCTCACTGTAGAAATCATCCTTGGAGAGAATTTCCAGCGCGCTGTTGACGGCGCTGTTTTCCAAGAGATGCCGCCGAGGATGGACTGCTCGGCCTCGATATTTTGCGGCGGAACTTTGTATAAAGATGGATCTATGTCTTTCATTATTATTCGCCAGTAACGGTTAATTTAAGTTCAGTTTCCACACCGGCTGTCAACTTGATTTTCACTTTAAACTCACCCAATGATTTTATATGTTCATCGAGGATAATCATTTTGCGGTCAATGTTGTAACCTTTTTCTTTAAGCGCTTCTTCGATATCCTTGGTCGTTACCGAACCGAAGATTTTATCCTGATCGCCGACTTTGCGCGAAAAGGAAAGGGTACATTGGCTAAAGCGGAAGCCGAATCTTCAGCAGTTTTATGCTCCTTTGCGGCCTTTTGCAGAATATTCCTTTTCTCATGCTCAAAGGTTTTGATATTCTTTTCATTGGCTTCTATGGCTAAGCCTTTGGGAATCAAATAGTTGCGGGCATAACCGTCATGCACTTTGATTAAATCCCCGGCCTTGCCTAAAGAAGGCACGCTCTGTTTCAAAATTACCTTCATGGAAACCCTCCGTTGGTTAAAGTAATAGTGAAAAATATCAAGTAGTTGTCTCGTCTTTTTGAAAAAATTTCCTGAAATCGATCCAAATGTCGAATAATCCGGCAGCGATTATTGCTATCATAAGAATTTGCTGAACTGCAATTAAAAAATAAAAAAGATAGCGGAAAAAATGAGGCACGTTTTTGTTCTGGAAAAGGAAGCTAATGATAGCAAAGCCTTGCAGTAAATAAACAAAGCAAGTCATAATCAATATATTCCGGCTGAAAATGATTATTTGCTCCAAGGGAACAAAAAGCGCCGCGCAGGAGGCGATAAATATCCAGATCATAAATTCCGGAGCTTTCCAGCGAGATTATCCTTCCAGTTGAGGCAATATGATTTTTTGTTTGCGGAGCAAATCCCTGCCCATGAGTATGTTAATCCAGGCAATAAAAACGGAAGCGACGATAACTAAAGAAGGAAATATGCCGGTGAAGAAAATCACTGATGGATTGCTTGTTGTCATTAATAAAATTAATGTCCTCTTTTTCGATAGGAAGCATAGAGTACATTTTTATATTTTCTTCAACTGTTGCAGTGACAAATTTTTGAACGAGATGCCACGGGTTAATATTTTGGCTGTAACCGCCATAAAGGAAATAGGCACAGATTGATGTGATAATAAAAAGGGAAGTATAAATTCCGTTGTTTCAGCAGATAAATTTTTAAAAACTAACGCGGCAATTAAAAGACCGGCAAATCCCATTATTAATATAGCGAGATAAGGCGTATCAATTGGAAAAAAATGAGATAGAAGAAAAAGCGGCAGTAAAGAAATAAACAAAGCGCCTGCTGTTTTAACCAGGCCTTTGGATACGCTGTAAAAAAACAAAATCATCGGGAGAAACAGAAGAAAAATAAAGCCGAAAATCGGAACGAAAACTGCCGCCGCTACAAAAAAAGAAATAATTAATAAAATTCTGAGGAAAGGGTTATGGGGAAGAAACTGCCGAAAGTTTTCAAAATTGATAACCTGTTCCAAGTAACTGTTGGGAAAATTAAAAGTTGGCCGGCCTTTTTCGTTACTTAAGAAAAGCCGGGAGCTTTGTTTATGTAAAATTTCTTTTATCTTCCTTCAGCGGTGACAAAAGGCATAATCGCTATTGTGCGGGCTCGCTTGATTGCTACAGTCAATTCTCTTTGGTGATTGGAACAATTACCGGTAATTCTCCGGGCATAATCTTGCCTCTTTCAGTGACGAAATTATTGATAATAGCAAGATTTTTATAATCAATCTTTATATTGGAATCCGTGCAAAAACGGCAAAACTTTTTCTTATGGAAAAATTTTTTCTGGGGATGACGAACCGGTTTGTCTTCGTTAGGTATGGCCATTGTTTATTCCTCTTTTGTTGGTTTTTCTTCTTTGTTGACAATTTTTCTGATGGCAGGTCCGGTGGGTATCGTCGCATCACCGGCAGTTTTTTCACCCTGCGGATAGCTTTTCGTCTGCGAGTTAGCCGGGTTAGTTTCTATGCGGATTTGTGCCCGCTTGTTTCGGCAACAACAGTTTCCTGCTCCATTTCTTCACGGGTAACAGCGCCGTCTTTCTTCACTGTCATGAATTTCAAAATGCGGTCGTCTATTTTGAAATTTCTTTCGATTTCCGCGACAATGGGACCATTACCCGCAAAGTCGATCAGAAAATAGTAACCGTCTTTTTGTTTGTTGATTTCATAAGCCAGACGCCTTTTACCCCACTTATCGACTTTAGCGATAACGCCTTTACGATCAGTGATGATGGTCTGACTGCGTTCGATAATGGCTGTAAGGTCATCCTCAGCCAGATCAGATTTGACAATAGCGATAACTTCGTATCTTTTCAAAATTTTCTCCTTTCAGCTCTTAAGCCCATAGTTCAGCTACAGGCAAGGAGTCTTAAAAAATTAACTGGTTTGCCTTCTATATCAGACACAAACAGAAATCAAGAGTTATTATGTGAGCGCTTTTCTTACTGAAGTGAGTGCGTCCGCGTGCTGATTTGTAGAATCAGTGGTCCTCCGTAGAAACGAAGGCGGAGGTAGAAATTTACCCAGGATTTATTTTTTCACCCTTGTTTTTTTGAGTTGCTTTTATTTTTTAATTTCACGGTTTCTTTTTGTTCGTTCGGTTTGATAATTACCTTGATCGATTTCCTGCCATCCGTTACCAACTGGAAACCTTTGACGATTTCTGTTAAAGGAAGCCGGTGCGTAATCAGGTCATCCACTAAGATGTTGCGCCATTCGATCAACTTCATCGCTTCGATAATATCGGGAGGTCCGCAATAATAAGAAGTGAGGATGGTGATTTCCTTCATCCAAAAATCATTGATGGGAACGACAACTTTTTTATCCGGTCCGGGAACGGCAAACAACACAATAACGCCGCCTTTATCCACGCATCTCCAGGCCTGCTCCACTGCTGAATCGGCGGAGGCGCATAAAAATACGATGTCGGCTTTCTTGCCGTTTTCCGCAACCAATCGCTCCGAAATATTATCGGCCGCGTTGATGGTGATATCAGCACCCATTCCGTGCGGCAAATTCCAGTTTTGTTTTGTCGATGTCGGCGGCTATTATTTTGCATCCGTTTGTCTAGCCAGCTTTACATTTAACAGACCGGACATCCCGCAGCCGATGACCAGAACAGACTGTCCCTTTTTCACGCGCGCAAGCCTTTGCGCTCTGACGACACAGGCCAGAGGTTCGATGAATGTGCTTTGATCGAAGGTAATGTTTTCGGGAGGAGATATGTTCCGTTTTCTACAAGAATCTTAGGAACCAGAATGTATTCGGCGAATCCGCCGGGAAGACTTTCCTTGACTTCCGAGCATTGAGGATAGTGCCCATTTTCGCAATAATAACATTTCATGCAAGGCACTTTCGGGGCGATGAATACCCGGTCTCCCGGTTTGTATTTTTTTACGGAATCGCCGTCCCGACCACCTCCGCGCCTATCTCATGCCCCTGTACCAGCGGCGTCGCGGAAGACGTACCATTCAACGATATCACTGCCGCAGATGCCGCAGGAAATAACCTTGACCAGCATTTCGTTCGCTTCGGCTTGGGAGTCCGTACTTTTTAATCCGGATATCTTTATTGTTGACCCAGTAGGAGACTTTCATTGCTCCCTCTTGATGTGATTATAAAGATCAAAAGCTCTTACCGGAGTTTCGTTGTCATGGACAACTGCCCGCACAGCCTTAATCATGGCGATCGGCGCTTCCGATTGGAAAATGTTACGTCCCATATCCACGCCGGCAGCGCCTTTTGCAATGCATTATAAGCCGTTGTCAGTGCTTCCAGCTCCGGTATTTTCTTGCCGCCCGCCATGACGATGGGCACCGGACAGGAAGAGGTTACGGTCTCAAAATCTTCCTCGATATAGTAAGTCTTGATATAATGAGCGCCGAGCTCCGCGCAAATCCGGCAAGCCAGCCGGAAATACTTGTGCATCACGGGCGATATTCTTGCCGACTGCAGTTACGGCCAGGGTCGGAATGCCGTAACGGGTGCCGATGTCGACCATCCTCGTCATGTTGATGATCGACTCCTTTTCATGTTCGCCGCCGATAAAAACCTGAACAGCCATGGCACAGACATTCAAACGGATAAATTCTTCAATATCAACGGCTATATCCTCGTTGGACAGGTCTTTGAGAATGCTGGTTCCGCCGGAAACTCGAAGGACAATGGACTGAGATGCGGAGGGCGGCACAATGCTGCGTAAGATTCCGCGAGTCAGCATGAGCGTATCGGCATAAGGAACTAAAGGGAGGATGTTGATATCGATTCGCTCCAGGCCAGTGGTCGGCCCCTGGAAATATCCATGATCCATAGCCAGCATTACTTTCGGCCGGATGCGGGATTAAATATCCGGGCCAGCCGGTTTTTCATTCCCCAATCCAGCGAATTTGAACCTTTAAAGAAGAATCCCTCCGTCTTTTGTGGTTTGATCCGCATAAAACTTCTTGGCTTCTTTGATTCCTTCCGCATCCGCCATTTTGTTTCTCCTTACTATTGGTATTAGCTGTAATCTTGCATATTTTTCTAAATCCGTCAATCCCGCGACCTGGAATCTACCGGCACAAGACGGGGAAGGAATGCGCAGTAACTCGCGGGAGGTCGCGTTATTATAGTGAGCCTTCAGCTCCTGTCTGAGGGGGCTCCACTTTCGCTTTCAGGAAGAATTGCATAAAAATCAGATTGGTTATTTTTCAAGATTGCCCAACCTGATGAATAGTAGACTGCACCTACAACTGTTCAGTAGTGGTCATTAATTAGAACTGAGGATTATGGATTGAAAGAGAGTAACGGTG
>CAVSRI010000028.1:0-25994 GCA_963730275.1 uncultured delta proteobacterium | reverse complement strand
TTTTTGATTATTTCCAACTGAAATGTTATGCCGGCAAGTAGAATTAAAAAAGCAACATTACAAGAAGAAAGCCAGATTCTATAGCTACAAGAAATAAGCTATCAACTCTTCGCCTGTTTCATCCGGCATTCAATGAACTGCTCTGACAAAACAACCTGAATCTTTGTAGATGAAAATGACGAGACTTAATTTTACAGTGTTTGTATAATCAAACATTGGTTTGGACAATATCCTGAAGGTTGGAAATTATTTTTTCCGGCATATAAAGTTGTTTTGTGGGAAAAAGTGTGGCGGACGAAATCTAAAAAAGATAGAATTTAAAAATTCATATACACCTGCTTATAATACTTGGTAGTCCCACGGGGAGTTGAACCCCGGTTTCCGGCGTGAGAGGCCAGCGTCCTAACCACTAGACGATGGGACCGTGGCTGAAGTGATCAATGTGAGGGCAGAGTATCTATTCAATCATATTAGAAAAGTCAAGACGAAATAGATGTTCTGATAAACCTGTGGCGAAGTTCATCAGATTTCTTTTTCCAGAATTATTTTTGCGCTTCGATATAGGTCACCGCATCTTGAATTCTTTTGATTACCCGGTCTTTGCCCAACGTAACCATAACTTCATCAATACCGGGGCTTACAGTTTTTCCGGTAAGCGCGACTCGCAGAGGCTGGGCAATAACCTTGAGTTTGATTTCTCTGTCCTGAGCAAAGGCTTTGAGGAAATCTTCAATGCCTCCTTTGTTGAAGTTTTCCAGCAAAGAAAGTTTTTCGGCGATTTCTTTTAAATAGGCGGCCTCTTCAAGCCGGAGAAACTTCTGGGCGGCTTCTGTTTCATATTGAACTTTTTCGGCAAAATAAAAACCGGCAGCATCAGCCAGCTCCACTAGCGTTTTTACCCGCGGCTGTAAATCGGCAATCACTCTATTTACTAATTCAGCGCTGGCCTTGCCTGCGGCCTCAGACCAAATAGGTTTCATCTCTTCGGAGAGGCGTTCCGGTTTTGCCCCCTTTATATAATGCGCGTTGAGCCAGAGCAGTTTTTCGGGATTGAAAACCGCGGGCGATTTGCCCACCGCTTCCAGAGAAAACATCTCAATTAATTCTGCCAGAGAAAAAATCTCCTGATCGCCGTGTGCCCAACCCAATCGCACCAGATAGTTAACGAGCGCCTCCGGCAGGTAGCCCATTTCCTTGTACGCCATGACGGATGTCGCGCCGTGACGCTTACTGAGGCGCGCTTTATCCGAGCCGAGAATCATGGGAACATGGGCAAATTGCGGAACGGCAAAACCTAAGGCCTGATAAAGCAAAATCTGGCGCGGCGTGTTATTGACATGATCATCCCCGCGGATGACATGAGTAATATTCATCAGCGCATCATCAACGACCACGGCAAAATTGTAGGTCGGGTAGCCATCGCCACGTTCGATGATCAAATCGTCGAGCTCTTCGTTATTGAAGCTAATGTTCCCCTTAATTGAATCTTCGACGATCGTCGCACCTGTTGGCGTGCAGCGAAAACGCACAACGCTACCCGTGGATCTGGCCAGATTTTTATCGCGGCAAGTGCCGTCATATTTGGGCTTTTTTCCCGCCGCCAGAGCCTGTTTTCTTTTTGTTTCCAGTTCTTCCGGCGTGCAGGTGCAATAATAGGCTTTGCCTTCGTTGATTAGTTTTTGCACCATTTCCCGGTGCAAACCGACCCGCTCGGCCTGAAAATAAGGACCTTCATCCCAGTTTAAGCCCAGCCACGTCATGGCATTGAGAATAGCTTTTGTGGATTCGTCCGTTGAACGCGCCTGATCGGTATCTTCGATTCGCAAGACGAATTCACCGTCGTGATGACGGGTGAAAAGCCAGTTAAAAAGAGCAGTTCGCGCCCCGCCAATGTGCAAAAAACCGGTCGGCGAAGGCGCAAAGCGGGTTCTGATTTTTTTCATCGTCGTATTTTCCTTATTTCTTTTGGTTTTTATAGGATTGAGAGCCGGCTTTTGTCAAGCTGCAATTCCCGAAAAACGTTAAATTATCCTTGACAAGGAAAAGATTTTATAATTTACTTCCGCGCTTAATACGTTTGGCAATATCTGGACAAGGCCAATATGGTTTTGATAACTAATTCTTTGAAAATTAATGTAGCTACCATTCCCGAGGAAGGGGTGAACGTTGTTCTTTCCGAAGACAGCTCATGGTTTAAGCAATGCTTTCCAGACAGCGAAATGCTTGATTTTGCTTTACGCCCGGTGGACATAAACTGTCTCATCACGAAAACCGCCAGCACCATTTTTATTAAAGGTAAACTTTCCGCGCTTATCGATATTGGCTGTAGCCGCTGTCTGGAGGAAACAAAACTGCCCATTGGCTCTGATTTTTCTTATACATTAATTCCAGCGAAAGCCGAAACCGAAGAAGATTTAGAACTTAAAGCAGAAGAGCTGGAAATTAACCATTACCACGGTGATTTTATTGATTTGACGCCTATTATCTGTGAGCAAATAATTTTGCAAATACCGATAAAGGCGCTTTGCAGCGAAAACTGTAAAGGTTTATGTCCGCACTGCGGTACTAATTTGAACGCTTCTTCCTGCAATTGTCATTTGGATTTTGCCGATAATCGTATGGCTGTATTAAAAAATTTTAAAGTAAAAAATTAATTATAAAAAGGATAATTTATGCCAAATCCGGTAAAGAGACATTCCAAAACCAGACGCAATACAAGAAGAGCTCATGATTTCCTGAAACAGCCTTCCTTGTCTTTATGCCCGCAATGCAATGAGCCGAAATTGCCTCATCGCGTCTGTCCTAATTGCGAAACATACAGAGGCAAGGAATACAAAAAACCTGAAAAGAATGCTTAATATCAGAAACGAGTTCAAGAATGGCTAATATGACACTTGTTTTTCCCGGGCATGGTAAGCAACATGTCGGTATGGGCGGATCGTTATTGGAGAAATTTTTGGCTGTAAGAAACGTATTCGATTGAACCAATTCCGCATAGAAAAAAATAAGGAATTATTTTTTAAAAAATGTAAAAGAAACATTATTTTCAATTTTTTATGGAATAATCAGACTGAGGAGGATTTGCATGACGTTAGAAGAAAGAGTTATTAAACTTGTTATGGAGCAACTGGATGTTACCCGGGAGGAGTGCGTTCCGGAGGCTTCTTTTATTGACGATTTGGGAGCGGACTCGCTGGATCTGGTTGAGCTCATCATGGAAATGGAAGAAGTATTCGGCATGGAAATAGCGGACGAAGAGCTGGAAAAAATTCGTACCATTAAAGACGTTATTGAGTTTTTCAAGAGCAAAGGCATTAATTAAGTTTACGAAAATCAAGGTAGGTCAAGCTTGCAATGAAAAGGCGTGTCGTTGTAACCGGCCTCGGGGCATTGACCCCCTTGGGTAATTCCGCTCAGGAATCATGGGAAGGTGCAATTGCGGGTAAATCCGGCGTTGGGCCGATTACCAAATTCGACAGCGCTTCCTTTAATACACAGAATTGCTGCCGAAATAAAAAATTTCGATCCACTGCAGTTTGTGGATAAAAAAGAAGTCCGCCGCTATGACGATTTTATTCTTTATACGCCATGGCTGCTGCCGAAATGGCCATGGCTGACGCTAACCTGACAATAACCTCCGGAAATTTCACGCGCGCCGGCGTCATCATCGGCTCCGCCATTGGCGGATTAGCCACAATGGAGCAGGAAAAAGAGTCTTCTGAATTCCGGCCCCCGGAAGATTTCGCCTTTTGCTGTTCCGGCGATTCTAGCCAATTTAGCATCCGGTCATGTATCTATCCGCTTTGGCGCCAAAGGCCCGATCAATTGCGCCGTTACCGCCTGCGCTGCCGGCACGTCGGCTATCGGCGACGCCTATAAAACAATTGCTTATGGCGATGCCGATATCATGATTACCGGCGGGGCGGAAGCGGCGATCTCGCCTCTGGCTGTTGCTGGCTTTAATGCCATGCGGGCTTTGTCGGCACGAAACGATGAACCGCAGAAAGCCAGCCGGCCGTTTGATCAGCGACCGCGACGGTTTTGTTATCGGCGAAGGCTGCGGCATTATTATTCTGGAAGAATTATCCTTTGCCCATGAAAATAGGCGCCCGTATTTATGCGGAACTTGCCGGTTACGGCTGCACATCCGACGCTTTCCATATGGCCGCGCCGCCACCCGGGCATGAAGGGGCCGCGCGCAGTATGCAGGCTGCCATAAAGATGCTGGCTTTGAATGCGGAAACCGAATCGACTATATCAATGCCCACGGCACATCAACTCCGCTCAATGATCTATATGAAACACAAGCATCAAAACCCTTTTTGGCGGACATGCGCAAAAGCTCATGGTCAGCTCTACAAAATCCATGACCGGCCACATGCTGGGTGCAACCGGTGGTGTCGAAGCTATCTTTACCATTATAGCTTTGCAGGAAGGCATTATTCCGCCGACTATCAATCTGGATAATCCCGATCCCGAATGCGACCTTGATTATGTACCCAATGCGGCCCGGCAAAAAAGAAATTAACACAGCCATGTCCAATACTTTTGGTTTTGGTGGCGTCAATGCTGTTTTAGTATTTAAAAAATTTACCGCCTAACGATTAAGCGCGAAGGAGGAGATGGGTTTTTATGTCTTTTCTAGAAAAAGTTGATCCGGAAGTCAACCAAGCCATCAAATTGGAAACAAGCCGGCAGGCGGGAAATATCGAACTGATTGCCTCAGAAAATTTTGTCAGTGAAGCCGTATTGGAGGCCCAGGGCTGTATCATGACCAATAAATACGCTGAAGGTTATCCCGGAAAACGTTATTACGGCGGCTGCGAATTTGTCGATATCGCGGAAAATCTGGCGATCGAACGCTGTAAACAACTTTTCGGCGCGAGAGCATGTCAATGTGCAGCCGCATTCCGGCACACAGGCGAATATGGCCGTTTATTTTGCGGCTGTTCAGCCGGGCGATACTGTTTTGGGAATGAACTTGTCGCACGGCGGCCATCTGTCTCACGGAAGCCCGGCTAACTTTTCCGGTAAATTTTATAAGATTATTCCTTACGGCGTAGATAAAGATACGGAAACAATTGATTTTGTTGAACTGGAAAAATTAGCCAAAGAGCATAAACCCAAAATGATTATTGTCGGCGCCAGCGCTTATCCGCGGACGCTTGATTTTACAGCGATTCCGCCAGATTGCTGATGAAGTCGGCGCGGTCATTATGGCCGACATCGCCCATATAGCCGGGCTCGTCGCCACAGGCTTCATCCAACACCTGTACCTGTTTGCGAATACGTAACTTCCACGACGCATAAAACTTTGCGTGGGCCGCGCGGCGGATTGATTATGTGCAAAGAAGCTTATGCCAAGACGCTGAATAGCAGAGTTTTCCCCGGTTATGCAGGGCGGTCCGCTGATGCACATTATTGCGGCCAAAGCTGTTGCCTTTAAAGAAGCGCTGCTGCCCGAATTCAAGGAATATCAGCGGCAAATCATTAAAAACGCTCAGGCGTTGGCGGACGAATTAAAAAATCAGGGTTTCCGTCTTGTTTCCGGCGGGACAGACAATCATCTGATGCTTGTTGATTTAACCGCTAAGGGTGTTAGCGGTAAAGAAGCGCAGGAAACTCTTGACCGCGCGGCGATTACGGTCAATAAAAACGGCATTCCTTTTGACACGAAAGGGCCGCAAATAACCAGCGGAATCAGAATCGGCACGCCCGCCGTCACCACCAGAGGCATGAAAGAAAACGAAATGCGTCAAATTGCTTCCTATATCGCCGATGTAATTAAAAATATAACCAATGAAAAGAAAATTCAGGCCGTGGCGGAAAAGGTAAAAGCCACTTTGCGCCCAGTTCCCTCTTTATCAACAGAGAATTTAAGGCTGCAAGCCGGCAGCTGTCGGAAATTTTCAGCTTCGTGAGAGCGTGGTAACAATGGCCGAAAAAAAAGTTTCTTCAGTAAGTTCACCGGAAAAAATCAATAAAAGGCCCGATTGGGATGCTTATTTTCTGGATATTGTCGAACTTGTATCCAGGCGCAGTACGTGCCTGCGCCGGGCTGTGGGAGCAGGATCTGGTGCGTGATCGCCGGATTCTGGCTACCGGGTATAACGGCGCGCCTTCCAAACTCCAACATTGCCTGGATATCGGCTGTCTGCGCGAAAAGCTTAATGTTCCTTCCGGTGAACGCCATGAGTTATGCCGCGGACTACACGCGGAACAAAATGCCATTATTCAGGCGGCATTGCATGGAGTCAGTCGCCAAAGGATCAACTCTGTATTGCACCAATCATCCCTGTGTTATTTGTGCCAAAATGATTATCAACGCCGGTATTGTGCGTATTGTTATTCGTGACGGCTATCACGATAAATTGGCGGCAGAGATGCTCAAGGAAGCGGATATTGACGTAAAACAACTCTAACATTTACCGGAGAGTTCGGTAACCAACTTCATGAAATGTCCTTTTTGCGGCAATGCGGAAAACAAGGTTATTGATTCGCGGATAAGTAAGGACGGCAAAGCCATTCGCCGCCGCCGGGAATGTTTGGGCTGTGTCAAACGTTTTACCACTTATGAATTTGTCGAAGATATCCTGCCCATGGTCGTGAAAAAAGACGGCCGCCGGGAAGCTTTTGACCGGATGAAGATCCGCAATGGAGTGATGAAAGCTTGTGAAAAGCGCCCCATCAGTATGGAGGCTATGGAAAAAATTGTGGAAAATGTGGAGCAGGCCTGCCAGGAATTTCAGGGCGAAGAAATTCCTTCGACGGTTATCGGAGAAAAAGTCATGAATGAACTCAAAGCTCTTGATGGAGTTGCTTATGTGCGCTTTGCCTCGGTCTACCGGCAATTTCGCGATGTCGGAGAGTTCATGTCCGAATTAGAAGATTTGTTGAGCAAAGGCAAAAAATAATTTTATGTTTACCGGAATTGTGGAAGGATTGGGCAAAGTGAAGCGCCTGACAATGAAAGGCGCCGATGCCGTTTTGGAAATTGAAGCCGCGATATTGATTTGAAATGATATTGCCCATTGGCGACAGTATCGCTGTGAATGGCGCTTGTCTTACGGTCACCGCCAAAATGAAAAATACTTTTTACCGCTGATGTTTCCGCAGAAACACTGGATAAAACAACTCTTAAACGATTGCACGCGGGGGATAAAATCAATCTGGAAAAATCACTACGGGCCGGAGGCTATTTATCGGCGGGCATTTTGTTTTAGGCCATGTCGACGCCACAGGCAGAATTCTTTCCAAAACACAGAAATCCGGATCACTTATTTTGGCTGTGGAAATCAGATGATCATCTGTCACGCTATATTGTAGAAAAAGGTTCTGTGGCCATAGATGGAATAAGTCTTACCGTGAACAAGCTTGAAAAAGGCCGGTTTTATGTTAATATAATACCGCATACGGCGGAAAGACCACATTAGTGACGAAAAAAGAAGGCGATCTGGGTTAATATTGAAACGGATGTTCTGGGCAAATATGTGGAAAAATTATTGCAAACTCCGCGGGGAATAGATAATGATTTCTTGGAGAACATGGTTTTTATAAATAAGTAAGGATTAAAAAGTAATGGCAATCAGCACTATTCAGGAAGCAATTGATGATATTCGCAGCGGGAAAATGATTATTCTCGTTGATGATGAAGATCGGGAAAATGAAGGCGATCTTTGCATGGCCGCGCAGTTTGTGTCGCCGGAAACAATTAATTTCATGGCGCGTTATGGACGCGGATTGATTTGTCTTTCCACTCAACGAAGAAATGGCAGACAAGCTCAAACTTCAGCCAATGGTTCAGGAAAACAAAGCGCGTTTCGGAACGGCATTCACCATTTCCATTGAAGCACGAAATGGCGTTACCACCGGAATTTCCGCTGCGGATCGGGCGACAACAATTAAAACGGCCGTTAATCCGGAGGCCAAACCGGAAGATTTGGTCAGTCCGGGCCATGTTTTCCCATCCGCGCCCGCAAAGGCGGTGTTCTGGTGCGCACGGGACAAACCGAAGGTTCGGTGGATTTATGCCGGCTGGCCGGTTTGACACCGGCCGGTGTGATTTGTGAGGTCATGAGAGATGACGGCACAATGGCGCGGATGCCGGATTTGGAAGTTTTTGCCCGTGAATACGACTTGAAGATAGTTACCATTGCCGATCTTATTGATTACCGGATGCAAAATGAATCGCTTATCAGAAGGATGGCCGAGGCAACAATCCCGACGATGCTTTGGTGGCGATTTCAATATTATCGTTTATGAAAATGACGTTGACCAAATGGCAGCACATCGCTCTGGTCAAGGGCGAAATCGGCAAGGAGGATGAAGTTTTGGTGCGCGTGCATTCGGAATGTCTGACCGGAGATATTTTCGCTTCAAGAAGGTGCGACTGCGGTGATCAGCTGCACCGGGCAATGAAAATGGTGGAAGAAGAAGGCAAAGGCGTCATTGTTTATATGCGGCAGGAAGGCCGCGGAATCGGCCTGGTGAACAAAATTAAAGCTTACGCCCTGCAGGAAGAAGGGCAAGACACGGTCGAAGCCAATATCGCCTCGGATTTAAAGCCGGACTTAAGGGATTACGGTATCGGCGCGCAGATTCTTGTTGATCTGGGAGTGCACAAAATGCGATTGATGACCAATAACCCTAAGAAAATTGTCGGACTGGAAGGTTATGGAATCGAAATTACCAAAAGAATTCCCTATGGAAATACATCCTAACGAAAGACAACATAAGAGTATATGCAGACCAAGCAAAAAAAGATGGGACATCTTTTAAAAATTTAGTAAGCTTAAACCACGCTGCGTAAAACATTGAATCCATCCCGCTTCGTTTGAACTCGCGGGATTAATTCGGCTAGGAATTTTTTTTACGCGTTGCTTGCAAAAATTAAGTCTCATTAAAGGATGGTAATAAATCATGCCGAAAATAATTGAAGGAAAAATTGTCGCCAAGGGAATGAAGTTTGGCATTGTGGCCAGCCGGTTTAACGATTTTATTTGCAGCAGGCTGATCGACGGAGCCGTCGACGCGTTGATGAGAGCTGGCGCGGAGGAAAAAGATATTGCTATCTATAAAGTGCCCGGCTCTTTTGAATTACCGCTCACGGCGAAAAAATTGGCCAAAAGCGCCCGCTTTGATGCGATAATTTGTCTGGGAGCCATTATCCGCGGCGCGACCCCGCACTTTGAGTATATTAGTGCCGAAGTGTCCAAAGGCATCGCCAGTGTCGGACTGGAAACCGAAGTTCCGGTGGTCTTCGGCGTATTGACTACGGATACGATTGAGCAGGCGATTGAACGCGCGGGAACGAAGTCCGGAAATAAAGGCGCCGATGCGGCGATGACGGCAATAGAAATAGTCGATTTATTTAAAAAGATTTGAGGCCAAACCTTTTTCTACATGGCAATCGAACGGCTAAAGGGTAATTTAAATCGTAGTTTTTATGAGGTTCGGGATTTTAGATGCACGGACGTAGAAAGGCACGGGAAATTGCCTTACAGGTTCTTTACAGTCTAAACTTTGTAAATATTGATGTGCAAAAAGCGCTCGATCTTTTCTGGGGCAATTTTGTCGCCCCGAAAACAGCTAAAGAATTTGCCGCGGCTTTAGTGCAAGGCACATGGGAACACAGAGAGGAACTCGATCGGCTTATCGCCGGTTGTTCGGATAATTGGTCGTTGGGACGAATGTCCAAGGTGGATATCAGCATTTTGCGCATGGCCGTGTTTGAATTTCTCTATTGCAATGATATTCCGCCGAAAGTTACCTTGAATGAAGCCATTGACCTGGGCAAGATTTTCGGTTCGGAAAATTCCGGATCTTTTATCAACGGTATTTTAGACGCGCTCAATTTAAAATTAAGCAGGGAACATGCAGATACACCTATCGACAGAACCGCCCGACCTGCCAAAACATAAATGTCTGGCCTTGGGTATTTTTTCCGATGAAAAACCGCCGCGCGGAATTTGCGGATTTATCGATTGGCGTCTCAACGGCCTAATATCGCGCCAAATCAAGCAAGGAAAAATCGCCGGAAAATTTGCGGAAAAGGTTATGATCCCCTTCCCTCAGCGCATTGGGGCGGAAATTTTAATGCTCTTCGGTCTGGGGAATCGCGCTACAGCTAATTATGATAAAATTCAAACCGCCGCTTACCAAGTCATCAGCGCCGTAGATGCCCTGCTGCTGAATAACTTTGCCTTTGACCTGCCGGGAGAAAACCGTATCAGCATGGATACGGCAGATATCGCCCAAGCCATGGTCACAGGTTTTTTTGATTATCTTTCTAAAGATAAAGAAAAGCTCGCCAAAATGACTCCCTGTATGATTACTTCTACCGGCCATTTGAAAGAAATATCGATAGGCATCAAGAATTTTCAGGCTAAAGTCAGGGACATTGGTAGCGTTAAAATCATCACTTAAAAAAACAATCTTACCCGTTGAATAACTAAATTTTTGCGTTAATTACCAATCCACAAGTATAATTATTTTGTCATGACAAACTTTTGTTCGTCTTGAGGAACATACCACTTGATAAAGTTATAATCGAGGCCGATAGGCGCCGGTTCGATACCGCGAAAACGGTTGTTGATGATTATCAATTCCTCCGGAACATAAAGAAACGTATAGGGCTGATCTTCGGCCAATATTTCCTGAAAACGGTAGTAGTATTTTTTCCTTTCCTTTTGGTTAAAGGTACTGCGGCCTTTATCCAGCAATTCGTCGACTTCTTTGTTCTTATAAGAGATGAAGTTCAATTCTTCCGGCGCAGTTTTGCTGGAGTGCCAAACATCATAAGCGTCGGGATCTAAGGGAATCGTCCAGCCCAGAATGACAGCGTCAAAACGCCGCTTATTGATAAAATCGTTCACAAATGCCGCCCATTCCAGTATTCTGATTTTTACATTGATGCCTACTTCTTTTAATTGCCGCTGAATTATTTCCGCGCATTTTTGGCGCGTCTCATTTCCTTGATTGGTGATTATTTCAAAAACAAAGGGCTGACCGCCCTTTTCCAAAATGCCGTCGGCGTTCGTATCAACCCAGCCAGCCTCACACAGAAGTTCTTTGGCTTTTTTCGGGTTGTAAGGATAAGTTTTAACATTGCCGTTATAAGCCCATGTCCCCGGCTTGTAAGGACCTGTTGCCGGCTTACCCAGCCCCAAGAGAACGCCGCTGATAATTTCATCTTTATTGATAGCGTAGGAAATTGCCTGCCTGACTCTTTTATCGATGAAAAGCGGATTTTTTAAATTGTAGCCAAGATATGTGTATTTAAATCCCAGGTAGCGATACTTGTTGAAATATTTCTTAAATAAATTATTTTCCGTCTGCCGCGTGTATTGCAGCGGTGTCAGGTCCATATAGCTGATGCCCTGGGCGCGCAATTCCAGAAACATGGTGGCGGTATCCGGAATGATACGCGTGATATAGCCATCAATGTAAGGACGCCCTTCAAAATAATCGGGATTGGATATAAGAACAATTTTTTGACCCGCAACCCATTCTTTAAACATATAAGGGCCGGTGCCGATAGGCCGGCGTTTAAGAGGGCTTTTCGTTATATCTTTTCCTGCCAGAAGATGCCGGGGCAAGATCGCGCTCCCCCAGCTAATCAGCGCCGGGGCAAACGGCTTGTCATAGGTTACGCGGAAAGTATGATCATCGAGGATTTCCGCTTTTTTCACCTTCAGAAAATCTCCCGAATAAGCCGTCGGCGTTTTCGGATCAACTGTTACCTGATACGTGTAAAGAACATCGGCGGCGGTAAACGGACGGCCGTCATGCCACTTAACTCCCTTGCGCAAATGAAAAGTAATTATGAGGCCGTTGGCTGAAATTTCCCATGATTCGGCCAGGTCTCCGACAATATTCATGTTTTTGTCGTACTTCACCAGACCGTTATAAACCAGTCCGGCAATATTGTGTGACGGCGAATCGGAAGCCAGCAGAGGAATTAGATTGCTGGCATCCCCGATATCACCCCGGACCATTATATCGCCATAGGCGGGTGGCTTGGCTGACATTTGCTCAGTCTTTTCTTCCGTATGCTCCTTGCCGCAAGCGAGAAGCATTATTAGAGTCAAAAATGAAATAATTAAAAAACGAATCATGCGCATAAAAACAAATTAGCGCAGCAGCTTCGCCATTGCAATAAAATTTTACAAGTTGTAGGATTATTTATATTCATAGCCTAAAAATTGTCGGACTTTTATGTTTAAAAAGAAGAAAAGCACATCACCGGGAACTAACCAGCGTTCCGAATTGTTAAAAATGAAGGCGGCCGGCGGTTGGGATATTCTGGCTGATTCCTTTAAAAATTATAGCGGCAACGGCGACGCCAATCAGGCGGCGGCAATCGCCCTCTATACGATCCTTTCGGCTATTCCCCTTTTTATTCTGACCATTATTGTTGCGGGATATTTTTTCAGTTCTTATCCACACATTCAAGACGACATAATCGACGCCGTTAGAAGTTTCCATCCTTATTTTTCCGAAAAGCTCTTGGCGCAGTTGGGTCAAATTGAAGGGAAAAGACACTTGCTGGGCTGGGTGGGGCTGCTGGGACTGGTATGGCTTTCCGCCATGATTTTCAATTCCCTGGAAAAGGCTCTAAACATTATTTTTCGTTCTCAGGAAGAGCGCAATTATTTTGTCTCCAAGCTGCTGGGCATTTCGATGATCCCTATGGGATGGGTTGTAGGCACGATCAGTGTCGCCATCAGCTATGCAGCCGCCCTGCTGGTAAAGCAGCCTGCGGAAATAGCCGGCGGAATTGATATTTCTCTTACCGCCATGTCGGGAGCGTTATTGCGCTACGTTGTTCCTTATTTAATCGCGGTTATTTTCTTTTATTTCGTTTATCGGACAATACCCGCGGCAAAAATTCGTTCTTCTGTTGCTTTAGCGGGCAGCGCTATCTTTGCCCTGCTCATGGAAATTGCCAAGCAGTTTTTCACTTGGTACATCGCCAATTATACAAGTTACAATATAATATTTGGTTCTCTGGAAGCAATCGTCATTCTGGTTATTTGGGTATTTTGTCTGGCTCTCATTTTCCTGTTTTGCGCGGAGCTTATGTCCTCCTATCAGCGCCGCGATCTGATATTATTAGAAAGGGTAATGCTCCAACCACGCAAAACAAACATGAAGGTTGACGAACGGCTTTTTAAAAAATTCGGCCATGCCTATGAGAAAGGCAGTATTATCTTTAATGAAGGCGATAGCGGGAACGAAATGTTTTATGTCCTCTCCGGACGGGTTCGTTTGGAGAGAGTTTCCTGTCAGGTAAAAAAAGTAGTGGCCGAAATGGAGGCTGGACAATATTTTGGTGAAATGGCCGCGCTCATTGATATTCGCCGTAGCGCCACCGCGCGTGCTCTTGAAGACAGCCATCTGGCAGTGATTGATGGCGCTACTTTCCGTGATTTGGTCAGAGAAAGCCGGGAAGTCGGTATTGTCATGCTCCAGGAATTTTCCCGCCGTTTAAAAAATTCCAATATGGCTCTCGATGAATTAACCAACCTATGGACGCGCATGGTGATTGTAATTCATTTTATGGATCATGCGCTGGTTATTATTGAAGAGCACTTACCAAGACTTGCACTGCTCACCCATAAAGAGTCGGCAGAAATCAGAGAAATAATAAATGAACTTGCTCTTCAGAATATATTTATCATCAAGAACGGATTGATGATGGAAGTAGCTAGGGAAAAGATGTGGTCACTGCTTGATTCCGGCGCGCTGAGTAAATGTTTTATCGAAGACGCTGACAAAATCTGATACCAACTTTGAAAATAATTCATTTCTGCGTAATTTTGTAGACAATTAAAACGCAATACGGTATGGCATGTTCATCTAAGGTTCAATATAGTTTCATCAATTCTCAATAACGAGGTGTGGATTGTCTACATTACAAGCGGTTGTACTCGGATTAGTTCAAGGATTGGGAGAGTTTCTGCCCATATCCAGTTCGGCGCATCTGGTGCTGGTTCCCTGGCTTTTTAAGTGGAATGATCCGGGACTCACTTTCGATATTGCTCTTCATATCGGTACTCTTATTGCGGTGGCAATTTACTTCTGGAAAGACTGGCTGCGGTTAATCACAAAGGGATTGACAGATGTTCGCAGCACGGAAGGCCGATTGTTTTGGTATCTGGTTGCAGCCACTATCCCCGGGGCAATCGCGGGATTTCTGCTGGAGGAAAAAGCGGAAACCATATTCAGAGAGCCTATTTTAATCGCGACTATGCTGATCCTATTGGGCGTTCTTTTGTACTGGGCTGATCGGAAAAGCACCAAGAATATTGAGATGAATCGGATAACTTTTAGCACCAGTCTTTTCATCGGCTTATCGCAAGCGCTGGCGATTATTCCCGGAGTTTCCCGTTCGGGAATCACCATGACCATGGGATTGTTGATGGGACTGACCAGAGAAGGAGCAGTCAAGTTTTCGTTCTTATTATCCGCTCCCATTATATTCGGCGCCGCTCTGGTTAAGGTGCCCCATCTTCTATCCAATCCGTCCGAGATAACTATAAATTTTATTATCGGTATCCTGGTCTCTTTTGTTATCGGCATCCTCAGCATTGGGTTTTTACTTCGCTATGTTCAGACCAAGAATTTTCTTCCTTTTGCCTGGTACAGATTTATATTGGGTTCCCTGGTCATCGTGATTGCCTTAATGCGTTAAATAAAGGTGCCGGTATAGAAGGAAACATGATGAAAATAACCATTAAGGAACTGGAGAAACTGACGTCACATGCCCTGAAGAACAGCGGGTACAATGCCGGGGAAATCCGAATTATGACGGACGTGCTTCTGTATGCCCAGCTTCGGGGTAATAACCAGGGTGTTGTCAAGCTAATCGGCCAAGGCATGCCTAAGAGTCCCAACGCCGGGGAAATAAAAATCGTCAAGGGAACTCCTATCTCTGCCCGTATCGACGGAAACCAAAATCACGCCATGGTCGTCATGGGGAAGGCTCTTACCGTGGCAATCGAAAAGGCAAAGAAAAGCGGGTTCGGGATTGTAGGAACCTTCAATACCTCAACCTCGTCCGGCGCAGTTGGATATTACGCATCCCGAATCGCTGAGGAAAAGCTTATCGGATTCGTCTTTGGCCGTTCCCCGGAAAGGGTAGCCATGCATGGGTCTTACGAGCCGGTCTTCGGCACGAACCCCATCGCCATTGCCGTTCCTGCCGAACCCTCACCCGTCGTTCTCGATATGTCCACGGCGGCCATTTCGTTCTTTGGCCTCGTCGAAGCAAGGACAGCCGGAAAGCAGATTCCTGACGATCTGGCCTACGATGCGCAGGGAAACCCCACGGCGGACCCTGCCGCGGCCATCCAGGGCGCCATTCGTTCCTTTGACCGCGGCTACAAAGGATCCGGTCTCGGCATGATGGCCGAGATATTAGCCGGTCCACTGGTGGGCGCGGCCTTTGCGGGAATCGGCGACAGCAAGCAGAACTGGGGGCATCTGATATTGGCCATCGACCCTAACCTCCTTGGGGATGGCAGTGAATTTATCGAAAATGTGAGCCGGATGATAGAAAAGATCAAGGCAACGAAAAAGCTATCCGGCGTGAAGGAAATCTTCGTACCCGGTGAGCGGGGAGCGCAATTGTTCCGGCAATGCCAGCAGAGCGGTGAGATCGACATCGAGGAAAATCTTCTTCAAAAATTGCGAATTGCAGCTCAGGAAAAATAACAGCGGGCGGTTCAAATTATCCCCATAGCGCAGCGTATCGGGATTGATGAGCTACTAAAGTTATTTTTACCGACAACTTCCTGCTATCTAGCATCGAACGATCTTATCAGATATACTTTGTTTCAAACAGTATTCATTATGCGACTGTTGCCATTTTTTCCATAAATTACCCATTGGGCTTTTAGTCCTTATTACCACAAATTACCCAACGGTGAAAGTTCATTTCTAGTTGATATTTAGGCATTTTCCCCTATTTACATTTTTTGAGGTATGATTTAATCTTGTACACAACTTTGGAAAAAGCCCATTAGGTATATTAATTGTTCGCCAACAACAACTCAGGGAGTGGCAAAATGAGTAAACCCATCACCTGGTCAAGTGGACTTATTGACTACTGCCGGCTCTTTCTGTCTGCGGTCAAGCGCCGGGGGGTCCTGATGACCGTAAGAATCGCCTACCATGAGATCCTCTTCGATCTACGGTACGGCACGGAGACAAAGAAATACATCGAAGCAGAAGATATACAGACTCAGAGTAGGAACAAAGCAGAGGGACACAAGTACGGCCCTCTCCAGATTCCGTTCTTCTGGAAGGTCTTTGGCGCGGAAGGTCCGGTGACCGACAGAAGCTGCTGCATCGACTTTGGATGCGGAAAGGGTAGAATCCTGCTCCTCGCTGCACTGTGTGGGTTCAAAGAAGTGATCGGCGTTGAGTACTCAGAGACACTGTGCGATTTGTGCAGGAGGAACATTAGTAGGTTCGCGGCTCGTGGTCAACAGGTCAACACGACGTTTGAGGTGATCCATGCGGACGCCGCCGACTTTGCGATACCCGATCATGCTTCGACTCTGGTGTTTGATGATCCATTCGGTCCGCAAGTTTTCAGGGACGTCATGTGGAACATACAGACATCTCTCCTGAGAACACCCAGAGACATCTGGATTGTGATCTTCACCTGTTCAGACTCCTACAAAGCGGTCCTTTCGGGCATTGAACTCGTTGTTGAACACCCTGCAGACAAGACTGTTGTCTACAGAACTGTGCATGGACGGTTGGGAGCATGTTAAGTCTGGGCGAACCAGCAAATGCTGCCTATCGCGCTCCGCGCTCAGGCAGATTTGTGTCGTTGCACCTTTCAACCAGTAATTCTCAATTCTGATAACTGATCAAAACTGAATAGTTGTAGGTGAAACAAATCAGAAGAGGCCATTGGCAGACACGGCTTTCTCTTTATCCGGACAGTATGACGCTGGCTACTTCATGGTGTATCCTCGACCGTCGAGACAGGCGCCCATTGCCCGTTTGTAGTCTGCACGCATTTGGTTCAACTGGGCTTCCGGCGTGCCACTAGCAGGCTGAGTCGGGTCGTAATGTGTCTGGCTTACAGCCCAGCTATGGCATTCGTAACGATCCTTTGCCTGTAGCTTTTCGCTCTGACCCTTCCGGGGATAGACAAATATTCTTTCAGCCGATGATGGTGCCGGTTGAGTATAAACCGGAGGCTGTTCTCGGATCACCACCGGTGGAGGTGCATAATAGGGAGAATAATAATAGGAATCATAATAAGGGGTATAATAATAGGGGGCATAATAATAAGGAGCATAATAAGGCGCTAAAACTGCTGCACCTCCTATTACTGCCCAGGGTGCCCACCAACCCCAGTAGCCGCCTCCCCAATGGCCACCTCCCCAATAGCCGTATCTTGCGTCACCGGACAATGGGTTTATGAGAAAGATGACCATTATGATAACAAGAACTGTCCAGGCAACTTTCTTCATATTTTTCCTCCTTGCTTACTTCGGCAAATGTGTTGGAATCTTTATACTCCACTTTTCAATGTGTTTCCATGAATAATAAGCAAGAATCACACCTAAAAGCAGAAAACAACATAAGCACAAGATATCAAATCACATATAGCAATTACATATTTTTTTGATTGAATTCTTTTCATTAAAAATGGATAGGATGTATGCAGCGATTAGTAACCAGTTGGATAATAAATATCCAGAGAAGCAGTCAGTTATTTGTTTCACGAGTTATTACCAATACCAGCGTATTCTTTCCTGTAGGTGGTGTACATGAATACTTTGCTCCTTCCAAAGTAGTGAGTTTTAAAATTAATGCTAATATACAACACTGTAACTGTTAAAAGCTAAGTATCTTTTCACCTATTCACCTAAAATAATATTATATCTTGACAGATTGAACGGATAAATATATTTTGTTGTCTTGACAACATATTTATAAAGACAAAAAGGGTTGTTTTAATGAGACAAAAGATCGAAACATTTTCTTTGGATGAATCGCTTGGATTCTGGCTATACCGCAGCCATATTCAGGTATCCGCTGCTTTACGCCAGACTTTTCAGGATGCCGGCTACGATTTAACGCCGGAGCAATGGGCGGTTTTGCTGCGTCTGCGGGAACAAGAGGGCCTGAATCAAAGTCAACTGGGAGAAAAAACTTCCAAGGACCGTCACAACATCACCCGCATCCTCAAGCAACTGGACAAGCGGGGATATATTGAAAAACGTCATGATGAAAAAGATAAACGAGCTTTTCACGTTTATTTAGCTCCGGCGGGGCGCAGTATTTTAAAGGAATTGAAACCCATAGTATTAAAGCACCGTAATCGGGTGTGTAAGGGTTTTAGTAAAGATGATCTGTTGAAGATTCGTGATTATCTTGGACATATAGTTAATAATCTGCGGCGTTCGTGATTATGATAAATAATGCATCGGAATAAATAAATTAGTTTCTATGCAGTTAAAAGGAAGAATATGAAAAAATGGGGATTTAGAATATTCGTTGTTACTGTAATCGTAGCAGCGGTTACATATGGAATTGTGTATTTCATTCACTCCCTTTCTCATGAAAGTACTGATGATGCCTATGTGGCGGGTACTATTGTTCCCATCGCCGCTGAGGTAAAAGGCAGGGTGGTTAAGGTGTATATTGACGATAATCAATATGTTGATGCCGGGAAACCACTCCTGGAAATTTATCGGCAGGATTATCTCGATCTGGTTAAAGAAAAAAAAGAGGCTATATCCAGATTGACTTCCGAAGAAAATGAGCATGCGGCAGCTATTGAGGAAAAAGAAAAAACTCTGACCAAAGCACGAGCCAATCTGGATGTAGCGATAAGTGAAGAAGACCTGGCGCAAAAGGAAGTGCAACGTTATGAAAGCTTGCTGAAAAAAGACGCCATATCCCAAAATCAGTATGATCAAATAAAATCGCGCTGGCAGGTAACGGTTGCCCGCCGCCAGGCCGCCGCTGCCGCTATCGATGAAGCGGAGGCGGCTCTCAAAGCTATCAAAGCAAAGTACGCGACTCAGTCTTTTAAAATCAAGGAAGCACGAGCAACAAAAAATCTGGCTGAGCGTGATTTGGCAAGGACTGTCGTTATCGCGCCTATCAGCGGCAGAATTGCCATGAAGAATGTCGACCCGGGGAAATATGTGATGCCGGGGCAGGCTCTGCTTGCTATCGTAAAAGAAGATATCTGGATAATTGCCAATTTCAAAGAAACACAAATTACAAAGATGACGGTCGGCCAGCCGGTGGAAATCAAAGTTGACGCCTATCCTTCAATAACATTTTCCGGCCATGTCGACAGTCTCCAGTCCGGTACCGGCTCCGTCTTCAGTTTACTCCCCCCGGAGAATGCGACGGGAAATTTTGTGAAAGTTGTGCAAAGGGTGCCGGTTAAAATTGTTATCGATTCCAACTTCGATCCACGACATCCTCTGTGGCCGGGTCTGTCGGTTGTTCCCACTGTCGATGTAAGCCGCCAGACCGGACCAAAATTGTTGAAACAATAGAGGTTCCATGGACGAAAGCCACGGTCCACATAAATGGTTAATCGCTCTGACAGTCATGACCGGTACTATCATGTCGTGCGCTGGACATAAGCATCGTCAATGTAGCCCTGCCGCACATGCGTGGCACACTGGGCGCCTCCGTGGAAGAAATTACCTGGGTTTCCACCGGATATATTCTGGCCAATGTCATCATTATGCCGATAGTTGCTTTTTTAAGCTCACGTTTCGGCCGCAAGAATTTTTATATTTTTTCCGTATTGCTATTTACCGCTTCATCCATGCTTTGCGGAATAGCCTGGGACCTTACCTCCATGGTAATATTCCGGATAATGCAGGGTATTGGCGGCGGTACGCTGATACCGGTTTCGCAATCAGTACTGCGAGAAACATTCCCGCCTAAAGAACAGGCTATGGCTATGGGAATTTTCGGAGTGGGTGTAATGCTGGGGCCGGCAATCGGCCCTACTCTTGGCGGATGGCTCACCGACAATTATTCCTGGCCGTGGATATTTTATATCAATGTTCCGATTGGTTTTATCAATGTCCTGCTGATTATGAAGTTTATTGAGGATCCGCACTATCTTGTCCGGCAAACCGGCAAGGTTGATGTTCTCGGCCTATCCCTCATGATGGTTGGCCTGGGAGCATTGCAGACGATGCTGGAGCAGGGAGAAATAAACGATTGGTTTTCTTCGGAATTTATTATTTATCTTTCTGCAGTAGCCGCATTGGGGCTGATATTATTTGTCTGGCGGGAATTGAAGGTGGAAGATCCGGCAGTAAATCTGCGTATTTTAAAAGATATTAATTTCAGTTCAGCGACATTTCTGAATGGCCTTCTGGGCTTGGCGCTGATGAGCAGTCTGTTTATCCTGCCGTTATTCTTGCAGCAGCTTTTGGGCTATCCGGCTTTCGATTCGGGACTGGCGCTTATTCCCCGATCTGTAGCTATGCTCATAATCATGCCGCTTGCCGGGAGAATTTATAATCGAGTAGGCCCCCGGCTGATGATAGGGGCAGGATTGCTTTTAAATGCGGTTTCATTTTATCAACTTTCCATTCTTTCCCTGAGCATAGGTTTTTGGGACATATTATTACCTCAATTTTTACAGGGAGTCGGATTCGCATTAATTTTTGTTTCTTTAAGCACGGCAGCACTTTCCACCATTGAAAAACAGATGCTGACTGCTGCGTCAGGACTTTATAACGTTGTGCGGCAGGTATTTAGTAGTGTCGGCATTGCTCTGGCCGCTACAATATTAACCCGTGGAGAACAAGCCAACAGGTCACTACTGATGGAACACATAACTGCATTCGGCAATACCAGTGCGGAAACCCTGCGTTCTCTATCTCAATATTTTTCTTCCCATGGTATGGACATTATCGATGCCCAAAACAAGGCACTGAAAGCAATTGAAGGAATCGTGATGAGGCAGGCCAGTATGATTTCTTTCAATCATGTATTTTTCCTGATCGCAGTGGTTTTCGTTATTTCCACACCCTTAATATTTTTAATAAACGATTTAAGAAGAGAAATAAAAGCGGAAATCATTAACGAATAGATAACCGGGGAGGCGGGCATGAAAGAAAAACCATATAATATAATTACTGTATCCAGGCAAATGGGCAGCGGCGGGACTTATATCGGTTATCTGGCTGCCAAAGAGTTGGGATTCAAATATCTCGACAGAGAAATATTACGACAGGCGGCAAACAAATTAGGAATTGAACCAGGCATGTTGGAACGGTATGATGGAAGATCGGCAAGCCTGATAGAAAATATTGTCCAGTCGTTTTGTTTTGGCGCGCCGGAAATGCCGAATCTGCCGACCCTGGGAAGGCTCCGGGAAGATGGTGTTCTGGGATTACGAGGTGCTTCTATGCGGGCGAGCGGGGGGCGAAACGGTTCTATTCGGTCCCCAATCATCGCACTACCGCCCGGCCTTCCGGCTGGCAGGGACCGTAGGGTCGCATCCCTTTGCTACCGGGGCCTGGCGCGCACCGGGCAATAACACCAACACCTTCGCCCGGGAATCACAGATTGACATCATGGCGGCGGCGGCGGGAATGGACCCGGTTGAGTTCCGCCTCAAGAACCTGAGCCGACCCCCGGATTATCCGCGTCCTCAAAGCGGGGCCTCGCCGAGCGCTTCGGCTGGACTCCGGCCAAAGCGCCCAGCAAACGCGGCTATGGCGTGGCTTGTGGCATGGACGCCGGCACCGGTGTTGGAGCCATGATCGTCGAGGCCGAGGTGGATGCGACGAAGGGAGCCGTTCAGGTCAAACGCGTGGTCTGCGCCCAGGACATGGGCCTGGTGATCAACCCGGAAGGGGCGAAGATACAGATGGAAGGCTGCGCCACCATGGGGTTGGGCTATGCGCTGACCGAGGAAGTCCATTTCAAGGACGGCAAGGTTCTGGATACGAACTTCGACACGTATGAATTGCCGCGCTTCTCGTGGGTGCCGAAGATTGAGACCGTGCTCATTGAGGCCAAGGACTCTGCCGCCCCAGGGCGGAGGCGAGCCGGCCATCATCCTGATGGGCGCCGTGGTCGCCAACGCGATCTACGACCGCGACGGGCGCGCGGCTTTTCCAGTTGCCGATGACGCCCGAGCGTGTCCAGGCCGCGATTCAGAAGGCCTGAGCCCAAGCCCAGGGAGGGCAGCGTCCTCGCGAGCCCTGACTTCTGTGGAAGCTTACAAGGTTTGGGGCTCGCGAGGACGCTCGCCCTCCCCAAGATTTCCATCACGGCTTGGGTTTGATGCCGCGCAGATACTCATCGAACCAATCGGCGCAGATCTCCACGTCCTTGCCCATGTCCGGCCAGCCGTGGTTCTTGCCTTCACGCACGACGAGCTTTGCGGTTGAGCCCACCGCCTCGCAGCGCTTGACGAAGGTTTGGACCTGGTAAATCGGGACCAGCTTATCGGCATCGCCATGCATGATCAGCATCGGCGGCATGTTCGAGTGGACGAAGTAGATCGGCGACATTTCCCTGCCCAGCTTTTGCCGCTCCTCTGCCGTGTCCGAGCGTGGGCCGAACGCGACCTTGAACGACTTGAGGACGCCAAAGCCGACGGCATCGTCGCCGGGCCGGCTGTAGTTCAGGAAATCCGTGGGCGGGAAGAAGCAGGCGACGCATTGCACCGCGCTGCTCTCGGGGTCTACAGGGTCTTTGGCTTTGGAATCGCCCGGGCACCCCGAGTGCCCATCGTCAAGGAAAGATGCCCGCCTGCGCTGCCACCGGTGACGCCGAGGCGATTGGGGTCCACGCCATACCGGACGGCGTTGTGACGGATCAATCGTATGGCCCGATGGATGTCCGGCACGATCTCGGTGATGATGAACTTCGGCTGCGAGCCGTGCACGACGGCGAACACCGTGTAGCCGCGATTGAGCAAGGGCCGAAAGAAACTCAGGGCTTATGGATTCGTGCGAGGAAAACCAGCCGCCGCTGACCATGAGAATAATTCCCACGCCGTTGGCCGGGCGCGGCTGGAATACATTCAGCGTCAGCGCGGTGCCGAACTCGCGCCTGTAGATCACGTCCTCGGTGCGGGGGAAATCAACGTTGGTTTGGGCCCAGGCGCAAGACAGGGCCACAGGAGCAGGCAGGCGGAGAGCACGTTTCGTATAGCACGCATTGAGGCGAGTCTATCGGCCTGCCTCGCCTGCGGCAAGCTGGGTGAGGGGTTCGGTTTCGTTGAATTGACTTCCGATCCGAAAGTGCTTGAATGAGGGCATGAGCTACCGGGACACCTCCACGCTCGGCCTCTGCAAACCGTGGAAGCAAGGCTGGGGAAAACCGCCCGAGACCTCCGCCACGCGCAACGCGCCGAACAACAACTCCGGGAAGGTGAGTTTTGACAAGCGCAAGCCGCCCACCGCATAAACGCCCGATGGTGCTGCCCGTGCGTCACCAGCCGGGTCAAGAAACAGATATGGGCTGGCCGGCAAGTTGGACAGGAGAAGCAGATTCAGTTGGACGGGTTGTTGGTGTTGCCCTACGCCGACCGGCAGTTGTTCGCGTTGTTGTTCCAATTTCCGGCACGGATCACGGAGTTTCCAGCCCGCATATCCGACGCCCCTGGGCGCGGACACGAGGTTCACCCTCTGCCGGCGCGCGGGCCTCCGGCCCGCTTTGGACTGCCGTACCATCTCGATTACCACACTGCTTCCCAAGCCTGAATGTCGCTGCCCAGCCAAAGCGGACAGGATGTCCGCGCGCCGACCCTCACTCCACCATCTTGAGGCTCCCGTATTCATCGCGAAACCGCGCGCTGCTCCTCAGCGCCACTGGGCGTGGCTCGCGCGCCAAGTGCGTCTTGACCGGATTGTTCTCGATGTAACGCCGCGTGCGAGTTCCTGCGCCTCATCGCGCATGTAAGTATCCCAGTAGTCCTCGTCCCAAAACTGACCCGCCCGGCCCAGGATGCAGTCGGCCTCCTTCTCGCGGTATAGGATTTCCAACTGCCCACCACCTTGCCCAACGGGCACGTTCTGTTGTGTGAATAGCACGTGGACGTGATTCGGCATCACTACCCAGGCGTGCAACTCGTAGCGGGTTCCGTGAAAGAACCGCAACGCCCCTTTGACCGACCCGGCAATTTCCGGGCGCTTCAGATGGCATTCGCCGCGGCCCTTGTCCAGATACGCTTCCAATTCCAGCGCCCGAGCGCGGTCCTCCTCAATGGAGAGCAATGCCTCCCACTCCGAGTGTAGCGCCTGCGGTAAGCAGTCGGCCAGCCGGAATGTGACGAACTGCCGTTCTCCCCCGGCGATCCCCGATCCGGGAACAGCCGCGTTGGTTCCAGCGCTTGAACCCTGGAGGCGGCTTGGGCGCAGCGGGGGCGTCTTGCCACTGGTTCTTGCCTTGTACAAGCTTATAAAGACTTGGATTGTAAGGCACAACCCCGGGCGGACGCGGGCACTGCCTGGAGCTTCCGGCTCTGCCATGGGAGGATTCATGGCAGGCAGAGCCGGGTAAGTTCAGCCGCATGTGGCGCGCGGACATCCTGTCGGGCACTGGCCCCCGCCGTCACGGCCAAAGGAATGGCGCGCGCACATCCTGTCCGCTTTGAGCGTCCAATGTTCATAGGAGCCCGAGAGTCGTTGAGGGACATCCAAAGCGGACAGGATGTCCGCGCGCCGGGGGCTGCGTCCGGCGCCCCATCCTGTCCGCTTTGACTTGGCAGCGACTCTGGGTGATGCAAGTCAATGGAACAGGCCAAAAGTGCGACGGCCAAAAGCGGGCCAGAGGCCCGCGCGCCACAACTCCGCCTCGCCTGCTCCGGACCCGCTCTGGACCCGCTCCGCTCTGTCTGCTGAGCTCCACCCACCCTGGGGGCAGGACGGATCGGAACCCGGTGTCCAAGTCGTAGGTCGGGTAGTAGAGGTAGCGGGCCGCCAGCAGCAGATTCTCGAACGAGCAAGTCTCCCCGTAAAGCTGGTTGTGCGTCTTCATTCGAGCGGGACCGCAGATCTGTCCGCCCCCGTTCGCCGGCTCGCGCACGAATGCGGACAGGAATGTCCGCGCTCCGGCCCGCGTCATGTTCGCCTCTCGTTTCATGCGGGCACAGGATTGAAAACCAGCCGCTCCAGCACTGCCGCGCCGTATTTCTCCACGCGGGCCTCGCCCACGCCTTCGATCTGGTTCAGTTGCGCCTTGCCTCGCCACCCGCTTGCGCACCATCTCCGCCAATTGCTCGTTGCTGAACACTACATATACTGGCACCCCTTCCTTCTCCGCCACCGCCTTTCCGCCACTCCCGTAACCGGCTGAACACCTCGAATTCTTCCGGCTTGAGCACCTCCTTGTAGTCCACCTTGGGCCGGCCACTCAAACTGCTCCCGCCGGGGCCGCCGGGCGCAGACTCCAGATATTCCACGCAAAACGTCCAGAACGAGTTCTCCCCGTCCGCCACGAACTCCTTCTTCACCGCCAAGACCCGGTGCGACCGCAAAAACGCGTTCATCGCCGCCTCGGCGGCGTCCATGCTCTTCACTGGCAATATGAACAGTTTCAATTGCATGTCTCACACGACTTCCATAGGAGCGCGCAGATTCTTGTCCGCCTGTTCGGCAATGCACGCGAGAACGCCCGGGCGGACAAGCATGTCCGCGCTCCGCCAAAAATCGCCACCGCTGCGCGGGCTTTCTTTTCTCCATTCGATAGGTCGGAAGACATTCTCTAGCACCCAGTGCCCTCCGCAGTCAGGCTTCGCTCGTCCCTCGCTCGCCTCGACTACTCCGGGCCGCCCCGGCTTTCTGTTGCTTGAGTTCACTGACCTGCGGGCAGGACGGGAACGGAACCCGAAGCTGATGCCGCTGCTCGTCGGGGAGTAGGAGCAGGCCGATCCGCCGCCCGGCAGTCGAACGCGTCGCCGTCCCAACCGCCGCCCCGACCCACGCGGTCCAGAGCCTGATGTAGGTCCACGGCGGATCAGT
>CAVSRI010000027.1:0-10115 GCA_963730275.1 uncultured delta proteobacterium | reverse complement strand
CAGCTTCATTTTCCCGCTCGACCGAATCTCATAATCAGGATAAGGTCAGCATGGGAACTATCGCGGCACGCGACGCGGAAAGAATTTGCACGCTTACCCAACGCGTTGTATCCATTCATCTTCTCGCGGCAGCGCAAGCCTGCTATTTAAGGAGAAATATCAAGGCCAGGCCGCTTTTGGCCAAAGTTGCGCAAAAAATTGGATTAATTAGCGCGCCGCTGACTGAAGATAGGCCACTGGATAAAGATATTGAAAGCATGTGTACCGCAATCAGGTATTCCGATTTCTTTAGGATTAAATAATGCATAAAGAACAAAAAAGCTTTGAAGTCACAATTCGCGTGCCTTTTTTTGATCTCGATCCTATGCAAATAGTTTGGCACGGTAATTATCTGAACTATTTTGAGATCGCGCGGGCAGCTCTTTTCGAGCATCTCGGTGTCGATCTTTATTCTTTCTATGATAAGCATAAATTGATTTTTCCCATTATTAAAACTTCGACAAAGCACATTTTTCCTCTGCGCCACCGCGACGAAATCATTTGCAAAGCGACCCTTGTCGATGCCAATATAAAACTGGTTGTCGATTTTGAAATAAGAATGGTGGCGGATGGCAAAGTTTGCGCCCGCGGACGAACAGAGCAAGTCACAGTGCAAACGCCGGAGATGGAAACTCTATTCAGCATCCGGAAGAAATTCGCAGTTCCCTGGGTTTCTAAATGAATGAACTATTGCAGAAATCTTTTATTGCCGGCGTAGAACGTGTCGCTGCCTGGGCGGATTTGCTCGATTCGATCAATGTTTTTCCCGTCGCCGACGGTGACACGGGCAGAAATCTTTCTATCAGCCTTTTCCCCCTGCGCAATGTTCATCCCGATAAACAAAAAATCATTCAGCAACTTCTTTTTTCAGCGCGGGGCAATTCCGGAAACATCGCTTCCAGATTTTTTTCGGCGTTTTACGCGGCCAAATCCGTATCCGAACTTGCCGACTGTGCGGCAGAAGGGCGTTCGCGGGCTTGGAAAGCGGTGAGTGATCCCTGTGCGGGCACCATGTTGACATTATTCGATGCTCTGGCGGAAGTCTTACTCTCTGCGGGAATAGTTCTGAATCAAGAAACAACAGCGGTCATTATCAGCCGTCTGGAAAAATCCGTCCATGAAACCAAAGAAATGCTGCCGAAATTAAAAAAAGCTCAGGTCGTTGATGCCGGCGCCCTGGGTATGTATATTTTCTTTTAAGGATTTTTCTATTTTTTGGCGAAAGTGGAGAATAACCATCGGCCGGTGACGGAAGTATTCAAAAACAGTCTGCGTATTGCGGCCTCTTTCCGAGAAGAAGTGGAGTCGGGTTACTGCGTGGATTTTGTCCTCCAGTCGCCCAACCTTTCCAGAGAAGAATTGGTCAGAATTACACAAACGCAAGACAATGCGGTGATAATTCCCGAAGGAGGTCTTTACAAAATTCACCTCCATACAGAGGATCGGGAAAAGATGAAAGCTCAAATCGGCAAGCTGGGTAGTATGCTGAATTGGGAAGAAGACAATCTAGCCCTGCAAACCAGGGAATTTATGAATGCTGAAACCGGACAAGCATTGCACATAATGACCGATGCCGCCGGTTCCGTGACCCGCCAGGATGCCAAAAAGTATGGTCTTACGCTCTTGAACAGTTATCTTACAGTCGGCGAAAAATGTTTGCCGGAAACATATTTCAATTCCGAAGAAGTTTATGCTGCCATGCGCCAGGGTGTAAAAGTATCCACGGCACAGGCATCCGTTTATGAAAGGCATCAGATTTATGAAAGCGTAGTAAACAGGTTTGAAAAAGTTTTATATTTGTGCGTCGGGTCTGTTTTTACCGGCAATTATAATGTAGTTATGGAATGGAAGAAGCAGCATGATCCGCAAAACAGGATATTCGTCATTGATACGGGCGCCGCTTCGGGAAGATTGGGTGTCATTGCGCTGGCAGCTTCCCGTTACATGGCCGAAACAAACGATATGAAAAAGACTTTTGCTTTCGCGCAAAAAGCGCTGCATTTGTGCGAGGAATATGTATTTCTTGATAAATTGCAATACCTGGCCGCTGGCGGCAGGCTATCTAAACCGAGCGCTTTTTTTGGTGACATGCTGAAAATGAAACCCGTTATTTCTCCTCAGCCGGAAGGAGCGAAAAAAGTCGGTGTAGTCAGAAACCGGGAAGAGCAGTTGAAGATGGCCCAAGAGCGTCTTGCTGTTTCATTACGAAATAAATCCCGTGCTCTTATCATGCTGGAATACTCCGATAATTATGATTGGGTAAAGGAAACGGTTAAAAAAATGGTGGAGGAAAACTATCCTTATGCGGAAATTGTTTTACAGCCGTTATCATTGACATCAGGCGCGCATATGGGACCGGGGACATGGGGGATAGCATTCCTTCCGGAGTAATACCAAGTAGCATTCTTCAGCTAACTTTGTTGGCATCGTCGTCGGCGTCCTCAACGTATCAGTAATACGCCTGCGGCGCCTCCTCCTTGCCGCCGCGTTATCTTTTGAATGCAACTCAGCATTAATAGTCTTGAGACTATTTTGTAATCTCTTCTTTGTCATTACGCGGTCGTAGATGACCTTCAGGTTACTAGACCGGGTAATCCAGTTTATTTTTTTCTGGATATCGGATCAAGTCCGGCATGACGGTGGTAGTTTCCTCATTCTTTACAATATGGTTTAACAATTTAACTTTTTGTGATATTTATAAATTATCAGGAAGATACAGAAAGCAACAGTACTGTGTTTCTCGATTTATTCAATTTGTATAATTATGGTTAGGTTTAATTATGGTTAATAAATTGCAAAATCATTGGCACCTATCACTTTTACAGGGATTTTTAATTACGATAATCTCCTTGTCGCCCACTTTAGGCGCACAAATTATATCTTCGCTGTTTGGCGATAAATCACCTGCCATCATTCTTGCTTTACTTCCAGCGCTTCCATTCCTGCCTTTTGGCTGGGTTGGTGGTATAATATTTGCCGCTTTGTTCTCAAATCCAAGCTTAAAACCTCTGGCTTATTATACTGGGTTTTCACTTGCGGTATTTGCATTGGCATACATATGTTTGGTTAACTGGAGATATCACCGTGCAAAGAAAAAAGCAGAAAAAGTAAATGAAGCAGGCGGAGCAATTCATCCCAGCTAATGAAGACATCTCGAATTAAAAAATGTGAATAGTTTAATATGAGTATCAAAAACAATAAAAACCGTTTTGCTTTTGTCATTCCCGTATACAACCATGCGGGTTCTGTAGCACAGGTTATCAAAGACGCACAGGCTTTGAACTTTCCCGTCTTCGTTATTGATGACGGCTCAACCGATAAAACTTACGATCAAATTAAAGAAATAGCCGGCATTCAAATCCTGCGGCATCAGCAAAACAAGGGGAAGGGCGCGGCGATTATGACCGGGTTTGCCGCAGCCGCGGTTGTTGCCGATTGGGCAATTACGATTGATGCCGACGGGCAGCATTATCCGGAAGATGCTTTAAAACTCATCGCTGCTATCCCCAAGGGAATGCGGCCGATTGTAGTAGGGTAAGAGACGGTATGCTTGGTGAACATGTTCCCTGGACCAGCCGTTTTGGCCGGAAATTTTCTAATTTCTGGGTATGGCTTTCCGGCGGGCCCGCTCTTTTAGATTCCCAGAGCGGCATGCGTATTTATCCCCTGCCTCAGGCTCTTTACCTGGGCACGAAGGCGCGGCGTTTTCAATTTGAGGTGGAAATATTGGTGCGGGCCAAAAGAAATGGTGTGCCGGTGATCGAAGTTCCGGTGCGCGTAAACTATAATCCCACAGGCTCTCGTATTTCTCATTTTCGTCCTTTCGTCGATTTTTTACGCAACTCTTCAACTTTTACACGTTTGATTTTCAACCGAATATTTTCGTTACGATAGCTGAATCCCGCGACTTGGTCTCTCGGCTCCAGCCCAGGGGAGGAGAGTGCCGTGACCCGCGGGAGGTCGCGTTGTCCTCTACTTCGCGGGATAATTCGACCAACAAGCTTCAGCATGTATGACCTTTAGGTTATGCACTTTGTTTCTCAAGCTTGGGTCTCATTATTTTAGGGAGCCTCCGGCTCCTGTAACCTAAAGGTCATCTGCGACCGAAGGAGGCTCCACTTAATTGCATATTGATTTAAGTCATTTTGCCTGCATTTACAGTGATAACAATTTTACCTTTTTCCATTTTTTCCTTTAGCCTTTTTAGCTTGCCAGCACTCAGGAAATATGTTTTTATGAAGATGTTTTCCGATGCAAAAACTCTATAATACCGTTTCACTTTCAAAGGATAACGAGGCGGCAAGAAGGAGGCGCCGGAAGCGTATTATACATACGTTGAAGAAGCCGACGACGATGCCAACAAAGTTAGCCAAAGAAAGTGAATTGGTATAAGTTTATTGGTTTATATGTCGCTCAGCAAATACCAAATAAAATGGCCGATTGTTCTTGTTGTTGCCGTGGTTGTGGCAATACTTTTCATCTGGGAATCCAAACATCTAAGAATCGAAACGGATATCCTGGAATCAATGCCGCACAATGATCCGGTGCTGGCTGATGCCCGCCAGATCATCAGACATTTACCCATTCAGGATAAGTTATTTATTGATTTGGGTCAGGAATCTTCCGACAGGGAGCGTCTGGTTAAAACCGTATCAATAGTGACGGATAAACTCATCAAAAGCGGCCTTTTTACCAAAGTTGGCATAAGTGACGAGGCGAAAAATTTTCCCGGGCTTATGGTACATGTAACAAATAGTTTACCTCTTCTTTTCAACGCGGAACAATTAGAAAAAGAAATAAAACCACTCCTGGAGCCGGCGAAAATTAAAGAAGCTCTTGCCCAAAACCGGAAAAGTTTGGAGCAACTGGAGGGAATCGGCCGCAGCGAAATGATGGCCAAAGATCCACTGGGATTTTCCGGCATAATCCTGCGGCAGTTAACCGCTTTGCTTCCTGCTCATAAGGCTCAATTTTATCAGGGTCAACTGATTTCCGAAGATGGTAAGCATGCGCTCATCATAGCTAAGATCGCCGGATCAGGGACGGATACAGCGATCTCCGCCAAGATTGAGAAGTTAATGAAAGATATCGAGCAAGATTTGAAATCCCATCAAACTTTGGCCGAAGATAAATATGTGCTGACTTCAGTCGGGGCATATCGTGCAGCTCTGGATAACGAACAAACCGCCAAACATGACACACGAATTGCTATTATCTTAACTACCTTGGGTATAGCTCTGTTGCTGCTTTTTGCTTTTCCCCGTCCTCTTATCGGTCTGCTGGCACTCTTGCCTTCGGTAGTGGGATCAATCACTGCCTTGTTCGTCTGTTCTTTTTTCTTTAAATCCATGTCCATGCTGGCTGTCGGTTTTGGTGGGGCGATCATGGGTTTTACGGTTGATCTGGGCATTACCTATTTGCTTTTTTTGGATCAGACGAAAGAAACATACGGCCCGCGGGTGGCCCGGGAGGTCTGGTTAGCCGAGCTTTTGGCGGTGCTTACAACTGTCGGTTCTTTTCTTCTGCTGCTGATCAGCGATTTTAAAATTCTCGCGGAGATCGGAATTTTCTCCGCGCTGGGAGTCACTTTTGCACTCCTGTTTGTTCTTCTTGTTTTCCCGAAAATATTTCCATCTATGCCGCCGGCAAATCGTCAAAGCAACCCTTTTCTTATGCATACCCTGCAAAAGATTGCCGCTCCGGCCAAATGGAAATTGCTGGTGATGGTTGTTTTCGGGGTGGTGATGTTGTTTTTTGCCCATCCACAATTTGATGCCAATATTAATGCCATGAATTCCGTCAGTAAAGAAACAATTGCTGCCGAAAAGACATTGCAGAATACCTGGGGTGATTTTTCCGGTAAGTGTTATATATTTCTGCAAGCGCCCTGCATTGCGCAGTTGCAACAAAAGAACGATCAATTGATGCCGATATTGACAGCCGATATTCAGAAAGAAAAATTGTCCTCCGTTTTTCTTCCCTCTTTGTTGTTCCCCTCACCGGAGGTGAGCCAAAAAAATATGGAAGCCTGGCAGAATTTTTGGAGCAAGGAACGTCTGGCCAAACTAAAGCGAAATGTGGCTGTTGCCGCCAGGGCAAACGGTTTTGCGCCTTCTGCCTTCGCGCCCTTTTGGAAAATAATCAATAATAAAAATGTATATTCCGGAGAAATACCGGAAAAATATTTTGAATTTTTTGGAATTACCAGGGGCTCCGCCGAATACACGCAGTTGAGTTTAATCACAACCGGTAAAAATTACGATGCCGAAGATTTAGCTTCCCGCCTTACCCATCAGGGGCTAGCTAAAATATTTGATGTCGGTTTATTTAACAATAGACTGGGGAATTTTTTGAAAAGTATTTTCATCCAGATCGCATTGATTACAGGAATAGGCATTGTGATCATTGTCTTTGTGTTTTATCTCGACTGGCTTTTATCGCTGGCGGTGCTGGCTCCCATTACTTTTGCTTTAATAGCCACGTTGGGGACATTGCAAATCATCGGCCATCCGCTGGATATACCCAGCATCATGCTGTGGATCGTTATTATGGGTATGGGGATTAATTATTCTATTTATTATGCTTGTTTCTATCAGCGCTACCGTGATGAAAAGCATCCCGCTATGAACATCGTCAAGCTGGCAATGTTTCTAGCATCTTTTACCACGCTTATTGGTTTCGGCGTATTAGCGATTGCCAAACACAATCTTTTGCGCAGTATCGGCCTCACCTCGCTTTTAGGCATAGGCTACTCTATTATTGGAGCCTATTTTATTTTGCCGACATTAGTGAAGAAAATATATGCGCCGTTTAATTTTCCTTCCGGGCCGTTGGAAATAGGCTCAAAAGAGCATGGGCAGCGTGCGCTATTGCGTTACCACCATCTGGAAGCGTATCCACGGATTTTTGCCTGCTTTAAAATTATGATTGATCCGATGTTTAAAGAGTTGGATAAATATGTGCACAACCCCCGCCGGATTATTGATATCGGCTGTGGTTATGGAATTCCTGCCGCGTGGCTTTTAGAAATTTATCCTTCCGCTCAAGTATATGGTTTGGAACCTGACGAAATACGCGTGCTCGTTGCTTCTTGCGCCATCGGAACTCGTGGTAGTGTGGAAATAGGAAGGGCTCCCGATTTGCCGGAAGTCGATGGTGCCGTTGATTACGTTATGATGCTGGATATGCTGCATTTAATTAATGATGAAGAGCTGCGGCTTGTTTTGCAGCGTATTTACAATAAACTGGAGATGGGAGGAACTTTGCTGATAAGGGCAACAATTCCGTCAGATAAAAAAATTCCTTGGAAGCGTTGGATAGAAACTGTTCGCTTAAAGTTGACTAATACGCCGGAACGTTTCCGTGAAGAAAAAGGGTATTGTATCTTTTATGGAAAAAACCGGTTTTGTTGTTAACGTTCATTCTTCTAGCACGGCAGGAATCGAAGAAAAATGGTTTGTCGGCAATAAGACCTCTTGAATAATGACTTTAGATTACATTTTATGAAAATATTATCTTACCGCATAGCAATTTATTTTTCCCGGCTTTTGGGGTCATGGTTTTTTCGCACTTTTTCCTGGTTTATTGCCACCGGTTATTTTTTCCTTTTTCCTGCGCGCGTTGCACACGGCCTGAAATTTTACGGGGCGCTTTTTCCCGGGCGCAATTTCTTCTATCATTTGCATTGCGTGTGGAAGCAGTATCATGACTTTACCAATGTTTATACCCATCGGTTTGTGGCCAAACTCAAAGACGAGGCTGAATTTACCAAAGAAGGCTGGGAATATCTGGACGAAGCGGTAGAAAAAAAGACCGGCGCGATTGTGGTGATGTCGCATATCGGCAACTGGGAGTTAGCGGCGCAAATGTTGAACCGCAAGGGATTGCCCATTATGCTGTATTTGGGAGCGAAGCATAAAGAGCAGGTGGAACGCATGCAAAAGGAATCTCTGGCTAAAAGCGGGATTAAAATAGTGGAAACATCAGATAAAGAAAGTTCTCCTTTTGCGCTGCTGGAAGGGATCAATTTTTTACGCGAAGGTGGAATAGTTTCCATGACGGGCGACCGTTTGTGGGGAAACCAGAGGTTTGTTGTGGTTGACTTTTTAGGGCATGAGGTAAAACTGCCCGACACGCCTCATTTGTTTGCTTTAATGTCCGGTGCACCGCTGATGACCTTTTTTGTTCATCAAAAGGCATCCGGTAAATATAATATCACTGTATCTCGAGGACGGCAGGTTATAGCCGCAACGCGCGCCGATCGGCAGAAAGAGGTATTGGCCTCGGCACAAACCTATGCCAATGAATTGATGCAGATGGCCTGTAAACACCCATTTGAATGGCATCATTTCGAGCCTTTTCTGGGTAAAAAAATAAATAAAAAAGAGTAAATGTCCCGCTCCGCTTTGCTCCGGGGATAATTTCCAATAGCCCTTGGCTATTGGATAATTCGGCTAAAAAACTTCAATGCGCTTTGCTTTTGAAGTTTTAGCCTCATTACAACCTGCAAGCTTCAGCGGTGACGTGACCTTTAGGTTATGCACCATGTTTCTGAAGCTTGGGTCTCATTAGAATTTGCTTTTCGCCCGGTTAAATTTAGTATAAGAAGACATTTAAATCCGCTTATAGGAGCCGGTAATGAAAATAAATGAAGTTCCGCAGGATATTACCTATTATGAAGGTTACAAGCGTGCCTGTTACGCGCTCAATTCAGAGGGAAAGTATGTCATTGTTACCAGTTCTGGCTGGAGCGCTGAAGAAGTCGTCAACGGCCTCGCTGTAGCCGAGCTGGCGGCAAATCTGGAGGAAACAAGAAAGGCTGTGCTCAAAGGATTAAAAAGCCCGCTTTTATATCATATGGAACGGCGGCAGATGATACCAGATATTCTGGCTAAAACAGCGGGCATAGCCACATTCAGGGTCAAGAGACATTTCCGTCCGGAGATTTTTGCCAAACTTAAACCGGATGTATTGGACCGTTACGCAGAAGCTCTGGCGGTTACCCGAGAAGAATTAAAAACCGTACCGAAATAAATAAAAAAGAAAGGTAACTATTCATTGATGAGTACAGAAATAACAGCGGGCGGAAAGCCCTTTGTCCACCACCATTCTGCGCATTGCGAAAGCGGCGTTACATCTGCCTTATTCCGCGACAAAGGGGTGGAAATTAGCGAAGCGATGATTTTCGGTATCGGCAGCGGTATTTTTTTCGGACACCTGCCGTTTGTAAAATGGGTCGGATTGCCGATCAGCACTTTCCGCTCTCAGCCCGGGGCGGTTTTCCGCAAGGCGGCAAATAGGTTGGGGGGGGAATTTGTTACCAAACGTTTCCGCAATCCACAAAAAGGGATGGATGAATTGCGCCGCGTGCTGAAAACCGGGCAAATTGTGGGATTGACGACAAACATCTACTGGCTTTCTTATTTCCCTAATCGCTTCCGCTTTCAATTCAACGGCCATAATATAATCATATTGCATGAGATTGAGAATGGTTTCCGCGTCAGTGATCCGGTGCTGGATCATCCGGTGGATTGTCTTACAGAAGACCTGGTGCGGGCGCGTTTTGCGCATGGGCCGCTGGAGCCGCATGGCTTTATGTATTATCCAAAATTCATCCCTTTAAATCCTGATTTTCGTTCAGCCTGTATCCAAGGTATGAAGGATACATGCAATATGATGTTAAGGATTCCCCTGCCGCTTTTCGGTATCCGCGGTATACGTTCTCTGGCCAAAAGAATCATTAAAATGCCTGATAAGATCGGTTTTCATGAAGCCTGCCGGCATCTGGCCAATGTTGTCCGCATGCAGGAAGAAGTGGGAACCGGAGGTGCGGGATTCCGTTTCATGTATGCCGCATTTCTTCAGGAGGCGGCAGATCTTTTTGGCTCGGATGAGCTTGTCCAATTATCGCAAAAAATGACGGCCATCGGTGATATATGGCGTGAATTTGCTGTCGTGTCCGCGCGAATCATTAAACAAAGAGGTCAGTCCGATGATAACTTTGGCAAGGCGGGCGGGTTAATGCTCATTTGCGCGGGGCGGGAAGAAGAGCTTTTTAAAAATCTCCATGCTGTTGC
>CAVSRI010000026.1:0-154034 GCA_963730275.1 uncultured delta proteobacterium | reverse complement strand
GTCAAAGAAGTCCTCAGGTGCAAAAAATACAGGAGAAATTGTGGGTGCTGTACGGCAGTTTTCAGCCGCAAAACGAAATACAGAAAATTTTTTTAATGGAATCCGTGAAAAAAATGAACCAGACCAGTGAAATGAGGAGGCAGGTGACTGTCTATGCCGGCTCCGGTATTCATCCTCTTCTCTATTTTGTTCTTTTCACCGGCAGTTTTATTACGATTGCCTTTACCATGATGTTTGGTACGGAAAACCTTATTCCGCACTTAATCATGACGTCTCTTCTGGCGGCTATGATTGCCCTTACTCTTTTTACAATTATCGCGCTGGATTATCCGTTTACGGGAAACTCAGCATCAGCCCGAGGTTTTCACCAGTATGCTCACGTCGTTAATGAGCTTGTGATACCGTGCGGGAAACCCATCATCAATTTTTTTATCCATGTGTGCCTGTAAGCTGAAAAACTTTGAAGTGCGGAAGCATTTATGCTTAAAGTTTTTCCGGATACTTATACTTATATTATACAATTAAGGTGTGCTTTCGGCACGGGCCAGATTTTCGAAGCTGGTGAATTTTTCCAGGAAAGCCAGCTTGACGGTGCCGGTAGGTCCGTTTCTCTGCTTGGCGATAATAATTTCCGCAATTCCTTTTTCCGTATTATCATCTGATTTGTTATAGACTTCGTCACGGTAAATAAAAGCGATAACGTCGGCATCCTGCTCGATGGCGCCGGATTCCCTTAAATCCGCCATTTGCGGACGACGGTTGGTGCGGTCTTCCACTTTGCGGTTGAGCTGGGAAAGAGCAATTACCGGCACTTTCAATTCTTTAGCCAGAGCCTTTAATGAACGGCTGATTTCCGATATTTCTTGTTCACGATGATTCACGATAACTGCCGGAGCGCATTAATTGAATATAGTCCACGATGATCAGTCCCAAGCCGGTATCAGCTTTGAGCCGGCGGGATTTGGCTTTCATTTCCAAAACAGTGATGGCGGGAGTATCATCGATAAAGAGCGGCGCTTCGGAGAGACGGCCGGCGGCAGTCGTCAATTTCGGCCAATCGGTTTCACCCAAAAATCCCTTTCTAGCCGCTGGGAATCAACCTTGGCTTCGGACGCAAGCATGCGGAAAGCAAGCTGCTCTTTGGACATTTCCAGAGAAAAAATAGCCACCGGAGTTTGCGTTTCCATGGCGGCAAATTGCGCGATATTCAAGGCTAAAGCAGTTTTCCCCATGCTGGGGCGACCGGCAATAATGATCAGTTCCGATTTCTGCAAACCGGAAGTCAAATCATCAATTTTTTCAAAGCCGGTAGGCACGCCGGTAATCAGTTCTTTGCGGGAGAAAAGATCTTCGATTGCACGGAAACTGTCCTTGACGATCTCCCGAATCGGAAAAAATGAAGGACGCACCTTATTTTCGGAAATTTCAAAAATTCTGTGTTCGGCTTTATCCAGGACCTCATCAACGTCGGAGCCGGTTTCATAACAACTGCTGATGATTTCCGTCGCCGAACCGATTAACCCCCGAAGAATCGCTTTCTCCTTAACAATTTTTGCGTAATTGGCAACATTGGCCGCAGAAGGGACATTATCCACCAGTGAGGCAAGATATGATGTGCCTCCTGACCGAATCCAACAGGCTTTTATCTTTCAGCGCATTGCTTAAAGTAATGAGGTCTACCGGCTTCATTTTTCTCGGAAAGCTCGATGATGATGCTGAAAATCTTGCGGTGCGCCTCACTGTAGAAATCATCCTTGGAGAGAATTTCCAGCGCGCTGTTGATGGCGCTGTTTTCCAGGAGGATGCCGCCGAGGATGGATTGCTTGGCCTCCAGATTTTGCGGAGGAACTTTGTATAAAGATGGATCAGTGTCTTTCATTGTTATTCGCCGATAACGGTTAATTTAATTTCTGCTTCGACCCCGGCTGTCAATTTGATCTTCACCTTGAATTCCCCCAGTGATTTTATTTGTTCTTCGTGGACTATCATTTTCCTGTCAATATCGTACCCTTTTTCCTTCAGCGCCAATTCAATATCCCTGGAAGTTACCGAACCGAAAATCTTATCCTGATCGCCCACTTTACGAGAAAAGGTTATGGTGACATCGGCAAGCTTGGCCGCCGATCCCCGGCCGTTTTATGCTCCTTCTCGGCTTTTTTCAGAATGTTCTTTTTTTCGTGTTCAAAATGCTTTATATTTTTTTCATTGGCTTCGATGGCCAGCCCTTTGGGAATCAACAAATTGCGGGCATAGCCATCATGGACTTTGATTAAATCACCGGCTTTTCCCAGAGAAGGCACGTCTGTTTCAAAATAACCTTCATATTAATCCTCCTTTTGTTAAAGTTATGATGTAAAAATATCTATGTAGTTATCTCGATCCTTCTGAAAAAATCTCCGGAAATCAACCCAGATATCGAATAATCCGGCCAGGCTACTATTGGTATCATAAGAAATTGCTGAACTGCAATCAAAAAATAAAAAAGATAACGGAAAAAAACAGGGACATTTTTGTTCTGAAAAACGAAGCTGATAATGGCAAAACCCTGCAGTAAATAAATAAAACAAGTCACAATCAATATATTCAGAGATGAAACCATGATTATGTTGCTCCAGGGAACAAAAAGCGCCGCCCAGGAGCGATAAAAATCCAGATGACAAATTCCGGAGCTTTCCAGCGCGACAATCCTTCTCAGATTGCGGCAAAAAGATATTTCGCCTGCGCAGCAAATCCTTGGCCATCAGGACATTTATCCACACGATTAAGACCGAACCAACGATGACGAAAGCAGGGAAAATTGCCGGTAAATATCGCTGATGAATTCCTTGTTGTCTTTAATAAATCAATATTCTGTTTATCCATCGGCAAGCTGGTGTATATTGTTATATTTCTGTCGACAGTCTGGAGTGACAAATTGTTGAACGAACTGCCAGGGATTGATGGTTTGCCCACCCGGCATAGAGGAAATAAGCGCAAATTGTTGTGATCATAATCAGGGCAGGTATAAATCACCGTTTTTCAACAGATCAGTTTTTCAAGACTAGCGCAGGCCATAAAAGACCGGCGATTCCCATTGTTAATATCACTATATAAGGCATATTTAACTGCCAAAAATGAGAAATAAGAAAAACCGGCAAAAAAGGAATAAAGAAAGCGCCCGCTGTTTTAAACTGGCCCTTGGAGACGCTGTAAAAACAAAATCATCGGGAGAAAGAGAAGAAAAATAAAGCCGATAATCGGAAGAAAACTGCCGCGGCAAGGACAAAAAAAGAAATGATCAATAAAATTCTGGTGAAGGGGCTGTTGGGAATAAGAAACTGCCAAAGTTTTCAAAACTTATAACCTTCCCAAGTAACTGTTGGGAAAATTAAAAGTTAGCCGGCCTTTTTCGTTACTAAAAAAAGGCCGGAAACTGTTTATAGTAAAATTTCTTTTATCTTCCTTCGGCGGTGACAAAAGGCATAATCGCAATAGTGCGGGCGCGTTTAATCGCCACAGTCAGCTCTCTTTGATGATTGGCGCAATTGCCGGTAATTCTGCGGGGCATGATCTTGCCTCTCTCGGTTACAAAATTACTGAGAATAGCAGGATTTTTGTAATCAATTTTTATATTAGAATCCGTGCAAAAGCGGCAAAACTTTTTTCTGTGGAAAAATTTTTTCTGGGGCTGACGAGCCGGTCTGTCTCCGTTAGGTGTTGCCATTGCTTATTCCCCTTTTGTTGGTTTTTCGTCTTTTTTAACATTTTTTAACCGAAAGTCTGGCGGTTTTGTATTTTCGTATCAGCAGAAGTTTTTTCTCTCTGACTAACTTTTCGTCTGCAGCGGAACCGAATCGATCGCTTTCTATGCGAATCTGTGTTCGCTTTACTTCTGCGGCGGCGATTTCCGCGTCCATGCCTTCACGGGTTACGGCGCCTTCTTCTTCACTGTTATGAATTTCAAAATGCGGTCGTCGATTTTGAAATTTCTTTCAATTTCAGCGACAATGGGACCGTCACCGGCGAAGTCGATCAAAAAATAAAATCCATCTTTTTGTTTTTTGATTTCGTAAGCGAGGCGTCTTTTGCCCCATTTATCCACTTTGGCAATTACCCCTTTGCGGTCGGTAATGATTGCCTGACTGCGGTCGATCAGAGCGGTGATGTCGTCCTCGGCCACATCGGATTTGACAATAGCTATAACTTCGTATCTTTTCAAAAATTCCTCCTTTCGGCTCTAAAGCCCATGGTCAGGGCCACAGGCAAGGGGAGTCTCCATAAATTTGTGATTGTGCTTCCTATACCAGACTTAATAAGAAATCAAGAATTATTATATGAGCGCTTACTGCTGAATAATTCATCCGCATATAATTTGGAGTGGGATAATCCGTAAAAACAAAAGCGAAGATAGAAATTTACCCAGGGGTTTATTTTTTCACCTTATTTTTTTCGGTGCTTTGTTAATTTCACGGTTTCTTTGTGCTCATTCGGTTTAATGATTACCTTGATCGATTCCCTGCCATCCAATACCAACTGAAAACCGGAAGCAATATCCGTTAAAGGAAGCCGATGCGTGATCAGATCATCCACTACGATTTTGCCCGATTCGATCAGCTTCATTGCTTCAGTAATATCGGGAGGTCCACAATAATAAGAAGTGATGATAGTAATTTCCTTCATCCAGAAATCATTGATAGGAACGACAACCTTCTTGTTCGGTCCGGGAACAGTAAAGAATACTATCACGCCGCCCTTATCTACACACCCCCATGCCTGCTTCACGGCCGAATCAGCCGAAGCGCATAAAAATACGACGTCGGCCTTTTTGCCATTTTCCTCAACTAGTCGCTCCGGAACATTATTTACCGCATCGATGATGGCGTCGGCCCCCATTAGTAAGGCAAATTCCAGTTTCACTTTGTTAATGTCGGCGGCTATTACCTTACATCCTTTTGCCTTAGCCAGCTTTACGTGGAGCAATCCGGACATCCCGCAGCCGATAACCAGCACCGATGCCCCTTTTTTACGCCGGCCAGCCGCTTGCGCCCTGACGACGCAGGCCAGAGGTTCAATGAATGTGCTTTGATCGTAGGTAATATTTTCAGGCAGCAGATATGTCCCGCGTTCTACCAGAATCTCCGGGACCAGAATATATTCGGCAAAACCGCCGGGAAGCCGCTCCTTAACCTCCGAGCATTGAGGATAGTGTCCGTTTTCGCAATAAAAACATTTCAGGCAAGGCACTTTAGGGGCGATAAATACCCGGTCGCCCAATTTATATTTATTTACGGAATTGCCGTGGCAACAACCTCAGCGCCTATTTCATGCCCCTGCACCAGCGGCGCTCGCGGGAGACGATACCATTCGACAATATCGCTGCCGCAGATGCCGCAGGAAATAACCTTGACCAGCATCTCCTTGGGCCCGGGTTTAGGAGTCGGTACTTCTTTGATCCGGATATCTTTGTTGTTATACCAGTAGGCAACTTTCATTTATTCTTTAATGTATTATAAAGATCAAATGCTTTTTTCGGAGTCTCGTTGTCATGGACGACAGCCCGCACCGCCTTAATCATGGCAATCGGCGCTTCCGACTGGAAAATGTTGCGCCCCATATCGACGCCGGCGGCGCCTTCTTGAACTGCGTTATAGGCCATAGTCAGGGCGTCCAGTTCAGGTATCTTCTTGCCGCCGGCCATCACGATCGGCACGGGCAGGAGGCAGTGACGGTCTCGAAATCTTCATCTATATAGTAAGTTTTGATATAGTGGGCGCCGAGCTCCGCGCAGATCCGGCAAGCCAGCCGGAAGTATTGCGCATCACGGGCCATGTTTTTGCCCACCGCAGTCACGGCGAGAGTCGGAATGCCGTAACGGGTGCCGATATCAACCATGCGAGTCATGTTGATGATCGACTCCCTTTCGTGTTCACCGCCGATAAAGACCTGAACAGCCATGGCACAGACATTTAAACGGATGGATTCTTCGATATCAACGGCAATATCTTCATTGGATAGCTCTTTGAGAATGCTGGCGCCGCCGGAAACCCGAAGCACAATGGATTGAGAAGTAGAAGGCGGGACAATGCTGCGGAGAATCCCTCGCGTCAGCATCAGGGTGTCCGCATAAGGCACTAAAGGAAGGATATTGATATCGACTCGTTCCAGACCGGTGGTGGGTCCCTGGAAATAACCGTGATCGATGGCCAGCATAACCGTTCGGCCGGAGACGGGATTAAATATTCGCGCCAGCCTGTTTTTCATCCCCCAATCCAGGGAATTCGAACCTTTAAGGAAAAACCCCTCTGTCTTTTGCGGTTTATCGACATAAAACATTTTGGCTTCTTTGATTCCATCTATGTCCGGCATCTTTTGTCTTCTCCTTACTATTGGTATTAGCTGTAATCTTGCATATTTTTCTAAATCCGTCAATCCCGCGACCTGGAATCTACCGGCACAAGACGGGGAAGGAATGCGCAGTAACTCGCGGGAGGTCGCGTTATTATAGTGAGCCTTCAGCTCCTGTCTGAGGGGGCTCCACTTTCGCTTTCAGGAAGAATTGCATAAAAATCAGATTGGTTATTTTTCAAGATTGCCCAACCTGATGAATAGTAGACTGCACCTACAACTGTTCAGTAGTGGTCATTAATTAGAACTGAGGATTATGGATTGAAAGAGAGTAACGGTGACCTGCCCCCCGAAAACCGATCCAGAATTTAAGTTAGGATTGGAGTATAATACAGGGTCATAGGGAGGTCAAGATGAGTAAAAGACGTTATACATCAGAACAGATTATTGGTTTACTTCGGGAGGTGGATGTAAAGGTTTCACAAGGCAAGAGTGTTGGGCAGATTTGCCGGGAAATAGGTATAGCAGAACAGACCTACTACAGATGGCGTAAAGAATATGGAGGCATGAAAACTTTCCAGGTAAAGCGGCTTAAGGAATTGGAAAGGGAGAACTCCCATCTCAAGAAAGCCGTAGCCGAACTGACCTTGGACAAGCTGATTTTGAAGGAAGCTTTGGAGGGAAACTATTAAGTCCCGACAGACGCAAGCGTTGCGTGGAGTATGTGAGGCAGAAGCTTCATATGTCCGAGCGGCGAGTCTGTCGGGTGATCAATCAGCCCCGGTCCACTCAGAGACATACCTCTGTTGCCAGTGATGATAGGAAGCGTTTAAGGACAGAGATTATTCAATTAGCCCTTAAGTATGGTCGTTACGGATACAGACGGATAACAGCTCTTTTACAACAGAATGGATGGCAGGTTAATCATAAACGTGTGGAAAAGGTCTGGCGGGAGGAAGGTTTGAAGGTTCCGCAGAAACAGCCGAAGCGAGGCCGTTTGTGGTTTAATGATGGCTCTTGTGTTCGCCTTCGGCCAACTCATCGTAACCACGTTTGGTCGTATGACTTTGTGGCCGATCGTACCCAGGACGGTCGATCGATCAAGATGCTTACGCTCGTTGATGAATACAGTCGTGAATGTTTGGCTATTGTTACAGAAAGAAATCTAAAATCCGATGATGTCTTGGACTGTTTGACAGAAATGTTTATCCGTCACGGAGCGCCGGATTATATTCGCTCGGATAACGGATCGGAATTTACGGCAAAAGTAGTTCGCCGCTGGTTGTTAAACATTGGGGTTCAGACTCTTTATATTGAACCGGGCAGCCCTTGGGAAAATGGCTATATTGAAAGTTTCAACGGCAAGCTCAGAGATGAACTACTCAACGGAGAAATATTCTACACCTTGAAAGAAGCGAAAATATTAATTGAAAAATGGCGCGTGGAATACAACACATTCAGGCCACACAGCTCATTAAATTACCGTCCACCCGCGCCAGAAGCATATTTACATTGAGGTATAAAAATTGACCTTCTCCCCAAACATTGGTCCAGCGGATAAGTTAGTTTTCTGGCATAATAAAAATATTGAGCAGGAGGAATTATGCCATGAAGAAGAAGTTTACCGAGGAGCAGATTGCCTATGCGCTGAAGCAGGCCGAACATGGGACACCGGTAGCTGAGGTGATTCGGAAGATGGGCATTTCCGAGCAGACCTTTTACCGCTGGAAGAAGAAGTATGGTGGCCTGGACATGAGCGAACTGAGGCGCCTCAAACAGTTGGAGGAAGAGAACCGCAAATTAAAGCAGATGGTGGCTGATCTGAGCCTGGACAAGTGCATGCTTCAGGAGGTGCTCTCAAAAAAGTTATAAAGCCTGCCGCCAGGCGGCCTCTGGTGATCTATCTGGAGAACAGTTTTCGAGTCGGTGAGCGGCGGGCCTGTTCAGTCCTTTGTATCGGGCGTTCGTCTTATCGATACCTGGAGCATTGTCGGACTGGCAGAATGCTTTGAGGATGAGGATCAGGGAAGTAGCCGCGGTTCGCGTCCGTTAGGATACAAGCGAATCCATGTTCTTTTGCAAAGAGAAGGTTGGAGAGTGAACCATAAGCGGGTATACCGGATATACTGTGAAGAAGGCTTAATCTGCGCAGGAAAAGAACCAGGAAGCATACTAGTGAGAATCCCAGAGTAGCAAGGGAGAGCGTACGACAGATCAATGACTGCTGGAGCATGGATTTTGCGTCAGATAGTTTTTTCAACGGAAGGCGTTTTCGAGTGCTGACAGTTGTAGACATATTCAGCCGGGAATGTCTGGGTATTGAGGTTGATCAGGGCATTAAAGGCGATGATGTGGTAACTATGCTTGATCATATAAAATCGTTACGCGGTGTTCCTAAAAATATCCGGTGTGACAATGGTCCCGAGTTCGTCTCGAAAGTTTTGGATAAATGGGCGTACGATAACCATGTCACCCTTGATTTTTCCAGACCCGGAAAACCGACGGACAATGCTTTTGTAGAGTCTTTTATCGGCAGCCTTAGGGACGAGTGCCTGAACACAAATTGGTTTTTGTCTTTGGACGATGCTCGTGATAAGATTGAAACATGGAGGACGGATTACAATGAGTATCGTCCTCACAGTTCTTTGAACTACAAAACGCCCAGTGATTTTGCAAGATCGGGGCTTTTTGAGGCTGGAAAACTAACCGCGTAGCTGGTACAGTTTTTGGGGAACCCTCAAAATAGCAGAATTCTAACTTAACATGTGGTACATGTTTCGGGGGCAGGTCAGACCACTATTTCGAATGTTCGTATAGCTCCCCAGATAATGAGAGTCCAGATAACCCAACTTTGGATATCATATTTTACTATCAAAATAGACAAAATGGACAAAAGTAAATTTAAAAGCACCCAAAAATCTACAAAACAGTGCGACTTAGTCTTTTCTGGATATATCTTTCTTATGATATGGAATACTGAAACCAATCGCAGAAATTTAAATATTATTCTCCATAAGCCAACAATAAATGATTTCATAAATTCGCCCTACAACTAAACAATTGTGTTCACCTGCATTTTGGAATTATCAATATAAATATGGTTAGCGTCCCATTTATTAAACCCTTTCAATTTTCTTTATGCTCCTTTCACCTTTTCCGCCGCCGGTATTTCAGTTAATTCATCCCTTGTTCACTAAATTATACAAAAAGGGAACTAATTATTGAACATCAACAACAATCCTTCTGATCTCTGCTACGGAGTCATTTCTCCGACGTTGTAAAGGCTGTGACAATTTAAAAGGTCACCTGGCGTGACGAAATCTGCAACTGTATTGAGCAAATGCGCAAGTGCAGCTGGAATTGCACCTTCTACGGTCTTCACAGTTATAGAGTCGACAATGCCTTTCGTCTTCTTCGTTGAAGCTTGGTAATAGGCTTCAGCAAATTTCTTTATGCCAGCCAACATCTCAGCATTCCGTATAGAAGCCTCCATATCAAAAGTACTTTGCGATGGCCCCTTTGTTTCAAGGAGATACTGCTTAATTAGATCATCTAGAGACATTGCTGCGAGTTTCTTTTCCTCTGGTCCTTTTTGTAAAATTTTTCTCTTGTCCGTAATGTTTTCGAGGGTTGTGACGTCTGTAGCCCAGGCAAGGAGGCTGTCTCGGTGCAAGCCTGTGTATGACAACTTTTTTTCACTAATCGATGCCGTCATAGGAAACGGATTGATATCGAGAGAATACGGATCAGTCGACAATGGAAGCGCTTCATCATAGCATCTGTAAACAAACTCCGAACATATCATAGGCTGCTTGTCGCCTTGTATCATGAGTAAATCAGCCGCATCGTCCAATATTTTCCTCATCAAACAATCGAGAATAGCATTTACATGTAGTTTTCTCGTAAGACCGAGGAATGCCAGAAGTATGATCTGTTCATATCCATATCGATTACCGGTGGAGATATAAGCTTTTGCTTTTTCCAAAACCGGATTCATTGTGCCGGGATGGGATTTCAGTCGTCGTATTATGACGTATTCATCGTCTTTGATACTTTCTTGAAGCGCTCTTTCAGTAAGACCTTTGCCAAGAGCCTCACCAACCTTCTCTAGCCCTAAATAGAGGCCCGCATGGTTAACATCGGATCCGTCGAAAAACCGAATCGCCTCGTCAAGCCAAGTTTTCCCATGATAAAGAATTACATCCGCATCCTGCATGTCAGTTTTTTTGATATAATTCATAATCAACCTCCGTTTTGATAAAAACAGAAAAGGCGACCTATTTCTTATTTAAATTCATCCAATTTTCTTTCTGGTCATTTCACTTTTTCCGCCGCCGTTAAAACGCAAAGAGGGGCGGAGTCTTCATTCCGCCCCTCTTTATTATCTGCTATGATACCTCAACCCGATGGGCGGGTACTGCGCTAGTTTTTTCCCTTCAAAAAATCCTTATAAACGGAAGCTGTTTCCTGCGGTTTTTCCAACATAGGAAGATGACCGCATTCTTTTATTATCGCCGTTTTGGAATTTTTTATGTTCTTCTTAAAAATCTGGACAGCTGATACATTAATAAGTTTATCCGAATCTCCCCAGACAATCAATGTGGGAGCGGTAATTTTATTTAATTTGCCTTGCAATTATCTGCTTTTCCAAGTTCAGGAAATATTTTTTCATTAAAAGGCGAGGATTTTATCGCTTGTTTCGCTAAATAATTTTTTATTACATAAGGCAATGCAAGCGGTTTTGCAAAACCTAATTCTGACAATCTTTCATATCCCTTTTCATCTTTAACCACGAGAGGATTGATTCCTTTTTCCAAAAGCAAAACGACTTCACTTTTTACTGGAGGAACTACACCGCCGGAATCGAATAAACCGAGAGTTTTAACCATATTCGGATAAGTAGCGGCATAATTACCGGCGATTTCGCCACCCATGGAATTTCCGACTATATGAAATTTTGTCAGATTTAATTCTTTTGCTAATAGACTTACTCTTTCCACTTGAGATATTATATTATATTTCGCGTTCTGGGGCTTGGAGCTTTCACCAAAGCCGGGGAGATCGGGAATTATCACCCGATAATTGGGCGTAAAATTTTTCGCGAACCTCAGCCAGTTATCTTTATTTGCACCAAAGCCGTGAAGCATAATTATTGTGTCACCGGTGCCGCCTTCCAGGTAAACAATTTTAAAATCAGGAATGTTCACCGATTTAAGCGTCAGCCCGGCGGTTTTGCGCACTTTGTCAATTGCTTTGTTGTATAAATATGCCGGGGCGGCAAAATAAAGCACCGCCGTAATAATTATTGCAACAACTGCAATCGTCAAAAAAATTGTTTTTTTCGAAAACTTTTTCACTTGGAAACCTCCGATAATTATTATTAAATTTGATGAGAACTATCTTTTGATGAAAAGAATATTAGGGCAATAATTCTTCAATGTCAAACGGAAATAGAGACGACGTAATCACCGCCCGGAAAACAAATTGGAAAAGATTATGAGACACGGCCAATGACATTCTGCTTGATAAACGCCTTGAGCTTTTTCCTGTCGAAAACACCCAGCCATTTAAACTCAACACTTCTTCTTCGGAGCTGTTCTTTTTTATCATTGGAATCGGAAAGAAGATTGTCCGATTTTGTAACGAAATCTATACGCTCAAGATAGGGAATATCTTTAAACTGAAGGCTGAGAAGACCTATTTTTTCCAGCTCTTCCTTGGAACCGTTATAGATAAAAGCGCAACCACCCTCGCTAATATCCAGCATCTGCACTTTTCTTTCTTCGGCGGTATAGGGTTCGACTACGACGAATACTCTTTTATCAGTATAAAAACGGGGATGCAGTCGATGCCTAAATAACCTTCTCAGTATTTTTAAAAGTTCCATTAGCTACCCCCATACATTCGACAGAATAGGGTCAGCGCTATATTTCCTAGCTAAATCCACTCAATTTTTTTATGGTTATATCACTTTTTACATCGCCGGTGTTGGGCACGTCTTCCGGTTCTATTAAAATAGCTTTATAGCCATTGATAATGGATCTATTTAACGCACGTATATTATCGCATAATTAAAACCATTATACTAGCTCATTAATTCGGTAATTTTTTGAGTTTATCCAAAGGTATTTCGTAGCAACTTGCACTTATATTTCTGTTTTTATTTTCTCAGGTTACCTTAATATCGAAAGTCGATTCCCATGTGCCATGAAGGTTGCAATGTTCAGTGGCTACAAGTGTTACTTTGCCTTCAGGCGCTGCTTCCTTGGGCAACACTACGTTGAATTTTGCCTTTGGTTGTATATATCCTTTGGACTGAAAGTCAATCCGGCCCGCGGGCTCATTGCCGATGCTCAGTTGAATATACTCTATCCAGTGGGAAGGTGTCATTATATGAAGACTTTCTCCTACGCTGACCTCAACAGAGAATGGTTCATCTGCTTTGACCGATCGAGGCGCAACTATAAACGGAGCATGGGTTTCTTCCAGGTGGGTTTTTTTGGCCGGGTCTTTAACTCTGTTAATTCCCTCAAATAATGTCTTATCCACTTTAGAGGGAAAATAAAGCTCTGCCGCATTGACCAGACTCACCAATCCTATGGAAGCGGAACTCAATGTTGCCCCTTTTAAAAAAGTTCGTCTATCCATCTCCTACCTCCTTCAATTGTTTTATAGGTTTATTTTTGCATTTCCTTTAAAAATATTCTTATCCTTTTGGCATTGGCACCCAGATCGCTCTTCCCGACTCGGGATACGGAACGAATATCTATGTTGCTCATCTGATCATGCGCTATAATCCGGATTACAACATCATCTTTAAATCCCATCCAAAAAGTCGTTGCTGTAGCCTCGATACGGCCTTCTCTAGGCTCCGCAGCCACTATTTCCCAGTTCATGTTTTTGGCAACATCAAGTGCTCTGGAGAAAGCTTTATCGGGAGGCATATTTAAAGTCAGTGTTTTAATGTCGGGGTATGCTTTGGTCTGCTGCGCCGCCACATCCGGGCCGCCGTATTCCGGTTTGTTATACGCCTCTTTTCTCAGAGGCAAGACAGAAACAAAAGCCGGTGGATTGGTCATATCCGTTGTTATATCATGAATGGGAGGCACTTTGATCTGATAGCGCATATACAAAGGAATTATCGCAACAGGTATGCTGATAATGAGACCCAAAACACAGAGATAAATCCCCTTGTTTCCCGGAGTGAAAAAAATAGCAACTATACCGATGAGGGATATGGCTGTCGCCGCGAGCCCGACCATAGCCGAGATGCCCAGTAGTTCCAGTCCTGTCCGGAAGAAAAACCAATGAAATCTCGTGCCCAGTCCGGCAATAATCGAAATTAAGGCCGAGATGACAGCGACTAAAAACCCGCTGGCCGCAATTAAAAAAACAATTCTACTTTTTTCCATATAACCTCCCTTCTCGTTACATTCTCTGTGAAAACGAAAAAATTACCGATCATCTTATTTATGATAAGACCAAAAAATACAATGTCAATAAACAGGACCATCGCTATTGACTAAACCCATTCAATTTTCTTTATGGTCATATCACTTTTTACGTTACCGGTATTGGGGACACCTTCCGGTTCGATCAGAAGTGCTCTATAACCGTTAATAGATGAAGGTTTATGTTCAATGCCCTTGGGGATTACGATCATTTCACCTTTATTTACTTCCACAGTGTGGTCCCGAAAGTTCATAATCATGGTGCCCTCCAAAATTACAAAAGTCTCGTCGGTGTCGTCATGTTTGTGCCAGATAAATTCGCTTTTACGCTTGACTATCTTGAATTCATAGTTATTCATCTTCGCGATGATTCCCACCGCGTAATCACCACCCGACAGTTTGGCAAACTTTTCATTAAAGTTGATTTTGTTAATTTTCATACCCACTTCCCTATCAATATATGTTCCTATTTTGATAGATTTAGTTATTGCCTTTTATGGTGCCTGGGACATCATATTCACTAAGTAATTGATTTCCGAAATAGTAACTTCCCGGCTTTAATTATCTTTCTTATTATATCATCCAATTCAGGAATATATTGGTCGGATAAGTTAAAGCACTCCATAAATACACACAGCGTGGGAACAAGAGCCACCATAAAAGCCGTTTCAATATTGCTGAATTCATAAACGGGCATGATATAGATCGCAACAACGTATGTTAATGGTAACCCCAAAAAAATAATTCTGCTAAAACTTCCTCTTCCTGAATATAAATATCTGGAAATAAAAAATAGCTGACAAAGAGCGCTAACGAGAAAGCAGATGATAAAAGAAGTTACAGTTATATTGATTGAAAGATCGTAAATATTTCTACTTAATACATCATTTGTTATTTTATAATTGTAATAGAAATGCTCGGCATAAGTATGACCAACAACCGTCGAATTGAATAAATACCATAAGTATTTGGCGCAATACAAAATTATTATGTAGATTATTATCGCAAAGGCAATTAAGAATGCGATCTCGGTAATCAATTTAAAAATATTTTGTAAATACCTGTAAAATTTTTTCAAAATTCTATTATATGTTTCGTTATCAAAATTGAACATAAATCAAATAATCAGCCTCAACTCCTTATTTATTAGCTAAATCCTTTCACCTTTCTTTATAGTTACATTACTTTTCATATTACGGTATTTGGCACTCCTTCCGGCTCGTTTAATAAAACTAAAGCAAGTCTCTATTTTGATGGACCTGAATTTTCGCCTTCTTTAATAACTTCTTGCAGTATTTCCGACAGCTTTCCTTTGGCGCCGAATTGCCATTTACCCAAGAGTTCCAGATCATGCACAACCCACTTATTATTTTCTTGAATCAGGATAGCCCGATCTTGCCATTTTACGATTTCATGTTTTCCATAAGGATCGTGATATTGCAGATTGATTAAATAGGAGACAGGCTTTTTGTCTGGCTCTAATTTAATGGCAGTGTATTTGTCCGCACCTTCGAAGAGCGAGTAGAACAGGCTGCCTTCTACCAATGGCGGCTCCGAATTTTTAGTTTTTTTAGTGTGCTTTTCTTCAGCAAGTCGAGCATCCAGTAAAAGATTGCGGAAATCTGCAGATATGAAAGGTGAAAGCCGATCAATGTTTTTCCAGGAAGGAACGCCGCCGTCTTTGAAGGTTAATATTACTTTGTAGAAATCGGCTACAACCAATGCTTGCTCATTTTGCTGGGCTCGAACGTTGGAACAAAAAACAAAACATAAGGCGACAAATAAGAATGATGAAAACAGCCTAACCATAAGACACCTCACAATGTTTATATAGTTAGAACCTCTAAATAGTGGAAATTCGTACCCTAAAATCGACTAGAAAATCCTTAAAGTAAATATTTGTAACATCTGAATATGCAAATATAATCATCACCATATTTACTAAAATGGAAGCAAAAAGAAATATATATCGCCATTTTTAATCATCTTCAAAACAATAGAGCGCGGCATTCCCACTACATAGCACACTAGACCAAGTTGTCCACCCCGAATTCGACTCTACTTCAATTCCGCTGGTGCCAAAACCTGAACTACTTGTCCAGTCACCGCAACTACTACTAGTGACTAGTACGCCTGTAGAGCTTGTTCCGGTCCAAACGGAATTGCTGTTATAGGCGCCTGTTTCATCTCTGGTAATCGCAGTAAAAAGAGGCGTAGTTGCCGTATTAATAAGGGCTGCTTTATTATCCGCTATTTTTACGCCGTCCAGCCTGTAAAAGGGACCATCGGTTGTTGCACCAACAGTCACATTATCTATAGCACTGTTAGTGCTGTCAGAGAGCCACGCCTTGAAGTTTGCAGCATGGGGAATACTTGCCGCAGTTGCAAGGGTCTGACAGATGGTATCCCCACCCGCTACACCGCCTAAGTTGCCATTATAGGTCAGCGAGGTTACAAACACCTTTTTAGCTGAGGCCGGAGGGGTCAGAGCAGGAAGCGAGCCTCCGGTGCCGGTCTGAAAACAAAGTAAATGATCCGTAACGCTACAACCGGTATCGCTATAGCTGGTCCAAAAATATGTTGTTCCATCCGAGGAACCAAAGGTAGTATTACTGGAATTACTGTCGGTCCAATCGGAGCAAGTGTTCGCAGTTGCTGTCCCATTAGAAGCAGTGCCGGTAAAATAAAAGAAGTTGGTGACGAGTGTTCCGGTTTCATCGTATCTGACAGGAGCATAAACCTGACCGTTGTTTATTAATTTATCTATAGTAGGAGCAAAAGGATAGCCATCGGTTCGTACCCAGGGGCCGGCAGTCACCGGAAGAGTAGCCTGTCCGCAGTTGGGATTGGTCCCCGAAATAGTACCGGTAAATCCTTGTACATGGCAATAAGCATCGGTGGTACTGTCCGAAAGCCAGGCCTTATATGTGCCCGAAAGGCCGGCGGCAGTTGCCCGCGCCTGACAAACCGCATCGCCCGCCGCAACCCCGGTTGCGCTAACAGCAAGCGCGTCTGGCCATTGACTCAGATTGCCATTTCCCGATGCCGAGGTCACGAATACTGTTAAAGGTTCTGAATTGTCCGAACTGATGCTCTTGCATGATGAAAAGATAAAATTCACAAACACAAGAAATATTATCAAACCGTATGTTTTTTTCATTGCTACCATCCCTTTTTCTTATTTGATAACCTCTATATTAATTTAAAGAAGATCTGTTCTCTTTTTTAATTTTTTTTATACGACTACCTGACAAAGCCGGTCACTGAGTGGCTTTTAAGAATGTTTTAAGTAAAGCCCTTAGAACATTGTAAAGAATGGAGTGAATCAATCTAATTAAATTGTTCATTATTTGTCAATAATTTTTATGCTGCTTTAGATAACGAGCCTATCTATCATTTCTCTTCCTTTCTATCACGGGGAATGACTGGTTCGATTATTTTTACCGGCAAAGACAGAGTTCTTTTCATCATCCCCAACACTCCTTCACCAACGGCGGAAGGCGAAAGAACGAAAATGGAAGGATCAGAGATGTCTCCGGTAACTTTTAGCGGTATGGAAATGAGCGTTCTTTTAAGAATATATTCCACCACGGGGATATTGCTGATTAGATAATCAACTGTTTTGAAAGGCGCTACCAGAATAGTGAAATTAATTTTATTGTTGGTAAGATTGATTTCGCCCTGCCCGGCCAGTTGCATGGTTGTTCCATCAAGGAGAGCTTCCTTAATTACGAATACGCCCTGCCTAATATCACCTTTGATGGTCATTGTATTATATTTGAATCCGTTCTTTGTAAAGTCGGGAAGTTTTCCCCGCAAAAGTTCCGTCACATTCAAAAATGAGAAAATTTTTGCGAGCAATGGAAACCGGTAAATGATTCCATCTTTGGATAGAAAATCCACCCTTCCCCGCAATGAGGAAACCAGCGCGTCTGATTTGCCCCGGGAATTAACCGCTGCTTGCAAATTTAAAATCCCGGTAAGGTGTGAATCTTCATGAAAAAGACAATCAAGCGTGGATTCGAGCTGTTTTCCCGCGGCCGCCGGTTTGAAATCAAGCTGGATATCATTTTCGCCAAAGGTCAAATTTCCCGGAATATAAATACCGCAGAGAAAGGCTTTTGTAATGTTAATATTGACGCCTTTATTATCCAGCAGGATGTTGGCCCGCAGAGGGCTGGCAGTATAACGTCCCCAGGTTATCGACGGTGTGTCGAGCCGGATAATCCCCCGAAGCACCGGTTTTTTAGAATGTTTCTCTGAGGACTTTGTTTCCGGCGGCTTCTCCGGCCTTATCAGATTTTTCTTGATGGTTTCCACTTTTATTGCGTCCGCAGAGAAATCCATATCAAGACGGAATCCATCCGGTGCGGCGCTTAGATTACCCTTCAGGTCAAAATTGTTTTCTCCCCAATTTAAAGCGGCGGATTCCACTTTCAGAGTTTTGCCCTCCGCGCTAAGAATGGCGCGGCGTACTTTTACCGGTACATTCATGGGCAGGGGGATAATAAAATTAGCGCCCTCCAAATGTCCTTCCGCCGTGGATTTCCAATATTGATTCAACTGCACATGAGCACGGAAATCTCCTTTTATCCATCCGCGATGAAAGGAATTATGCTCAAATATACTGTTGAGAGTTTTTTCCGTCAAACTTCCCTGAAAAGAGAAATCTACAAGATTCTTTGTGTACGAAAACGCAATATTTGCCTGCGACTCTCTGTCATAAATCTTTAACGTATCTATTGCTAAATCCGCAGCGGTTTTGCTCAGAGCCACGGAAATCGTCGGGCCAGCCTCAATAGCCGCTTCCGCAGTAACGGCCAATTTTACTCCGGCCTGCCATATAATATGACTGTTAGAGATAGATACAGGGGCATGTAAGATTTGCTCAGGCGGCAAACTAAACATCTGGGAAATCCACTGGATGGTTTTAGGCCCAATCTTGCCACTCATAGTTACATCAACAGAATTAATAGCTTGCGCGGTTTGGGAGATTACAACAGAGGCCGCAAACGAGGAATCAAAAGTGGAAGCCTGAACATTGTTCATTGTTATTGTATTTCCGGACAGACCATCTCCGATCAATGTGCTGTTTTCCTCCACGTGAACATTTCCGCGCACAGAAAATTCCCCCCATTTATCAACATCGCCTTGGAACTTAATTTCTGCTTCCTGTGGCTCCAGAGCAATACGAGCATAAATTTTGCGCACATATGCCATATTGCGATTATTTTCCCGTACAATCAATTTTCCCCGGTGCACTACTGCGACCAGACCGGGCGCAACTGACTGCACCGACGAAATAACCGAGGTAAGATTTCCCAAAATTTCTGCAGGAGTTGAAGGCTTATCTTTTACCGCCCTTTGTTGGGGCTTTTCCGCAATGTCCACGATAATATCAGGCTCTTCAAACTTTACTTTTGCGATTCTTACTTTTCCGATGAGCAGCGGCAATATTTCGGGATAAATTTTTACGGATTCCGCCCGGATAAATGTTCCTTCGGGAATATTTATGTTCACCTGGTTCAGAGCAAGGCCGGGACGGGGAAGAATCGAAAGACCGGCACGCTCAAATTTAACAACATCGCCTATCTGCTGTGTAATTATGGCTCTGATCTTTTTTTGCATGGGCTCGAAATTGATGTAAAGGGAGGCAAGCAAAAGCCCGATAGCGATAAAGGCAAGAACGATTATAACCGGCCATACAAACCATAGCTGTAATTTTTTGTTTTTCTTCTTCATCGATATTAAGTATTGTTTAAAGTTTATCTGCGTTCCTGACAAATCCGGTCAGAGCGGCCGGCGTGAGATATCTTTAAAGTAAATCCAACTGGAGAGTTGCAACTAACAAAACGCATAAATATAATTAAGACAAATAGATATTTGTCAATAATTTTTATGCAAAAAACAAAGGAATCATCCTCATCTTGACCGTTGAGAAACGATGGTTAATGAACCGAAAATGGTGATTTCCGGAATTCTCCATCCCGCGGACTTGTATTTTATTTCGGGCGATTATCCAACGTACAAAGTAAGCCATATATCAAGAAGATAACCACCTATAATAATCAGAGGGACTCCACAATAAAGGCGTGAGCGGGGCCACCACTGGCACACAGTGACGCGCAACCGAATTTCTTGCCGCGACGTTTGAGTTCGTTGATCATGGTAATGATCAATCTTGCGCCGGTTGCTCCGACCGGATGACCCATGCTGATACCGGAACCGACAGCGTTAATTTTATCCAGACTGATTTTCAATTCCCGATTGCAGCCGATGACCTGGGCGGCAAATGCTTCATTAAATTCAAAATAATCAATTTCTTCCAGCTTCTTATTGGCAAATTTCAAAGCATTTTTGACGGCCGGAACAACACCCAAGCCCATGACACGGGGTTCGACGGATCCGGGAGCGGAAGCAACCACTTTGGCCATAGGTTTGACGCCCAATTTTTTAGCGGCTTCGGCAGCCATCATAATCATACAAGAACCAGCGTCATTCAGACCGGAGGCATTGCCAGCGGTGACAGTGCCGTCTTTTTTGAAAGCAGGCTTGAGTTTACCCAGTGTTTCCATATTGGTGTCAGCCCTCGGATGTTCGTCGGTGTCAAACATAGCCGGGCCCTTTTTGGTTTTGATTTCTACCGGGATGATTTCGCCTTTGAACAAGCCCTTTTTGATTGCCTCGCAGGCGCGTTGATGGCTCATGAGCGCCCATTCATCCTGTTCCTGGCGCGAAATTTTATACTGATCGGCAATATTATCCGCCGTGATACCCATGTGATAGCCCAGTAGTGCATCCACCAGACCGCCGATCATCAAACTATCCTGAATTTTTTCTCCATCAGCCAGACGATAACCTTTGCGCGCACCGAACAATAAATAAGGTGCATTGCTCATGCTTTCGACACCGACTATAGCGCCGACATCAATCTTGCCCAGCATAATTTCCTGAGATAGCAATTCGGAACCACGCATCGAAGAAGCGCACTGTTGATGTACGGTAAACGCAAATGACTCAATAGGAAGCTCGGCTCCCAGAGCAATATGCCGGGCGGTATTTCCCGGTGCACCGGCCTGGTTACACTGCCCGCAAACTACTTCCTGAATAATGTTTTTATCGATTCCCGCTTTCGCGATTGCGCCTTTCAGGGCCGCGACGCCTAACTGAACGGGACTGAGACCCGAAAGCGATCCCATGTAATCTCCAATTGCTGTTCTGGCACCACTGACAATAACCACTTCTCTCATAATTATTCCTTTCTCTTTTAAATCTTTATTTTAGTTCATCCTATCTTAAGGTGAATTTCCTCAACAAGTTACTTATACGCTCGCCCCTGAAGACACTATAGTCCATAATTTATTTATGGAATTGTTCACTTCACAAAGCAATTCCTCCGAAAGGGGGGAATAAAGTGAAACGTTTACTTTTATCCCTATTGCTTTTTCTCATAATTCCAGTCTTTATATTTATCGGATATAATATAGGGTTCAGTGGGACGCGAATTATGCGGCCTATATTCCAAACAAAATCCTCTAATATATTTTCCTTGGAAAACATCTTGATATTCAATCCGGCCACAACAATAAAGGATTGTATTTCCTTTGGCTATATTGTCCCTGTCTGTCATGCTAATATTAAGGAAACTGGTCTAAGTTTATCTTGATCGCTGCCCAAAACAAGCCCTGCTGGAATTTCAGATTCTATAATTTCGTCAGGAATTATTGCTTCTCCCAAAGAAATATTCGCGCGGATTTTTGTAATTATAGCTGGAGTTCTTCCAAGGTTCCACAGTTTAAGGTTGACATTAAAGATGTAATGTTTGACGCCACTGTCGCCCAACATAACTGTCTGACGTATATGATAAAAACAGGATCGCAGGTCTTAGGATGTTGTTCTACGGTTACGAAAATATAGGCTCTTTCGATTTTGGAAATGTTATCCACGCTTCTTTTAGTGGCATTGGCAGCGTCTGTTGTCGTTTTCCACAGTTTTGTAGTAGACCACCACAAACAAATAGTGAATACGGCGATGATTGCAGTTGCAATCGTGGTGATATATCCCACAATACACCTCCTAAAAAAATCTGGATTACTGTGTTGTTTCTTCTTGTTGCTATGGGAATTGGATATATCGGGTGTCCTTTTATTTCGCAAGAAAAGAAAGGTAAATTACGGCTTATTTTTGGGTGGGTATTAATAGCGATTGCCATTTTTGTCGGATGTTTGGGGTATTTCATAGCAGGTTTACTTCCCTTTCCTAACTGGTTGAGATTATTACTGAATATATTTTAACTATACACTTGACAAAGCAGATAACGGGGTATATATTATGGGTAACAAAAGAGAGAAGGGAGTTAAAACCATGAAATATATACCACCTAAATTTGAGAGATTTTCAGAGATGTCCGCAATAGACGTAGGCCGATTAACCGAAGATGAAGCTAGGGCAATCCTTGAACATATCCGCTGGCCGGAAGGCGTAAAGTGCGCTCACTGCGGAAGCGATAACGTGACGAGGCTTAACAGCAAATCCGAAAAGGTCAGGGACGGCTTAATCCAATGCAATGCTTGCCGTAAACAATTTACTGTTATGATCGGCACAGTGATGGAAGATTCTCATATTACTTTGAGGCAATGGGTTCAGGCTTTTCATTCCATGAGTTCTCATAAAAAGGGAATTTCTGCCCTTCAGCTTCAAAGGAATCTTGGCCTCGGCTCTTATAAATCCGCGTGGCATCTTTCTCATAGGATAAGACTTGCCATGAAAAAAGGCGTTTTGGCTGCCGCTTTAAAAGGAACTGTTGAAGTTGATGAAACCTACATAGGTGGAAAGCCAAGAAAGCGTGAAGCGGTAAAAAGAGGCAGAGGCACTAAAAAAGCTCCGGTCATGGCAATGGTAGAACGCGGCGGGAAAATAGTTTCTAAGCCCGTTAAGAATGTGACAGCAAAAACCTTGAAGTCGGCGATTAGAGAGGCAGTGGACAGCGAGTCAAAGATTATCACCGATGACTTCAGAAGCTACATAGGCATAGGCAAGGATTTTAAAGGCGGTCACGGAGTAGTAAATCATGGTTTGGGAGAATATGTAAATGGTGACGCCTATACCAATACTTGCGAATCATTTTTCGCCTTATTAAAACGCGGCGTTAATGGCACGTTCCATCATATCTCCAAAAAACACTTATCAAGATATTGCAACGAGTTTTCTTTCCGGTGGGATAACCGGAAAGTAACTGACGGCGAAAGAGCCGAACAGATAGTCAGGGGGATACAGGGAAAGAGATTGATGTTAAAGAACTTACTTAGGGGGAATCAAGAATTATGCTTTGTCAGGTGAACAATTCCCTTATTTTATATAAAAAAAGACTTTGCCAATAAAAATTGGCTAACTGTTGCTAGTTTCCACAGTTTCTTTAGGCAAAAATGCAGAAAAATGTCACCAGCAATATTATTTTTCGCTCCAACCATAATATTCGATCCCTAGTTAATGGATTAAAAGTAACATGCGCTATTCGAGCGCTTATTTAGTTGAAATATCTATAAAAAAATTATTCCATTAAAGATATTTCGTCTTGAAATTCGGGCTCTGATAATTTAGATTTTTTGATATTTCCTGCTTGATATTAATAATACTAGATGATAAGAAAATATAATTTTAAATTTTATTTTATTAACCTTTGGAACAAAAGATTCGCGTACTAAATTGTCGAGACAACGGCTGCAACTTTAGCCGCAACTTTCAGAAATAATTTAATTAAGGAGGTAATTGCACTTGGAAGCAAGATTTTGGCACAATAACTACGATTATAATGTCCCTACTTCAATACGTTATCCAAAATTTCCTATCCAGAATTTAGTTCATCTGGCGGCCGCTCAGTATCCCCATAAAGCGGCTGCGGATTTCTATGGCACCGAATTATCCAACAGCCAGATTCGTAACCAAATGCTTCGTATGGCTAACACCCTGGTGGGTCTCGGTATTAAAAAAGGTGACCGCATCGGTATCGCCTTGCCCAACTGTCCTCAATATATTATTGCTTATTACGCGATACTGTCGGCAGGTGCCATCGTCGTGAACATGAATCCTCTTTATACCCATGATGAGCTCAAGTTCATGGTGGAAAACACCGGCATGAAAATGATGGTTACTTTTGACATGGTGCTGCCGCTTATGGGCAAACTGGCCAAAGATCTCGGTTTTAAACTGATTGTGACAAAAGTAACTGATTATATCAATGGTTTTGGTGTCAGCACAGCCAAGGATCTGGCGCTGGAAAAAGGATGGTATCATTTTTCCGAATTGCTCGACAAATCCACGGATACACGTCTGCCGCGAATAAATTTCTCTCCCGGCGATGATGCTCTCATCCAGTTTACAGGAGGGACAACCGGGTTGCCTAAAGGCGCTGTTCTCACCCACGCCAATGTTGTTTCCGCCGCTTTCTGTGCTTCTCTGTGGGGTTCTTCGACGGTTATCTATGCGCCCTATGAAAAGCGGACAGTGATGGGAATCATACCTTATTTCCATATTTACGCCAATATCTGCTGCCTCAACTGGGGCTTCCTCAGCATGGCCACTCAGATTCTGATGCCCAAATTCGATATGGATGAATTGATGGCCACGATAGCTAGGATTGAACGGTTTACATTTTTCCCGACGGTTCCGACAATGATTACGGCTATTGTAAACCATCCTAAAGCGGGTGAACTGAAGCTGGCCGAAAAAATCGGCTATTTCTGTTCCGGCGGCGCTCCCATGCCCGTTGAGCTCATTGAGCGAGTGAGCGATTTGGGTATCTTTTTCAGCGAGGGATGGGGAATGAGTGAGACGACATCTTCGGGGATCAGTAATCCCGGCCTGAAACACAAACCGGGCTCCATCGGCGTTCCGTACATGGATCACGATGTCCGTCTGGTCAGCGTGGATAATGGTGTTGATGAAGTGAAACTGGGTGAGCCGGGTGAAATTCTCATCAAAGGACCAACAGTAATGAGAGGTTACTGGAACAACCCGGCAGAAACCGCCAATCAACTTACCGCTGGCTGGCTCCATACAGGCGACGTAGGCCAGATGGATGAAGACGGTTACATCTATATCGTTGACCGGAAAAAAGATATGATCATTGCTGGCGGGTTTAATATTTATCCGCGCGAAGTGGATGAAGTCCTCTATCAACATCCTAAAGTGGCTGAAGGCGTTACTGTAGGCATACCCGACGCCTACCGGGGCGAAACTGTAAAAGTATTTATAGTTTTGAAGCCCGGTGAAAAGGCAACGGATAAAGATATTATCGAATTCTGCAAACAGAAACTCGCTGCCTATAAAGTGCCCAAAATTGTCGAGTTCAGGGATTCCATACCTAAATCGGCGGTGGGAAAGATTTTGCGTAAAGTCCTGCGTGATGAGGAAATTGCCAAAAGCAAAAGCAAAAAACAATGACCTGGGTGCGCGAGTCATTAATCATTTATCATGGTTGAATTGATAAACGCACGATACACGCGGATATTAGATATACGACAATGTTTGTTCTTCATTTTGCCAATAGCGGCGGGATGATATTTATAAGCAGAAAAAATAAAAAAGGAGGCGATAATAGATTTACAGTAGTGACAAAGTGTCAGGTGTAATAAAATGATTTATAAATTTGTAAAAAATTATAATGATTAAGGAGGGGATTACATGTCTGAAGTAACTAATGGAACTATTGTTGACCCTGCAAAATACAGGGGAAAAGTGTTGGGGGCGGCCATTGCCGGATACGCCTTTGACGGTTTTGATATCATGGTTTATGCTCTGACAGTGCCGGTGTTGTTCAAAGACTGGTTTGCACAAGGATTCAACATAGTGCAGGCCGGCGCTATCGGCACAGCCATGTTGCTCGGATGCGTTCTGGGCGGCTATATCTTTGGGCCGATTGCCGACAAATTCGGCCGTAGAAAAGCTATGATCTGGAATCTTACCTTTTTCGGTATTACCACCGGTCTGACCGCTTTTGCCCAGGATTATCTCCAGTTGGGCGCACTGCGGTTCCTGGCCGGACTCGGATTGGGCGCCGAATACGCGCTGGGTGGAACAATGGCAGCGGAGTTCTTTCCGCCGGAGAAACGCGGCAAGCTGAGCTCCTGGGTACAGAATGGTTGGCCCATCGGTTTTGGCGCCGCTATTGTTGCCCAATATTTCATGCAGCCGATCTGGGGCTGGCGTTCTGTTTATCTCCTCGGCACATCGGCAGTTTTTGTCGCCATCTATATAGCAATCTTTGTTCCCGAATCACCCATCTGGCTGAAGGCACAGGAAGCTAAGAAAAAAGGCATTGCTACTCACGGACCACCTTCGGCAAAATTGTCCGATATTTTCCGTGGTGCTAACCTGCGGGAATTTCTCATCGTCAGCATATTCTTTATCTGTCTGCTGACCGTCTACTGGGCGGTTAATACGTGGCTGCCTACTGTTCTGGCCAGAGAAAGAGGGATGAGCCCGAAGGCATTAGCCTCTTTCTTGGTAATTTTACAGATGACGGCGGTGATCGCTTATTTCCTCGGCGGAATTCTTGCGGATAAATTCGGCAAACGCAGAGTTACGGCTATTGCCGCATTTATTTCTGCGGTAACGGGAGTCCTCTGGCTGGGTTTCGTATGGAGCGATAATGTTTTCTATGCATTGGGATTCCTTGCCTGGTCGGTCCCATCGGTTATCTGGGCGGTGGCGATAGGGCTCGCTGTCGAGCAGTTTCCCACCAACATCCGCGCCGTTGGCTTTGCCAGCGCCTTTTCCACAGGCCGTTTGGTAGCAACAATCGTACCGATCGGCATGGCTGCCGTAGCGATGAAAGTTCCTCTGACGCTGGTTATGGCCGGTGTCTGTGGTTTATATCTCATCTCTATGTTTGCCATTCTCTTAATGAAAGAGACAAAAGCTCAGTTATAAAAAACTGACGGTTCCTCTTTACGGGTCTGAAGGTCTTTCCCCTTCAGACCCGTAAAAAATCATTCTTCAATATTTTTCAATATTGATACTGACAAAGTGTCAGGTGTAATGGAATGGTTTATAAATTTGTAAAAAATTATAATGATTAAGGAGGGTATTACGTGTCTGAAGTAACTAGTGGAACTATTGTTGACCCTGCAAAATACAGAGGAAAAGTGTTGGGGGCGGCCATTGCCGGATACGCCTTTGACGGTTTTGATATCATGGTTTATGCTCTGACCGTGCCGGTGTTATTCAAGGACTGGTTTGCACAAGGATTCAACATAATGCAGGCCGGCGCTATCGGCACGGCCATGCTGATCGGTATGAGCCTCGGCGGCTATATCTTTGGGCCGATTGCCGATAAATTCGGCCGGAGAAAAGGTATGATCTGGAATCTTGCCTTTTTCGGTATTACCACCGGTCTGACGGCTTTTGCCCAGGATTATCTCCAGTTGGGCGCACTGCGGTTCCTGGCCGGACTCGGACTGGGCGCCGAATACGCGCTGGGCGGAACAATGGTAGCGGAGTTCTTTCCGCCGGAGAAACGCGGCAAGCTGAGCTCCTGGGTACAGATGGGTTGGCCTATTGGTTTTGGCGCCGCCATTGTTGCCCAGTATTTCATGCAGCCGATCTGGGGCTGGCGTTCTCTTTATCTCCTCGGCACATCGGCAGTTTTGGTCTCCATTTATATAGCAATCTTTGTACCCGAATCACCCGTCTGGCTGAAAGCACAGGAAGCTAAGAAGAAAGGTGTTGCTGTTGCCGGAGCGCCTGCGGCAAAATTGTCCGATCTTTTCCGGGGTGCTAACCTGCCGGCCTTTCTCATTGTCAGCTTATTTTTTATCAGTATGTTGACTACCTACTGGGCGGTTAATACCTGGCTGCCTACTGTCCTGGCCAGAGAAAGAGGCATGAGCCCGAAAGCATTTTCCTCATTCCTGATATTTCTCCAGCTAGCATGCGTTGTTGCCTATGTCGTCGGCGGCATTATCGCGGATAAATTCGGCAAAAAAATCACGATGGCCGTCTCCGCGTTTTTGTCGGCAGTAACTCTATTCTTCTGGCTGGGCTTCAAATGGGATGATAATATTTTCTATGCATTGGGAACCCTTAACTGGGGTATTGCATCTGTTGTCTGGGCCGTGGCTATGGGCCTTACCGTCGAGCAGTTTCCCACCAATATCCGCGCCGTGGGTTTCGCCAGCGCCTTTTCCACAGGCCGTTTGGTAGCAACGCTCGTGCCGATCGCCATGGCTGCCGTAGCTATGAAAATCGGTCTGACGATGGTTATGGCCGCTGTGTCCGTCTTTTATTTAATTGCCATGTTTGCTATTCTCTTAATGAAAGAGACAAAAGCGCATTTATAAAAGACTGACGACTGACGGTTTGTAAATACGGGTCTGAAAAGGGAAAGACTTTCAGGCCCGTGAATAAATAATCATTTTTCAATATTTATGGACATTCCCCACTCTCTGCTTAATCTATTTCGCAGAGAGTGGGGAATTTTTTTGTGGAGATGTTTTACCTTGGAAAGTTCGCGCCAATGCACATAAAAATTAGCACAGATTAGTGACGTAATATGACCATGTGCCTAAATACATGGCCGTCAACATTGATATTCAATTCTACTTTATTCACTTTCAGAAAAGCATTTTACACCTCATAGCTTTTTTCCTAATAAGAAAATTGCAAAATGCGATAAATAATATTATCTCATTATTTTACTTACCATTTGTCAATAATTTTTAGGTAGTTTGATTGATAAACGGCTCATGAGTTGTGTCTGGTCTTAAATTTGTTTTGACATCTCCAAACCATTCTTCTATGTTGTTCTTACAAGAATTATTAAGGAGAAAATTATGTTCAAAACAAGAATGACTCAGATGTTCGGAATTGAGCATCCCATCATGCTCGCCGGAATGAATTGGATCACCGAACCAAAACTGGTTTCGGCGGTATGCAACGCCGGTGGTTTAGGCATACTGGCTATAGCACGATGCACTCCTAAAGAAACGAAGGAAAATATCCGCCAGTTAAAAGATATGACCGATAAACCCTTCGGGATCAACCAGATTTTAGTCGGCCCCGGAGCCAAAGGAAAATATTACCGTCGCGATTGAAGAAAAGGTGCCCATCATCAATTATTCCCTGGGTAAGCCCTGGTTTGTCAACGATGTGCATGCCTATGGCGGCAAAGTCGTCGGAACGATTGCCATCGCCAAACACGCCGCGAAGGCTGTGCAGTTGGGCTGTGATGCTCTGGTGGTAACTGGTCACGAAGCGGCGGCGCACGGCGCGGCGGCTACCTCCATGGTTCTGATTCCTCTCGTGGCCAGCATGGTGAAGGTGCCAATAATTGCGGCGGGAGGATTTTACGACGGCCGGGGATTAGCGGCGGCGTTGGCGTTAGGGGCGGACGGCATTTCCATGGGCAGCCGCTTTATGGTAGTCCAGGAAAGCATGGTCCATGAAAACTTCAAACGCTTGTGCCTCCAGGCAACGGAGCAAGATACCCTCTACGATAATGTGTTCGACGGAATGGACGGCCGCGTGCTGAAAACAAAGGAAGCAGAGGCAATGATGAAACGCGGCTTTCCCTTCGTTGAAGCAATCAAGGGAGCGCTTCTGGTCAAACGCCTGATGAATTTATCCTTTTTGAAATTTATGGGTATCAGCGTGGAAATGTTAAGAGCTGAAGAAGGTCATCCGCTTATGGTGCTCGCCCGTCAGGCTGTGGGAAATATGAAGCATCTGAAGGCTCTTAACGAAGGTGATGTGGAAAGCGGCATCCTCTTTGCCGGCCAGTGCTGCGGCGGCATTACTGATATACCCTCAACAAAAGAACTTATGGGCCGCATTATCAGTGAAGCGGAAGCTACTTTGGCTAGATTAAATACGCTGAAGGTGTAACGCCGGAAAAGAAAACAATAAAATAATGAAAGTGCAGGTATTTTCTCCTGCACTTTCCATTCAAACACATTACCCTACCCTTTTAGTTTCTTTTCCCCCAAACGAAGCCTAAGTGCAAGATCATAAACCTTTTTTTTGGATATACCTGTTTTGCTTACAACTTCGGCCACCGCATCGCGCAATGATAACTGCTTATTTCTGGAAAATAACTTTAGTTTGTTTATTATTTCTTCATCAGTTAAAGTAACCGGGGCCTTTTGTCCACCCCGGATAATTATTGTGATCTCTCCCTTAATTTTTATCTTACTGGCAATAAATTCGGATATTTCACCACGCTTGATTTCTTCAAATATCTTAGTTAGCTCGCGCGCCACAACTATTTCCCTCTCGCCCAGCACTTCCTGTAAAGTTTTCAGCGAGGCTAAAAATCTCATCGGTGATTCATAAAATACAATCGTTCTTTCCTCATCTTTCAGAGATTCCATAAATTTTCGTCTTTTATTTTCCCGTGCGGGCATAAATCCGCAAAACAAAAAACTATCCGCGCTAAAACCGGAAACGCTTAATGCTGTTATTACCGCAGATGATCCCGGAATGGGAATAACCCTAATATTTTCAGTTTGAGCAAAACCTATCAGGTAATGACCGGGATCGGAAACGCAGGGAGTGCCTGCATCGGACACATAGGCCACATTCATTCCGGAATATATTTTGGAAATGATCAGCTCGCTTTTTTCCTTTTCATTGTGCTCGTGTAAACTAATCAAGGGTGTTGATATTTTATAAGCATTAAGTAATTTCTTCGTATGGCGTGTGTCTTCGGCGGCAATAAGATCAACTTCTTTCAATGTGCGGATTGCCCGCAGGGAAATATCTTCAAGATTTCCGATGGGCGTGGCAACAACATAAAGAACCCCTTTTTTTATACTTGCTCTTGCATCCATAAAAATCCGCATAAAATATATTTTTAAGTTGACATCTGAGGCCGGTTTAAGTTTAATAGCAAAACCATTGCATAATTACCACAATGAATAATAAAATTATATGATAAAACGTATATTAATTACCGGCGGAGCCGGATTTTTAGGTTCTCATCTTTGTGAGAGGCTGCTAAACGATGATAATGACATCGTTTGCCTGGACAATTTTTATACGGGCAACAAAGACAATATCGCTCATTTTTTAAGCAATCCGCATTTTGAGCTAATTCGTCATGATATCATCAATCCCGTTTATCTGGAAGTCGATGAAATATATAATCTGGCCTGTCCGGCATCACCGGTGCATTATCAACTCAATCCGATTAAAACAATCAAAGCTAACGTTATCGGAGTAATAAATGTACTGGGTATTGCTAAGCGGGCTAAAGCAAAAATCCTTCAAGCTTCCACTTCGGAAGTCTACGGTGATCCCGAAATGCACCCGCAAAACGAATCATACTGGGGACGTGTCAATCCCATCGGAATTCGCAGTTGTTATGACGAAGGAAAAAGAGCCGCGGAATGCCTGATGATGGATTACCGCAGGCAAAACGGCGTCAATACTAAAATAGTCCGTATTTTCAACACTTATGGACCGCGCATGGCAATTAATGACGGCCGCGTGATCAGCAATTTCATTATTCAAGCCCTGCAGGGCATAGACATTACCGTTTATGGAGACGGCAGTAATACCAGATCCTTTTGTTACGTGGATGATATGGTGGAAGGATTAATCCGGATGATGAACGGCGCTGATGATTTTTACGGCCCGGTCAACCTCGGTAATCCCGGAAGAATTTACCATTCTGGAATTGGCGCGATTAATAATTAAACTGACCAAAAGCGCCTCGAAGATAATTTTCCAGCCGCTGCCCATGGACGATCCTACTCAGCGCAAACCGGATATAGCTTTGGCCGGAAATAAGCTGGGATGGAAACCCCAAGTAGATTTGGAAAAAGGTTTGAAAAACACAATCGAATATTTTCATGATATTTTAAAGCAAACTTAACTTGCGGAGGCTCTATTAGTAAAATGAATTTCAAAAAGAAGATACTTTGTATCGGGGCAGGTTATGTCGGAGGCCCTTCGATGGCCATGATAGCCTATAAATGCCCTGATTACAAAATAACTGTAGTGGACATTAATCCGGAACGCATTGATGCTTGGAATTCCAATGAATTTCCCGTTTATGAGCCGGGATTGGATAAAATTATAAAAAAAACCCGTGGCAAAAACTTATTCTTCGCCAAGGATATTGAAAAACAGATCAAAGAAAATGACATCATTTTTGTCAGCGTTAATACGCCGACGAAAACATTCGGCACCGGCGCAGGTATGGCCGCAGATTTACAATACTGGGAAAAAACAGCCAGGCAAATTCTGGAAAATTCCCAATCACCGAAAATCGTAATAGAAAAAAGCACTCTGCCCGTGAAAACCGCCCTGGCTATGGAAAAAATTCTAAATTCAGCAAAAGGCAAAATTAGATTTGATGTTCTATCCAATCCAGAATTTCTAGCCGAAGGCACCGCTATTGAAGATTTGGAAAATCCCGACCGCGTGCTTATCGGCTCCCATGAAACAAGAAGCGGCTTAAAAGCCCGTCAGGAATTAGTCGATATTTACTCCAAATGGGTTCCTAAAGAAAAAATAATCACCTCCAATATCTGGAGCGCTGAACTCTCCAAATTAGTTGCCAACGCTTTTCTGGCTCAGCGTGTTTCATCTATTAACTCGATTTCCGCTCTTTGTGAAAAAACCGATGCCGATATTTCGGAAGTCGCCAAAGCTGTGGGAATGGACAGCCGTGTGGGCAGTAAATTTCTCCAAGCCGGAATAGGATTTGGCGGTTCCTGCTTCAAAAAAGATATTTTAAATCTTGTCTATCTATGCAGTTATTACGGGCTTAAAGAAGTGGCCGATTATTGGGAAAGTGTAGTAAAAATCAATGAGTACCAGCAGGATCGCTTTATTGCCACTATCCTTCGCAGCATGTTTAATACTCTGGCCGGGAAAAAGGTTTGTATTTTAGGTTTCGCTTTTAAAGCCAATACCGGTGACACCAGAGAAAGTCCGGCCATTTATATTACGCGTAAACTGCTCGCGGAACACGCTGAAGTCATCATCTCCGATCCCCAAGCGTTAAAAAACGCCGCTGCCGACCTTGCTAGCGCTAAAGGTAGTGTAAAATACGTTGAAGACCCCTACTGCGCCGCCTCCGGTTGTCATGCCTTAGCCATTCTTACCGATTGGGATTTATACCGGAAATTGGATTTCCGGAAAATATATAAGTCCATGGTCAAACCGGCTTTCCTTTTCGATGGACGCAACGTTATCGACCACAAGAAATGTTTTGCCCTGGGCTTTAATGTTTATCCTATCGGTAAACAGGCTTTGAGCCATTTTCAGACCGAAAACAACTCTTAAGAACCAATATAATCAAAAGCGTTTTTGAAAAGTTTAATTTCGTTTCCGGAAGAAAGCATTGTTATGGCTACCACGTCAAACCGCGCGCTGGTATCGATAATTTTTTTCTTTTGCAGAAACCATAAAGCCAGTTGAGACATCTTTTTTTTGTTTTCTTCTTCCCACAGCTTTTTCGGGATAACCTAATTCGCTTGATTTTCTGGTTTTCACTTCGACGAATACAATTACGCCTTTTTCCGCGCCACTATATCTATTTCACCCAAAGGACAACGGAAATTTTTATCGATAATTCGATAGCCGTTTTTTTCAGAAAATTCGCGGCGATTTTTTCGCCTTCCTTTCCTGTTGTAATTTTTGTCTTATCTTTCATTTTACTTAAAACAAGTCTAAGATGGTTTGATTTAAATCAAAATTTTTTATATGAAATGATTTGCGATGAATTTTACACAGGCCAAATTGTTTCACGGCGCTGCAGTGTTCTTTAGTTCCATAACCCTTATTTTGTAAAAAATTATACTGGGGAAATTGGCGATGGTACATTTCCATAATCCTGTCGCGTGATACTTTGGCAATAATCGATGCCGCGGCAATGAAGTCACTAGGTTGTCTCCTTTTACCAATGGTTTTTGGGGAATTGGCATGGATATGCAATGAAGACCGTCTATTAAAAGAAAATCCGGTGGAGTGGAAAGTTCCAGTACCGCCTCGCGCATAGCTAAAAAAGTTGCTTGCAGAATGTTAACTCGATCAATTATTTCTGCGTCGGCAACTCCCACGCCGACAGCAATTGCTTCGCTTATAATTATATCGTAGAGTTCTTCTCTTTGACGCGCGGAAAGCTTCTTGGAATCTTTTATTTTTGAATTTTTATAGGCAACGGGAAAAATTACCGCCGCGGACACGACCGGTCCCGCCAGTGGTCCACGGCCTGCTTCATCAATGCCGGCGATTTGTTTGTATCCTTCCTGGTGGGCAAGTTTTTCAAAAGTATCCATTGATAACAGATACCGAAAATTTAAGAAATACCGGGTATATTCAAAACAACTTGATCTTAATTGTTGCTTGTCGCTTCCTTAATTCTCGCCTTTTTGCCTCTCAAACTTCTCAAATAGTAAAGACGAGAACGGCGCACCTGCCCTTTGCTGACAACTTCAATCCGGTCAATAATCGGCGAATGCAAAGGAAATGTTCTTTCCACGCCGACACCGTAAGAGACTTTTCTTACCGTAAAATTTGCCCGGCTATTGCCGCGTCGTTTGCGGATGACTATCCCTTCAAAAGCCTGAATCCTCTGTTTTTGACCTTCAATAATACGCACGTATACTTTTACCGTATCACCCGTTTTGAAACCGGGAATATCGCTCCTCATGTGTTCCTTTTCGATCATTTCCACAATGTTCATTTTCCATTTCCTCCTGCCATCCTCAACTTATATATAATAATTTAGGCTAATTACCCATAATTCTATCCAGTATTATCGCCGCCGCCGAACGAACGGCGAGATGATTATATTCTTTAACTCCTTTTATCGGTTCCAGGCGAAAATCGGCTTTATCTATCAATTCTTCAGCAATTCCCGAACCTGTACCAAATATTAAAAGATAAGGCAAACGATCATTTCTTAATATTTTTTTGAGCTCTGTAAATGTTAAAAGCCCGCTTTTCAAGTTAGCTCCGGTTACAATTGTTTTCGGGACAGATCCAGTTTTCTCTTCAATTTCCATCAAAACACCTTCAATATTTTCCTTTAGTCTAATCACTCTAAAGGCTTCTTTGCGCGCTGGATTGAACTTTGCTCCGTAACCCTCCTGCCAGTGGCTGATGATATCTTTCGCCAAATCGCGCTGAAAAGATATGGGGTTTACTATATAAAAACCCCGCACATCGTAGGTCTTGGCACACCTGGCTATATCGTGAATATCCATATTCGCAATGGCCGTGGTCACAACCTTTCCATCTTTGTTGTATACAGGATAATGCAAAAGAGCTATATACAGCATAAGTTGCTTTTCTGGTTTTATCTACTTTAAAATTGGTCTTTAATTACCCTAAACGGCTTTCAAAATCAAGACTATTATGTGTCTTCTCAACTTGATTTTCTGCAGATTTTTTTTATCTGCCTCTGAAAGTTCGGTCTTTTCCAGTAAATCCGGCCGGCGCTTATATGTCCTCTTGAGCGATTCATACCTGCGCCACCGTTCAATTTCCGCGTGGTTTCCGGAAACTAAAACTTCCGGCACCTTCCAGCCTTTATACTCAGCAGGCCTTGTATATTGAGGATACTCCAAAAAACCATGGGAAAAAGATTCGCTCAGTGTTGATTCCGAATTTCCCAATACCCCCGGTATAAAACGAGATACGGCATCTATTAATACTAAAGCGGAAAGTTCACCCCCGGTTAAAATATAATCTCCTGTGGATATTTCCCTATCAGTTAAGTGTTCTCTTATTCTTTCATCCACTCCTTCATAACGGCCGCAAATAATGATTATTTGCTCTTTTTCGGTTAATTCCTTGGCAATTTCTTGATTTAAAGTTTCCCCCTGTGGTGTCATCAGTACTACCAGTGATTTTTTTTGATGATTTTTAATAACCATCAGCGCCTTTTCCACCGGTTCAACTTTCATCACCATACCACAACCACTGCCATAAGGGGCATCATCGGTCATCTTGTGTTTATCCTCTGCCCAATCGCGTATATCATGCAGGGAAATCTCCAGAAGACCTTTTTCCTGGGCTTTCTTTAACAGACTAAAACTGAGGGGAGAAACCAACATCTCGGGAAAAATAGAAAGGACATCAAACCTAATCACTTTATTATAGCCCTTTTGGCACTTTCACTGTCATTATACCGCGAGGAATATCTATTTGCCGAATAACATCGGCAATCGCCGGAAGAAGTATCTCTCTGGGGCCTCCTTTGCAGACATAAACATCATTGCTTCCTGTAGGAAAAATAGATTCTATCCGCCCCAGATGCTTCCCTTCCTCGCTAAAAACATTAAGACCGATAATATCCTGCCAGTAGTATTCATCCTCCGCCAAGTCTGGAAATAATTCTTTCGGCACAAAAACCGTATAGCCGACAAAACGCCCGGCCGACTCCACATCGTTTATCTCCTCTAGTTCGACAAATAGGAACTTACCGGATATATTGATTTTTCTGATGTTATGCTGATTTTTTTGCCCTGCATGTTTTTCTATATAAACAAACTTGAGCCCGGCAAAATTTTTCTTCGTCTCCGCATAAGAGCAAACTTTTAAACATCCGCGGAGACCTCTGAGTTTTTACGATCTCCCCAATCGCCAAGAGATCCATTTTTCTTTATTCAATAATTTCTAAAACTGCCCGCTTATGAATCTTGGCAGAGGCTGCGCTTAAAATTGTGCGGATAGCTTTGGCCGTTCTACCTTGTTTTCCGATGACTTTACCTAAATCTTCTTTTGCCACACGCAATTCGATCACAGATGTTTGTTCGCCGATGACTTCAGTTACTTCAACTTTTTCCGGATTATCTACCAAAGACTGAGATATATACTTGATCAACTCTTTCATCGTCATAACCTCCACTCATTTTGATTAATTCTCTTGGCCAAATTATTTTATCAACCACAATTCTTTTGTTCAGGCGATGCGTTGTCATATCAAGATTTCTGTCCTTATACGGTTACAAATAATTAAAACAAAAATTACTTTTATTTTACGGCGGCTTCAATGCCCTTTGTTTTCAAGAGGCTCGCAACTGTCGGAGTCGCTTTAGCGCCTTTAACCAACCAGTCCCGAACCCGTGCCTCTTTTAGAGTAATTTCCGCAGGATTCTTCTTGGGATCATAATTGCCTAAAATCTCCAAAAACCTTCCATCTCTGGGAAAATCCGTATCCGCCGCCACAATACGATAAAATGGTTTGCTTTTCGCACCCATACGAGTTAGTCGAATTTTAACCGCCATTTATTTTAAATAAAACCTCCTTAAACAATAATTTTATGTACTTATATTACTTACCACAGTTTTTTATATTTTAAAAGGGAAAATTCCTCATTAAAGACCGTACGGAATTGTTTTGGTTAAATTTGGACATCATTTTCTTAATTTCGCCATAATTCTTCAACAAACGATTGACGTCCTGAACAGTTGTGCCGCTGCCTGAAGCTATCCTTTTTCTTCTCCGTCCGTCGATAATCTGATAATGGAAGCGTTCTTTCGGTGTCATGGAATCTATAATCGCCGTTATTTTTACAAGTTCCTTATCATCGGGCTGCAACTCTTTCAGGGCTTTTACTTTTTTTAAACCGGGAACCATACCTAAAATATCTTTAACCGATCCCATTTTTTTAATTTGTCCTAATTGATCACGGAAATCCTCCAGAGCTAAACTCTTTTTTTCTTATTTTCTTTTCCAACTTACGGGCTTCTTTTTCATCGATAGAAGCTTTAGCTTTTTCCACTAATGTCAGGATATCGCCCCTGCCCAGAATGCGCGAAGCCATTCTTTCCGGATGAAAAACCTCCAGGGCATCGATTTTTTCCCCAACACCGACAAATTTTACGGGTTTTCCGATAACCGCCTTCAGCGACAGCGCGGCACCGCCGTGTGCGTCACCATCCATTTTAGTCATAATAACGCCGTCAATACCGATGAGTTCATTAAATTTTGTGCCGACATTGACGGCATCTTGACCCATCATGGCATCAGCAACATAAATGATTTCCGCCGGATTGATTTTTTTCTTAATGTTTTTTAGTTCTTCCATCAATAAATCGTCAATATGCAATCTTCCGGCTGTATCAATAATTACTACGTCACAGCCTTCTTTCCTAGCTTTCTCCAAAGCTTGGGCACAAATTTCTACAGGGTCTTTCCGCATGCTACCGGCTTCAAAAACACCGGCGTTTATCTTTTTCCCCAATACACTAAGCTGCTCCATAGCCGCCGGACGATAAATATCGGCCGAAACAAGATAAACTTTTTTTTGCTCACCCGATAATAAACGCGCCAGCTTCACGGCTGTCGTTGTCTTACCGCAGCCTTGTAAACCAACAAGCATAATGACCGACGGAACACGAGCACCGAATTTAATATTGGCGTTGGCCCCACCCATTAAATTAACGAGCTGATCATAAACGATTTTTACGACCTGCTGGCCGGGAGTGATACTATCCAATACTTCTTTGCCTATTGCCCGAACACGGATATCTTCTACAAAATCCTTAACCACCTTGAAATTTACATCGGCTTCCAGAAGCACCATGCGTATTTCTTTGAGCGCGGCGTTTACGTCTTCCTCGTTTAAAATTCCGCGCCCCTTTAACTTCTGGAAAATATTTTCCAATTTTTCCGATAGATTTTCAAACATAATCAAATAATTGACTGCTTTTCAGTTTTTCCTGACGTTACTATCAATATTCCTGATGATACAATTTGTTCCTGTTTTTTTGGAAATTTTTGCAACGGCCGCCTGTGCCTGCGCTTTACTTTCAAAGCCGGGAATAACAACGCGATACCATGTTCCCTTCCCTTTTATATCTGTCGGAAATATCAGCGCTTCAAATCCTAATGCCGCTATTTTCTTATTTAACTGATAAGCCTTAGCCTTTTCTCTCAAAGACGCCACCTGAATTATGAATTTTTGTTTATCCGGAGGGGCAAACGCCGGAGCTTCTTTCGCTTTAGACTTGTTGTCGTCTTTAGCTGCTTCTTTAATCGCTGTTGATTTTTTTTGCGTCTCTATATTTGCACCGACATTTGCGCTTTCCTCATTACCTTTTGCTAAGGGAGCGGTTGTTTGCGGCGACTGAGGCTCTATACTATCCTTCTTTGCTACAACAGGTTGTTCTTTCGCCAGGCCTTTTTTACTGGTTAAATTATTGTAATATGTAAGGTCAATATTTTCTTCGTCTTTAGAGTCTTCTTGAGGAGTTGGAATTTCTGCCGGACGCCAGATAAACGCTAATACCTTCCGGGGCAGTGCAGCAATTTTCTCGGGATAAGTATCGATATTTTTCCCTACATTAACTCCCAATAAAAAAGCAAAACATATAAGGGCAGCCATTCCGGTAATAACGATAATTAATCCCAGCCTTTTTAGTCTCAATTCAAAGTTTTTTACATTTCCCGAAGCCATTTTTTCACCTGCTAACGTCATTTTCCTGTTTTTACGGTAATTACAAAAAAATATTATTTAAACTTTAGGCAATTTTTTCTTTTTACATCTTTTCCGGTGCGCTCACACCCAGTATTTTTAGCGCGTTGCACAAAACAATACCAATTGTTTTTACCAATAATAGCCGAGCGGCAGTCAACATATCATTTTCCGAAAGTACCTTGTTTTTATTATAGTAGCTATGGAAAACTCCGGCCAGTTCATTTAGATAAAAAGTAATCCGATGCGGCTCCAGAGTTTTTGCCGCGCCTTCGATGATTTCCGGAAAGCGAGCCATCAATTTGATCAAAACTTTTTCATCGGGCTCATTCAATAAGGTCGTTTCGATATCCGCGTAACTAGGCAGAGAAATGCCGCGCTCCCGCGCCATGTTTAAAATAGAGCAAATCCGGGCATGGGCGTATTGCACATAATAAACAGGATTTTCGCTCACTTGTCTTTTAGCCAGTTCCAGATCAAAATCTAAATGGCTGTCGGAACGTCTCATGAGAAAATTATAACGCGCCGCGTCTTTGCCTACCTCATCAAGAACTTCCCGAAGTGTCACAAATTCACCGGAACGCGTGGACATGGCCACGGGAACTCCCCCCCGCAGTAGATTTACCAATTGGACCAAAATGATTTTTAAACTGTTTTTATCATGTCCCAGGGCCTGAATACCGGCAAACAAGCGCGGCATATAACCATGATGGTCGGCGCCCCAGATATCAATTATTATCTCATAGCCGCGCAAAAACTTATTTTGATGATAGGCAATATCGGCGGCAAAATAAGTAGGCTCACCGTTTTTACGGATAACTACACGATCTTTTTCATCGCCAAAGTCGGTAGTTTTAAACCACAGTGTCTCCCCATCGGAATAAACAAATCCCTTTTTTTGCAGGCTGTTTAAAAGTTTAGTCACTCCATTATTTTTATACAATTCTTTTTCGCTGAAATAATTGTCAAAAGTTACGCCAAAATTACGCAAGTCGTTTTTTATTTCATCCAGAATAACTTGACCTGCGATTGAGGTAAAATAACGGATAGTTTCTTCTTCGTTGGACTTTAGATATTTATTCCCTTCCTTTTTAATAATTTCACCGGCAATATTTTTGATATAACCTCCGCGGTAGCAGGTTTCGGGAAATTCAATTTTTTCACCTAATAGTTCGAGGTACCGCAACAATACTGATTTGCCCAGATTATTCATCTGGTTTCCGGCATCATTGATATAATATTCTTTAGATACTTTATAGCCGGCCGCGGTCAGTAAATTTGTAATTACGTCGCCTACAACCGCGCCGCGGGCATGACCGATATGCAAAGGCCCCGTTGGATTGGCGCTGACAAATTCTACCTGAACCTTCTTGCCGCCACCTCTGCCTATTAAGCCATATTTTTCTTTTTGCTTTTCAATATCGCGGAGAGACTTTCGCCAGACATCGTCTTTAATAAAAAAATTAAGGAAACCGGGTCCGGCTATTTGAGTTTTCTCGATGATTTTCTCGGCATCAATTAAATTCGCCTGGATAATTTCAGCTATTTTCCGCGGATTTTGCCGGATTTGCGACGCCACAATCAGGGCAGCATTGGTGGCGTAATCGCCATGATCATGATTTGCCGGTACTTCCACTTCAATATAGGGTAAATCAACCGCCCCCAGTAATTTTTTCTTCACGCAGGAATTTACGGCTTTTTCGATAAGTGCGATAATTTTATTCTTCACTAACAAGTTTCACCCTTTTCCATAAAAAAATGGCAAGCAGCTTTAAATATCATTTGCCGCTTGCCACTGCAAGTTGAACTATTATTTTTTTTGTCAGGCCTGCTGGTCTTTTTCAACCGCCGCGTCAATATCCTGATCTTTAATGGAGAGATCGCGGGAATAATCCGGACAATGAACATAACCGGATGCATCCGTAGAAACACTGAATCTTTTCTGGCAACCGCCGCGCCAGGCGCAAATCGCACAATATTTTTTTTCTAAACCCATGAGAAAATCCTTTGTCGGCTTTAATCAAAATCAAGCAAAAATAAGCGGAAGTTATAAGCTCAATTTTTCGTGAAAGCTTACAAAGATAGCGGCGCCCTGTCAAGAAGTTTTGTTTGCGGCCCTTTCTTATAACTTCTTTTAAATCAAACCATTACTGCAGACGTTTATCAAGCCAGTAATAAAGCAATCCCTTAGGACCTCCCGCAGTCGGAAGCGGAGGACAGTTGATATACGGACAGTTCTGGGACGGATTGCCTATGTTTAAACTTTTTGTGGCAGGACCGCCGCTGCTGCCGGATGTACTGGTGGAGGCATAAACACTGATATTACCTGTAGGACCTACGGAAACTATCGGCGAGGACGGTACTCCGACACCAATATTCATTGATCGAGCATTGTTGGCGAACAGTCCTGCCCCGGTTACATAATTAATTGCATAGTAGTTGGCAGTCCCGCTCTGGTCGCAAGGATTGGACGCGTTTCCCGGCACATAGGTGGTGAAATAAACAGCCCCCGCAAAAACAGTTGCTTCCGCAAGCACCTTTTCTCCGGCTGTTGCAAGGTTTATATACCAACCGCTATAAGTATTCAAATCAGTCGCCGGATTAAAATTACCTTTGGTTATTACATCCTTTAAATTACCTATGGTAAGCGCAGTTGATGGCAATGGCACAATTGGATTTTTATCGACAATTCCAAAGAACTTATCTGTTGTTCCATTAGTGGGAACAAACGTGGGGTCGGTCTCATTTCCCGTCCCAAAATAAACCCACAAATTACCGCTTGTATCCTTGGTAACAGCATCCATGTGGAAAATCTGCCCTCCTGCACCAGCTGCATTGTAGAACATCCCCCCAGTCCAGTTGGATATTCCACAGGACGTATTATTTTTCGGGCAGAAGGTGAAGCGCCAGACATTGCCTCCCAAATCTCCGATATAAGCCGTATCTACAAAACCATCATTATCGGTATCCACAACCGCGGGATTGGCAGCAAGATCGTAGGCCATTGCATTATTTGGACTTTGATTATAGGTATAACTCCATAAAACATTGCCGGTCATCAAATCAATAACATAGAAACCTTTACCCCTGGTATCGCAGGTACCTGAGGTACAATTATTGCCCGAATATCCCCCGCCGATAAAACCAACCCATTTTTCGTTACCATTGATCATGACACGGGCCATGATCATTTTACTCCAGGGCTGCCCTAAGTAAGCGGCAGTTCCATTTGTAGTAGTTGTCAGTGCGGTATTGCTGCCTATCCTCCACAGAAACTGAGGGGTGAGCGTACTTGCCGTCAGATCAAAGGCATAATAACCGCAGTAATTAGGATAATAAACCGGTGTTTTTGCCGAGGTTACATAAGTCGCGTTAAAATTTGCATCGCAGTACAGTGATTTACTCCATAAATTGGTATTCCCGCCGCGGCCTTCAGCGGCGACCATTAATGTATGCCAATCACCGGGAGATTTATATTGTCCGTTCCCTGTTCCCAACCAGACATCACTGGAGGATGTATAACCATCCATAAAATAATGGTGAGTGAGCGCAGTCACATCATACGTTGTCGGATGGGCGGGATGGGCAACCAAATATAACTCATTTCTAAGATCGGGGGGGATAAAACTCCAGGTCTCCTGACCGGTGTCGGTCACAAAAGCATGCAGCTGACCGTCATTGTCTCCGACCACAATAATCCTTTGCCCGCTTGCGTCCCTCTGGTGATTTTGCGCATACAAAGTGAAGGCGTTACAGGGCAAGGTAGTACTTACTGGGCAGGTATATTGCGATTGATCAACACTATCATAATAATAAGAAGATGGCGTTCCGATAGTCACCGGGTAGCTGTGGAAAATATCGCCCAGCTTCCAGTTGGTCACATCCGGCGAAGTTTCTCCATTAACTATATAGTTCACGATCATCGTTTGATCGGTAGTATCCGTAGAGGCCAAATTTAAGTCTGTGGGCAAAATGTTGGTCGTATTAAAAGCAGTTATCGCGCCGTTCTTTAAAGTAAATACATTCCTGCCGGATTGATTACTTAATACTGAACCGGCATCCCATAGAGCTGTGGGAGAGATATTTCCGTAATTATCAAGCTGATATTTACTTAAATGGCCTATCCAGAAAGGATCATTATTTACCGGCTGAAAAGACGCTTCATAGAGAAAGTTTTGATCCTGGGTCCTCACGGCCTGAACCGAGGCTTGAGAAAAAGTATAAACCGATTCTTTGATTGTATTGATTGCCGAGGCCAGAGCCCTCTTCATATCAGTGGTATTAGTCGCAATAAAAGCATAACCGGAAAGAGGGGTGTAACCTGGATCATTGTACGTCGCATAAAAATTGTCGGTGCCCGTGCATTCCGCATCATAATAAGGGTTCGATGTGCTCGTCGGGTCCGTGAACGTAGATGTGTCCGTTTGACAACTAGTAACTTGGGGCTGACCAGCGGGCTGACCGGCCGGAAAGCAGGCGTTTGTGTTGTTAGTTGTGTTCGTCGATGATAAATTGCAGCAGGCTGAGGGAACGGGCGTCTTGGCATTACAGCCTAAAGGAAGATTATAGCCTGTCGTGCTGCCGGACTGAGCCGTCAAAGGATTGACGGTCCCACCATAGTAAGCCATCCAGTTGAGAGTGTTTTGCAAATATAAAGGCATAGTGGAACCAAAACCGACGACAAACACCTTATAACCTGCATCGTATAATTGTTTTACCGCCGCCACCGTTTCTCTCCGGCGTTTATACATATTTGGCTGGCAGTCAGAACCGCAACCTTCTGAGCAATTGCCGTATCCGTTACAACTGCAATTGTTACAGGCATAAGTATCCGCCCCATCGGTAACAACAATAGCAAAATTTTGCCGGCAGGATCCGGCGGGATCAGTTTTCTTGTAACTATCCAAATATGTTTTGGCTTGTCCCAGCGCTGTGGCCAGAGGAGTACCACCAGCAGCGGATGTACCGACAATACATTCCCCGCTGCCGCTGCAGGAAGTGACGGTGGAAGCACAGCTGGTGGTCGAGCCGCAGTAAATCTGGCTATAGGCCGAACCGACACCGCGAATCGTGGAAATACAGGAAGGAACATCACTTAGAGAATTGCAGTTCACAAAACGCATATAGCCGATTTGTACATCCAGACCGCTCGAATCGCTGCTGTTGATGGTATTGTTAGCATCGTAATCCAGAATGCTCAAGATTGCTCTTTTTAAAATCGCCTGCTTGCTGCAATCTGTCGTGTGGCCGGTGCCGGATTTGGAGTAAAAAGGTCCGGAGCAAGAATAACTCCCATAGATATTCCCAGCGCTATTGTTATCAGGAGCATTAGCCATACTGCCGGAAAAATCGAGCACAAAAAACGCGTTAGGAGCAACGGAGGTGAAAGTATCCTGCTCATCGCAGGGCGGGCTCACGCCGTTCTCACATGTTGTCTGGGCCAGAGCATTGTTAAATATCGCCAGATTAAGGATAATTGTCAAAACCATTAACCAATTTTTCTTCTTCATCCTGTCCTCCTATTTTCAGAAAAAAATTATTTTTATTGCCGTCCGAATAAATTTACTCCACATTAATAATTAGTGGATACCGGCACAGCCATGGGATTTATAATCCCGATATTTAAGGAAACCTGGCCATTCAATATATTATCATAGCCGGTGACTTGAGCACTGTAGACCTGATATTGATAGCCACTCGAATTACCCCCAATATTTATTTCATAAGCAGTGCCAGGTGCGTTTATATACCACTTTAGTCCCGTAACCGTAAAAGACGCATTGGTGGAATTCTGGATATTGGTCTTTGTCGTATATAGAGGCACATTAGGATTGAAGTTTGCATATAAAGTGTGCACTCCCGCCTCCGCGGCCGAAAGAGCATTGCCCTCACTCACCGATCTGGCGGTAGCTTTTATATCCTGAGACGATGTGGTCAAAGCCCAAATCCCCAGGGCCGTTAAGATCATTACCGCAATAAGGGCCGCCACCAAAACAAAACCATCCTCTGAATTTCTTTCCTTCCCTGATCTTTTATAAGCCCTACACATGTTCCCTCCTCAATGATGCCCTGGCCATAAAGTATTTCTTCCTCTTCACTTTATTGCTGAATTATATAATTGGCAACAATATGATTTTTCACCAAAACATCGGTCGTATAAACCATTCTTTTGGGTGCTCCGGTAATAGGATCATTAACTTCCGTATCCGCGACTATTGTTATGGTAATCCTCATGATTGCTCGATTTAGCGCCGGGTTTAATACCAATTGTGATTGCGCCCCTGTATTCACGGGGAGCAATTCATTGCCACTACCGTCAAAGTACCGAAATAAGGGCACTGCAACTTGGTTATTATGGACTAAAGTACCAGTTCCAGCTCCACCAAAAAGAGCCTGATCATTAACACTATTGGCGCCGGGAACGATCTGATTATTGTAGGTGATCTGATTATTAGCGGCATTGTATTTATAATAAACTGCTTCATTAGTCCCAATAGTGATATTCCCGTCTCCATTTAAATCCATTTCCACTAAAATATTGTATTGATCCGCAGCTTGAATTCCATATAACCCATTTTCAGCTGTCAAAAGGTTGTCGTTTAAATCTAACCACAACCCAATACTTTGCTTATGCAAGCTGTTATAAGAGGCGTTGCGTATGTTCATCGCCATCATATCTAAAACAAGCCGTGCATCCTGCTGTGTTATAGTTTTCTTATCCACGGAAGAGGAAGATCGCTGTGCCATTACCACCGCTGCGTAAACGGCAGCTATAATCAGTGCAGAAACCATCACAAAAATCATCAGTTCAACGAGAGTATAACCGTTTTTCTTCATTGTCGGAAAACCTCACTACCTTATAGTTGCTGAGTGACAACCCTGTTGTGAGTTATGCCCGTGACAGTTCCCGGCCAGGTAACTGTCACACTCACCAGCCAGTAGTTTTGACCAGCGCCTGGCGCCGTTGTAACCGTGGTAACTGTAAAGTTAATGGCTGTATTGGGGACAGTGTATGGAAAAGTCTTGTTACAATTATTTGGATTTGGAAGGGCCGCGCCGTTGGTCATGATCAGAGCCTCACAGTAGGCCGCTTCTGCCTGCGCAATTGCCACCGCTCTTCCCACAAAATCCGAGCTGGTTGACGTATGAAGGGCAAGTGGTTGCACCGCACTTAGGGCGGCTATGGCCACCGTCGTGACAAATAGTGCGATCATCGCCTCCACTAGGCTGAGGCCTTTTTTAGTGCATAGTGTATTGAACATTTATCCTCCCTGCTGGGGGTTTTGCCGTTAATGTAACTGTTGAATTTCGAGAATTGGTTAATGTAATTGTCATATTGGTCGTTAATGTCTCTTTAATAGTCCCTCTTGGCTGAAACGTTATTATGTTAGCGGGAAAAGTCTGCTGAAATGTTATATCCGGATGGAAAAAAGTTACATCTTTTTTAGTTGGTTGCCCGTTAGGAGGAATACAACTAGGAGGAATACAATAATTATATTGGGTATTGTTTGCAAAATTGAGAGTATAGTTCAACATATTCGGGTTATTAGACATTGCAGTTTGCCGGATAAGTTGAATGTCGCCAGCCAGATCCCTCGCCGCGGATTTAAGAGCATTATTATACGTGAATATATTATATCCAGGAACGGCAATTGCGGCGAGAATTGCAATGATGCCGATGACAATCATCAATTCCATTAAGCTGAACCCTTTTGCTTTATTTATCTTCACCGCCTGCCCCAACTCCCAGCTAAAAAATTATCAATTTTAAAAACAATATCAGCATCTTACACTATTAAATCAGTCCGGTCGATTATTTTCTTCCTCATTAAAGGGCAATTAATAAACAATAAACCGGCGAATTAAACCACATAAAGTTGTGTTTTGCCCATTCCCACCATTTAATATCCCAAAATAAGCATACGCATGAAGGCCCCCCCCCAGAAAAGATAGGCAACTGCCGCCACCGACAAGAACGGTCCAAAGGGAACAGCATATTTCATGTCCTGCTTTTTAATAATCATCGCCGCAATACCAACTATTGCCCCGGAAAAAGAACTAAACAATAGAATAAATATCAACGATTTCCATCCCAAAAATCCGCCGATCATGGCCAAAAGTTTAATATCTCCCCCGCCCATTCCTTCCCTTTTGGATATAAGTTCATAAACGAAAGCGATGGCAAAAAGCACGCCGCCGCCGACGGCCAGGCCGATTAAAGCTTCCAGCCAGTCAACTTTCAGGACAAAAACAGCCAAGAGGAAAAAAACAGGTATTCCCGGCAAGGTCAAAACATCGGGAATGATTTGACGATCCAAATCAATAAACGCAATAACAATTAAAACTGCCGTAAAAATAAACAAGATCAAAAATCTTAAGGTTAGCCCAAATTTTAAAAACAGCAACAACGAAAGCAACGCGGTGATTAATTCCACGAGCGGATAACGCCAGGAAATTTTTGCCCCGCAGTCGCGGCATTTTCCTTTCAAAATAATAAAGCTGATCAGCGGAACATTATCAAAAAAACGGATAGGATGTTGACAATGCGGACAACGCGACAGCGGTTTTATAATTGATTCCTGTGCCGGAAGGCGAAAAATACAAACGTTTAAAAAACTGCCGACGGCAGCTCCGAAAATAAAGGCGAAGAAATTAACTAGCATTAACTTGCTTCCAATCAAATTTTAATTAGTTATGTATCTGGGATGGGGATATAGAATTGCTGTACTTCCCGAGAAGTTACCCGGCAGTTCTGCCACCCTATCCCTATAAATTCACAAGACTTAGGTCAGTAACTTTGCGTCCCGTCTTTTCAAACGGTTTGCCCTTTCCAGAATCACGTCTAAATTATATAATATTCGTCGTCAAAGTCAAGAATAATTATTAAGACTATCCAGTAATTAAATGAATGATATCAGGTATTTTACAAAATCGCCGTCGAACAAGCAGTGCTTTCACCTATAAATCAAAGAAATATAGCCTTATCGGCCAATGTTGATTTTACAAATAGTTGAATTTAGCCGTCCTTTCTCTCCCAAGCGTAGGGTATTTCACCGCCGTGAGCGGGTAGGCGAAATTCATCCGGTTCATTGTATTTATAAACATCCGACGGTACATTTATTACAATCGCTTCCTCTGGCGAAATGCATTTAAAACCGTGATAAACAAGATGAGGTATATGCACTAAAACGGGATTATGAATCCCGGCGAATATTTCATTGATTTGGCCAAAAGTAGCTGATTCTTTGCGGCTATCGTACAGGACTATTTTCATCATTCCTTTGACTACAGCCATGTTATCATCCTGTTTCTTATGATAATGCCAGGCTTTGACAACTCCCGGATAGGCGGTGGTCATGTACACTTGACCGAATTTCCGGAAAAATTCATCATCAGCACGAAGTATTTCCATCAGCTTTCCTCTCTCATCAGAAATAACTTTGAGTTTTTTCACCATTACACCGTTGATCATATTTTATTTGCTCCTGTTTTAGCCACCAATTGTCCGGCCGTTTGCAGGGATTCAAAAGTTCCGGCATCAGACCACCAGCCTTCCAGTACATCCCACTGCATCTTCCCTGCGGAAATATAAAAATTATTTACATCGGTAATTTCCAGCTCGCCGCGCTGGGATGGTTTTAGCGACTTGATAAATTCAAAAACCCTGTAGTCATACATATAAATTCCGATAACGGCATAATTGGATGCCGGCTGGGACGGTTTTTCTTCCACACGAATAATTTTTTTGCCGTCGAATACCGGCACGCCGAATCTTTGCGGATCGGACACTTCCTTCAATAAAATGCGGGCTCCTTCTTTTTGCTGGCGGAACTTTTCCGCGGCCGCCTTGATATTTCCCTCGATAATATTGTCGCCCAAAACCACGACTATTTTATCCCTATCGGCAAAATGTTCCGCCAGACCAAGAGCGGCGGCAATCCCGCCTTCTCCCTGCTGATAGGTATAATTAATATGTTTTAGTCCGAAGTCTTTGCCGTTTTCCAAAAGGCGCAAAAAATCACCGGCATTATTGCCGCCGGTTACAATCAATATCTCGCTAATGCCGGCATTTACTAAAATCCTGATAGGATAATAAATCATCGGTTCATTATAAACGGGAAGCAAGTGCTTATTGGTCACTTTGGTCAGGGGGTAAAGCCGGCTGCCCAATCCACCGGCAAGAACAACGCCTTTCATGGCCGCTCCTTAAATTGCTTTTAGTTTAAACATTTGGAAATTATTTTTTCATACCACATCTTGCACTATATCGACAATAAATTTCTTTGCATATGATAGGACAATGAGGTAATTATAAATCATGAATGACGAATACTATATGAATTTAGCTTTGCAGCTTGCCGCCAAAGGCAGGGGCAAGGTCAGTCCTAATCCTATGGTCGGCGCCCTGATCGTCAAAAAGGGGAAAATCATCGGCCGGGGTTATCATCAACGCTATGGTGAGAGCCATGCCGAAGTAAACGCGATCAAGAACGCGACCGCGAATATTGCCGGATCAACTCTTTATGTTACATTGGAACCATGTTGTCACGAAGGAAAAACGCCTCCCTGCGTGGAGATTATCGCTCAAAAAAATATACCCCGCGTAGTTATTGGGGCAATAGATTCCAATCCTCAAGTTTCCTGTCAAGGAATTAATTATTTGCAGAGCCGTGGTATCGAAGTAAAAACCGGTGTTCTGGAAAATGAATGCCGCAATCTCAATGAAGTTTTTTTCCATTTTATGGAAACCGGGCTGCCTTTTATAACCATTAAATACGCCCAAACCCTTGATGGCCGCATAGCAACAACGCAAGGCCAATCGCAATGGATAAGCTCTGAGGCTTCGATAAAATATGCCCATAAACTCCGAGCCGAACATGACGCCATTTTAGTCGGAGCCGGAACCGTGAAAAAAGATGATCCGGAGCTTACAGTACGACTAGTTCATGGCCGCAATCCGCTGAGAATTATCGTTGATTCCCAGTTACAGATTAATAACCAAGCCAAAGTTTTACAAAATACCTCGCCGGCAAAAACACTTATAGCCACAATTAAAAATTACAATGATACCCAATTTCAATATATTACCGCAACAGGCGCCCAAATAATCATCGTCGATGCCGACAAACAGGGAAAAGTTGACTTGAAAAAGCTATTAAAAAAGCTTGCGGCAAGGGGTATATCGTCGGTGTTAATAGAAGGCGGGGCTCAAATAATTACTTCTATCTTAAGAGATAACTTAGCCGACCGCTTAGTAACAGTGATTGCGCCAAAAATTTTAGGTAAGGGAGTCGAAGCAGTGGGTGATTTGAATATTAGGGATCTGAATTCGGCAAAATTTTTATCCATTCGTAAAATTAGAAGATGCGGAGAAGATATCATTATCGATAGCCGCTTTTTATAGATAGAAGAATAAAAATCTATTTTAAAAAAATAAAATTAGCGGATATTATCAATGCCCTGGTATGCTGTACGCACAAAAAGCCGCCATGAATATAAAGCAAACTTTGCCCTTGCCCAAAAAAACATTATAACTTTTCTGCCCAAAACGGAAGTATGGAGCAAACGCAAAGACCGGAAGAAAAAAATCTTTATTCCTCTTTTCCCCGGATACCTTTTTGTAGAATTCTTTGGTTTGGACAATGAAAAAAAAATAACTATTTTGAAGACACCTGGTGTAGTTAGTATTTTAGGGAAAAGAGAAAATTCCGAACCTATACCTGTACCGGACGATAAAATTAACGCTATCCGGCGTCTTATCGAAACAAAAGCGGAAGTTTTCACCATAAAATTTCCCAAAGTGGGCGAACCGGCGCGCATTATCGACGGGCCTTTTGCCGGACTGGAAGGCACCGTCATAAGCAGTGATTTTAAAAAAGAACTATTCGTCATTTCGATAGAACTTTTGCAACGTTCGGTTGCCATGAAGTTGGAAGGATTTCAAATCAGTAAGCTTTAATTGATTTATTTATTGCATTTTTCTCGAATAGCTGCATGAAAATACTTGACTTTCCAGCCATTTTGCGCAAGATAATTTAGATTGACTAGCATTATAATACCAACATAAAACTTTTTTGGGGACTGAATTTTGAAAGGATACATAAAAATTGATAAAGAACATTGCAAGGAATGTCACCTCTGCATTCATTTCTGCCCCCAAGGCCACATTACCTCAACCAAAGAATATAACTCCCACGGCTACCATCCTGTGTGTGCGAACAATGAAAAAGAATGCACCGGCTGCGCTTTGTGCGCCATAATGTGTCCGGAAATAGCCATCGAGGTTTACCGTGAATAAAGTATTGATGTCGGGAAATAATATCATCGGAGAGGCGGCAATTCGCGCCGGATGCCGCTTTTACGCCGGTTACCCGATCACTCCCCAGAATGAACTTACCGAGTATATGGCCGATCACATGCGCAGTACTCCAGGGGGTGTTTTTATTCAATCGGAAAGCGAAATTGCCGCGATTAATATGATTGCCGGCGCCAGCGCCGCCGGAGCGAGAGTTATGACTTCTTCCTCCAGCCCGGGTATTTCTTTAAAGCAGGAAGGAATTTCTTCCATGGCCGCCTGCGAACTGCCGGGCATTATCGTCAATATTATGCGCGGCGGACCCGGATTAGGAAATATTCGTCCCTCGCAAGGGGATTATTTTCAGGCTACCCGCGGCGGTGGGCATGGTGATTACCGCACGATTGTTTTCGCTCCGGCCACCTGTCAGGAGTTGGCCGATTTAACAATGGACGCTTTTGATCTTGCCGATAAATACCGCTCACCGGTGATGATCCTTGCCGACGGCATGATGGGCCAAATGATGGAACCGGTAGTATTTAAAAAACCAAAGGCCCGCTCCTACAATGAAAAATTTATTTTGCGAGGCGCAGGTGCTGGTAAAAGTAAATTTATCCGCGGTCTTATTCTTGATGCCATTGATATGGAAGAGCATAATTGGAAATTGGCGCGTAAATATAAAATTATTACCGAAAACGAAATACGCTATGAAGAGCATCAAATTGAAGACGCCCAGCTCGTTATTGTCGCCTATGGAACGGCTGCCCGTATTGTCAAAGGAGCCATTAAACGCCTGCGGGATAACGGACTGAGAGTAGGTCTTTTCCGACCGATAACTCTTTGGCCTTTCCCCGAATTGAATCTGCGCGCTTTATCAGCGAAAGTTAAGAACTTTCTCGTTTTTGAGATGAGTACCGGTCAAATGCTGGATGACGTCCGCCTTTCCCTGCAGGGCTACGCTCATATTGATTTTCACGGCCGCCCGGGCGGCGCAGTACCGACACCTTCGGAGCTGGCCAACGTCATTGCTCGTAACTACGACAAAAACGATTAATATATAGTGAACTTAAGGACAAGAAAAAACATGGCAAAAAAAGTTTATGGCCGGCCAAAAAGTTTAAAAGAAAATATTTTTCATTACTGTCCCGGGTGCGGACACAGCATTGCGCATAGGCTTATAGCTGAAGTGATTGATGAATTGAGCATTAGAGGAATCACCATTGGCGTCCCGCCGGCAGGTTGCGCTGTATTGGCGTATAATTACTTCGATTTCGACATGATCGAAGCGCCGCACGGAAGAGGCCCGGCAATGGCCACGGGGATCAAGCGAACCTTGCCTGATCGTGTTGTATTTTCTTATCAAGGAGATGGAGATCTTGCTGCTATCGGCATCGCCGAGAGCCTTCACGCGGCCAACCGGGGAGAAAACATCACCGTTATCTTTATCAACAATGCTGTTTACGGCATGACCGGCGGGCAAATGGCTCCCACAACGATACTGGAACAAAAAACAACAACCACTCCTGCGGGGCGGCATAAGATTCTGGACGGTTATCCGGTCAAGGTATGCGAACTTTTCTCTCCATTAAAAGGCGTAACTTATGTAGAAAGATGTACTGTAACTTCTCCGGCCAATATCAACAAAACAAGGAAAGCGATAAAAAAAGCCTTCCAATGTCAAATTGACTCGTTGGGATTTTCGCTGGTGGAAATCCTCTCTCCTTGTCCGACGAACTGGAAAATGATGCCTGTAGATGCCTGCAAATGGATTGATGAAGTGATGAGCAAAGAATTTCCTCTTGGCATATTCAAGGATAATATTACTCCGGAAAAGAAAATTGCGGAGGCTGTATAATGATCGTCAAAACAATTTTTTCGGGGTTTGGCGGCCAGGGCGTTTTAATGATGGGCTTAAGTCTTGCTCATAGCGCGATGAACAGCGGCTATCACGTAACTTATCTTCCCGCTTACGGCGCGGAAGTAAGAGGCGGAACAGCCAACTGCACGGTGGCCATAGCCGATGAGGAAATTGCTTCTCCGGTCGCATCGGAGCCGGATTATCTTGTCGCCATGAACTCACCTTCCCTTTTTACTTTTCAAAATAAATTGTCCGCTGGAGGAACTATTTTCATAAATTCTTCTATTATCGAAGTTCGTCCCAACCGGTCGGATATTAAAGTCTGCGCTATTCCCTGCGCCGATATTGCCCAAGAATTAGGCAATAGTAAAACGGCCAATATCATCATGATGGGCACATTTATTAATAAAACAAACCTGGTTTCCACTGAAATGTATTTAAAAACCTTGGAATCGATCATGGGCAGCAAGAAAAAGGCGGCGGCAGAAGTCAATCGTAGAGCCTTCGTCGCCGGCTTCGATTATGTTGAGGACAAGTAAAGGATAATCAAATCTATGGCCGTAAAACAAATTTCCGTCTTGTTGGGCAACGTCCCGGGTTCTTTTGCCAGACTTACTCATATTCTGGATTCGGAAGATATCAGCACCAAGGCCGTATCCGCAGCCAGCACCGCTGTCGATAGTACTGTACGGCTTGTCGTAAATGATCCGGATCGTGCCGCTGCTGTTTTGAAAAGCTTCAACTTCAACTTCGAAGTTACACCTGTATTGGCCGTGGAAGTTCCCTTGCATGCAGGAGGTATGAATGCTATTTTGAAGCCTCTGGCCAAAGCGGAAATCAATATCCATTACCTTTACACTACAATTAATCGCATCGGCAAAGAAACTATCCTGATAATCGGCGTGGATAAACTGGAGGAGGCCAAAGAAATTCTTACTCAAAATTGGATCCGTTTAATTTACGACGAAATTTATTCCATCCCGTAAGCGTTAAATCAATCATGCCTGTTTCCCGGGAAAAAGAAAAAGCCCTGTCGGCAAGAATGCTGAATCTGGGAGTCGCGGAAAGTGATCTGGAAGAATCTTTTATCCGCTCCTCCGGACCGGGTGGACAAAAGGTTAATAAAAGTTCCTCTTGTGTTTACCTCATCCACATTCCTACCGGCCTTGCAGTAAAATGCCAGCGGGAGCGATCACAGGCATTAAACCGCTATTTGGCACGCCGCCTACTTCTGGATAAAATTGAATTAAGGCAAAAAGGATTTATCGCTGAAAAAAGAGATAAGATAGAAAAGATTCGGCGCCAGAAGAGGAAACGGACGAAGCGGGCGAAAGAAAAAATTCTCACCGCCAAGCATAAACAAACCGAAAAAAAAGTTTTACGCGGCAGAATTATTATTGACGATTAATTTACTAGGATAACTATAGGTTTTTGACTTTGATTCGGCTGACAGGTTTTAATTCGCATCGTTTCGCGGGATTAATTCAACATGCGAGTTTCAGCTACTTGATTTCTAAATGAGGTGTCATGAATCCCGCGTTGTTTCACTCTGCGGGATCAATTCAACTAATGCTTCAAACTACACTTCGCTTGTTTTCAGCGAGTGTCATTGATTCGACTAACAAATTTCAATACACATCGTTTTTGAAAAAGGTGTCATTATCCCGCTTCACTCCGTTTGCGGGATAATTCCACTTACGCTTCAAACTTCACTTCGTTCGTTTTCAGCGAGTGTCATTAAAAAAGGGAGTGAAAGTCGATGCACGCTTCCCCTCCCTGATTTTTATGATAGCAACAATTACCCGCCGATATATTTCAAAAGCGGATTAGCGTAAAGCAAGATTAAAGAAACCACCAGCGCATAAATGGCCAGTGATTCAATCATAGCCAGACCAACCATCATGGTTAGCAGTACTTTGCCTTGCGCTTCCGGATTTCTCCCCACAGCATTGGTAGCGCCATTTAAACCGTTCCCCATACCCAATCCAGTACCGATTGTACCAAAAGCTATGGCTAAACCAGCAACCAACACGGAGCAGCCGACTATAATTGCTTTTGTATAATCGACAGTTGCCGTTTTCGCTGCTTCAGCAGCCGCAAAAGCAAAGGGAGAAGAAACAATAATCAACAATGTAGCCATTACCGTGTAAATAAAACCTTTTTTCATTTGAATTCTCCTTATTTAATTAATATTAACTTAATCACGGGTACGAACCCCAAAGCAAGCTGCGAGGTATTATACCCCCCCCGCTTCGCCGGATAATTCGACCGGCAAGCTTCAGCATGTGTGACCTTTAGGTTATGCACTCTATTTCTGAAGCTTGGGTCTCATTACAACGTGCCAATTCCGAAAGCGAAGCATATCGGAATTGGAGTTTCACGAATAAAATTTGGAACTTCTGCACGCCTCCTTTCGTTTATTTTTTTTCTCTCTGATTTTCACGTTAATCAATTTTTAATGTTCCGCATAATAATTGTCAAGAAATATTTGTCTATACACACTTCTTGATTTTATTTGTCAAGCAGGTTAAAACTTATTCATGGGGAAAATTACCGCTAAAAAAATTAAAGTTGCCGGCTTGCTTCAGGGCGATATTCAGTTAGAAAGTCGTCCTTTCCGCAAGATCGCGGATTCCTGCGGCGTAACGGAAAAGGAAATTATTAATATATTAAAGAAGTTGAACACGGAAGGTTATATACGTAAGTTTGGAGCCATTTTACGCCACAATAAAATCGGCTACACAAAAAACGCGCTGGTCGTCTGGTCTGTACCACAGGATAAAATAAAAAAAGCCGGAATTACTTTTGCTTCATTTCCCTTCGTCTCCCATTGCTACGAAAGGAATCCGGTATTTAAGTCCAAATACAATCTGTTTACGATGCTGCACACCAAAAGCGAAGATATGACTTCGCTGATAAATAAAATGGCAGCTGCTATTGATATCCATGACTTTTTAATTTTGGAAAGCTTGAAAGAATATAAAAAGACATCTCCGGAGTATTTTTAATGCCGAAAACACGGTCAAATTATTTTACTGAAGCCAGGCAGGTTATCGCCGGCGGTGTCAATTCTCCGGTACGCGCCTGGAATGCGGTCGGCGGTAATCCGCTCTTTGTCAGCCGAGCCAAAGGCAGTAAAATTTATGACATCTCCGGCAAGAAATATATTGATTATGTCTTATCCTGGGGGCCGATGATTTTAGGTCACGCTCATCCCAAAGTAATTTCTGCTATCCGCCGCACTGCTCAAAAGGGAACAAGCTTCGGTGCACCGACTGAAGCGGAAACACAAATGGCCAAGCTGATCTGTCTGGCTATCCCTTCTATAGAGCTGGTGCGCATGACCAGTTCCGGCACCGAAGCAACAATGACGGCAATACGTCTGGCGCGCGGCTTTACCGGCAGGAATATGATTGCCAAATTCGACGGCTGTTACCACGGTCATACCGATTCACTTTTGGTTAAGGCAGGATCCGGCGTGACAACATTGGGCCTATCCGGGTCTCCGGGCATTCCTGATGAATTATCACGTTTAACACTGAGTTTGCCTTATAATTCTCTGGAAGTACTTAAAACAACAATCGAGCGCTATGGTTCGCAGTTGGCAGCCGTTATTATTGAGCCGGTAGCGGGTAATATGGGAGTGATTCCTCCACGGGCTGGATTTCTAGAAGAGCTAAGAAGACTTACTCAAAAAAACGGCATAGTTTTAATCTTCGATGAGGTAATCTCCGGATTTCGTTTTAACTTTGGCGGTTATCAGAATTTAATAAAAATTAAACCCGACTTGACTTGTTTGGGTAAAATAATCGGCGGCGGAATGCCCGTCGGCGCCGTCGGGGGCAAAAAGGAAATCATGGAAAAGATCGCCCCGTTGGGTGAAATCTATCAAGCCGGCACTCTTTCCGGCAATCCTTTGGCTATCGCCGCAGGCTTAACCACTCTCCAAATCCTTAAAGCAAAAGCTTCCTCTTATTCTGTACTGGCTGATAAAACCAATCAACTTTGCACAGGTATGGAAAACCTATTTGCCGCCAAAGGAATTTCCGCTTGTATGAACCGCGTTCATTCGATGTTTACGATATTCTTCCAGAAAGGACCTATCTATGATTTAACTTCCGCCCAAAAATCAGATACGGCGCTATTTGCCCGTTTTTTTCATAGTATGTTGAAAAAAAATATATGGTTGCCTCCTTCACAATTTGAGGTAGTTTTCATGTCGTTTGCCCATAGTGATGCAGATATTGCTTTTACCCTGGATGCTTGCGCATCTGCCTTGAAAAAGCTATGACCACCCGATTGACAACCGCTTATCATTACTGTAATATTTGCTAGAAATTGCGGTATAAATTGATCCGAGGAATCGAGTCATGGGAAAACAGCTATCCGTCCAATCTTTTCTTGCCAAAAAAAATATAATCGCTGTTATCGGTTTGGGATACGTGGGATTACCGCTGGCCGCTCATTTGTCACGCAACTTTAAAGTTATTGGTTATGATAATAATGAAGTCAACATTGCTGAATTAAAAAATGGCCATGATCGTACTATGGAACTAACCGATGCTGAATTAAAAAAAGCCACTATTCACTTTACATCTGATGCCGCCAAGCTTTCCAACTGCAGGCTTTTCATCGTAGCCGTTCCCACGCCGGTAGACGATTCTCATGTTCCCGATTTGCGCGCGATAGAAAATGCTTCCGCCATAATCGGCCGGCATTTATCTTCCGGTTCTTGTGTAGTCTACGAATCCACCGTTTATCCCGGCACTACTGAAGATATTTGCATCCCTGTTTTAGAAAAAGAATCAAAACTTAAATTCGGCCGTGATTTCACGGTCGGCTACTCTCCCGAACGCATCAATCCCGGTGACAAAGTGCATACTATTGATAACACAGTAAAAATTATTTCCGCATCCGATCAGTCAACTCTGGATTTTTTGGAGGGAATATATAGCTCAATAGTTAAAGTCAGCCTGCATAAGGCATCATCAATAAAAGTTGCCGAAGCGGCCAAAGTAATAGAAAATACTCAGCGTGACATCAACATCGCTTTGATGAATGAGCTGTCTATAATTTTTAATAAAATGGGAATTGACACCATTGAAGTTTTGGAAGCGGCGGAAACAAAATGGAATTTTTTATCATTCCGTCCCGGTTTGGTCGGCGGTCACTGCATCGGCGTTGATCCTTATTATCTCACTTATAAAGCCCAAAGCATAGGTTACCATCCCGAAGTAATTCTCGCCGGGCGACGTATTAACGACAACATGGGCAAATATGTGGCGCAACGAACGATTAAAATGCTTATAGCCGCCGACAAACAAGTGCACAACGCCCGCGTGGCCATCTTAGGATTTTCTTTTAAGGAAAACGTTCCGGATATACGCAACACACGCGTAACCGACATCATAACCGAATTGACGGAATATGGTGTTGATGTGCTGGTGCATGATCCTTTAGTCATCCCCGAAGAAGCCCGCCATTATTACGGTGTAGAGCTGGTGGAGTTGAGTGATATCCGTGATGTTGATGCTATTGTTCTAGCCGTAGCCCATAATGCATTTAAGGATTTGGGATTAATGCGCATTGCCGGGCTCTGCCGTAAAGATTGTTCCATTTTAATTGATATAAAATCATTATTCGAACCCGAACGCGCACGGAAACTAGGTATTAAATACTGGCGTCTATAAACACCGCTAATTTTTTTAGGAGGCAAAATGAAAAAAGCTTTTCTTACGGGTATTACCGGTCAAGACGGCTCGTATCTTGCTGAACTTCTCTTGGGTAAAGGTTATGAAGTTCATGGTTTGATACGGCGCTCCAGTACTTTTAACACCGACCGCATTGATCATCTTTACCGTGATTTTCATGACCCGCATACAAGATTATTTCTGCATTATGGCGATTTAAGCGTTTCCGGACAACTTATGGATTTACTTCATTCTATTGCGCCCGATGAAATTTATCATCTGGGAGCTCAAAGCCATGTTCGGGTAAGTTTTGACATGCCTGAATATACCGGAGATATAACCGGGATGGGAACATTGAGAATTTTGGAAGCAATTCGTAAAACCGGTATCAAAACCAAATTTTATCAAGCTTCTTCGAGCGAAATGTTCGGAGCTGCGGCGCCGCCCCAAAATGAAAAAACTATATTTCAACCGCGCAGTCCCTATGGGGCGGCTAAAGTTTATGCCTATTATATTGCGCAAAATTACCGGGATGCTTACGGTATTTTTGCCTCCAATGGCATTCTTTTTAACCACGAATCGCCGCGACGTGGTGAAACATTTGTGACCAGAAAAATCACCCGCGCGGCAACGCAAATTACGTTAGGTCTTAAAGAAAAACTTTATTTGGGTAATCTTGACGCCAAAAGAGATTGGGGCTTTGCCGGTGATTATGTGGAAGCGATGTGGATGATGCTGCAGCAAGAAAAACCTGACGATTTCGTCATTGCCACCGGCGAAACTCACTCGGTACGGGAGTTTGTCGAGATCGTGTTTGCCAAACTCGGATTGAATTATAATAAGTATGTAATCGTGGACCAGCGTTATTTTCGGCCAACCGAGGTAGACGTTCTTTTAGGTGATTCCGCTAAAGCAAAAAATATTCTCGGTTGGCAGCCAAAAATAAATTTTGAAAATCTTATCGATATGATGATTGCGGCGGATTTGGAACTGGCCAAGAAAGAGAAAACTTTAGTAGATGCCGGATTCGTATGCAACAGCAGCGAACGTATCACTTGAAACTAAGGAAGACTGAATGTTTAAAGAAAAACGCATCACTGTTACCGGCGGAAAGGGATTTTTAGGAAGCCATTTACTCAGAAAATTGGAAATTCAGGGCTGTCGCCATGTTAAGATTGCCGATCTCCCCGAATACAATTTGACTAATATTACCAATATTCGCCGGATGTATGAAGAAACCAACCCGGAAATAGTCATTCACCTTGCCGCCAAGGTTGGCGGCATCGGCTTTAATCAGGAAAAGCCCGCTGAACTGTTTTTCGAAAATTTAATCATGGGTGCTCAGTTAATACATGAAGCATATTTGCATAAAATTGAAAAATTTGTCGCTCTGGGAACAATATGCGCTTACCCTAAATTTACTCCTGTACCTTTTAAGGAAGAAGACATCTGGAACGGATACCCGGAAGAAACGAATGCCCCTTATGGACTTGCTAAAAAAATGATGCTGGTGCAGTCCCAAGTTTACCGCCAACAATATTCATTCAATTCAATTTTTTTGCTTCCGGTAAACCTTTACGGTCCGGGAGATAATTTCGATCCCCACTCCTCTCACGTTATACCGGCACTAATAAAAAAATGTTTTGATGCCATTGACGTAAATGCCGATAAAATTGAAGTTTGGGGCACGGGTTCGGCTACACGTGAATTTTTTTACGTAGAAGATGCCGCCGAGGCTATTTACCTGGCGACCAAATTATACAACAAAAGCGAACCGATCAACATTGGTGCTGGCTTTGAAATATCCATTAAAGAGCTTACCGAGCTAATTGTCCAACTTACCGGTTTTAAAGGTAATATTATTTGGGATAAATCTAAACCCGACGGCCAGCCACGCCGTCTGCTCGATACTTCTAAAGCGATGAAAGAATTTGGATTTGAAGCCCGTACTGATTTCCAGACTGGATTGATGAAAACGATTGAATGGTATAAGAACAACCGCCATATCGTACGTTAACGCCTGAACGCCGGTCATTTTTTTGTTTGACTTTGCTTTTTATTAATGTTAAGGAGCGGCTAAATAAATGGATCAAGAAACCAAAAAAAACGCCATGCAAATGGCTTTTGCCAGCAGCATCGGCATTGCCATGGTCCTGGCAATTTTTGGCTGTCTTTTACTGGGGTCCTATTTAGACCGTAAGTTTGACTCCGGTCACGTTTTTTCCATAGTTTTCTTGTTTATTGGTATCGCGGCCGGGTTTCGTAACATATATGTTTTGATTAAAAAAAATTTTACAGATGATGAACAGATAATAAAGAGTATAAAAAGTGAACCTCATCGCCAAAGACCAGCTCCAAAGAAAAATTGAAATTGTTAATTGGATTATTCTCGCCCTTATTTTTATTCCTTCTTTAATTTTCGGCACTTTTAAATTTGCTCTCGGTGTCCTTCTGGGTGGTTTCATCAGCATTCTAAACTTTTATTGGATGGAACGCAGTTTACGCCGTGTTTTTGAAAAACTTACGGGAAACGTAAAAGGTGCGGTGGTCTTTAAATATTTTATTCGCCTGGCGTTGACGGCTATTGTTTTATATTTTTTAATTTCTAACGACACGGTAAATATAATCGGCTTGATTATTGGATTATCGGTAGTAGTAATAACCATCGTTGTAACCGTCATTACCACCCTTACAAAAAAAAACTTTCTTGAGGAGGTTATTTAATATATGCACCCCCTGCTTTTTTTGGAGAATTCCTATTTTCCTCCGCACGTAACTTACGCCTGGTTTCTTGCTATTGTTTTGACCATACTATCTTTTCTGGCGACCCGCCGTCTGGAAATTTATCCCGGCAGATTTCAAAATGTAATGGAAGTAATCATTGGTGGATTTGATTTTCTGCTGAATGAAATAATGGGGCACAATGGCCGGAGATACTTTCCACTTATCGCTACGCTGGGTATCTACATATTAACGGCGAACTTGCTCGGTATCATTCCCGGTTTTGAATCACCTACGTCCGATATTAACACTACTCTTTCCATGGCTATTGTAGTCTTTTTCTCGACGCATGTTGTCGGAGTAATGACCCATGGTTGGAAATATTTCAAACAATTCATGGGACCAGTATGGTGGCTTACTCCGCTGATGATACCCATTGAAATAATTAGCCATCTTTCAAGGCCGCTTTCTCTCACTTTTCGTTTATTCGGCAATATCAAAGGCGAAGACATAGTTCTCGCTGTTGTATTATTACTTGTGCCGACACTTGTTCCTTTGCCTGTTTTTGTTTTAATGATTTTTACATCGATCATCCAAACTATAGTTTTTATGCTGCTGGCTATGATGTATATTTCGAGTGCAATGGAAGAAAGTCATTGATAATCGCTTGCAGCAATAGGAAAAACAGACAATTGACTGCTCGTAATATTACTTCCGCTGGCGAAAGAAATCTAATTATTTTAATGCAATTATTAAAAAGCTGATAGCTACCCGCTTTCAGCTTTTTTAGCTTTTGTTGTTTATTTAAAATATCGGTAAAAAATATTCTTCAAACAGTTCCATCTGATACTTGACGACTAAGCTCAATCGTAATATCTAATATTAGTCTATGTTTTTTCATATGTGAGTATTTATGCATAGTTTGGGAATTAATATCGGCTCCTCCAATGTTAAAGTAACCATGCTGGAGGGAAATAATATTTTATGGAGCACTGTGGAACCTCATGAAGGAAACTTTCTTCATACGCTCAAAAATATATTATCCTCACGCAATATTCCGGCGGATATTAAATCACTGGCCACAGGCACAGAAGGCCGACATCTTCTAAATATAAACAGCGTAATCGAACCACTTTGCATCGAAGAAGCGCTTCAACGCCTCAATTACGAAATTGATGCTTTAGTTTCCTTGGGCGGCGAAGATCTTGTTGTTTATACCATCGATAAAAACAACAAGATAATAACTAGTTTTTCCGGAAATAAATGTGCTTCCGGCACCGGAGAATTTTTTAAACAGCAGCTCGCCCGGATGAACATGAACCTTGATGATATTAATTCAATTCCTGAACATTGCTGTGTTTTGAAGCTCTCTTCACGCTGTTCTGTTTTTATGAAAAGCGACTGCACACATCGCTTGAATAAAGGCGAAGCCAATAAAGGCGACATTGCTTTATCATTGAGCGACGTAATGGCCATTAAAGTTATTGACTTTCTTAAAAGAGCCCGGATAGCCAAGGGCAAAGTGATGCTTGTCGGCGGTGTTACACAAAATCAATACATCATTCGCTTTATCCGGGAGCGGATGCCGGAAATCGAATTAATAGTTCCCGATCAGGCTCCGTATTTTGAAGCATACGGGGCTGCTCTTATGGCCAGAAATTCCGGCAGTATTCTGCCTCCTTTAAATTCTCTTTTTAAGCAAAGCCGCGTTCAATTTAAGAGATTTAAAAACTTAAAAAATGCTGAAGGCAGAGTAACTTATTTACCTTCCTCCAAAACGAAAGTTATTGCCGGCAGAGAGTATATCCTTGGCGTTGACGGCGGTTCAACGACTACGAAGGCCTGTTTAATTGACATAGAAACAAATGAAATTACTGCCTCTTTCTATGGACGTACACATGGCGATCCAGTCGCGGCTCTCAAAAATTGCCTCATCGAAATGAAGAAACAAATCAAAGAAGACATAGGTGACGGAAAAATCAGCATAACACTGGCCTCCACGACCGGATCATCACGGGAAATACTGGGCGTTTTTTTGGAAACTCCGGCTGTCTATAATGAGATTATAGCGCATGCCGTCGGCACTACTTTTTACAGGGATAATATTGATACAATATTCGAAATCGGCGGACAGGATGCCAAATATGTTTTTCTAAAGAATAAAGTTCCGATAGACTACGCCATGAACGAAGCCTGTTCGGCCGGTACCGGTTCGTTTTTGGAAGAATCGGCACACGGCGATTTGAATATCGCCGATGCTGCGGAAATCGGGGATATCGCTATTGAGGCTAAAGAGCCGTTGAAGTTCGGCGAACATTGCTCCGCTTTTATCAACTCGGACATCCGCAACGCCATTCAACAGGGTGCGTCCCGCGAAGATATTACCGCCGGTATTGTCACCTCCATCGTCTCTAATTATCTAAACAGGGTTGTGGGCAACAGGACCATTGGCAAAAATATCGTCCTGCAAGGGGGGGTAGCCAAAAACAAAGCTGTACCTCTGGCTTTTGCCATGCTGTTGAATAAGGATATTCTGGTACCTCCCGATCCCGAACTAATGGGTTGTTTTGGAGTAGGAATGCTGGCCAAACAGAAATTATCCGATGGCTTTTTGACCAAAACCACTTACAATATTGATCACATACTGGCAACGGAAATCATTTATGAAAAGGAATTCCAGTGCAGGGCCTGCGATAATTTTTGCCCGATACGCATTCTGAGTGTGAACAACAACAAGTATATGTTCGGCGGCAGGTGTAATAAGTATGCCAATATCAGAAAGAAAAAAACAATCAATGAAGGTGAAGTTTTTGATTATATTGAACAGCGTAACAATCTCATCTTTAAGGAATTTGCTCCCGATCCTGACAAGCTAATCAAGAAAAAAGACTATGTTGTCGGAATCCCCCGTTGTTTTTCCATCTATACCCTTTGGCCTCTTTATTCCTGGTTTTTTCACGCTTTAGGAATTGAAACTGTTGTCTCGAAGAACATTTCGCCTGAAGGCACGGCGAGGGTCGAAAGCAGTTATTGTTTTCCTGCAGAAATTGCCCATGGAGCCGTGCAGGACATATTTGACCGCAATTTAGATTACATTTTCCTGCCCCACTTCCGAGATATGGAAAGTTACGAGAAAGATTCTCCGGCAAATTTTTGCCCTATCACGCAAGCTCTGCCTTATTATATTAAAAAAGCCTTTCCGGAAATTCCGGAAGATAAATATTTAACACCTGTCGTCAGTTTTATGTACGGCATTGAAAAGGCCAGTGAATCTTTTCTGAAAATGGCCAAAGTGCTGGGATTTTCTGAACACGAAGCTAGGGACGCTTTTACGATCGCCTACAAAAAACAAATGGAATGCTTTGCCCGGTTTGCTGAACTGGGCAAAACCGCGCTTAAAGAAGCGCGGAAGGCCAAAAGGCCTGTCATTGCCCTTCTGGGACGACCCTACAACGCCTTTACAACTGACGCCAATATGGGCATTCCCCGAAAATATACAACTCGCGGCTATTCAGTTATCCCTTATGATATTCTTCCTTTTGCCGATAAGCCGATTTATCCCAATATGTACTGGTATTACGGCCAGCAGGATATGAAAGCCGGCATGCTGCTCAAAGATGAAGATAACATTTATATTACCTATATCTCCAATTTCTCCTGCGCGCCTGATTCTTTTATGCTGCATTATATCAAATGGACAATGGGTACCAAACCCTTTTTAATTCTGGAGTTGGATTCTCATACGGCCGATGCCGGAGTGGATACGCGCATCGAGGCTTTTCTGGACATCATCGAAGGATACAGATCAAAGTTTACTGATATTGACGAGAGCAGATATGACAATGGTTTGAGATTTATCAATGACCGCAATGAAGATATTTATATTAAGAATATTTTTACCGAAGAAAAGATTCCCATCAAAAACAACCCGCGCGTCAAACTGCTTCTCTCGAGCATGGGCAGGCTTTCCGCCGAGCTAATCGCGGCGACAATCAGAGCATTCGGCGTCAATGCGGAAGCGATGCCGGTTCCGGATATATATACTCTGCAGATGGCGCGTAATCATGCCTCCGGTAAGGAATGCGTACCGTCACATCTAGTCTTAGGCAGCGTGCTCAAATATTTATCTTCCGAAAAATACCGTAAGGATGAAATTTATCTTTTGTTTGTTCCCAGCACAACAGGACCATGCCGCACCGGTCAATATTTTGTCTTTTTTGAAAACTTATTTAAGGATTTGCGCCTGGAAAATGTTGCCATCATTACGATGGATTCAGACAACTCCTATACCGAACTTGGTCAGGATTTCTCTAAATATGCGTGGTGGGGAATTATCATCGGTGACTATATGAAAGACGTGGAAACATCTCTGAGAACCTGCGCTGCTGATCCGATAAAGGCAATGGCAACCTATGATAAGCTCTGGCGCAGAATGATCAGCGTCGCCGAACATGACGTCACCGAAGTTCTTCCCGTTTTAAAGGAGATTTCGGCTGAGATTACCCACATTCCTCTGAAGAAAAAAATAGATGAATGCCCGAAGGTGCTTATTGTCGGAGAAATATATGTGCGTCGTGACGATTTTGCCGTGGATGAATTGATCCAACACTTCAGCAATCACGGAATTATCGGCAAGGTATCTAATATTGCCGAATGGATTTACTATTGTGATTTTGTCCGCAATTATGAACTCAAAAAAAGACTGCGTTTAGTTCCCTGGCATCACCGTATCTTTTCGAAAGAGTTTAGGAATCTAATTAACTGGAATATCGAGCATATCTATAAACACAAAGTAGAAAAAAATGTTTGCACTGCACTTGACTCAACCGGCCTGGTTCCGCACACTCCGCATAATATGCAGGAGATTATGAATAACACCCAAAAACATTTCGTGAGCCACGAACTTTATTCGGAAATTAGCATATCGAGTGGTGTTGCCGCCACGGCAATGATGGACGGTTACTCCGGCATCGTAAATATCTCGCCTTTTGCCTGTCTCATTGGAAGAGTCATCGAGGGCCTTTTCACTCCGTGGGCCAGAGAACGAAAATACCCGATGATATCAATTGAGATTGATGGCAACCTTTTGCCCCCTAATGTTCTCAGTAAATTGGAAATATTCATGCTCAATGTGCTAAGATTCAAGGGCAATGTTAATATTAATACTATGGTGGAAAAGGAAGGTGTACAATCTGTGGCCATAGACAGAAAAATAATCAGATAATGTCTTATCCGGGCGCTAAGTCTTTTATATTTTATGTCAATAAAAAATATTTTATAAATTTTTAATCATGTATTGGTATTGGCTGCACCCATTTTTTATTTTCACCGTCGTAAAACCATTTGTTTGCGAAGCCCCGACGGTGAATGAACCTGGGATCTTCCGCCCAACGAAGCAGCTCCTGATAAGCCTTATATAGCTTTCTAAAAGTCGGGGCATGACCGCCAAGGTCGGGATGATGGATTTTAGCCTGCTTTCGGTATGAAGCTTTAATGATTTTACGCAATTCAATCGAGACTAAATCGGTTTTATTAATTCCTAGATAACTTAAGGCGTTAGTTCTGACACTGGGAATATTTATCACTGTAGGCCGCAGCGATATATGCGCAGGATATTTTGTCGCCAATTCCAGCACACGCCGGGAAGCTAAATACTTTTTCGCCGTGCGTTTTTCTTCTTCCCACCATGCTCTTCCCAATGTATTGGCCATTTTGCCGAAATCCTCCGCCGGCTTGTGGTTTATTGATCGCTGCCCAGTAAATCTGAATATCTCCTTTACTCCGCGCGGTACTATATCCAGAATAATTATTGTGTCGGAAAAATAAAAGGTCGCGTAACGGGTGTTTAGAGCCTGCAGCAAACCGCTTCTCATATTCAGTTTCTGCCGGAGATTCTGCCGGCATTTGATCGAACAATATTTCCGGTTATTGATATTTTCCGTTGACCCGCAGGAAAGACACCGATTCTGGTTGTTATCTTCCGCAGTAGATTTACTTTTTATTAACATTTTGTATTGCAAAACAGCCGATTCATATTACAAAAAATGAACCAACTGTTTTGTCCATTCTGGTCATCTTATTATTTTAGTGAAACTCCAATTCTAATGAAACCAAGGATATTACAAGCGCAGTGCAGTAATATCCGTAAGGTGAATTATCCCGCATGCGAAGGGGCAATATTAATGAGACCCAGGCTTCAGAAGCAGAGTGCATAACCTAAAGGTCACAAGTCAGAATTGGTTAGTCGAACTATCCCGCAAAGCGGAGGGTATGAACCCCTAAAGCAAGCTTTGGGTTTCATACCCGTGGTTTTGCCGCTGCCAAATAAGCCTTCGCCAGAGCAATGTTTACGTGGAGCACTCCTTTATTCATATCCTTTAGCGGATAATCGGGAGTAATCTTCGGTAAATTATCGGCCTCGACCTGGGTCTTTATAACCGACCCCACCGGCACATAGCGGCCGTCGGCAACCTTCACACCCATCAGCACAGCCGCCGGTTCAATCACACAATTCTGTCCGACAACTGATTTAAATACCAGCACTTTCATGCCCACAAAAGTATTGTCCATAACCACAGCCGGCCCGTGAATTTGCACTTGATGAGCAAGCGAAACACGGTTGCCCACATAAACGGCGTATTTCTTTGAGTTCACTTCACAAAGATTCTTCTCTACCGGCTTCCCGTCATCTTCAGTTTCCAGAGCGTGAATCACAACGCCATCCTGGATATTGGAATCATCACCCACGTAAATAGGCTGACCCTCATCGCCGCGAACCGAAGCCGCAGGCGCAACCATAATATTTTTGCCTAAGATTACATTACCGATGATAGCCGCGAGCGGATGAACATACGTGGAAAAACCAATAACCGGTTCGGATACGCGTTTACTGAAATCAGTCGGAACATTCTTTTCAATCACTTTTTTGCCTCCGCAATAATATTCTTAGAAATTGAACAAATGTAGTTTCAATTTTCTTCTTTACTTCATATGTCGTGTTTTGTTTCTCTCAATTTTTAAAAGCTTTTGCCACACTTCTTCCACTTTTTTTTCCGTTTCGGCAACAGTCTTTTGATTATCAATCACAATATCCGCCAATCGAATCTTTTCACCAATCGGCATCTGGTTCATAATCCGTTTTTTGGCTTCATCTCTGCTCCAACCATTGCGGGCAATCAGCCTCTGCATTTGTTCCGCGGGAGATATTAAAACCAACAAAGTCAAATCGAAAAGATGCTGCATTTTTTCCTCGAATAAAAGAGGAACATCAGATAAAACTATGGTGTTTTTTTCTTTTTCCTCGATTTTTTTCAGGAGGTTTTCCCATTCGTTCGACACGTAAGGATGGACGATACTGTTGAGGGTTTTGAGCTTTTGTGAATCGGCAAAAACAGTCTGAGCTAATCTATAACGGTCAATTTTTTTATCCGGCAGCAGAATACTTTTGCCAAAATGTTGGACGATTTTTTCCCAAGCAGGTTGCCCCGGTTTTTCGACATGGTGCGCAAGCTGATCGAAATCGATCAGATGAGCGCCGTGCCGGATAAACATTTGGCCTACTGTAGATTTTCCGCAAGCAATACCTCCCGTCAACCCGACATTTAACATCTTTTTGAAAACCTCGTAATAAGTCCAAAAACTATAAATACCAGACGACTTTTTACGAAGTCGTCATGATTTGCTGTTTAAGTTATAAATAATGCGTAAACCTTCCAAAGTCAGCATATCTTCGATCTTATCAATGCATTTTGTTTCCGCAGCCACTAAGCGAGCCAATCCTCCCGTGGCGATTACCAGAGGTTTAGTTTTTATTTCGGCTTTCATCCTCTCCACTATGCCGTCAATGAGTCCGGCGTAACCAAAAATAATTCCCGCCTGTATTGCGCTTACTGTATCTTTGGTAACCACCGTTTTGGGCTTGCTCAATTCCACGCGGGGAAGCCTTGCCGCCCGTTCAAATAGCGCTTCGCTGGAAATCATTATTCCGGGCGCGATACATCCCCCCATGTATTCCCCTTTCGGTGAAATATAATCAAAAGTCGTCGCGGTACCAAAATCAATTATAATCGCCGCCTGCTTATATTTATCGTAGGCGGCAACGGCATTGACGATTCTATCGGCCCCTACTTCTTTGGGGTTATCATAGAAAATAGGCATTCCTGTTTTAATTCCCGGCCCTACGATTAATGGTTTTACATTGAAATATTTTACGCATAAAGGTTCCAGGATATTGAGCATCGGCGGTACTACACAGGAAATAATAATCGCACTGACCGCTTTAATTTTTTCGGTTTTAATTCTACTGGATTGATATAAGTTAAAAATGAGCATGCCGTATTCATCGACTGTATGATCAATCTCCGTCCGAATTCGCCAGTCATGAATCAGCTGATCGTTGTCATAAAGTCCCAGCACCGTATTGGTATTGCCTACGTCAATTACCAACAACATTATTTTGAGTCTCCTTTAATATGGTGGCATCTCCCGCGGATATCTTGATTCTTCTGTTTTCCGCCGTGAGCAGCAGTAGTGCCCCTCGTTCGTCAATGCCGAGAGCCTTTCCACTTACCACTTCATTTCCAGACATTATCTGAACCTTCTTACCAATCATCGGCGCCATGCTCAACCACTTTTCTTTTACCGCGCTAAAACCACCCGCCATAAGCTTTTTATACCATTTTGCCAGATTTTCATACAGGCCAATTATTAATTCCTGACGGGAAATTTTGCGGCCTGTTTCTATAGCTAAAGACGTGGCGGTATTTTTAATATCCTGCGGCAATTGATTATAGTCAATATTTACATTAATGCCAATACCCAAGATAATAAAATCAACACGGCTTGCCGACGTTTTCATTTGCGCGAGAATTCCGCATACTTTTTTCCCCTTTAAAAGAACATCATTGGGCCATTTCAGATTAACCATGCCGGGGCAGAAATTATCCATAATTTCGGCTACGGCGACACCGGCTAATATAGAAATCTGCGGCGCATTTTCCGGTTTTAAATCAGGTCGCAAGATAATAGAGGTATAAATGTTCATGCCGGCAGGTGAATGCCATGTTCTCTGCAGGCGCCCTTTGCCTTTGGCTTGACTATCCGCTATAACAACAGTGCCTTCAGGCGAACCTGCGGCAGCAAGTTCAAAGGCTTCATCATTGGTCGAATCAATTTCTGAAAAACAATAAATCTTATGACCGATTAATTTACCGGCCAGCTTATTTTTGAACGTCTCTTTGTTCCAATCCATATTGCTTATAATCACGATGTATTTTTGATTTATTTTTCTGTGCCGACAGATTAAATAGAATCTTTCTGTTCATGGATAAGCATATCCAGCGGGCTTTTTAAAACCGTTGTTTCTGATATTCCAGAGTTGACAATTCATGTTATCTGGCGTAATTGAAAAAATGACTCACCCAATACGCATGAAAAGTGATGTTTTTTTCCGGAGCTAGCTTTTTTTCCATAAGAAAGTTCTGGAATTCCGGAAGCGTCTCGTTATGAGTTCTTGCCAAATTTTCCATATTTTACCAACTTGGTATTTTGTCCTTATTAACAGAAAATACCAAGTAATAAAAGTTAAATTATATTGATTTTATAACGTAATTTTCTATTTCCTTTTTTTATGAGATAAAGTAATATTACACAAAAGTTAGGAAAATACCAAGTTGGTATATTAATTGTTGGCCGTGAAAATTTTAGATTAGGAGAGCTTATGGATAATCGAACAGATTCATTTATGCGGAAGTTTAAAAATGCTCAATTACTTCTAAAATCAGGATCAATTCATGAAATTGTTTCGCTTAAATATCGCGAAAACTGTGTCAACAATTCCGACTATGTTCATTTCATAGACCACCATTTACGAAACGAACTGGGGCTTGAAATAAAGCCCGTAAATGGTGACTTCTGGGGTAAAGCTTGGATCGTCGCCGGTCCGAACAAAAGCAAAATCATTCTGGTTGAACACGAAACAGGCTTGGAAATACTCTATGTTGCTGGCTCCATTGCATCACTGGTCGCATTAATTCCCGTTATCAACGCTGGTTGGAAGTGGTTTAGAAATAATAGAGGTCACGTTGGTTTTTTCAGGCCAGGTCGTGAAGAAATGGAAGTAAGACGTATAAACGCTAAAAATGCAATCATAGAGCAACCAATACAAAACATTGAGGTCTTCTTATTAAATGCCGGCTTAGAAGAAAACGCTGTCTTACATGATAGAGTGCGGCTTCTCGAAAAAGAAGTTGCAGCCATGAAAAAGGCCACTAAACCCGAAAGCAAGACAAAACCTCTGGCACAGAAAAAAATAAAAAAGTAAGGCCAACAAGGGCAATACAGCCGATCGCTTCGCTCCGGCTGATTTTTTCGTTAGCATAGGAAACAAAATGAATAAGAATACAATGACATGGTTTTTAATTATAGGACTCATCATAATGCCATGCTTTGTTGTCCTTGCTGAAATGCCACCTGACTTTACTCAATACAAAACAGAAAAAATATTCAAATTAAAACCCGCACCAGTTAAGTTAGCTAGTCATCCAAATGCAAAGAAGTATCGTACAATGCTTAAAATGGGCGCTAAAGAAGGCCCTAATTTCGCCGGTCACTATACTATAGTAACATGGGGTTGTGGCACAGCTTGTCAAGAACTCGCTATTGCAGATGCCGTTAACGGTTCAGTATATTTTTGTCCAGAGCTCAAACTAAACGCATATCACATGGTAACAGATGGCTCTGAACCGTTCGTCTTTCAGCGGGACAGTAAACTCATCATTGTAACTGGTTCACCCAATGATACTGAAGAAACCGGCATTTTTTATTTTGTTTGGGAAAAGAAAAAACTCAGACGTGTATACGCCGTACATAAGGAATGGAAATATTAGTGCCAACAAATCCATCCAGCCGATCGCTACGCTCCGGCTGAGCTTTTCGTTCGGCACAATAACAAACCAAACAACAGGAGGAACACACGATGATCCCAGAGAAACTGAAGGAAATAATGAAGAAGGACGGAGTTGTTGCCATCGCCACCCTGGGGCCTGATGGGCCCCACATGGTCAATACTTGGAATAGCTACCTCAGAATATCGCAAGATGAACGGCTGTTTATCCCCGCAGGTTACATGCACAAGACGGAGGCCAACATTACCCACAACCCGGATGTCTTGATTACATTGGGGAGCAGTAAGGTTGAGGGCCTGCATGGAGCGGGTGCCGGTTTCTTGATCAAGGGAAAGGCAAAGTTCGTGACGTCCGGCCCTGATTTTGATTTCATGAAAGAGAAGTTCAGTTGGTTACGTGCCACCTTGGCCGTTACAATTGAATCTGCCACTCAAACTTGGTGAAGCACAATTGTATGATTTCTGCAATCCCTGTAACAAGTGTAGATCACGATAGGAATTGCCGAACCCGTCGCTACAGCCGATCGCTTCTCTCCGGCTGATTTTTTCGTTAGGCGAAAGGGGATATAAAGAGGTGCTTGCATGAATAAGTTGAAAATCAGTAAAGCTTTTACATTGATAGAGTCGGGGCCTGTCGTCCTTATCACAACAAATGATGGAAAGAAAAATAATATCATGACGATCTCGTGGACAATGGTTTTGGATTTCACGCCAGTATTTGCCATAACCACTGGAGAGTGGAATTATTCCTTCGCTGCCCTTCGGAAAACAAAGGAGTGTGTTATTTCAATTCCCACAGTTGACATGCTTGATAAAGTAGTTGGAATAGGAACATGCTCCGGTGTCGAAACGGACAAATTTGCCAAATTCAAGCTGACACCTGTGGAAGGTAAAAAAGTCAAAGCGCCATTAATAAAAGAATGCTTAGCTAATATCGAGTGTAAGGTCATCGACATAGTCAAAAAACACAATATTGTTGTTCTGGAGGCCGTTGCAGCATACTTTGACTCCTTACGCAAAGAGAAACGAACTATTCACGCAGTTGGTGATGGCACATTTATCGTAGATGGGCGCAAGCTAAACCGGAAAAAAATGATGGTATCCAAAATTCCAAATGTTCTCTAACCATAAACTACATGGAACGGCTTAGAGTGTCGCTGAATCTTATTCGTCAGGATTGCGCCGCTTGCACAGTACGCCTAACAAGTAGCTCAAGCGGACCGCGCTACGCGCGGCAGCTTAACTCCGGTGTTGGGCATAATACGTAATTTATAATTCTTAGGGAGAAGTACCATGAAAGTCTTAGCGCTCAATGGAAGTTTAAGAGGGGCCAGGGGAGCTACAGGTAAAATTCTTCAGAGTATGGGTGCGGGCGTCGAGAGGGCAGGTGGAATTTGGAATGTGGTTCATCTTTCGGAACGAAAGATTGAAACTTGCTGCGCATGCAATCACTGTCAGAGAACAAAAACTTATAAATGTATCTTTGACGGTAAAGACGACGCCGAAGAGGTCTTCAACAAGATGAGGGATACGGATATTCTGATTTATGTATCTCCCGTTTATGTGTTTGGTGTGTCCAGTCTTCTCAAACGTCTTCTGGAGAGACTTCATTCTCGCACTCCTGTTGCGGGAATTCTATTAACGAAATCCGGATTATTCTTTCATGCCACAGATCAATCACTTTCAGGCAAACCTTTCATTTCCATAGTAGTGTGCGACAATATTGAAAATCTCACAGTTCGCAATACGAAAGAGTACTTCCGAATTTTTGGACGCTTCATGGATGCGCCGCATGTAGCGCATTTGGAACGTCGGAGTGCGGCGGCATGGATAGCCGCATTGGAAGGAACAGGCAAAGAGGCGAAAAAGAACGCGGAAAGTGTTCTGGACGCCTATATCCACGCTGGAGAGGAATTGGTGTTAAAAGGATGTATTTCGAGAAGAACAAAAACAATCGCAGAGCGGCCTTTCATAAAAATTCCATTTCCGGTGCGTATGGCACGGCACATTCCGGCATTTCGGCCATTTATTGAAAAGGCAGTTCGCAGACGCTCAAGTAACATAAGCAGCATGATAGGCGTAAAAGGAGAGTAAAAGCGGGAATTAAAAGGGGGCAGTTCTGTTTAAGAAATATCATAAGCAATCCAGCCGGCTACGCTCCGGCTGATTTCTTCGTTATGCCCAAACAATCTTTTTTAATTTATTAAGCGTTACTTCTTTTATTGGGTACAGGTCTTCGACAATTTCATCGGGTTGAAACCAGAGTTTTATCTCCTTTTCCGCATCTTCCGGGCTGGAAGAAGCATGAACGACGTTTTCAAATACACCTGTTCTCGTAATTCTTCCGTATGCCCCTCTTATCGATACCGGATTTGCCTTTTCCGGATCGGTATCGCCCACAATATCCCTGATTTTCGATATTGCGCTTTCTCCCTGATAAACTAAAGCCAGCACCCTATATGTTTTATGTACATTTCCCATTATATAGCTTATTAATTCGTCAAAGAAGGGTTTTTCTTTGAGATGTTCGTAATGTTTTTCGGCAAGTTCCCGGCTAACGCGCACAACTTTCGCCCCCATAATAGTCAATTTTGCTTCGGACAATCTGGAAAGGACATTACCGGTAAGCGATTTAACAAGCCCGTCGGGTTTAATAAGTATCAATGTTTGTTCAATGGCCATAGCGACTCCAATTTAAATATTGTATAGCTATATTTATCCTATCCGCTAATGCTTTGTTACTATAATTATTTACAGTGTGTTTTTGCAATAGATAATATTGGCATTTTTTTGTCAATTTATCTTTTCCTAAACAGTTCAAAAATAAAGAATATATTCCTTAAATAGCACCGGTCATAATCTTTAAGGCAATGTCTGCCGCCCTTACAGAATGCGTAATTTCCCCCACGGAAATAAAATCCACACCGGTAGCCGCAATCCGGGCGACATTTTGCAGGCTGACATTGCCGGATGCTTCCAGAAGCGCCTTCCCCCTGACTAGCGCCACGGCTTTCGTCATTTCATCAACAGGCATATTATCCAGCATGATAATATCAACACCGGAGTTTAACGCCTCCTCGACTTCCCTCAAATTTTTAGTTTCGACTTCAATTTTTAACTTTTTAGCCAAGTTTTTCTTCTGGGCTCTTACCGCTGCGGGAATACCACCTGCAGCAGCAATGTGGTTATCTTTAATCAGTACGCCGTCATACAGCCCCATCCGGTGATTAAAACCACCCCCGATTTTTACCGCCATTTTATCCAACAGCCGCAAGCCGGGTATGGTTTTACGGGTATCAAGAATTTTTGCTTTTGTACCATGCACTGTTTCCACAAATTTTCCCGTTAAAGTGGCTATGCCGCACATCCGTTGAAAAAGATTGAGGGCTACTCTCTCCGCTTGAAGAATTGAGGCGAGCGGCCCCGTAAGTTGAACGATAGTTTCACCTTTTTTTACTTTTTCTCCGTCAGCGATCAAGGCCTTAAATTCAATCCGGTCATCTAAAAAAAGAAAGGTTTTTTGGAAAACATCTATTCCCGCTACGATGAAATCTTCTTTGGCAATGGCTTGCGCCTGCCCTATCTTATTTCCGAGGATAATCGCCGCCGTGGTTATGTCCCCTTTACCGATATCCTCAGCAAGGGCATTTTTTATAATCCGCAGTATTTCTTTAGGGGAAGTATTTTCTTTTTTTGTCATACAAATCGCTTTTCCTGAAATGAAAACATTTCTATCTATACCACAATTCCCTGAAGTTTTTTCAAGGCAGCCTCCAATGCCGCATGTCGCTCTTTAAATTCTTTTAATTTATCCTCTTCTTTTTTGATGACAGCCTCTGCGGCCTTTTCTAAAAAATCTTGATTGGCCAGCTTCTTCGAACACTGCTGCAAATCTTTCTCAATTTTTGTAATTTCCTTTTGCAAGCGAGCTTTTTCACCGGTTATATCCACAATACCGACAAGCGGAACAAATATTTTTGTCGCGCCGACAACTCCCGTGGCCACTCCTTTCGGTTCAATCAAATCTGCTTCCGCTCTCAGGGTTTCTAAATTAGCCATATTGATTATGTAATCTTTTCCGTTGGCAATTATATTTCTTGCCTGCCGGTCACTTGCTGAAATCAAAACTTGCAGTTTGCGGGAAGGAGGTATTTGCATTTCTCCGCGGATATTGCGGATGCTGGTTATAATATCCATTAAAAATTGCATTTCTTTCTCTGCTTTTTCGTTTTTCCATGTTTTATTGGATGAGGGAAAGGTAGCGATCATGATTGAATTATCAGAGCTCCCGGCTAATGTCTGCCACAGCTCTTCCGTAACAAACGGCATAAAGGGATGCAATAGTTTCAGCATAGCTTCAAATACATCATGCAGTGTCCGTTGAGCTACTCGCCTGCGGTCGCCATCAACCTTGCCGTACAAAACGGGCTTGCTTAGTTCCAGATACCAATCACAGAACTCATGCCAGATGAAGCGATAAATAGCCGCGGCGGCGTCATTGAAGCGGTACTCATCAAGGCTCTCTGTTACTTCTTCCACCGCTTTATTAAATTTGGCTTTAATCCATTTATCCGGAAGCGACTCCACTTCTAACAGGATACTTTTCTCATTATAATCTTCCAAATTGGTGAAGGTAAGCTTGGCGGCATTCCAAATCTTATTGACAAAAAATTTATACCCCTCAATTCTTTCCGGTGACATGCGCACATCCCGACCCTGCGCGGTATAAGCTGACAGAGTAAAACGAAAAGCGTCAGTGCCGTATTTCTCGATCATTACCAGCGGATCAATAATATTACCGCTGGATTTGCTCATCTTTTCCCCTTTTTCATCCCGCACCAGAGCGTGCAGATAAACATCCTTAAAGGGAACTTCTTTCATGACGTAAAGACCCATCATCATCATGCGCGCCACCCAGAAAAAAAGAATATCGAAGCCGGTAATCAGCAATGTTGTGGGATAAAATGTTTTTAGAGCTTGCGTTTTTGCGGGCCAGCCTAATGTCGAGAACGGCCAGAGAGCGGAGCTGAACCAGGTATCAAGCACGTCTTCATCCTGCCTTAACGATCCGCTGCCGCAATCGGGGCATTTGTCCGGATCGTTCGTTGCCACAATTATTTTGCCGCAGTTGTCACAATACCAAACGGGAATCCGGTGACCCCACCACAATTGCCGGGAAATGCACCAATCCCGGATATTGTTCATCCATTCAAAGTAAGTTGCCTCCCAGGTATTGGGAACTATCTTTGTTTTACCTTTAACTACAGCCGCGATCGCCTGCTTGGCCAGCGGCTTTATTTTTACAAACCACTGTTTGGAAACCATCGGCTCAATATCCGTTTTGCAACGGTAACACTGACCGATGCTGTGCGAATAAGGTTCCGTGCTGACGAGATATTTGCCTTTTTCTAGATCAGCAATAACATTTTTCCGCGCTTCATAACGATCCTGTCCCTTATAAATTCCACCGTTCTCGTTAATAATACCCTTCCCGTCCATTATCGTGATAATTTCCAGATTATGGCGTTGGGCCATGGCAAAGTCATTGGGATCAGAGCCGGGCGTAATCTTAACTGCGCCCGAACCAAAGTCCATTGTTACATATTCATCGGCAATAATCGGGATTTTTTTATTGACTAAAGGCAGAATTACATATCTGCCGACTTTATTTTTGTATCTTTTATCCTGGGGATTCACCGCCACGGCGGTATCTCCCAGCATTGTCTCGGGGCGCGTTGTGGCTACAATGATTTCTCCCTTACCTTCGGCAAAAGGGTAGCGGATATTCCAGAGGAAACTTGCATCCTGTTTGAATTCCACTTCCAAATCCGAAATAGCCGTATGGCAGCGCGGGCACCAGTTGACAATATAATCTCCCTGGTAAATCAACCCGTCATTGTATAACCGGACGAAAACCTCGCGCACTGCTTGAGATAAACCTTCGTCCATCGTAAAGCGCTCCCTTTCCCAATCGCAGGAGCAACCCAGCCTTTTTAATTGATTGATAATTACGCCGCCGTATTTTTCTTTCCATTTCCAGACACGGGTGATAAATTTATCCCGCCCCAAATCATGACGGGATAATCCTTCCTTAGCTAATTCCTGTTCGACGACATTTTGAGTGGCGATTCCGGCATGATCCATCCCGGGCATCCAGAGAGTATTGAAACCCTGCATTCTTTTGAAACGAATGATGACATCTTGAAGCGTGTTATTCAATGCATGCCCCATATGCAGCATTCCGGTTACATTGGGCGGGGGTATTACTATGGAAAAAGGCTTAGCCTCGCTTTTATCCTGGGCGTGAAATAAATTCTTCTTGAGCCAGTAATCATATAACCTTTTTTCCGCTTCCTGCGGTTCAAACGCCTTGCTCAATTCTCTTTTTGCCATTTTAACTTTCACCCCGAGTGGACACTAATCACGGGTATTATATACCCTCCGCTTTGCGGGATCAATTCAACTAACAAATTTCAATGCGCTTTGCTTCTGAAATTTGAGTTTCATTGATTCGAACCTGCAAGCTTCAGTGCACTTTGTTTCTGAAGCTTGGGTCTCATTAACATTGCCCCGCTATGCTTCGCATGCGGGATAATTCAACTTACGGATATTACTGCACTGCGCTTGTAATATCCTTGTTTCATTAGAATTGGAGTTTCTCAAATAAAAAGGGCTGCACGCCCTTTGTTAATTTATCCGAAAACTACCAATCAAAATTTAGGCGGGACATAAAACATCCCGCCTGTTTAAGACCTTTTTTTAAAAACCCGATTAATTAAACTTCAATTCTTCCTTGATTTTGTGGATAATCAAAAGGGCATCGACACCAGCCATCGGACTGAGCGGCGCGAATTCACCGGTAGTCATATTTTTTGCCTCCATGATACCGCGGGAAGTAACAACCATTATCGCATTGAAATAAGGCAGGTCAGCCCTTAAATCAGGAAAAGGAGAAGTCGAACCGATAAATTTTGTCGCCAAGGAATTATCTCCACTCACCTTAATCAATATGCCTTCCAGCATCATTGAGAAAGCGGCTCGGGTAACCAATTCTTCCGGCTGAAAATTGCCGTCCGGATAATTTTCCAATCCTTGTAATCCAATTTCCAGGATTCCTTCGATATCTTTTTTAAAAGGTTGATCGGCAATATCTTTGGCCGTTATTTTGGCAGTTTTTGTAGCAACCTTTTCCGGATTTTTAAATGAGGCGTCAAGAGCCTTCGGTATTCTTTTTTTGTAAAGCACATCTATCTTTAATTCTTCCATGAACAATGCCGCCGCGTCCGCACGGGTAAGACGATCCACCAGGGCAATCTGCTTTCCTGTGGCTGTTTCGGGCATTGCCCTCTGAGCTTTTTGCAGGAGTTTCCACTGTACATCGGCCTCATCTACATAACCGGATTTCAATTCCAACACTTTTGTGAACATCTGACCGGCCAAATTAAAATCAAGACCGGCTTCGTAAGCCAAACCCATGAAATAATAAGCAGAAGAATATATCCGATCTAATTTGACGGCTTCATCGAAATCATCCTTAGCCAGGGTCAGCCATTTTTTCCCACTCTTGCTCTGTGTATAGTATTGAATGCTGCTGACATAAACGAATAGTTTTTCTTCATTAGTCCTGGCATATTTCCGGCCGGTTTTCAGGTTATCCCAAGCGGCATCAAAATTACCCGTATAAATTTTAACCAATGCAATTCCGGTATAGGCTCGGGAATACTTTGGATCCAACTGAATAGCCATTTCAAATTCTCTCTGAGCATCGGCATATTTTTCCTGATCAATTAATTTTAATCCTGTATAGGTATGATCTCCAGGAGTGTCCAGTTGACTGGACGCCACCCTTTCCTTCGGTGCGCAGGAAACTAACAGCAAAACACAGGCAAAAAAAATAAACAGCGCCAGCGTTTTGCTACTCCTGATGGGACTCAGCATATAATTCTCCTTTCTTTAAAGAGCTGTATACACTCTCAAAAGAAATTATTTTTTAGAAATAACAACTATAAAAACTAATTTGTGTAATTATCTTCACCGCCTGTCGATGTCAAGCAATATTGCATATGCTTAATGATACCCTTTTTCTTTCCAGAATATCTCCACATTCTTTTTTATTTCTTCCGAACAATCAGGATTAAACCAATTTATTTCCTTATCGGCAGCGAACCAGGTCACCTGCCTTTTGGCATAATGCCAGGTATCACGATTAATTAAACGTAGAGCCTCCTCCCATTTATATTCACCCGTTAAATATTTAATAACCTGTCTATAACCCAATGATTGCAAAGGTTTAAGGTTTTTACTGTAACCTCGCCCTAAAAGATTTTCCACCTCGCGCACTAACCCTGCAGTTATCATTTTCTCTGTTCTTTGGGCAATTCTCTCTTTTAATTGCGGTGAATCAACTTGCAGACCTATTTTACAAGTATTGTAAAGACTATCAGTAAATGAATGCCTGATTTGTTTTGATATAATTGATTCGCCGCTTTGTTCCCAAACCTCCAAAGCCCGGATGACCCTGATTATATCATTGGGTTTTATTTTTCGGGCCGCTTGCGCATCCTTCTTTTGCAATAAACTGAAAAGATATTCATTTCCGCGCATTTCGCCAAGACGGCGGTAATAGTTTCTTATATTTTCGTCCACTTTTGGCGTTTCGATAATTCCTTGCAGCAGTGCGCGGATATAGAGCCCTGTTCCCCCCACGACAAATACAGGCTTACGCTTTTTGGCCAATTCGGCAATGACGGCACGCGCTTTTTCGGTAAAAATAGCGGCGTTGAATTCCTCGTCGGGGTCAAGAATATCGATCAAGTAATGTTTAACTTTAGTTCTTTGTTCTATTGTCGGTTTTGCCGTACCGATATCCAGGTGACGGTAAACCTGCAGGGAATCGGCGCTGATGATTTCACCTCCAAAATCTAGCGCCAGTTCTATCGCCAATCCGGTTTTACCCGTTGCCGTAGGCGAATTAATTATAACCAAAGGGAATTTTTCCATTTTTATTTTCTTTTGAACATTCTTTCGATTTCACTTAACGAAAATTTAATACTGATGGGACGGCCATGGGGACAGGTAAGATTAAAAGGAGTAGCTGTGAGATCTCGGCAAAGAGCTTCTACTTCTGCGGAGGAAAGAGGACTGTTAGCTTTGATTGCCGCTTTGCAGGCGAGTGCGGCAAATATTTTTTCTTTTTTCTCCTGCAAAGAATCGGCACGATTTTGATCACTTAATTGATCGGCAATATCATCAATTAATTCCCGGGGCTGTAGGGAAGATAAAATTGTGGGAAGCGCTTTAACGACAATAGCATCCCGGCCAAATATTTCGATTTCCAGACCGATTTGGCGCAAAAAATCAATGTAGCCGGAAAATAATGCTACCTGTGCCGGATTTAAACTGACAACTTCGGGCATCAGCAATTGCTGAGAGATAATTTTCTCTCCCACCGTTTTTTTTAACCGCTCCAGCATTATCCGCTCATGCGCGGCATGTTGATCGATCAGAAGCAATCCCTCCTCACCCGCAAAAACAAGATACGTATTGAAAAATTGCCCCAAATATCTGAAGTTGATAAAAGTTATAGGTTCATTTGCTGTGGTATCTCCACTTTCGGTACTCATTATTTTTTGAGTCACCGAACGCGTCAACAAATCATTATCAATCGCCTTCTGCAAATTTTGTCTGGAAAATAAACCGGCAGATTTTTCTTGAATTTTTTCCGGCCGGCGCGCCATTCCCGCAATGTTTGTTTTTTCCCGGGGCTCCAGCCGATAGACGAAGCTGCCCTTTACATTTCCCGCGCCAGCAAGGTTTTGCGCGATTGTCTGAGAAACCAAGTCATAAATTCCGCGCGAATCCTTAAAGCGCACCTCCATCTTGGCCGGATGGACATTGACATCAACAGCGGATGGCGGCAGATCAATAAACAAGACAGCCGCCGGATAACGCCGTGCCGGAATAACCTGACGGTAAGCGGATAATACGGCATGTGTTATGCTGTTATCGCGGATAAAACGCTTATTGACGAATAAAAAAATATTTTTGGAGTTGGATCGGGTAAACTCCGGATGCGAAATGAATCCCGTCAAGCTGACATCTTCCCTTTGCTCCTGGACGGAAATGCAGTGGGCCGAAAAATCCATTCCCATTACCAGGGCAATTCGCTCCGCTATATCGGTCACTTCCGGTACGGCAAAGACCTCGCGCCCATTGACTAAAACTTTAAAGCGGACATCCGGATGAGCCAGGGCCAGACGGGTAACTACATCCAGACATAAACTCTGTTCCGTAGCTTCCGTTTTTAAAAATTTCTTGCGCGCGGGAATGTTGACAAATATTTTGCTGACGAATATTTGCGTGCCTAAAGGGCATCCGGCAGGCGTTATTTCTTTGATTTTGCCTGCTTCCACGACGGCCTTTGTGCCTTCCAAGTCACCTTCCCGTCGCGTTAATAACTCTACCTGCGCAATGGAAGCAATGCTGGGCATGGCCTCACCGCGGAAACCGAAAGATGCCACATTATAAATATCCTCGAATTTATATATTTTGCTGGTGGCATGCCTTTCAAAAACAAGCGCCACGTCCTCTTTTTCTATTCCCGAACCATCGTCGACAACCTTTATTGATTGACAGCCGCCCTTTTCCAATTCTATGCGGATATTTCCGGCTCCGGCATCAATGGAATTTTCCACCAATTCTTTGACAATGGAAGCCGGTCTCTCCACTACTTCGCCGGCAGCGATTTTATTGGTCGTTTCTTCGGATAAAATGACTATGCACTTGGACAATTAAACAACCCTATCTTCACACGGTGTCATTATCCCGCTTAACTCCACTCGCGGGATCGCTTCAACTAATGCTTCAAACTCCGCTTCGCTCGTTTTCAGCGAGTCTCATTAAAAAACCGCAGCCACTCCATACCTTCGTGACTGCGGCTGTTTTTCCAAGCTGGCGCAAACTCTGATTCTTCTTTCAGTCCAATACAATCATCACGCGGCACTGTTTCATAAAGGTGGCATTTTCCGCCGCAGCTCTTACTCGCTGTGCGTCGGCATTACCGATGACGAGATCGGATTTGCCGGGGCCGGATGTTTTCAGCGCCTTAACCGTCACGGGATTTGCCGTTACCCTCTGGTTACTCTGAGCGGCGGTAAGGTCACGCGTGTAACCGCTCATGCCCTGCTGTACCGCGAATCCACGGTCAACATTGGCTAAGCCATAAACTTCTTTGCCGTCCTCATCGAAGATGCGGAACGACATTGCCGGCCGTGCTTGAATTCCGCGGGCATCGACAACCATGCCCGTGTAAATAACAGGAGCCGTTGGTGCGGCCAGTGCGGCTGCAGGAGGAACAGGCGCTGCTGCTTCTGCTGTGGAAGGAGCAGGTGATGCCGGTGGCACTGGTGGCGCACTTGCCGAAGATGGCGTGGCTGCAAAGGAAGCAGGTGCGGTGGGAGCTGTTACAGCCGAAGCTGGTGCAACAGGAACTGGTGGTGGTGCTGGTGCAGCCGGAGCTGGAGGTGGCTCCGGTGCGGACAACGGCATAATCATCTGAGTTAAGTTCCCGTAAAGCGGCATTCTTAATTTAACTTCGGCCGTTCCATCGGGCATGTATTGTCGATCTGCTTCTACAGCACCCTGTACCAGACCGTTTACCTGCGTATTAATAATATTGCGTTCCACTGCAAAGTCTTTTACGGTGGTTGTTGAATTAACTTGAACACCTTTGGTTATTTCCAGTAAATTACGTAAGGCATTTCTTTTAGCCTCGCGCAGAGCCAGCGGACGAGATGATGCTTTACTGATTGATTTTTCGGCCGGAGCGCCAATTCCGACAGCTTCAATATAACCGGCAGTCCAGTTAATAGAACCTTGATTGAATTTTTCCACCCAGTCGTTAGTGCTGATTTTTTCCTGGCCAATACCTGTTCCCGCAAAAAGGAGTAATAGACCCAACAGTATAATTACAGATAAGAACTTTGACTTCATGGAATCCTCCTTCTTGGATATTCACCCAAAACCATATATCCTACAAAGATGAATTAAACTTTCTGTAAAACGTCATCAAAATAACAAAATCTAACCCGCGTTGCAACAGGAATTAATGCTCACTTTTTTATTACTTTGCCAGCGCCCTGGATTACTAAAAAGCGACTGCGCATGGACAAATGCTGTCCGTGATTAATCAAGTGTTTTGTGGCAACACTTTCACCTTGTGTTCTTATAAATCATCGTATGATATAAAACACCCTGGGAAGCCGGGTAAAAGGGAAGAGTGAATCTGTGTTTCACCTGATGCCTGAGAGCATGGTTTGTAGATTAGATCCTCTTTCCTCTGCTTTGTTCAGTAACTCGTACGGTATCAGAAACCGTCCCCAAGGGGAATGAGTTTGTACTTGCAAGGTTGATTCGAACGAAGCTTTTTACCAGTGTAAATATTTCTAATTTGAGGAGGAAGGTTTATATGTCAGTAACGGTTCTGGGGATAGATATTGCCAAACAGAAGTTCGATGTAGCGCTGCTTGCAGATGGGAAAATAAAAAATAAAACCTGCAAAAATTCAGCAGAAGGTTTTGAGGTGCTATCTCTTTGGCTCGAGAAACAGGGCAGCCAGAAGGTTCACGCTTGCCTGGAGGCCACTGGCAATTATGGAGAAGACCTGGCCATCTATCTTCATGAAGCCGGTCATACGGTAAGCATTGTCAATCCTGCCCGCATCAAAGGATTTGCTCAGAGCGAACTGATTCGCACCAAGACGGATAAGGCTGACGCAGGAATTATCGCCCGCTTCTGTCTGGCTATGAAACCAGAGCCCTGGATTCCGCCTTCACCGGAAATCAGATCCTTGAGAGCTCTGGTCCGACGGGTTGATAGCCTGATCGACATGCGCAGCCAGGAGAAGAATAGGATCAGCACGGCGCATGAATCTGTCCTTCTTTTGATTAAAGAACATATCACGTATTTGGATCAAGAAATTGAAAAAATAAGGCAGCAAATTGCCGAGCTCATAGAACAGAATCCGAAGCTTAAACAAAAAAAGGATTTGCTGGCTTCTATTCCCGGAATTGGTAAGGCAACCATTCCTGCCATCCTGGCAGAATTAGATGATTTGGAAAAATTCAACAATGTTCGTGAACTGGTGGCGTTCATCGGACTCGCGCCAAAGGAAACGCTTTCCGGATCATCTATTAAAGGCAAACCAAGATTGTGCAAGATCGGACATGCACGGCTCAGAAAAGCCCTGTATATGCCGGCACTGGTATCGATTCAGTGCAATCCTGTTATGATTGCTTTTTATAATCGCCTGAAAGAAAAAGGCAAAAATGGAAAAGTTATTGTTTGTGCAATTATGCGGAAGTTGGTTCACATTATATTTGGTATCCTGAAATCCGGTAAAAAGTATGACCCAAACTATAAGCCAACTTTCGCTTGACAAGAACGGTATCTACAAGTCAACGGTTTTCGGTTTGGAATTGGATTGAGGATTATAATTTGAAAGTGTGTATTCGATACTTAATCTTTTAGCAGCACAAAGGAGTTCACAAGACCTGCTGCAGCGGGTTGCGCTTGAAGCCAGAAGGCTTTGTTCTCCGGATCTCCAGGGCTAAAAAGGTGGTCATATTTTATACGATCGTCATTGGGTGGCAAGTGCTCAATAGCGCGGAAAGCAAATTCGCGTAATTGACGGGCATTCGTCAAGCGAGGATTGAGAGCAGTATAATAAAGGCCAAGTTTTTCAACTGCCCTGATTTCTCGATTGAATTCTTTTCCGGCTTTTCGGAATTGGCTCAATACAACAAGAATGCGATCGCCAATGTTTAACGGCATGATCTCATATTCATTACCAGCTGGAATCCGGCTGAGAAGATCAGACCCTTTGGGACGGGCGGCAATCAGTTTCTTTATCTCACCTAAATTTGCCCCCTCGCTTCCGGCTAGGACAAACACAAGTGGCTTACCTCGCTCTACGGAAGCATCTAAGTAAGGGAGAAGTATCTCATATGGCCAAGGTTCCAGCGGCTTCGCATCACACTCATCGATAAGGCAGAGACATGGCACATCTTTAGAATCAAGTCCGCTTAATCCGACACGAAACTCCTGTTCACTGCATTTAGCAAGGTTGAGTTCTTGATAGCGGATGGTACTAGAAAGAGAGGCGGCGATTTGCTGGACGAAGTATGTTTTGCCACTTCCAGGTGCAGCCCAGAGGAGATAATTCTCCCGCTTCCTGCTCGGTTGTAGACAACCAGCTGCGATCCTCGCCCGCGCATCCTTCAGGGTGTTGAGAACCACCTCGTCATATCGTGTATAACTGCCAACCACGCGGTATTTCGATAGGGCAACTTCATCCAAGCCTGCTATCAGTGAGCGTGCTTCCGTGGCTACAGCATCCACCGCTGTATGTGCTCTTTCCTCAGCGTTGGTCTTTTGACTCGGTGTTAGAGGCACGGCATCGACTGGGTCACCGAGAAATTCCGCCATAGTTTGCACAATTGAATCAACATTGCCTAAGTAGGGAGGATGGATTTTCCCTTCCAAGGGAACAAAGCGGGCACCAGGGATCATCGCCGCCATTTCTCTCCCCAACGCGAAGGGGATTGCTCGGTCTTCATATCGGTGCATCACTAACGTGGGAACGCGAACTCTGGGAAGTAAATCGACTACGTTAAAACTAAAGGTAATGTCCATTAATTGGGCAGCCATTTCCGGAGTAGCGGCCTCCCGCTGTAACCGTGTAAACCAACGCTTAGAGGTTTCATCAGCACCGGGTATAAACAAGTCAACAAGGATTTTGGAACCCATTCCCCAATGTGCCTTGATTAATGATTTTACTGCTTCCTTGAATTCATCAGTAGTAATGGCTTCACCTCGGGCGTATGTTCCATATAACATGAGATGCGAGACACGTCTGGGATATTTGACCGCATAAGCTATGGCAACTGGGCCTCCTTGGGACCAACCAAAAAGTGCGAAGCGCTTAAACTTGAGATGGTCAACAACGGCTTCTAGTGATTGAAGCTCCGATTCGAAAGAGAAGTCGGTTCGGCTCCGCTCTGAAAGACCGCAGCCATATTTATCGTAATCCACCATGGTGTGATGGTGAGATAGTTTTCCCGTGAAGGCATCCAGCATTGTCGGAAATTCTGCATACAGCTGCAAATGGCTAATCCATCCTGGAACAGTAACGACCGCCGGTCCTTGACCTTGGATAGCGTAAGCTATGCTTGCACTATTGACTGTCTTACAGAATCGAATTTGCCGTTCCATAATACCTCCAGAAGTGACCTGCCCCCCGAAAACCGATCCAGAATTTAAGTTAGGATTGGAGTATAATACAGGGTCATAGGGAGGTCAAGATGAGTAAAAAACGTTATACATCAGAACAGATTATTGGTTTACTTCGGGAGGTGGATGTAAAGGTTTCACAAGGCAAGAGTGTTGGGCAGATTTGCCGGGAAATAGGTATAGCAGAACAGACCTACTACAGATGGCGTAAAGAATATGGAGGCATGAAAACTTTCCAGGTAAAGCGGCTTAAGGAATTGGAAAGGGAGAACTCCCATCTCAAGAAAGCCGTAGCCGAACTGACCTTGGACAAGCTGATTTTGAAGGAAGCTTTGGAGGGAAACTATTAAGTCCCGACAGACGCAAGCGTTGCGTGGAGTATGTGAGGCAGAAGCTTCATATGTCCGAGCGGCGAGTCTGTCGGGTGATCAATCAGCCCCGGTCCACTCAGAGACATACCTCTGTTGCCAGTGATGATAGGAAGCGTTTAAGGACAGAGATTATTCAATTAGCCCTTAAGTATGGTCGTTACGGATACAGACGGATAACAGCTCTTTTACAACAGAATGGATGGCAGGTTAATCATAAACGTGTGGAAAAGGTCTGGCGGGAGGAAGGTTTGAAGGTTCCGCAGAAACAGCCGAAGCGAGGCCGTTTGTGGTTTAATGATGGCTCTTGTGTTCGCCTTCGGCCAACTCATCGTAACCACGTTTGGTCGTATGACTTTGTGGCCGATCGTACCCAGGACGGTCGATCGATCAAGATGCTTACGCTCGTTGATGAATACAGTCGTGAATGTTTGGCTATTGTTACAGAAAGAAATCTAAAATCCGATGATGTCTTGGACTGTTTGACAGAAATGTTTATCCGTCACGGAGCGCCGGATTATATTCGCTCGGATAACGGATCGGAATTTACGGCAAAAGTAGTTCGCCGCTGGTTGTTAAACATTGGGGTTCAGACTCTTTATATTGAACCGGGCAGCCCTTGGGAAAATGGCTATATTGAAAGTTTCAACGGCAAGCTCAGAGATGAACTACTCAACGGAGAAATATTCTACACCTTGAAAGAAGCGAAAATATTAATTGAAAAATGGCGCGTGGAATACAACACATTCAGGCCACACAGCTCATTAAATTACCGTCCACCCGCGCCAGAAGCATATTTACATTGAGGTATAAAAATAGCAGAATTCTAACTTAACATGTGGTACATGTTTCGGGGGCAGGTCACTGAACGCCATTGATTTTTTGATTCATATCCAAAGGCCTTCCAATCATTTTCATTAAGATCAATCCAGCCAATATGAATCCGTGCATATTTTTGTAATTCTGTAGAAACTGGAGTCTCATTCTTAACCTCGTATAAGGGCACACATGAAATTAACGACAAGGCACATACTATAGAGAGGATTGATAATATATATTTTTTCATTTTCGATTACCCTCCTTTCTAAATAAATTTTATCACTTTTGCGAAATGCTAAAATCCACCACTAGAGAAATTATATTTTTTGATAAGAACTTACTTTTACTTGTGGTGAGTATAATGTCGCCGCACTGGCATGTCAATGAAATATTGGCCACAAAATATGGTGCTGATTAATGATTACCATTTGAAAGAAAGTATATCCGTGAAAAATCTTAAATGCTCACTTACAGGAAGGCAGCCTGATTCTACAATAACAAAAAATAAACTATCAATTCTTTGCATCTTTCATCCAGTATTCAATAAACTGGTTCGAAAATCCGCCCTGCCTTTCTCCTGCTTCAGCTTATCACAAACATCGGCTTGCCGCGTCAAGTCGCATTTATTTTGATTGCCCTCTTGCCCATTTTTATTTTGTTTTCATTTTTTTAACGAATACACAATCGATTTCCCACCCTGCTTGAGGTTAGTATAGACGTGATAAGGCTGTAAGCAAATTTGTGATCCTATCCGCTGAAAAAGTGTATCGCTTATTTCGCGGCTAACACTCTGGGCTTGCAGCTCAGATCACGCCGCTGCATAATCAACACACCTTTTCAGCTAATCACAAATATACAGCCCTTTCCCGCCTATACGGTTCATTATTCCCACCCATGTTCTTTTTTATTGCAGGGGAGGTATTTTAAGGGGATTACAACCCCCGTTAATTCTTCCCTGCACCCATCAAATAATCCCCCTGTGTATTATTAATACTTCTTTTTTTCCAAACCAACTAGCGGTGCTTTCTCCACGAAAGTTCTATTCCCTGCCTGCGGCAATAAAGATTTTGTCACTTATTCCTTATTGGTTTTTTCTTCGGTGAAAATCTTTATCGTTACAAAAATATTCTTCTAAAAAGCTCGAACAATATTTTCGCAATACCCTCTGGGCAGGGCATAGAACCGCCTGTGGCTCTTTCGTGTCCTGGGCACCGCCTTTACTGTGAAGTTGGTTTTTCCAAATGTTTTTAGAGGGAAAACCATTTAACGAAAGGAGAAGTAAAATATGAATAACAAAATGTTGGGAAATGCCATCGAATTAGCAAGGAAGACGGCCAAAGCTTACGGACGCAATGTTTATGTGGCCATCGGCACGACAGGTTTTGAGGTTTCCGAAAAAAAGCCCCAATTCTGCAAAAGATTTTATGTTGTCGGGGAATCCGGCACCATCTGCCTGGTAAATAATAAGTTCGGGCGTAGCTAATAAATTCTTTTTGCTGTCCTATCGGCATGACGGGGAGAAAGGAAATATTATGAATACTTACGTCATCGACAAAAGCATCAAAGCGGCGGTTATCGAAAAGCATTTTTCCCGATTATCATGGCTAATCAAGGCGATGGGGAAAGATGAAACAAAGAACAAGGCATTGGCCTATTTACATATTGCCGATGGTATTTATTATACTTGTGATGCCCATCGTTTGCATTGTTTCTTGCCTGATTATGATCAATTGCCGCCATCTTTTAATTTACCTGATGGCGAATATAATCTTGTAACTGCTAATAGAAAACAAATTATCTTGCAATCAATTGACGAACCGGTAACATATCCGGACATTAGCCGGTTTTTGAACTATCGGCGTCATAATGGAATACCTGACTATTTTTTACAATCCACAACAGCTCATGATTTGAGTTTATTAAATCATCATATCATCAGTAACACAGGACAATGTTTCAATCTGGACTATATTAAAGACGCAGCATTTGACGGGACTATTACGTTTGACCGCACGGACGCTGGCAAAGGAAATGCTTTAGTTTTTGGCTGTGAAACTCAATTTGCAATGGTAATGCCGATAAAATTAAACACATAACCATTAACAACAATATTGCCTATATTCAAGGTTGGCTGGAAGCTCTTAAAGATGACCAAACGCTGACTATCGGCTACATGGGCAAAAGGAGAAAAAATGAATAACTATAAATTAAATAAAATATTGAGCACACCATTCATTGATTTACCTGAAAAATGTTTAAAGATGAAAAACAAACAAGAAATAATAAGGGAGTTAGAAGGACTGGCTCAGCGCGCTGGAATGATGGCCGCGTATATTTTGGAACGTGATGGTTATGGATGCGGAGATCAGGGGCACAAAAAGGCTATTAAGAGTATGAATAAAACAGGGAAAACGATCTGGATGACAGCCTTCGGTTATAACGGTTATCATAGTTTATCGTTTTAGTTAATCATGCTGTCTTACCGACACGACGGAGAGAAAGGGAATATTATGGCAAAACACGATCCAAGAATAATAATTGAAGTACGGGGAGGAACGGTACAGTCTGTCTATTCAGACACGTCCAAAGTTAGCGTCGCGGTTCTGGATTACGACAAAATTGCCACAGAAGATGCTACCCCTGAATTCATTAAACTGGAAGCTGAAACAAAAGGCATGTTGGAAATCATTTAGCCGGTTAATGGCCGGTCTGGAAACAGATGATTGAAAAGGATTTCTATTTATGCCTGTAATTGCAAATAATTCTGAATAATTACTCAGAAGGATAGTCCTTATTATTTAAAGCCCTGAGTATGGCAATAAACTGCTCAATAATCCTTATACCCATCTACCGGCGATCCCTGCCGGCACGGATATTTAACCTTAGAATTTATTACATGCAAAATGCAGATGAAATTATTTCTTTCTGGGTGGTATATCACCTTCTGCAAGCCAAAGAGCAGACACGCCAAGAGCTTCAGCAAGGTCAGATATTTCCTTAGCAGTTGGTATAGAGCCATTTATAATTTCATTAAGTCGTTCTTTTTTTAATGGTCGGGATACTTTTGAATTTTTAATTTCATTTTTCAAACGGTTCAAAAATCCGGGATCGATTTTGAGGGGGCGAGTTTTGGGAGGGCTAAAAATGGTGCCTGTACCTTCGATAGCAATCTTGGTTCCTTCGATGGGAATCTTTCCCTGAAAAGACAGTCCAGTACCAAACAATAACCATGATGCGCTGATGTCATAGGTTTTGCAAATTTGCGATATGATATCTGAATCAGGATGTGATAATTCATCTTCGTACCGAACCACAGTATTACGGTGAATGCCAAGCTCCTCAGCAAATATAAATTGACTTTTGTCGCCCCTGACGATTCTTATTCGTTGACCAATTCCTTTTTTTACATTCATAAAATAGTACCTAAAATAATATTTGACATGCACAATTATTTGTGCAATGGTGATTGCAATATTTAGTATAGTTTAAAACAAAAAATGGAAAAAAGCAATTGATAAATAGGTATCTAATTCGGCATGGATATAAAAATCGAGAAGGTAGTTTTGGAATAATTGTTGACGACCGCCGCAGATATGATCGAACAGGAAAGAATTGAAAATATAGAAAAAATGGTATCAGAGATCTATAAACATTTGGGTCTGAATGGTCAGAGGCCGTTGTCTATAAATCAGGTGCGCATTGACTCTCAAAAAAAAATATTGAAATGGAAAGAAAAAAAGCTTAAACAGGGGCATGAGTGTGAGACATCTACACGATGACACATATCAAATAGATATTAGCCTGGGGCGCGGGAAAAAAGGTGAAAAAAGACCGCGTTACCGCGAAAACGTACATGCCGGTTCTAAACTAGAAGCGGTCATGATCGAACAGGAACGCCGCAAGCAACTGGGCCGCACCATAAAAGATGTTTATTCTCTCAATGCAATAGCTGAAAAATATCTTGAGCACGTTTTAAATCATCAATCCCCAAAAACATATAAAGAGAAATTTCGCATGTTAAATGCTCAAATTCTACCCTTCTTTGGAAGATTCATGCCGGATTATATCACGTCTTTACTTACCGAAAACTACAAAAAGAAAAGATTAAAAGAGCATCCCGGAATCAACAGAGAGATTAACCTCGAAATTCTTTGTTTAAAATCAACAATCCGCTGGGGAGCAGAACAAACACCGCCGATGTGTAATAACAATTTAATAAAGATTAAACCTCTACCTTATAAACGGCCAATTCCTGAATACGTCAGAAAAGAAGAGCTAATGTCGATTATCGATAATATGGGGAGCTTGAAACATCGGATAATGTTTCTTTGTCTTTATCAAGCTGGATTAAGAAAAACAGAGGTTTGCAATTTATGGCCTCATCATATCCATTTCCAGCCCGATTATATTTTAGCGCATGGAAAAGGTGGAAAGAGACGGCTTGTTGCTATGTCTGATTTACTGGCGCGGGATTTCAAAGCCTATTTGGAAGGCATTAAAGCAGGTCATTGTTTTCCATCAAGAGTAAATCAGATAAAAGGAAAACAGACTAACGGCATTATAACAGATATACGCGCGCCACTTAAAACAGCCATGAAAAAAGCTGGGATTACCCGAAGGATTACACCACATATGTTAAGACATGCCTTCGCAACTCATATGCTTGAAAGCGGTGCAGACTTAAGAACTATTCAAGAAATGATGGGACACGAAGATGTAAGCACCACGCAGATATACACCAAAGTAAATCCTGAGCATATGTCACAGGCAGTTAAAAAAGCGTTTCCGATATAAAGAAAGCGGGTCACTTGTGGTCACTTTTTCAAGAAAAACGGCAAACCTAAGAAAAAAGGCGTTTTGCCAACTACTCAAAACGCCTCAATATTTTGGTGAGCCCTGTCGGGATCGAACCGACAACCTACTGATTAAGAGTCAGTTGCTCTACCAGCTGAGCTAAGGGCCCACTTTCTATTTTTTGTATGTTCTGGTACGCCCGGTAGGATTCGAACCTACGACCAACAGATTCGAAGTCTGCGACTCTATCCAGCTGAGCTACGGGCGCTTATTTTCAATAAAAAAATGGGGTGAGTGAAGGGACTTGAACCCTCAGCCTCCGGGGCCACAACCCGGCACTCTAACCATTTGAGCTACACCCACCATTTTCGCCTTGGTGCGCCTGGAGGGATTCGAACTCTCGGCCCACGGATTAGAAGTCCGTTGCTCTATCCAGCTGAGCTACAGGCGCAAATATTAAAACCTATGCATAAAAAAGAGTTAGCCTAATATCCTCTCTGTTATTATTTTGTCAAGGTCAAATACTGAACGATTACTTATCTTATTTAACATAACCGGCAATACCATCAAACCTGTATCCATTTTTTCTAACATTTTCCCCTTTGGAATCCGTTGTATAAAAATAATGGCCGGTTTCCGGATTATACCAACGATAAAGTTCTCTGGTATTGGTCAGCTTCGATGTGGCAATATTGCCGAATGAGCCTTCAAATATATATCCCTGCAGATTCTTTCCGCCTCCGGCATTATCATGATGATAAAAATGATCCTTTTTTTGTGGATTATACCAGCGGTAAAAACCGGTTGTTCCCGGTGTTTCCGGCACAAACAGCCGAAAAGCTATTCCGTCTTTAATATAACCGTATTCTATTAATCGTTTCGTTTCCGCCTGAGGATTGGCGGTAAATAAATAATCCAATCCTTTGGAATACCGGAAAATATCAATAGCCCTTGGTGCACTATCGGGTATCACTTCTACAAATACTTCGACCATTCCGTCTCCACCATTGGCATTGAATATGATATTATCACCATAATACCCCGGCTCATCTGTCCGGCATTTAAAGTAACGTTAAGATAATTAGTTTGACTGGTTGTCGTTCCGGAATTAGGCACTATGGTTATCCTGCCGGCAGGCACACGAATTATGTTTTTCTCCCAGTATCTTCACGCCTTCAATATTAAACGGCCATCGTTATTCACGATTGTAAGAACATGAGGACCATCAACAAGCCCTTCCGCAACCAGCAATTCTCCTTGTTTCTCTTTTAGATCATTAAACCATTTACGGTTACTGATTAATTGATCATCAAGATATACGGTTAATTTGCCATCGTCGGGATAAGTTACCAGATAAAGGATTATTCCCGTTCCATTAAAACGGAACTTAATAGAACTTTCGCCTTCCGCACTTGAGGGGTAACCGTCATTTCCGTCCATCTGCCGATCAAGTCAATTGCTTCTTTTAGGTGCCCGGGTACAACTGTACACCCCATTATCCCGAATTTCTTATTGACAAAAGATATATATCGGCCTTTTTTGAAGATTGCCGGGTTTTCACCACGTTTAGGTTTTTGTAACGCTACCGACCAAGTTAACATTTCCTTACCTTTATTGGTCACTTTTATTTTTTTGGAAACAGTTTTTCCCGGCGAAATGCTGCCCATATCCATTCTCAAGGGATTTAAATTAATCAAAGCAGCTTCCTGGGTTGAAACTATTGAAAACGTGACAAAGATCGTTCTTAGCCCACCGGCAGAATTAATTTTAATTGCTTCCTTATACGTTCCAGCCGGCAAATTCTTGCTGCAAACAAGTTCTCCATTTTCGGCTTCTAGTTTCATTTCTACATTGTAAAGTGCAATATCTGACTTATTATCATTCAACAAAGATTCGCCCGGCAGTACCCGGATTTCAATACGTAAATAATCTTCTTTATTTTCCACCACGCTTGTCAATGTGCGCACCTTCCGACGTCATCCAGCCTTCCGGCCCGTTTGTTGACCAGTCTAAAATGCCGGCTCCCATATTTTTCAATGTAAATAATCCGGCACCGGCTTCACCCGGAACTATTGTTCCCAGACTAAATTCCCGCGGTGTTATTGATAAAACCGGACGCGAAAAATCTTCGGTCTCACTTCCAGGACTTTTACTGTTAAGCTCACCTTGCTTAATAACAGACTGATTTTGTCCAGGACTATTTTGGGCAGTCACGGTAAAGGGGAGAATTGTCAGCGCAATAACAATGAAAATAAAATATTTTTTTATCCAAATCATAAATACCCCTCAAAAATGGCTGATTGACTACTAACCCAAAGATGAAATTTAAGCAACTATTTTGAAGCCCTTAGCAAACTAAATCAGGTCTGTCATCAATGTTTAGAGTAAAATCCAGTTGCAATTAGTTTATTTATCTTTCTGTTATCATTACATTAAAATAGACATCTTGTTCAAAATGCTTGACATGACTTACGAACAAGATGTAACTTGCCAGCAATTTTTCATGGCAACATTTCGAAAGCATAGAGTTTACTAATTATGCTTCCGATCAAACAACTATGAATTACGATATCTTAAAATATTGGATTGCTTTAAAATCCATCACGGGAATCGGCAACATTGCCTTTATGACCTTGGTGGATAAGTTTGGTTCTCTACCTTCTATTTTTAAAACTTCTGCTTCACAAGTTAACAGAAATTAATGGAATTACAAAAAAAATAGCCGCGGATATCACCAAATTTAAAGATTGGGACAAAATCAACCGTGATCTCGAGTTCCTGAATAAGAACGAAATTAATATAATTACTTATCAAGACGACTATTACCCGGCAAAACTCGTAAATATTTATGATCGGCCTCCTTTTCTTTATGTTCGGGGCTCTCTCACGAAAGATGATATAAATATTGCCATAGTCGGTTCCAGAATAGCCAGCACTTACGGCAAATACACTACGGAAAAGATTAGCCGTGATCTGGCCAGCAAAGGCCTAACTATAGTCAGCGGTTTAGCCCGCGGAATTGATTCCGCGGCTCACCGTGGAGCGCTTGCTGCGCAGGGCAGAACAATAGCCGTTTTGGGCAGTGGACTGGATATTATTTATCCGCCAGAAAACAAAAAATTGTTTGCTGATATCATTCAAAATGGTGCCGTTATTTCCGAATTTCCTCTGGGCACACCGCCGCGCTCAGCCAATTTTCCGACTCGCAATCGCATAATTAGCGGTATATCCTATGGTGTCTTGGTGGTAGAAGCCGGAGAAAAAAGCGGCTCTCTCATTACATCAAGGTTTGCTTTAGAACAAGGAAGGGAAGTCTTTGCCGTACCCGGCAGCATTGATGCCGCAAGTTCGCGTGGAACTAACAAATTGATCAAGCAGGGAGCCAAATTAATTGAAAATGCCGATGATATTATAGAGGAAATATGGCCCCAATTAGAAAGAAAACCATTCCCAACAACTTCAGCATCTACTCAACAAACAAAAACAGTTAAGAAGAATGAAAATTTAAACACTATTGAACAACAGATTATTGATTTTATCTCCAGTAAACATATTCATGTTGATGAGCTGATTTCTACTTCAGGGTTATCGCCTGCTGACATCTTAAGTACCTTGATGGCCTTGGAATTAAAAGGACTTGTTCAGCAGCATCCGGGGAAATTTTTTTCCCGCAAAAATTAATGCTTTACAAAATACTTTCTTCCGTCTATATCGTGCGCCGGATCACGAAGGAGAGTTGTTTATGGCTAACTCGTTAATTGTTGTGGAATCTCCCACAAAAGTTAAAACAATAAAAAAATATCTGGGCAGCGGCTTTAATGTTGTCGCTTCCATGGGACATATTAAAGATCTGCCCAAAAGCACTCTGGGCATTGATCTGGAAAATAATTTTGAACCTACTTATGGTGTAATTGAAGCCAAAAAGAAGACCATTGATGAACTGAAAAAAGCCGCTAAAAGCGCTGACACCATTTATCTGGCTCCTGATCCCGACCGCGAAGGCGAAGCCATCGCCTGGCATATATCCGAAATAGTCAACGACAAAAATAAAAAAATATATCGCGTACTCTTTAATGATCTCACCAAAAATACAGTACTGGAAGCGATTAATCATCCCCTCGAGCTGGATTTCAATAAGTATGAGGCACAGCAGACTCGCCGCATTCTGGATCGGCTGGTTGGCTATCAAATCAGCCCTATTCTCTGGGATAAAGTCAAAAGAGGACTCAGCGCCGGGCGTGTTCAGTCTGTCGCTGTCCGAATGATCTGTGAAAGAGAAGATGAAATAAGTAAATTTGTCCCGGAAGAATACTGGAACCTGCTGGCCCAATTTGAAGGACATAATCCGCCGCCGTTTGACGCCAAGTTACTTAAGATAGACGGCAAGAAAGCAAAAGTAGTCAATGGCGAACAAGCCGCCAAACTTGCGGACACGCTGAATAAAGCTTCTTTTATCGTGGAGAAGCTGGAGAAAAAAGAATTAAAACGCTCAGCCCTGCCGCCCTTCACCACCAGTAAATTACAACAGGAAGCATCGCGCTGGCTTCGTTTTTCCGCGAAGAAGACCATGATGGTCGCTCAAAAATTATATGAAGGTATCGAACTGGGTGAGGACGGCTCTGTCGGTTTAATTACTTATATGAGAACAGACTCCAACCGCATTGCCGATGAAGCCCTTGCCGCAGTGCGTGACTACATTAAAGAAAACTATTCGCCAGATTATCTTCCGGCCAAACCGCACACATACAAAAACGCGCAAAAAGCACAGGACGCGCATGAAGGAATCCGGCCTTCGACTATGGCTTACAAGCCGCAGGACATCAAAGAATATCTATCGAATGATGAATTCAGACTCTATCAACTGATCTGGAACCGCTTTGTGGCCAGCCAGATGAACCCGGCGATTTTCGATCAGACAACTATTGATATTGCCGGAGCCAACTGCATCTTCCGCGCCCAGGGACAGGTATTGAAATTTCCGGGCTTTACGATTGTTTACACGGAAGGCAAGGATGAAAAGGAAGAAAATGATGATTTGGGAAAACTTCTGCCGGAAGTTAAAGAAGCCGAACAATTGAAGTTGCTTAAATTAAATACGGAACAAAAGTTCACCCAGCCGCCACCACGTTTCTCAGAAGCATCTCTGGTGCGGGAGCTCGAAGAGAAGGGTATCGGACGGCCAAGTACCTACGCCAATATTCTCTCCACCATTCAGGATCGGGAATATGTACGTCTGGAAAAAGGCAAATTCTTCCCGACGGAAATGGGCAAAGTTGTTACCGAGCTTTTAGTCCAAAGCTTTCCGACGGTTCTGGACATCGCTTTTACCGCCGACATGGAAAACATACTGGATATGATTGAAGACGGTTCCAGTCAGCGTGTAAAAACCCTGAAAGATTTTTACGGCCCTTTTGCCGAGGAATTGAAAAAAGCAAAAGACGAAATGCGCAACGTCAAGACGGAAGAGACTCCGACCGACCTTATTTGCGAAAAATGCAATTCACCCATGGTAATCAAATGGGGGAAAAACGGGAGATTTCTTTGCTGTTCCAATTATCCGGAATGTAAAAACACAATGAACTTTACACATGATGAAAACGGGAAGGTAAAACACGTGGAAAAAAAGACAACGGAAATTAAATGCAACAAATGCGGTAAGAACATGGTTGTTAAAGAGGGGCGTTTCGGACAGTTTCTGGCTTGTTCGGGCTATCCGGAATGCAAGAACACCATGAACGCGACAAAAAATGAAAATGGTGAAATCGTCGCGCAGGAAGCGCCGACAACGGACGAAGTTTGCGAATTGTGCGGCAAGCCGATGGCTGTCAAGCGCGGCCGCTATGGCCAGTTCCTGGGATGTACCGGTTATCCCGAATGCAAAAACATCAAAAAAATGGGCAAGGACGGCAAGGTAACAACGCAGGAAGCTGAACTGACTGACGAAGTCTGCGAAAATTGCGGTAAGCCAATGGCCATCAAGCGCGGCCGCTATGGCCAGTTCCTGGGATGCACCGGTTATCCCGAATGCAAAAACATAAAAAAAATGCCTAAAAATAAATCTGGCGAACCACAGACATGATCCCCAAAGCAAGCTTCAACGCACTTTGCTACAGTCCCACTTAGCTTCGCGCGTGGGATAATTCAACTTTCAGATATTACTGTGCTGCGCTTGTAATATCTGAGTTTCATTATAATTGATGTTTCACGAATAAACACCGAGCGCCGAGAAAAGATTAACAGCTAATGGCTGAAAATAAACCAGTAATTATTATTGGCGGCGGTTTGGCCGGCTGTGAAGCGGCCTGGCAGATTTTGCGGCGCGGTCATGCCGTTCATCTTTACGAAATGAAGCCGCAAAAGTATTCTCCCGCCCACAAAATAGACACGCTGGCGGAATTAGTTTGCAGCAATTCATTTAAATCCAATAGCCTCGATAATGCCCCGGGATTACTCAAAGCAGAAATGCGCCGGCTCAGTTCGTTAATAATGTCTGCTGCTGACAGCACCACGGTTGCCGCAGGCTCCGCTCTCGCTGTTGACCGCATTAAATTTTCCCAAAAGGTACAGAGCGAACTGGAAAAACAAAGTAACTTCACTTTGAGTAGAATTGAAGTAACCAAAATTTTAGAAGATTTTTTAACGATAATTGCCTCCGGACCTCTCACTTCCGATTTGCTGGCACAAGAAATTTCCCAAATGTCGGGGAGCGCATATTTATATTTTTATGATGCTATCGCTCCGATCGTAGAAGCTGATTCTATCGATATGGAAAAAGTTTACTGGGCATCGCGCTACAACAAAGGCACACCTGATTATTTGAACTGCCCGCTTACCGAAGAAGAGTATCAGCGTTTCCAACAGGAATTACTGGAAGGCGAAAAAGTTGCCGCGAAGTCTTTTGAAGAAGTAAAACATTTTGAAGGCTGCCTGCCGATTGAAGTGCTGGCCGCGCGCGGCGAAGAAACGCTGGCTTTCGGCCCGATGAAACCGGTGGGCTTGATCAATCCCAAAACAGGTGCTGTGCCTTACGCTGTAGTTCAGTTGCGCCGGGAGAATACGGCAGGATCACTCTTTAACTTGGTCGGATTTCAGACCAAGCTAACATGGCCGGAACAAAAACGTATTTTCCACCTTATCCCCGGCCTGGAAAATGCCCAATTTCCCCGCTACGGCAGCATTCACCGCAATACTTATATTCACTCCCCTTCTCTTTTACTTCCATCGTTACAACTTAAAACGAATGGAAATCTTTTTTTTGCCGGTCAAATTACCGGGGTTGAAGGTTATACGGAATCAGCAGCTATAGGACTCCTGGCCGGATTAAATGCCGCCGCTCTCCTCGAAGGGAGACAATTACAGCATCCTCCACTTAAAACCGCGATCGGAGCCCTTCTCCACTATATTACCTCCTCAAAATCCGCCCATTGCTTTCAGCCAATGAATATTAATTTCGGTTTATTGGAGACACTACCGGGGAAAAAATACGGGAAAAAAGACAAAAATATTCTTTACGTTAATAATTCGCTGCAAGCCTTGAATGAATGGATTAGAACCCAGAAGTTAGATTGATTTTTTTACCTTTTTACCCATTTACCTTTACGGGCGGTAACGTTATCTTGGCAGTCGGCAAATAACATCGATGACAAAGTTTTCTTAATTTAATTCTTCAGAGACAAATAAGGAAAACCGATAGAAATTATGCTAAAGTTTTCTTCGCTAAAAATATTGATTCGTGGCTTATATTTATTCAAAAGCAGAAAGGAAAGCAAAACACCGCGATCAATAACAGTACTGGACATATCCGGCGAACCCGAATCCATTTTTTCCATGAGAGTTTCAATATCGGTGACGGGCAATGCCCCGCCGGAATTCTTGATGAACACGCTAACATATTTATTATCATGTTCCGTTTTTATATAAAATTCCTTCAAATTACTCGCCAGTGCCCTGGACAGCGCAAACCGAATTAATCTCCAAAAGGCCAGCGACAGATCTGCGGCAGTGCCTTTAAAACTGGGAACATCGTTATTCAACTGTACATCTTTCTTTATTTCGTGTTTAAAATCCAAATAAAAATTGAAAAAGCGCATTTCTTCGGCCAGTAATTGAGAAAGATTTATTTTATTTTCTCCCTTTGTGTCCAACGCATAAAATTTACCGGTCACATCCTTAAACAGGCTAAAGAACAATTCGGATTCCTGGCTCACGGCTCGAATTTCCGTCCTGATCCGCTGTAAATCTTCTTTCATCCCTGCCGCCGCCTTCGGATACATTTCCTCCATTTTTTTTGCACTTTCTTCGATACGACGCAAGAGCAGCTTAGAGCGCCCCATTATACTATTTAGAGGATTGGCAAAATTATGAAGAATGCCGGGAATGAGTTCCTTGATAAAGGTTGCTGCAAATTCCTCTTCTAAAGTTCGGTAAATTTCACCTCTATCCATTTCTCACTCCTTATGTAAAATTATTTCAATATTTTAACTTTGTGTGCAAACCAAATTTAACCCCTCGGCTCGCTTATTCAATTTTTCATTTTCCGATAAACTGTATTTATTCCATTACAAAACAAATGTGGGGGATCAAATGCAGCAAGTTATCTAAAACCATTCCCTGCGTTCGAATCCCCGCCTCTTGTTCGGATAATAATTAGTACCCTATTTTTTCTTCATCTTCAATAGATCATCAATCATTTTAATGACAGCGTTGATCTCCATACTGCTCCATGGGGTGTCTTTATCGACAAACTTTAAGTATTTGACCTTTTTGTCTTTGCCGATCAATACAAACACCGACTTATTTTTACAATCGCCCAACCCCCAAGTTTTGGGAATTGTAAGATCAACATCGGTCAGAATTGTGGATTTATATTTCTCGATCTTTCCCCTGATTATGCTTCGAATAATGAAGTTTGGCTCAGCGGAGTCCTTCATGTTGGCAACGCCTAATCCTCTGTATACATCCTTGCTATAATTTTTTGCCTTAATCGTATCGGCCAACGGATCACCTAAGTCAGATGCACCTGAGTCGCTATAGAATAACCCAATTACATGAGTACCAAAATCCGGAATGGTTGCAGGATTATCATTAGCATCTCTGATTTGAGGATTAGATAGCTCCTGGCCCACTGAAGCGGCGTTTAAATATCCCACACCGGCAGCAAAAGCAATAATTGCACTTCCAAAGGCAAGAGCTAGACCTTTCCATAAGAACGATCGACTCATAATAGAATCCCCCTTTTAATTGTGAAAAAATATTTTAACAACACACCCTCCGAATAAATCACATTATTGATAAGAACTTCATTTCCGCCTCAGTAGTATGTTATGAAGAATGATCTTATGTGTCAAGAGGATTTTGACCACAGAATATGGCGTGCGTTGCCGATCATTGTGCGATTGCCGTATTGATGGGTGGATGTGAAACATCCGCCTTTTTTTATGACCGGGATAGGCCTAAAAACAATGGAGCGGTACGGAGTCTTCTTATTTCATGAAAAAGGTTGGAAATTAATATGAAGAATGATGACCAAACATGATCTAAATTGTCCCGAAAAATATTTGACTTTACAAACACTGTCAAATTAAGTTTCGTCTCCACTATCGTTTACACCTACTAACAAACAACTTTGAAGAGGTTTGTCGTTGTGAATTACAGTTTGAAATGTGCAACGAAATAATCATGGAATCACTGGTGGCCAGCCGCTTAAATATCTGTCAAAATCATTTATGAAGACAGGGTCATTATTACTGGCACCCATTTTCTTCATAATAAGGTTATTAATCACATTATGAAAACCAATCCCTGTTGGTTTTTTACACCACAGGCAAATTATTGCCAATTTTTGGTCACTGCATCGCCAGTCACCAGAATGCTTTAGGTCGATTATTTTTGCTTATTTCATTTCTGGTGTGCAAGTAAAATCGGTATTATCACGGCTATCTATTTTAGTAATGCTGCACATAAATTTTTTCCCTTTACATGTTGCCGCCCAAACATCATTACCATATTTGGTTATTTGAATTTCATCAGGTGCACAACCTATTTTGCCTGCTGTTGCTCTTTGATATGATGCGATTGATGAGCAACCAAACAAGAATGCGACACAGAAAAACATAATTATAAATTTACTCATAAATTCTCCTCGTAATTTTTAATCTGTATTATAACAGAAAACTTATCTAATATGGAAAAATTTATTACAATAAAAAGGCGGATGCTTACATCCGCCCCGGTTATTTGATTCTGTGCGTTACACAAAGTTTCAATACTGTGTATCTGCAAGATGCCATGATTATGGATGGAAAGAGAGCAACTTCGGGAGCAGTGGGAACCGGCTTTTTCAGCGATTCACTACACTTGGTTGTTAGACCTTTAATTATCATTCCAGTATCCAACACGTTTGTCGGCATGTTTCCCCAAAAGCACTTGGAAGAAGTTTCTGATTGCTTCAATTCGTGTATGATGCAAACCGAAAAAAAGGAGAGCAACTGTACCTGACTCATAGGACGTGCAGGTGAATCCGGAATGCTCATAGTGTAGCACCTGTATAACTTTCTCGACCCTATCCCTTGTGTTTTTGGCACGCACATGTTGGTAGGCGGCAACAATTCTATCCCGCTTAAGCAAGTCAAGAAACTCAGCCGGTGCCAAATATTGTTGTGGGCTTTTAACTGGACCGGTTTTGAATCCTGTATCTGGATCAAGGAATAGATCGCCATCGCCTGGTATTTCTTTGAAGTATTTATTTCGGTTATCAGAAAGAGTGCACTTGTGGACTATCAACTGGTGCTGATCAATTCTCAACAATTTTGCGTATAGTCTATTATCCGGGTCTTTCCATTTTTCACTGTCGCTCGCCATTGCATCCACTCTAAAATCATGTAGCAGGTGCGACCGTCGGAGTGCTTCAAAAGTTGACCCTTTCCAGTGATCTAGGGCATCACCTAGGAACTTCAGGTTCATCGTCTCCCCTTATATGTCTAATTGTTAATATACGAACTTCGCTTTTTCCGATGACTTGGATGTCATAATAGCACACGTCATTTCATCCCAAAAGAAAAACTTTACATATTTATTAATGATTGTTGATTGAAATCAAGTATGCCCGCCAAAATTGCTGGATGCTTTGTTACAGGAAGAAATATTTATTTGCAATAGATTCATGAGGGTAACACGATAAAAAAAGAGGCTTTAACAAAATTCGCTAAAGCCTTTTTTATTTGGTAGCGGGGAGAGGATTTGAACCTCTGACCTTTGGGTTATGAGCCCAACGAGCTACCTAGCTGCTCCACCCCGCGGTATGTGCTATTCAAAAAGAGTTGACCTTACATCATTATCTCCAATGTTTGTCAAGGAGTAATTTTGGTAAAGCCTTTTCTAAGTAACATTGTTAGCTATATTCAGAAAGAAATTGGACAAAAAATTGTTACTTAGTTATGTAGCCCATAAAACGGTAAATAAGCTTGGCTGCCATGAAGTCCGGCGCGACAATACCGGGAAGCGGCGTGAGTTCTACTACATCAAAACCACGAATTTTGCAGGAGCTGGAAACTAATTTCAGCAAACGTAAAACATCACTCCAATAAAGACCGCCCGGTTCCGGCGTACCTGTAGAAGGCATAATAGAAGGATCGAAGACATCTAAATCAATACTGACATAGATATCTCCTTGCAAATTCTTACAAATTAAGTCAGACGAGTTCATATTTTCTAAAACAAAATCGGCGCTATAACTTTTAATATTGCTTTGCGATAAATATTCCGCTTCTTCCCTGCTCATGCTTCTGATACCCACTTGAATCAGAGGACATATTTCGGCAATTCTTCTTGCCACACAGGCATGACTGTAAGGGCTTCCCTGATAACTTTCCCGCAGGTCCGCATGGGCATCAAGTTGCAATATCTTTAATCGAGGATATTTTTCTTTGACGGCCTGTACGGCACCGAGGCTTATGCTGTGCTCTCCGCCGAGTATTACGGGTATTTTGTTGGAAGCGACAATTTTGGCAATTTTCTTACGCAGAATATTAATCATATTTTTTGGCCCGCGGGCATCAATAGGAAGCGGTGAAGTTGTATGAATACCGGCCAAGTATGTTTCTTTTTTTAATTCTTCATCGTAGAGTTCCATGTTGGTCGAAGCTTCAATTATGGCTGCAGGGCCACGGCGGCTTCCCGGTTGATAAGTAGAAGTCAGATCATAGGGCGCAGGAACGACAACAAACAGAGCATCACGAAGTGAACACTCTGAATATATACCTCCAAAATTCATAAGTCCAATCCTCTAAGTAACACTATTCAGCCAAATCCCAAAATGGGGAAAACTTTAATATCGGTATTTATCACTCTAAAAGATCGGGTTTCCTAGCATATAGCAGTAAATATGTCCAGTATTTCATAGCTGCCAGTTAAGTATTCATTTTGTTAAAATTCATAACAGACCAGTTAAAAGAAGATTTTAACTAGCGCGGCCGGTAATAACCAAGAAAAAATTTATTGTTTTCATAGTAAAGAAATGAAAAGTGTCTGATCCAGTCACCTAACGCAACAAAAGTTTTCTTCTTTTCCGCAACAATACACTGGCGCAAAACAGGTCTGTGGGAATGACCGAGGATAACCGCATCATAATCCTCTCCAAACTTGGTTAAAGCAAAAGAAAACATTTTTTCGACCAGCGCATCGCCCTTTTCTATGGTCGTTTCTTTGCTGACTGCGGAACTAAAGCCGGCTATTGCCCAACGAATCGATGCGGGAATAAAATGTTGAAAACGATAAAATACGCGACTGCGCAATATTTTCCGAAGAAGTATATATTTAATATTGGTCTTATCGGTTGTATCGCCATGAGCTATCAGAGCCCACAAGTTATCCAGTTTTACTCTCGCCCATTCATCAAATACTTCCATTTCTAAAACATTTTTAAAATACTCTCCCATAAAAAAATCATGGTTTCCTTCGCTCAAATGAATGCTGATACCGGTTTTTTGTAATTCAATTAATTTATCGATAATCAATTTGAATTCGGGATTAATTTTTTCCCTCTGGCAAAACCAGAAATCAAACAAATCACCAACGATATAGAGAGCATCAATAGGTGTTTTTTCTTTGCCTAATTCGTCCGAATTAACAAGAGATCTAGCCATTCCTTCCTTAAGGTCATTTAAGAAATTAATCAACCGGCCATATCTTTCATCGCTGGCTCGTTTTAAATGGGCGTCGGATATAAAAATGGCTTTCATTTTTTCGTCTCTACGGTTTAATACCCTTATCTTTTAACAGAAAACCGCCTCTAAGGTCAATATGCATATTGGCTTAAATACTTAAGTGAAACGAATTTTGCAAAAATCTAGTCAAATTTATAAAAAAAATCCTCCCCAGAAATCAAGCAAATGATTCTTGTTTTGTCCGGTATTTTTTGCTAGTTTCTTCGAGTATTATCAAAAACATGAAATTAGCGAACACATTCTGGGACAAATATATGACTCTAAATCGAGAAACAATCAAGCGTGCCAAGGAAGTATTAAAAATAGAAGCACAGAGTATTTTGAACTTGACTGAAAAAATCGACATCAACTTTTCCCGTGCCGTGGATTTAATTTATATCTCCAAAGGCAGGGTAATCATTACCGGAATTGGTAAATCCGGTTTGATTGGACGAAAAATCGTCGCTACTTTAACAAGCACAGGAACACAAGCACTTTTTTTACATCCTGTTGAAGGTATCCACGGCGATTTAGGCATTGTTACCAAAGAAGACATTCTGCTGGCCATATCCAATAGCGGTGAAACCCGCGAACTGATACCGGTTATCAACTCCGTCCGTCGTATCGGTACTACCATTATATCCTTTACCGGGAATATGTCATCAACCTTGGCTCGAACAAGCGATATAGTCATTGATGTTTCCGTGGAAAAAGAAGCCTGCCCTTTTGGCCTTACCCCTACCTCCAGCTCTACTGCTGCTTTAGCCATGGGTGATGCCTTAGCGATAGCTCTTATTGACAAAAGACAATTTAAAGAGAAAGACTTCTATAAGTTTCATCCAGGCGGAAACCTCGGCGCAAGATTAAAAGAAACAGTCGGAGAGGTTATGATTACAGGGAAAAAAATCCCGCAAGTATTCTCTGGAGTGTCTGCCCTGAAGGCGATACAAGAAATCGACCGAAAAAATGTGGGGTTCGTCCTAATAACCGATAAAAAAACCAAGCTCCGGGGAATTTTAACTGACGGTGATGTACGCCGTATAATTGGTAAAGGTATTTCTATTGAGGGTAAGATTATCGATGAGCTGATGACGCGCAACCCCAAGACTATAGGCGAAAATGTGTCGCTGGCTCAAACTATGGAATTTATGCAAAAACAAGAGATTACCTCATTCGCCGTAGTTAACGAAAAAAAGGAACTCAAGGGATATATCCACCTGCATGATATTTTAGGCCGTGGCGGATCGGTTAATATTTCTCTGGCTTATTAGTTTTGGGAAAGATAAAACTATGGCGCTTTATGAATTTGATGGTAAAAGACCTCAAGTACCGCCGGATTCATTTGTCCATCCTAACGCTGTTTTGATTGGTGATGTAAGAATCGGCCATGAATGCTTAATAGCCCCCGGTGTTTCTATCCGTGCAGATTTTGGACCAGTTCGCATTGGTGATCGATCGAGCATTCAAGATAATGCGGTTATTCACGTCTACCCCGATGCGCAAACAATAATTGAAGACGATGTCACCATCGCCCACGGCGTGATTCTTCATGATGTGCACATCAAATCGAGATGCGTAATTGGCATAGGAGCAATCTTGCTCTTTAACGTTGTTTGCGAAGAAGATGTTTTTGTGACTGTGGGCTCTGTTGTTTCCAAGGCTATACGAATTCCCGCCGGTAAAGTCGTTACCGGAAATCCGGCCAAAATTACGCATGATGTAAGCGACAATCAAAAACTGATGGCTAAAGCCGGCATTGACTATTATCGCGAACTTTGTAAAAAATACCTTACCACCATGAAAAAGGTTGTTGATTAATCCAATAATGAATATTTTTTCGCTATTGTTCTTTCAATCAGCAAATAAAAAAGGGCTTATGACTAACCATAAACCCTTTGATTTTGAATGGTAGGCGGTACTGGGATTGAACCAGTGACTTCTACCGTGTGAAGGTAGCACTCTCCCGCTGAGTTAACCGCCCAAGCGCCGTCTGCTATAGCTTAAAGCATCCTTCATTTCAAGTGAAAAAATATTTTCGTTGAGCAATCCAAAATATAATTTTAAGCATGCAAAAAAATAATTTTGTTATTACCGAAGGATCTCAGGGAACAGCTTTAACCAAATCCTGGTAATACTCTACCCGGCGATCAACAAAGATGTCATTATAGTTATTAATTTTTTTGTTCCTGGCCATCTGCACATTAATTTCTACGATACCAATTTCATCTTTTTGGCCATCGGCTCGATGCAAGATACGTGCGTCCGGAGATGTTATCTGGCTTTTGCCGGTATAATATAAACTTTTGCCGTTTCTTTCTTCACGACCGGTGCGATTGGCAGTTATGGCATAAACATTGTTTTCCAAGCAGCGGGTAACCATGGCCTCCTGACAATAGGGAAGAACAAGATTAGATGGATGACAGATAATATCAGCGCCTTTTAAAGATAATATTCTTGCGGATTCCGGGAAAAACCAGTCGAAGCAGATCATGATACCGATCTTACATTGACCGATATCATAGATCGCAAAAGATTCATTACCCGGTCGAAACCAAAGTTTTTCTTCATCAAAAAGATGAATTTTACGGTAAGTGGCCATATAACCTTTAGGCGAAATCAAAACAGCGGAATTATATAAATTCTCACCTGCTCTCTCGGCAATTCCGACCACAATATGAATTTTTTTCTTTTGGGCTATCGAAGATAAAGCTTTTATTGTTTTTCCCGCGGGAATTTTTTCGGCCATTGCCAGGGCTTCATCTCTAGAAACAAAAAGATAACCGGTATTAAACAGCTCCGGTAAAACAATCAGCTCGGCATCGGCTTTTTCCAACATTGCTAGGGCTTTATCAATGTTGGCATCGACCTTGCCGAATTGCGGCGAAAACTGAATAAAACCTGCCCTCATCTTCTCCCCTCTTAAGGTTTAGAGGTTACATTTCGGATGACGTTTCTGTCAAGATGATTTAATTAGATTGCGGGGGAATAATAAAAAAACTTTTCGCCGCCAATCCCTCCGTCATCCCGCAACAAAAGGATGACGGAAAGATTGAGCGAAGTTATAGCTTGACGCTAGAAGGGGCTCTTTTCTTGTTAAAGCATTTCATATATACCGGCAGCACCCATTCCACCGCCGATACACATGGTTACAATGCACCGTTTGGCATTGCGCCTTTTTGCTTCATGTAATATCTGCGCCGTCAATTTGGCTCCGGTACAACCCAAGGGATGACCCAAAGCAATGGCACCGCCGTTGGGGTTGATGTCACCTTTCCAATATCTTTCTTCCAAACCCAGTTTCCGGACGGAATAAAGAGCCTGGGAGGCAAATGCCTCATTGAACTCAAAAAGGTCTATATCAGCAGTTGTCAGTCCGGCCAGTTTCAATACCTTCGGCACAGCTACTGACGGACCGATTCCCATCTCTTCCGGTTTGCATCCGGCTACGGCATAATAAGCCAGTCTGGCTAAAGGTTTTAGGTCGAGTTCCTTGGCTCTGTCGGCACTCATCACTAGAGCAAAAGCGGCACCATCTGTCATCTGCGAAGAATTCCCCGCAGTGGACGATCCTCCTGCTCTGAAAGGAGATCTCAATTTGGCCATATCCTCCAGCGTTGCCGGCCATCTCACACCGTCGTCCGTATCGAAAACCACTGTTTCTCTGACTCGTTTTCCGTTTTTCACTTTGTATTTATAGGCTTGGATGGGAATGATTTCTTCCTTAAATTTACCTGCTTTAATCGCTTCGTATGCCCGGCGATTGCTCTCCAGACCGAATTTATCCAAATCTTCCCGGGTCAACTTATAGTTGGCGGCAATGTTTTCCGCGGTTATCCCCATGGAAACGTAAGCATAAGGTTTATCCCAGGGATAGTCCGGCATAGGTCGCATGGAAGAACCACCCATAGGAATATGGGACATCGTCTCACAACCCCCGGCAATAATAACATCGGACCAGCCAGCCCTGATCTTTGCCGTGGCGTCAGCGATGGCCTGCAAACCCGATGAACAGAAACGATTGACGGTCATACCGCTGGTGTTTTCGGGTAATCCTGCTCCCAGCGCTATAATTTTTCCCAAATTCATTCCCGTTTCGTGTTCCGGAAAGGCGCATCCTACAATCAAGTCATCTACCTCTTCGGGTTTGACCTTAGGCACTCTTGCCAGCAAGCCTTTAACCACCTGAATTCCATATTCGTCAGCCCGGGTAGAGGCCAGTCCTCCCCTTTTAGCACGTCCTCCGGGACTTCTTACGGATTCTACAATTACGGCATCACGCATGATATTCCTCCTTAAAATATGTCTGTTCTTTGTCTGTTTTCAAGCAGTGGCTAATGTGAAGTATAAAAAGTACATTTACCACTGATAGTTTAATGCTCCTTTAATTGCGCAGTGGTTTCCCCGTATTGAGCATATGTACGATTCGTTCGTGAGTTTTAGCTTCGCCCAAGAGACTGATAAACGCTTCTTTTTCCAGATCAAGAATCTCCTGTTCGGATACCCACGTTCCTTCGGCACAATCGCCTCCGGAAATGATATAAGCGACCTTTCTGGAAACATGCACATCATAATCAGATACAAAATTACCCTGGCGCATATTGTAAAGCGCGGCGTCAATCAGCCCGCGGAAATTTTCGCCCATGACGGGAATCATCGCCGGTCTGGGTTTTTTATAGAATTTGGCCAAACCCAAAACAACCTGCTTGGCATCCCAGATATGCTGATCCCGGCTCAAACTGATTGAGTCCGTCTTGCGGATATAACCCAATTCCATGGCTTCGGCGGCACTTGTGGATACCTTGGCCATGGCAATATTCTGGAAGACCTTGGTATATATCTGTTGGAGATTCATGCCGTCTTCTACCGCACCGTCGGGAATGCCTTCGGTACAGCGAACCATTAATTCCTTGACTCCGCCGCCCGCTGGAATAAGGCCGACACCCACTTCCACCAGACCGATGTAGGTTTCACCGTGGGGCTGGCATCTGGCGCCGTGAATGGCCATTTCACATCCACCCCCTAACGCCATTCCGGCGGGGGCCGTAACAACCGGTTTCGTAAGATATTTCATCTTCATATTGGCGTTCTGCAGCGCCTCGATAGCCTGTCCGATAAGATCCCATTGCTTTTTCTGCGCGGCATCGAGGGCAATGAGAATATTGGCCCCCACGGAGAAATTCGTGGCGTGGTTGGCAACTACCATACCGACGAAATCTTTTTCCACGATATCACAACTTTCAACAAGCATGTTCGTAAGGTTCTCTTCGATAGCATTCATCTTCGTGTGAAATTCCAGACAGACCACACCATCGCCAATGTCTGTAAGGGTCGCAGCGGAATTGCTCTTCACAATCTTTTTCCGCTCTTTGAGAGAAGGAAGCAAAACAATCTTTGGATTCTCTGCCAGCTTGACATAGCCCTTTTTGGCGAAGTTATAGTAATACATACCGTCTTTCTTTTTTACATAGAAAGATTTGTGCCCGGCTTTGAGCATATCCTCAATTTTCTTGGGAACTTTAAGCTTCATTTTTTTCATGACTTGGACGGCTTCTTTGACTCCTACGGCGTCCCATGTTTCAAACGGACCAAGTTGATGATTGTAACCCCATTTCATGGCGTTATCGATGCCGATGATGGTGTCGCTGATTTCCGGAACACGATTGGCGGCGTAAATGAAATTATTACAGAGGTATTCACGCGCAACTTCCGCGGCCACATCCGTGCCGTTGAACAATACTTTGAGCTTATCGGCAAAGCCGCCTACTGTCTTTTTCGCGGCCTCTATGGATTCAAATTTTGGTTTGGTCGGGACGATATATTGCATTGTCTTATAATCGAGAACCAGCTTTAACTTTTTCCCCTTTTCATCCTTGGTTCTTTTGTAGTAACCCTGTCCGGTCTTATTGCCGAGCCACTTGTTTTCAATCATCTTCAGGGTAATTTCATTAGGTTTGAAATAATCCCTCATTTCATCATCCGGCACCCCGTCATAAAGGTTTTTACTGACATGAAAACCGGTATCTAGTCCGACCAGGTCTATCGTGCCAAAAACAGCGGAACCGGGCCTCCCGAGAGGTTTGCTGATAATGGCATCGAGTTCTTCGATTTTAAGGCCTTTGCTGAACATCACATGCGCGGCGTTGGACATATCGAAACTGCCGATGCGGTTGCCAATAAAGTTCGGCCTGTCTTTACAAACAACTACCCCTTTCCCCAAAACGCTTTCACAGAATTTTACCATATAATCGACGACAGCTTTTTTCGTTTTTTCACCGGGGATAATTTCGAGCAGTTTCATGTAGCGCGGTGGATTAAAGAAATGCATTCCTAAAAAGCGCTCTTTCAATTTCGGGCTAAAATTGGCGGATATATCCTTAATGGGAATTCCCGAAGTATTAGTTGTTACAATGCAAGTGTCTTTCACGATTTTTTCGACCTTGGCAAAAAGGTCCTGCTTGATTTTTAAATTCTCAATAACGACTTCGATGACCAGATCGACATCGGCAAGCCAATTTAAATTATCTTCAAAATTGCCGGTTTTGATCATTGATGCGTTCTTTTTGGTATAAAACGCCGACGGTTTGGATTTAACGGCTCCAGCCAATCCGTTTTCGGCAAACCGGTTGCGCCACGCGGGGCTTTTCTCGGTGAGCCCTTTTTTCTTATCCGCTTCCGTCAACTCGAAAGGAATGATATCCAGAAGACAACACTCGATACCGGCATTGGTTAAATGAGCGGCGATGGTCGCGCCCATAACTCCCGCTCCTAAAACAGCAACTTTCTTAATCTCATCTGACATGATTTTCCTCCTTCGCCTTTCCTAAAATAGCCGTCGTCGGTTTACGTGGACGGCTTATAAATGGCGGCTTTAAAAGTTTGAGGACGTGCGCTTGCGCATGGCCTCTCAATTTAATTAAACGGCAAAAGCCGCTTCAGTCATTTCTAGGGGCGCTTTTTCATCCATTTTAATGGCTTCACAGCGCGCCTTTACGGTGGTCAAACTTTCCACGGCAAAAAATTTCGCCGAGGCTATCCTGCCGCTGTAGAAAGCGGCTTCCCTGTTTTCCTTATTCAAGGTCTTCTGTTTTTCCGCACTGTCCACGCCCTTTCCCTTATAGATGGCGGCAAGTTTTTCCGTCGCGACTCCGGCCGCATCGATAAGGAAATGGCCAACCAGCACATCACCGAAAATTTCCATAAACTTGTAGGCATTAAAAATCGGCAGAAGGAAGTTTCCCGCTTTTCCGGCTTGCACGAAAAACATCGTTAAATCTATACAGGCGTTGGCGGCTTCTTCCAGGATGGCGGTGTATTTGCCAAGTTCTTTATGTTCTTTCATCTTCTTGATGTTTTTCTGAATCTCGCCGAAGAGATTCATGGCGTTCATACCTTTTCTTTGGCCGAGACTCCTGCCCACGAGGGTCAGGGCTTGGATGCCGTTGGTTCCTTCATAGATGGTGGCAATCTTCTCATCCCGCAGATATTGCTCAACTGGATATTCGGAGCAGTAACCATAACCTCCGTAGACATCCATGGCCGTGGAACAGATCAGGAGCCCCTTGTCGGAGCAGTAAGCTTTAACGACCGTGGTCATCAGATCAAGAAATCCCTCCCAGGTCGCTTTCTCTTCCTCCGTCTTAGCGACTGTGGACTTGTCCATACAATAAGCAACGAAATAGCACATGGAGCGCATGCCTTCGATGTGAGATTTCATCCACATTAATTTGCGCCGGATATCGGGATGATTGATGATGGTAACTGGCTTGGCACTGGGGTCTTTTCCCGCCATAATGTCGTTGCCCTGAACACGTTCCTTGGCATACTGAACAGCATGCTCATAAGCAGCTGAAGCGCCGGACAATCCTTGCATACCCGTTCCCAATCTGGCCTCATTCATCATCTGGAACATGATGCGCATGCCTTCCCTTTCGTTGCCCAACAACTCTCCAATGCATTTTCCATCCTCGCCAAAGTTCAGCGTTGCTGTAGCCGATCCCTTGATGCCCATCTTGTGCTCGATACCGCCGGTGTTGACATCATTGGGTTCGCCCAAAGATCCGTCATCCTTAACCCGGATCTTGGGTACGATGAAGATGGAAATGCCTTTTGTTCCCGGGGGGTCACCTTCAATTCGGGCAAGGACCGGATGGATAATATTTTCGGTAAGATTATGGTCCCCCGAAGATATAAAGCACTTAGTTCCCGTGATCAGGAATTTTCCGTCGGGAAGACGCTTGGCTGTCGTCTTCGTGGCGCCAACGTCACTGCCTGCTCCCGGCTCGGTAAGACACATCGTCCCGGCCCACTGGCCGAGCATACATTTTGTGCATGTATTTATTCTTCTGTTCCTCCGTCCCGATAGGTGTGGATCGAGACCAGCAGCGCCATGAGTCAGTCCCGGATACATACAGAACGCATAGTTCGCGGCACCCAAAAGCTCGGTTACGGCGAAACCAATGGAGCGCGGCAGGCCTTGCCCACCGACATCAGGTGACTCCGCGGCGGCAAGCCATCCCGCTTCGGTGTATTTCTTCCATGGTTCGTGGAAGCATTTGGGAACCGATACTTTCCCATTTTTGATTGTGCACCCTTCCTTGTCGCCTTCAGCGAGCGTCGGTGCAATGACGTTTACGGCCATTTTTTCGGCCTCTTTGAGCACCATCAAAAGATCGTCTTTGGAGAAGTCTTTAAAAGCTTCTGCTTCAAACAATTTTTCAATGCCCAACTGTTCGAAAAGAACGAACTCTTGATCCCTTGTGTTCACCAGCAAATTACTCATAAGAACCACCTTTCCTTTTTATTTTAAAAATATTATATATTTTAAAAATATTCATCATGCTTGTTTCAAGCCTTTAATGAATACCTCCAATGCCGATTTAATTGTGGTGCGAATTTTTTCTTTTCGTTTTATTTTCAAACCCGAAAAAAGATACAGCGAGATAATGCCATTGAGTAAACCCCAGATAGCATACTGATTTTGTTTGGAATTGATGTTGGCGGGTAATTCTTTTCGATTCCAAACCCAATTCCAAGATTTTACCAAACACATCAATCGACTTGTTATTGGCTTTGATGATTTGAGGATTAAGCTCCTCGGATAGATTCATTTGAGCGGGTTGAAGCATGTAAATCATAAGGATCCTAAACAGTTCACTGTCGTTCAGAAAAAAATCGGCGTAGTTATAGGAAAATTCAACTAACAAATCAGCTGCCGATTTTTTCCTGTTAAAAAGACCAGACGTTTGCTGATTAAACTTCTCGATATCGTTTAGTAAGACCTGGGTATAAATTTCTTCTTTGCTGTTAAAATAAAGATAAATCGAACCCTTGCCCAACTCGGAGAATTTAGCTATTTCATCGACAGTAACGTTATTAAATCCTTTTTCCAAGAACAGTGAACGAGCTGATTTGAGGATTAATTTTCTGCGGTCGTCTTTCTCTTTTCCTCTGCGCTCTATGAGCCCCAAAACAACCTTCTTCCTGCCATAAATACTGGTTTACTTAAACTGCGGTCAATATGTGACCAGCAGTCATGTTACTTGTAAAACAATAAGATATTAAAGTCAAGAGAAAAAAATATTTTTTTGGAAAAATCGATAAACTTGCAGATTTGCTTTATGATTTTACCTGATATTAAAAGCAATATTGATATTTCTTGGAGCTAAACAGTTTCTCACGTATTGAGTACAAAGTTCCTTATAGAACTACTTTGAGCAGCGAGCGCATATATGCTGCAAGGAACAGGCAAATTCACGAATTACCGATATCTTTTTTCTGTGGATACGCCAGTTACAGCATGGGGGAAATCAATAATATTGTGGTCAAAATATTATTGACATACATTGACGATATTGTTACATTTCTCTGTCATATAGGTAAGTTATTAATAAAAAAATTGTATACTTAGTGCTGTGAGCTTTTTTCAAGGCAACCATATCGTAGCGTTTCCAGCAACTTCTATTAGGAAAGTCGTTGCCTTCAGAAAGGTCGTTACCAGTAAATGGAAATTTACAAGATTAATAGATATTATTATAATGTATTAATAGCTCTTATTGGTATAGCGATTTTATTGCTGTTATTCACAGAAATCATATTAATGATAACACCACCAATAGCGCGTGATGTCCTCATTCACCACTTGGCTATTCCTAAGCTCTGGCTGAAACATGGCGGCTTCTATGAAATTAAATGGGCCGATTTTTCTTATTATCCAATGAACATCGATCTGCTTTACATCATCCCGCTTTATTTCAATAACGATACCATCCCCAGCTTCATCCATATGGGCTTTGGCATCGGAACAGCATGCCTGATTTATCACTATCTCAACAATAAATTGGACCGTCTTGCAGGACTTCTTGGTGTTTTTGTTTTTTTCAGCACGCCAATTGTATTACTGCTGACGCTGATTAATATGAGCTAGCTCATAAATGGCAATCCTTAAATATAAACTACAAACTTGGAAAAGCGAGAAATTGTAATTTATGCAGCAGAAAAATCCGGAAACCTCTTTAGAAGCTGCTGGGAAAGAGACCAATAATTCAAAGTATCTTCCAATTGTATTGGCAATCGCTTCTTTTCTCCTTCCGTTTGTAATCGGCAGTTATGCCCTTCAGGCCCGAACACAACTAGAATTTATGGATAATATGGCGGAAGAATATATGTTGCTTGGTGTTAACCTTCAGCAAACGGGCAAATATGAAATTGAAAAAAATAAAGATTTCTTTTTCAGAGCTCCCGGTTATCCTTATTTCATTTATTTCGCTTTAAAATTTTATGATCAGGCACCAAAAAAAGGCCAACTGTTTCCGAACAAGGAAGAGTTAGCCAAAGCTGTAAAAGGTATTAACAATCATATATATTTTACTCAGAATATTTTATTGGGTTTAGCGGCATTATTTATTTTCGGAATTGCGCTACACTTTCTTAAACCAACACTTGCTTTTTTCATCAGCCTTCTGTTTGGATGCAATCCTTATTTTCTGATTCTCATCGGTTTATTGCACTATGAAATTCTGCACATATTTCTGTTAGCGCTCGGAACTCTTCTTCTGATAAATGGCTTGGATAAAAAGCCAAGGGGATACGTGTGCTTGATCCTTTCCGGCTTGTGTTTTGGGCTAGCAACGCTGGTAAGACCTATCACGCTTATTCTTCCGGTATTCGTCTTTTTAGGACTTTTAATCGCGGAAAAGAAGAAATTTACCCCTGCCGCCATCAAAACATTGGTATTCGCCTTTTGTATGGCGGTTGTTATAGCTCCCTGGTCCTGGAGAAACTACCAGCTCTCCCAAACATTTATTCCCGTAAATGCTCAGAGCGGTGTTGCCTTGTGGAGCGGTACGGTAAAAGCCTTACCCATACAACCGAATTATTATCGCTGGTGGGATTTGTGGTACACTGAAGGAATGACTATTTATCAAAAAGTAGCCGGCAACGAAATACTTACCGCGACTAGTTGGGCGCATTACAACCTGGAATTGGAAAAGGAATTTAAAAAAGAGGCTTATTCCAATCTTAAAAAACAGCCTCTCACTTATGTTTATAATGTGCTGATGAATTTTATTACCATAAACTTACATGTGAATTCCGTATTCCTGAAAATCTTTGATTACATTCAAATACCCGGAAATATATTTCATAAAGAGTTTCTGCAATCTGATAACGATCAGACATTTCATAAAGATTGGCAGTCGAATTTATTCACCTTCTTCTTTATTATTCTTACTATTTGTGCTGGTTTAGGATTTTACCTGGGAATCAAAAATAAGGATTTCTCCATTCTTCCTGTTTTGACAGTATACCTTTGTGTAACTATTGCCCATAGTATCACCTATATGGATATCATGTATTACTATGTTAAAATGCCTTTCCTGTTTATTTTTTATGCTTATTTTCTAAAGCAGTTGACGGCGAAAACCAGTAACTGCAATTATGTCCTCGCCACAGCAGTTGCTTTGCCGGGATTGCTCACAGCGGTATTACTTTTTAATCTTATTCTTTACTGATCAACGGACTGCTCGCCAGCTCGCTAATGGTCAGGCTTATCGTCCGCTACTGAGCATCGATCCAACACACTTGACAAGCTCCGTGCTTCGCACTTTGCCTATTTTGGGCAAGGATGGAATTGTGAGTTAATAAATTAAATAAAAGTAAAAAGGGCAAAAAATAATACAAACTAATTTAATGTTTGACATAGAATATCAATCTTGTTAAAATTTATTGAATGCAAATAAATAATATTAGAAGATTTCAAGCCATCTCTTTATATCTTCTTAGTATATCAATTCTGTTATTAATTTTAATAGAAATAATATTAAGCTTAACTCCACCCATCGCTAGAGATGTCCTCATTCACCACTTGGCTATTCCTAAGCTCTGGCTGAAACATGGCGGCTTCTATGAAATTAAATGGGCCGATTTTTCTTATTATCCAATGAACATCGATCTGCTTTACATCATCCCGCTTTATTTCAATAACGATACCATCCCCAGCTTCATCCATATGGGCTTTGGCATCGGAACAGCATGCCTGATTTATCACTATCTCAACAATAAATTGGACCGTCTTGCAGGACTTCTTGGTGTTTTTGTTTTTCTCAGTACACCGATTGTGGTGCGTATGTCCACGATAGCCTATGTTGACCTCGGTTTGGTTTTTTTTACAACAGCCAGCCTTCTCGCGTATGTCCGCTGGCGTGACAGTAAGTACAAAGAACATAAATGGCTTCTTCTTTCCGCAATTGCCATGGGTTTGGCTCTGGGAACAAAATACAATGCTCTGATTGCGTGGTTTTTTCTATCGTTAGCAATTGTATTTGTCTATTCCAGAAACACGGAAAGGCAATGGAAAGCTATGGGATATGGTGTTATCTTTTTTCTCGTTTCTCTCTTTGTATTTTCTCCCTGGCTGATTAAGAATATGATTCTTACGGGCAATCCTTTATATCCGCTATTTAAAGGCATCTTCGATATAAGTAGTGCCACTACTGAAGGAGGTACTCATTCCATAGTTTCCGGAGATAGTTACATAGGTATCTTCAAGATGCGGGAAATGTTATATGGAGAAAATTTTGGGGAAACCTTGCTGATTCCCATTCGGCTTTTTTTCCAGGGTCAAGATAATTCTGACCGTTATTTCGAAGGCGTCTTAAACCCTATTTTGCTAATCATAGTTCCATTTGCCTTTATGAATAAGTCATTCTATCGCGATAAACTCTTTTTCGTGTTTTTTACGGTTTTTTTAATTTTAACAACTTTTTTCCTTGATCAACTGAGGGTACGTTATATATTGCCTGTCGTACCTGTTCTCTCTATCCTGACAGTAATGGGGTTGATAAATATCTTCAACTGGACGATGAGCATATCGAATCGCTTAAGGAACCTTTTCGCCGTAGTTTTGTTTTCTTTTTTTATTTTAATGATGGGCAGGAACATTCTTTATATAAGTAATTATTTTCAGAATATTCAGCCCATGAGCTATATTTTAAATAAAGAAACAAGGGATGAATTTATTACACGTCATGATCGCAGTTATTCAGCTATTAAATATATCAATGCAAGCACACCGGAAAATGCCAAAGTCAGATTAATTTTACTTGCAGGACGCGGGTATTATCTGGATAGGGTATATGAGGATGATTCCTCTTATGGAATGGATGTTATTCGCAGCCTTGCAGTAAGCTCCCACGACGATAAATCCTTTCGTGCCTATCTCCATTCCCTTGGCTGCACTCATATGCTGATACGGGTGGATTTATTTCATCAATTTCTGCGCGATAATTATTCTTCAGATACCGCTAATCGATTATTTCGACAGATGAGAAATACGATGAATACCATCTACAATTCCAACGGGTATTCAGTAATGGAAATAACATCATTTTCCTCGCGTAATTGATTCTTAAATTAGAAATAAATATATATGGCAAATATCTTTATTTCAAAAAATAAATTACGATTGTATTTATTAACAATTGCTACGATAATTGTAGTAGCTTACTCAAATACAGTAAATGTTCCATTTATTTTTGACGACACAATCAAGATCCCTGAAAATTCTTCAAATTGTGAATGGATTAAATAACTATGGCGACAGATTTTAAAATGAAGCATAAACATATAATCATTTCATTGATGCTGATAATTTTAGTTCTTGCCGCTTACTGGAGTGTCCAATATTACGAATTTGTAAACTATGATGATAGCCTTTATGTATATGATAATTATATAATTCGATCCGGTATAAATATTGAGAATTTAATCTATGCGGTGACGGACATTCATACCGGTCATTGGCACCCTTTGACTATTTTGTCGCATATGCTGGACTGGCAGTTATTTGGCGATAATGCTGGCGGGCATCACTGGACTAGTGTCATTATTCACATCTTAAATACGATTTTACTTTTCATATTTTTCAGATACGCAACCGGGGCAATATGGAAAAGCGCGTTCCTTGCGGCATTATTTGCCATCCACCCCATCAACGTAGAGTCTGTGGCCTGGATAGCGGAGAGAAAAAATGTACTTAGTACATTTTTCTGGATATTAACGATGTTGTTCTATGTCTGGTATGTGCAAATGCCTAGTTGGAAGAGGTATTTGTCCGTATTTTTCTGCTTTACTCTGGGTTTAATGTCCAAGTCAATGTTGGTTACACTTCCCTTTGTTTTATTGCTTCTTGATTACTGGCCACTCAACCGTATAGGAATTAATTTTCAAAATGAAGATCAAAACGAAACAACATCACTTATTGCTGATAAAAGCCGAATATCTTTTCTAGTTTTAGAAAAAATTCCATTGCTGGTTTTAACGATAATTTCGATTTGCCTGACTTTTTATGCAGCACAATCCGTAAATGCCGTAACCAGCGTCGATTTTATACCTTTGACAACGCGGATTAGCAATGCCATTTTTTCTTATGCAGTTTATATTAGAAAATTATTTTGGCCATTCGATTTAGCTGTTTTTTACCCACATACGCATATACCAATATGGCAGGTTTTAATAGCAGCCTTATTGCTGGCAGTAATAACAATACTGGCCATTAGATATTATCGTAAATATCCCTATCTCATCGTCGGTTGGTTTTGGTATCTGGGTACTTTAGTTCCCGTCATTGGGTTTGTTCAGGTGGGTGATCAGTCCATGGCTGATCGCTATGCTTATGTACCGTTTATTGGACTATTTACAATAATTGCATGGGGTGTTTCTCAGAACTTATTTAAAACCAAATACGCAAAAATGATTACTGCCTTGGCGTTTATACTTATAATTATCATGTTGAGTATGACGACCTACAATCAGGTAAAGGTTTGGAACAATACCGCCACGCTGTTTAAAGGCGCTTTAAAAAGCACTCCAAACAATTACTTAGCCTATAATATGCTGGGACTGGATGCTGTAGATAAAGGTGATAATGAACTCGCATTATCATATTATAATGTGGCTTTAAAGATTAAGCCTGATTTTGATCAGGCCTATAATAATGCAGGACTTGTTTTGATAAAAATGGGCAGACGATATGAGGCCTTAAAATATTTTGAAAAAGCTATTCAGATCAATAAATTTTCAGCGGAAGCAAATTACAATCTTGGATTGTTTTTAATGCAGGAAAATAATTTCGACAAAGCCGTCTCTTATTTTAGTAAAGCTATTGAAATAAAAAAAAATAGCGGAAGTGAGCTGCTTGTTGATGCATATATTAATTTAGGCATTGTTTTCGCGAGAAACGGCGATACAAAAAAAGCGCTTGAGCATTTTCAGGAGGCTTTGCGCTATAACCCGCACAGCGCGGCAGCTAAACGAAATTATGATATAGTCCGAGCAATGCAAGAAAAAAAATTGGATTGATAAGAAATGAATGGATTGGAAAACAATAATTATTCAGCAAAATCAGAGTATAAAAAATATCAGGGTATTCGTATCTCTCATTGGGATAAAGTTGCTGAAAAAAGAAATATATTAAATCTTAGTGCTTATTACCATAAACGCTTGCAAATAGTTATGCAATTTATTGTCCCTCCCCGGCAGAAAGTGCTGGAGATAGGTTGTGGCAGGGGGGATTTACTGGCCTCTCTTCAGCCGTCTTATGGATTGGGCGTGGATTTTTCCTCTGCGATGGTAAATCAGGCAAAAAAGCGCCATCCAGATCTACACTTTATCCAGGCCGACGCGCATGAACTCAACATAAATACAGAGTTTGATTTTGTCATCCTTTCCGATTTGCTCAATGATCTGTGGGATGTGCAAACCGTATTGCAAAGGATTACATCATTCACATCACCCCGTTCAAGAATTATTATTAATTCATACAGCCGTCTGTGGGAACTGCCACTGAGCATTGCCCGTAAGTTAAGGCTGGGAAAACCAAACTTGTATCAAAACTGGCTTACATTGGAGGATATAGCAGGATTGCTTTCCCTGGCGAATTTTGAAATAGTCCGGCATTGGGAGGAAATTATCTGGCCTGTGCGCACTCCCGTGATTGATTATCTGTTAAACAGATTTGTGGTTAAGTTATGGCCATTCCCGTGGCTGGCGTTAAGCCATATTATTGTCGCGAAGCCTGGCGCGGCTAATTTACATACACAGGATACACCAAAAGTATCAGTTGTTATTCCGGCACGTAATGAGTCCGGCAATATCGAACAGATATTTGAACGGGTTCCGGAAATGGGCGCCGGCACCGAGCTTATATTTGTTGAAGGCAATTCCACCGATAATACTTTCGGAACAATCCAAAAAGCCATCGAAGATAACCCGCAAAAGTTAGCAAAACTGTTTCGTCAGAAAGGCCAGGGGAAAGGCGATGCCGTTCGTCTTGGTTTTAAGCAGGCAACAGGCGATATTCTCATGATTCTTGACGCGGACCTCACTGTGCCGCCGGAAGATCTGCCGCGTTTTTATGACGTCATTGCCCAGGGAAAAGCAGAGTTTGTCAATGGTGTGCGATTAGTATATCCGATGGAAAAAGAAGCCATGCGCTTTTTAAATTTTTTAGGGAACAAGTTCTTTGGTCTGGCTTTTTCGTGGTTATTAGGCCAACCAATTAAAGACACGTTATGCGGCACAAAAGTTCTGTGGAAAAAAGATTATGAACGAATTGCCGCTAACCGCTCTTATTTCGGAGACTTTGACCCGTTTGGTGATTTTGACCTGCTCTTCGGCGCGGCTAAATTAAATTTAAAAATTGTTGAAGTGCCCATTCGTTATCGGGAGCGAACTTACGGGAAAACAAACATCAGCCGCTGGAGTCATGGCTGGCTTTTGTTAAAAATGGTTTTTTTCGCTTTGAGGCGCATAAAATTTGTTTAGGCATATTATTAATGAAAAATTTTGACGAGGAAAAAAGCAAAAAGGCAAATCGCGAAATTCTGCATGGTAAAAAAATTGCCCAGATAGATCCGGAATTAATGTGGGGATGGAAAACGCCGGCCGGCCGGCTGCGAGCAAAAAGACGTGCGCAATTGATAGTCGAAAGCGCCCAATTAAAAACGGGAATAACAGCTTTGGAAATTGGTTGTGGAACGGGCACTTTTACGGAGATGTTTGCCGCATCCGGCGCGAAAATTGTTGCGATTGATATTTCGAAAGAATTACTGGATTTGGCCAGAGAAAAAACCCTTCCCGCCAAACAGGTTCAATTTCTGGAAAAAAGATTCGAAGACTGTGATTCTATCGGGCCATTTGATGCAATAATCGGCTCATCGGTACTGCATCATCTCGATATAAAACCAGCGCTGGATAATATTTATCAGCTTTTAAAGCCAAATGGAATAATGAGCTTTACTGAACCGAATATGCTTAATCCGCAAATTGCTATTCAGAAAAATGTTTTGTGGTTAAAAAGAAAGATGGGCGATTCGCCAGATGAAACAGCATTTATGCGCCGGCCTCTATCCCGGTTATTGAAACAAGCCGGATTTGTTGATATTCAGATTACTCCTTTTGATTGGCTGCATCCGGCAATACCAGTGCAATTTGTTGATGCCGTAGCTAGAATCGGCCTATTCTTAGAAAAAGTGCCTTTTATTCGTGAGTTTGCCGGATCGCTGCATATATTCGGCCGTCGAGCGTAATTACTGGTAAGGTTAAATGCAAAGAAACACTATATGACTAATTTTTGTCTCTTAAAATTTTCCATTAAGTGTGAAGCTCCAAACACTAAAAACACGCCCCCCAGAACAAAAATAAAAAAAGCAAAAATAAGCGATGGACTACCACCGTACATAGGTATGCTGCGATTGTGGTCTGACAGGTCATACCTTATTTCTAAAGTATCGCCAACATGCAAGGTATCCCATTGTTGTTTGGCTATACTGCTGCTGGCGTTAATTGTGCTGCCAGCGGAAGCAAGAAATGAATAGTCCAGATAATAATTGCCACTACCGTCCGATGCTATCAGAGAATACTTTTTCGTCACCTGACCGCTAGCTTGTCCACTATATTTCTGTACACGGCTATAGTCTAAATAAGCATAATAACTGCCGGCTAGGAAAAAAAATCCTATTCCCACGCAGATAAATCCAAAAATAATACCAGGCAATGAACCCTTCAACCTCGATACCCCCGACCTCGTTTCATTTCTTTTTTTGTATAGTGCTTATTTGCATTATTTTAATAGAAAATACAATAAATTATTGGGTAATAAGGTAATTGCTGTATAAGATTTTGTAATACAATAAATCACGGGTATGAACCCCAAAGCAAGCTTTGTGGTATTATGCCCCGCTAAGCTTCGCCCGCGGGATTAATTAAACTTACAGATATTACAAGCACAGTGCTTGTAATATCTGAGTTTCATTAATTCAACTTACCAATTCCGACGCGTGACCTTTAGGTTATACGATTCGCCCCACATCCGCCGGGCTTCGTTTTCGGAATTGGAGGTTCACCAATAAATAAAAAGGGGCGTTACATAACGCCCCTTTTTAAAACACATCCGCTACGCCCTAAATTATTCTTAAGGCGATGATGCTGTTAGTGTTTCTACACCACCAACAAGTACTATTGTAGCATTAGGCGTACCCAAAGCCCAATTAGGGTCACCTGCTGACTGTATTGTGAAATCAGCACTGTCAGCAAAAGCGGCTACTGTAGTAGTTACGCCCTTACTAGCTTGAAACCCTCCGGTAATAAGATCACCACCACCAACAGCCAACGCATTGTGATCGACGAGATAGGCTACAGCGGCAGTATAGGCATTCCTAACATCGCTATTTATGGATGCCACATAGCCTCTTTTCCTGTATTGTATAAACTGCGGGATGGCAATAGCGGCCAAAATACCGATAATCGCGATAACGATCATCAACTCAATCAACGTAAAACCTTTTTGTCCTTTTTTATAAAAAACCTTTAACATATAATGTTCCTCCTCTTATAATAGCATCTTAATTTTTGCATTTACTCGTTATTGTGTACACTATTTCCTCAAATTTATCTACCTGTTAATTTTGCCTGCTCACCTCCCTAAATATACTAAATTATTTTTAAGGCGATGCTGCTGTTAGTGTTTCTACACCACCAACAAGTACTATTGTAGCATTAGGCGTGCCCAAAGCCCAATTAGGGTCACCTGCTGCTGTTATTGTGAAATCAGCACTGTCAGCCCAAGCGGTTATCGTAGTAGTTACGCCCTTACTAGCTTGATACCCCCCGGTGATAAGATCAGCAGCACCAACAGCTAGCGCATTGTGATCGACAAGATAAGCTACAGCGGCAGTATAGGCATTCCTAACATCGCTATTTACAGCTGCCACATAGCCTCTTTTTCTGTATTGTATAAACTGCGGGATGGCAATAGCGGCCAAAATACCGATAATCGCAATAACGATCATCAACTCAATCAACGTAAAACCTTTTTGTCCTTTTTTATGAAAAATTTTTAGCATATAACGTTTCTCCTCCTATAATAGTATTTTAATTTTTGTGTTTCATTTGTTATTAAATGAATTATTTCATCAAATTTTTTTACCCGTTAATTTTGGCTGCTCGCCTCCCTATTGTTTTTATCTTAAACTTTCCTTCCCTTTACATATCTACATCCAAGCAATCGATATGCCAAATGTCATAAAAATACTTCTCTCCATAAAAATACCTGAAATTAGCGTTTAAATTAAAGAATAAATATTTCCTCACATCCTTATGGCATAAAGTTGATAATCCTATAGGCTCGAAAACTGGTTATTTTCACCAAAATAACGTAGATTTCACTCTTTATGAAAAATGCTTTTTTACAGTAAATAAATGATATTAAACCCGCGGATATTCAAAAACAATGAATGGAAGCTGAAAGACAGCTTCTTTGTTAAGGGTAATGCCTTCGCAATACCCCGCTCTTTCCCCTAGGACAGAAGTGTCATGATGTTTTGTATGGTGGATACAAGATACTCCTAAATGCGAACTAGCAAAGTCTTCTCCACCGCGCTCGCTTGAAGCCGTATCGCGTTGCGCGGGCAAACGAACGTTCTATGAGATGCTGCCGGGTGTGAATATCTTTTTTGGATGTTTGCGATTGCGCAGCATTTCGCATTTTGTCCAACTCTTCCTGACAGCGATGCCTTTTGAGTGATCTGCCATACTTTGATGATGACGCACTCTTTCTACAAAGCATCAATTTCCAGTTTGGAATTGAAATGAGGATTACCATTCGTAATCAGTTTTAGAGTTCCCCCCACTAAATCAACGGCAAAGTCCCCTGCCTCTAGCCCTTTCTAACGCATTGCAGACTCCCATTGCACACGCTTTTTGCACATCACGGCAGCCCAGCTTGTTGTTGCCCTGCAATAAATAAGCATACCCCCTGTTGTTGTAAGCTTTGGCATCGTCCGGTTGCAGACGGATTGCTTTGTTGTAGTTCTCGAAGGCACGTTGATGCTGGCCGAGTTTATCGTAAGCAATTCCTCGGTTGTTGTAGGCTAGGGTATAATCTGGCTGCAGACGTATCGCCTCGTTATAATCTTCAATGGCGCGTTGATATTGACCGAGAGCAACGTAAGCATACCCCCTGTTGTTGTAAGCTTGGACTAAGTCCGGTTTTAGCCATATGGCTTCGTTATAGTTCTCGATGGCTCGTTGATGCTGGCCGAGCTTACCATAAATAACCCCCCGGTTGTTGTAGGCCTCGACGTAATCCGGTTTTAGCCGTATGGCTTCGTTAAAATGATCAATAGCCTCCTCGTTTTTTCCTTCGGCAGACAGGGCAAGGCCAAGATTGATATGCACCAGAGTGTTATTTTTTGTTATATGCAAGGCATGATTAAAAAGTTCGCCACTGTTTTTCCAGTAACCACATTGCTGCCAGGTTAAAACTGTCAGGATAGCCAGGTAGGCTATTACTGCCGGGAATAAAATCTTTTTGCGCATGTCTTCGCGTTGGAGCAAAAGCGGAATGCCCCAAGCCAGGATAATGCCGATACCGATAGAGGGCAGATAAGTATAGCGGTCGGCCATAGCCTGCTTGCCGACCTGCACCAACCCGATTACGGGAATCAGAGTTCCCAGATACCAAAACCAGCCCACAAAGAGAAAAGGAGCTTTCTTGATGAAGTAAATAACGGCTGCGCTGATTCCCAGTAAAAGTAATATGGCGCCCAATATCTGCCACAGGGGAAAAGAATGTTCATAAGGATAAAATACGGCCAGGTCAACCGGCGAGAAAATTTTTTTTAAATAAAAAACATAAGAAATGATCGTATTCAGAACACGTGCAGAAAAGGGCACTTGTTCCATGAAAGTAAACGCACCGCCCTTGCTTTGAGCCCAGATGGTCACAATACTCGAAACGATTGTTAAGAAAATAAAAGGAGCTTTTTCCCATAAAAGGGAACGGACGATGGAAGAACTACTCGTCAGCGGTGTGGATATCTTCTGTACTTTAGTGGAATCGGCCCGGCGCTGTTTAGTTTTCTTCTTTTCTGATCGGGCAGTGGCCGCTGCCGGCAGGTTTACGGGAGCGAGAGCCTTTGGCCAGCGCCCTAACGGCCAGTAATCAAGAAGCAGCAGCACAAAAGGCAGCGTAACCAGCATAGGTTTGGCCATTAATCCCAGAGCAAATAATATTAAACAGAGAAAATATCGGGCAAGTTTTTGTTCTTCAACATAGCCGGCATAGACGTAGAGAGCCGCCATACCCAAAAACATGCTCAAAACATCTTTGCGCTCAGAAGCCCAGGCCACCGATTCCACCCGCAGGGGATGCAGGGCGAAAAGAGCCGCGACGAAAGCCGCAGGCCAGAGGGACTTGGTCGTCTTGGCTAAAAAGAAGAATAAAAAGAGGACGCTGCCGATGTGCAATAATAAATTGATCAGGTGATGACCGGAAGCATTGGCACCGAATAAGCTCCAGTCCAGAGCATGAGAAAGCAGAGTCAGGGGATGCCAGTTAGCTAAGACAACAGCACTAAACGCCCATTTAATAGTTTCTAAATTAAGGCCTGATTTAATATGATTGTTTTCGGTGATGTATTGGCCATCATCAAAATTAATAAAACCATTACCTAAAATCCGGTCAAAACTGAGAAAAGAAGCAACAATTAAAAATATTACGATGAGGTAAGTGTATTTTTTCTTCATGAATAGCAAACATCCACGTAATAATTAAACAAAGATAACTAATCCTTTACTGCATACTATATTTTGTCATCGTTTATTTGATTATTCTTATTTTTTGCAAAAAAGTAAATAACCCTATACTATACTCTTTTGCTATTTTTGTATCATAAAAGTCATTAGGAGGAAAAGAGGGATAGTATCCTATTAATTATGACATTGCTTCTAATGGAACGGAGTATAATAAGAATGATCTCATGTGTCAAAGTAATTTTGGCCGCAAAATGTGATGCGTGCATCTTCAGCAAGCATGAGACACAAACGGTTCTTTTTTAGTTTGTAGTTTTTAGTATTGGTCGGGGTGGAAAGTAGGCTTATAAGATGAGCCGACGGAAAGGAATTAATCATGGTTTAACCGCAGCATCAAAGAAAAGCTCTGCCTTGTGGTCTATTGCTCACCGGAAGAGCTTAAAAAAACGGTTGCTGAAACCATTAAAATTTACAAGGCCACGCCTCATGAATCTTTAAGTAACGTATCGCCGAATGATGTCTATGCTGGCAGAAAGGAGGAAGTCTTAAAACGCAGACAGGAAAAGAGGCAGTTGACCTTGGAACGCAGGAAGAAGTATAATTTGTACGGTAGGAATATTAACCAAAACAATGACCCGTGCCAGTGCTAAACTGCAAACTTGCTATAGACAAAAGTGTCCCATAAGGTTTGAAGATATATACTGTGAAATCTGAAAAATTGTTTATTAAAAACCACAACCCCTGTCCGATTGTCATAACCGGCTCTGTCTAACCTCAGGGGTGCAGTTCAGTAGTCCTTATAATACTAATACGTTCTCTATCGGGCTTATTTATTGTTTTACCTAACACTCCTCCACTCATAATTTTTTGTTATTTCTCCTTACATTAAAATGTGGTATTAATTATAGATTAACTATTGAGGAAATATTAAGATGTATAAAGTTACGGTAATTAAATCTTTTTCCGCCGCGCATGTTCTAGAGAATATCGGCGGTAAATGTGAAGAATTACACGGCCATAATTTTAAAGTGGAAGTGACTGTGGCGGCTCCAAAGTTAAATCCAGCCGGATTGTTAATTGACTTTCGCGTGTTAAAAAAATGGCTTGCCGAAATCCTTGAAGATATTGATCATAAATATCTTAACACCCTCCCTTTCTTTGCCGGTATTAATCCTTCAGCGGAAAATATTGCCAGATATATTAGTGAAAAAATGGAAGCAGAGGCAAAAAAGGTTTCCGTTAAAGTCAGCAAGGTTAAAATCTGGGAATCAGAAAACGCGTCAGCTACTTATATACCTGACAATAATTAAATACTTTTTAAGAAAATAATTGTCTATGATTGATATCCAAAATCAAAAAGATTTCCGCAATATCGATATTAAAAAAGTCGGCGTGAAGAACATTAAATATCCCATTACCGTTCTTGATCGCGCCCGCGGCACCCAGCCGGTAAACGCCACCATAAATATGTACGTCAACCTGCCGCGCCATTTCAAGGGCACGCACATGAGCCGCTTTGTGGAAGTCCTCAATGATTTCAAAGGTCAAATCAGCATTAAAACCTTTCAAACTGTTCTAGAAAAGACGCGGCAAAAGCTGCACGCCCAATCCGCACATATGGAAATTGAATTCCCCTATTTTTTAAAAAAAACAGCACCTGTTTCCAAAGCCAAAAGCCTCATGGAATACCGGTGTCTTTTTGCGGGCGAAAACAGCGCCATCCAAACTGATTTTCTGGTTGGAGTCATCGTGCCCGTGACCACAGTCTGCCCGTGTTCCAGGGAAATTAGCCAATTCGGCGCGCATAATCAGCGCAGTATAGTTACGGTAAAGGTGCGTTTTCAGAAATTTTTCTGGATTGAAGATATTATAAAAATAGTGGAAGATTCGGCCAGCGGTGAGGTATACTCCCTTTTAAAGCGCGTGGATGAAAAATATGTTACGGAAAAAGCTTATGAGAATCCGAAATTCGTGGAAGATGTCGTCCGCAGTGTAGCTGTAATATTAGATAAAGATGAAAATTTTATCTGGTATAGCATTGAAGCCGAGAACTTTGAAAGCATTCATAACCATAGCGCCTACGCCTATTTAGAGAAAGGATAAATTCATGCCTCCAAAAAAACCTGATCAGTTTTTTAATCTATATAATCAGGGCTTTATCCGCGCGGCTGTTTGCATTCCCGAACTTAGAGTTGCCGATACTTTCTTCAACACTCAAAAAACTATTGAACTTGCGCGAGAGGCGGCTTCCCAAAAAGCGATGTTGGCTATTTTCCCGGAATTGGGCTTATCCGCTTATTCTAACGAAGATTTGTTTCATCAAGATGCGCTTTTGTTTGGGGTGAAGGAAGCGCTGTCAGCATTGGCAAAAGCTTCTGAAAAGATTAATTTGATTATGGCTGTGGGTGCGCCTCTACAGCTTGATTGCCGGCTTTTTAATTGTGCCGTTGTATTTTACCGCGGTAAAATTCTTGGTGTCACGGTTAAATCATATCTTCCCAACTACCGTGAATTTTATGAAGGAAGGCAGTTCACCCCGGCCGGTTCCGCTCTTTTATCAAAAATAGAATTAGCCGGGCAAAAAGAAATTCCTTTCGGCGCCGATATAATTTTTAAAATAGCCAATATTAATAATTTTAATTTTTTTCTCGAAATCTGTGAAGATTTATGGGTTCCCATTCCACCATCAAGCTTCGCGGCCATGGCTGGCGCTACTGTTATTGGAAACTTATCCGCTTCCAATGCAACGATAGGAAAATCCGAGTATCGACACCAGTTGGCCGCCAACCAATCAGCGCGCTTAGTTGCTGCTTATCTTTACGCCGCCGCTGGCACCGGCGAATCGACTACCGACCTGGCCTGGGATGGACACGCTATGATTTATGAAAACGGCAACCTGCTTGCTGAATCCACCCGCTTTTTGCCAAAAGCACAGATAATATACAGCGATATAGATTTGGATCGTCTGGCGCAAGACCGGATGCGCCTTAGCTCTTTCGGCCAGAACTCTGCCACCCACAAACAAAAACTTTTGTCTTTTCGCAGAATAGAATTCAATGTTGATGCTTTCCCAGGAAAAATTCTTTTAAACAGAGAATATTCACGCTATCCCTACATTCCCGCCGATCCTTCCCAACGCGATCAGCGCTGCTATGAGGCTTATAATATTCAAGTTCAGGGCTTGGCGAAACGATTAAAAGCTTCGGGTATTGTCAATTTGGTTATCGGCGTTTCCGGCGGTCTTGATTCCACTCACGCTTTGATTGTCGCCGCCAAAACAACGGATCTTTTGGGCTTGCCGCGTTCTAATGTTAAAGCCTACACCATGCCCGGTTTCGGGACAACTTCAAAAACCTATAACAATGCACTTAAACTGATGAAAGCGTTGGGAGTAGAAGCAAATGAAATCGATATCAAGCCCGCTTGCCTGCAGGTGCTCAAGGATATCCAGCATCCTTTCGCACGCGGTAAAAAAGTTTACGATATTACTTTCGAAAATGTCCAAGCCGGTCAGCGCACCGCGCACCTCTTTCGTCTAGCTAACGCGAAAAACGCGCTGGTTGTAGGCACAGGAGACTTAAGTGAACTGGCCTTAGGCTGGAGCACTTACGGTATAGGCGATCACATGTCGCATTATAATGTCAATGCCAGCGTTCCTAAAACACTAATCCAGCATTTGATCCGCTGGGTTGCGCACACGAATCAATTCTCTCTAGAGGTATCCAAGACTCTTATTGATGTGCTGGAAACAGAAATATCTCCCGAGCTTATTCCCGGAGAAATTAACGATCAACCCTGCCAGAAAACCGAAGATGTTATCGGTCCCTATGAACTGCAGGATTTTAATAACTTCTATATAACGCGTTTTGGCTATTTACCCCAAAAAGTAGCATTCCTAGCCTATTGCGCATGGAAGGATAAGAAAAAAGGGCTCTGGCCCGATATCCCTCCGGAAAAGAGAAACGCGTATAGCTTAAAGGAAATAAAAAAATGGCTGTACATTTATCTATATAGATTTTTCAAGACTTCCCAGTATAAGCGGTCATGTGTTCCTAACGGACCCAAAGTAGGTTCCGGCGGATCACTTTCACCGCGCAGCGACTATCGCGCTCCAAGTGACAGCGAAGCCGAAGTGTGGCTTAAAAACTGGGAGAAAATTCCGGATCGGGATGGTTGATAGTGCGACAATCATATAAAGACTTTGAGGCCATGGAGTTATTCTGCCCCCAATGTAAAAAGGCCGTTCCGGTAAGAAAAAGACTGCTGCTAATTCTGCCGGAAGGGGAAAAGTATGATTATAATTGTGTTTTTTGTGGAGCTTCCGTAGGTGATAAGCTGGTTAAAGAAAAAGATAATTTAAACGTAATTCTACGATAGAATTTTACATTAGAAATATTATTGTCATTTATTCTTCTGCAACGCCCTTTTTAACTTCTCGGCAAATAAGCCGGAACTGCCTGCAGCCGATAAATCTTCATAAACTACGCCGAATTCCCGACCGGATGCTTCGCCTTCTAAATAGTCCGCCAATACTCCGCGGCTATGGACATCTTCATGACAATAAACACAAAGATTTTCCCAATTGCTGCCATCAGCTGGATTATTGTGATGATTACCGTCTTTATGGTGGACTGTTAAAAGATGTTGTTTGGATTCATCAAATTCACGGCCGCAACGGGCACATACAAGCCCATGAATATTTAGTGATTTTTCGCGATAGTCCTCGCCCGCAGGAAGTCTTTGATTTTTTTTAATATCCCGCACTGAATCTTGCAGTGATTTATTCTTATCTCCGACGGGAATTGCTTTTTTTTGAACTTTTACGCGGCCCCATTTGTTGGAAAATGTTACTTTTGCCATTTCATTTCTTCTTCATGCAGACTCATCTTTTATTCAAAAATACGTTCAGAAAAACACGTACACCTTTTATAATCGCCGTAACATTTTTTAAAATTCGGAATAAGGGTAAATTCGCCGCTTTCGGAACGAGGCTTTGGACATCACCAAAGATGCCATATATAGCTGAATGGAATCGCCTTACTGTATCGGAAACGGTTTGAATTTCCCGATTCACAGTAGTGGTAGAATTATTAATGTTCGTCGTAATCTCTTCCAGATTTCTCAATATGATGGGTAAACTTCGATTAAGAGTATCCAAAGTTAGCGTAACATTCTTCGTGGTGAGCCATATTTGTAAAAGAATGGGAATGCAAAAAATTACCAACAAAAAAACGGCTAAACCTAAAATCCATAAATAAATTTCCAGATCCATTAATTTACCCTCAATAATTAAACCAATTTCTTTTTCTGTTTCTCGTGATAGGCTTCAACTCCCGCGTGAATTGCCTTCTTCAATCTTTTTTTACGGTCCTGAACGGCCTCGGTGCTTTGATGAGTAAATTCGCCTATCTTGTACTCTACTTCTGAAGCCTTGGCTTTTACCGCTGATTCCATATTTTCAAACCTTTTGAGTTCTTTTTCATAAGTTTCTTTGTTTTTTTCAAAGTCTTCTTTAGCCTTGGCTATAATTTCATCCGCCTGGCGGGCAAGTTCCTCGCGCGTTTCCCTGCCGCTTTTCGGCGCATACAAAATCCCGACCACAGCTCCGATTAACCCGCCAATGAATAAACCTTTGAAGAAGCCACCGTTTCTCTCCGCCATAGAGCACCTCCGATAATTATTGTCATTGAACAATTATACAACATGCATATAATAATATCGAAAAGGCTATAATACAACCACCATAATATTTAATATAACACATTTTTTTTAAATAAGCTACATTCGACAAAAAAACCGGACACCCACATTAAGTGAATGTCCGGTTGATTTGTCCTGCTTATGAATTAGAAATAATTATTTCTTTGCAGGTGCCGGTGCCGGTACAGCAGTAGCTGCGGACGCTGGTTGAGCAGCGGGCGCTTCAACTTTGGGAGCCTCTGCCGGTTTCGGTTCTTCTTTTTTGCAGCCTACTACTGCAAAAGAAGCAACGAAAAGCACTGAAATAATAATAGCAAATACCTTCTTCATTAACGTCTGTCCTCCTTTCAGTTAATTTCGCAATCTTTGGGCTTTTATACCCCAACTTTTGAGGGGAGAGAATACGCCTTTTTTTAGCCATGTCAAGGACAAATTTAATAACGAATTGATCGTGTAAAATAATAACATCCTATTGGAAATAATTGCTATTAAAAACACGGCTCTCTGTTGTCAGATCCTCTTTTATGTGTTACGCTTATCATCAAGTCCTTGTATTTCGAGCTAAAAAAGGATTAACTTTTTTATTAGGATATTCGCTTAATTGAAAAAAGATGACGACGCTATAAAAGAATTAATTAAGCTTATAAAAAAGCTGCGTTCACCGGACGGTTGCCCTTGGGACAGAAAACAAAAGAAAGAAGATATAGGCAAGTATATTCTGGAAGAAGCTTATGAGGTATTCGACTCTCTTGAAGGGAAAAACCCCCAAGCCCTGAAGGAAGAACTGGGTGACTTGCTATTTCAAATATTATTCCTGGCCGAAATCAGTAAAGATGCCGGTTTATTTTCTCTAGAAGACGTTCTGGAAGAAATTAGAAAAAAAATGATCCGGCGCCATCCCCATGTTTTTGGCGATAAAAAAGTAAATTCCGTGCAGGAAGTTAAGGAAAACTGGCAACAAATAAAAAAGAAGGAACGCGATAATAAAAATGGTCAGCAGGATATATTCGCCAATGTGCCGCGTTCACTACCAGCTTTAAAACGGGCGCAAAAAATTACTGCTATAGCGGCTACTTATGGCTTCGACTGGTCCAATACTAAAGAAGTGCTGGTGAAACTTAAAGAAGAATTAAAAGAATTTGACTTAGCCGTAAAAGAAGGCGACCGGAATAAAACAGAAGAAGAGCTAGGCGATATTTTATTTACGCTGGTAAATATAAGCCGCTTTGTTCAAGTTGATGCCGAGACGGCGTTATCGAGAACAATAAATAAGTTTTTACGGCGCTTTTCCTATATTGCCGGGCAACTTTCCACCCGCGGCACATCTCTGGAAAAAGCGGTTTTGACTGAAATGGATGCTCTCTGGAACGAAGCAAAAATTAAGGATAATGACAAATGAAATACTTTCTTTGCGTCTTGGGCATGGTTTTTATCATTGAAGGGCTTCCTTATTTTATTTTCCCGGAAAAGCTAAAAATTTACCTGGCTAAAATAACAACAATACCTGAATCTACTCTGCGTTTTCTGGGTATCTCCGCTATGATTATCGGTTTGATCCTGATCTATTTTGGAAGAAGCTGACGTAATTTCAGTGGAGCCCCCTCCGGTAGGAGCCGGAGGATCCCTATATAACGGCGCGACCTCCCAGCGTAAACGAGCCTGAGAGCTAATGCAGGGCGGTAGTCATGACACATTACTCCCCTGACGGTAAACAAGGGGTTCCAAAGGAAGGGATTGACAGCGGGAAAATATTCTGCTTATTTGCCGCAAATTTTTTAAATTCTCACATAAAAAACATGGAATTAAAAGATTTTTCATATTTTCTGCCGGAAGACCTTATCGCCCAGGAGCCATGCCGACAAAGAGATCGGTCGCGCATGCTGTTTGTGGACAGAAATGAAGAAACAATTGTCGACGTTCATTTTTTCCAATTACCTGATTTTTTAAATCATGACGATGTTTTGGTTATTAATGATTCCAAGGTAATACCTGCTCGGCTCTTCGGCAAAAAACAGACGGGAGGTATTGTGGAAATATTGCTTTTGGTTAAGAAAGAAAGCAAAAAAGATTCCCAAACTTGGGAAGTACTTGTAAAACCAGCCAAGAGATTGCATAAAAACGATATAATTATCATGGGAAAAAACTGCGAAGCAAAAATAATAACCAGAATATCGGACAAAAAATGGCTGCTTGAATTTTCTGCATTAGATGGTTTTGAAAATTATTTAAACCGCTTTGGACGCGCTCCCCTGCCACCTTATATCAAGCGCAAAAGAAATGATGCGCAAAATACCGGAGATTTGGAACGCTATCAAACAATTTACGCAAAAAATCCCGGTTCCGTTGCCGCTCCCACTGCCGGCCTTCATGTTTCGGCAGATGTTCTGCAATCGCTGAAAAATAAAGGTGTACAAATCGCATCCATAACTTTACACGTTGGCTTGGGAACTTTTTTACCTATCGAGGCAAATGAAATCGAAACCCACGTTATGGAATCAGAACATTATGAAATTAGCCCGGAGGCAAGCCGAATAATTAATAATGCTCACAGGGTAATTGCGGTCGGGACAACTTCTACGAGAACAATCGAGAGCTCTACAGATAAAGATGGATATATCCGGCCGCAAGCGGGCGAAACCGGCCTATTTATTTATCCCGGTTACAGGTTCAAAAAAGTTAATGGACTTCTAACCAATTTCCATCTGCCACAATCATCTTTATTTTTGCTTGTCTGCGCTTTTGCCGGCACGACGTTTATTAAAAGAGTCTATCAGCATGCAGTGCAAAAACGTTATAATTTTTACAGTTACGGCGATTGTATGCTGATTATTTAGTTTATCCCGTTTATCGGGGTTAGGATAGAAATAAATGCCCTTTCAATTCGACCTGATAAAGAAAGATATTGCCACTTCTGCCCGCTTAGGAAGGATGATTACGCCTCACGGCACGGTGAATACGCCGGCTTTTATGCCGGTAGGCACGCAAGGCACTGTAAAATCAATGCTCCCCGAAGAAATAAAAAATTGCGGCGTTGAAATTATTTTAGCCAATACTTACCATCTTTATTTGCGCCCAGGCCATGAAATCATAAAAAAGCTTGGAGGCCTGCACAAGTTTATGCATTGGCCTTATCCACTTTTGACCGACAGCGGCGGATTTCAGGTTTTCAGTTTGGTGGCTTTGAGAAAGATAACCGCCGACGGAGTATTGTTTAGTTCCCACATTGACGGATCCCGACATTTTTTAAGCCCGCAAAAAACTATGGAAATCCAGGAAGCGCTCGATGCCGATATTATGATGTGCCTCGATGATTGCACGCCTTACCCAGCGACATTATCACAAACCAAAAAATCACTCGCCTTAACGGTTAAATGGGCAAAACTATGCCGAGCGGCCCGGACAAATATTAGTCAGGCTCTTTTCGGTATCGTGCAGGGCGGCACTTACCTCGATCTGCGCAGGCAGGCGGTAGAAGAAATCGTCTCCATCGGTTTTGACGGTTATGCTTTAGGCGGCGTGAGTGTGGGTGAGCCTAAAGAAATCATGTATGCAATCACCGATACAATTACTCCTCTATTGCCTGAAGATAAACCGCGTTATCTCATGGGCGTGGGAACGCCCGTGGATATTGTTTATGGAGTATCTTGCGGAATCGACCTGTTTGATTGCGTCATACCCACCCGTTCAGCCCGTCACGGATTATTGTTTACAAATTCAGAAAAGATTGTTATTAAGAACTCCCGCTGGCGGGAAGATAACTATCCGCTGGACGAAACATGCGATTGTTACACCTGCAAAAATTATTCACGGGCGTATTTGCGGCATCTTTTTGTTGCTGGTGAAATACTGGCTATGGTATTAAACACTATTCACAATATCCGCTATTACATGTGTCTCATGGAGAAAATTAGAAAAGCATTAAATGAAGGAACTTTTTTAAAATTTAGAAATGAATTTTTGACAAATAAAGGAGGAACTTAAATTGACATCTTTAGCATACGCAATGGGCGGCATCCCGGGTGGTGGATCGGCTGGCGGCGGCGATTGGGGTTTCATCATCACCATGGTAGTAATTTTCGTAATTTTTTACTTTTTACTAATTCGCCCTCAACAGAAGAAGCAAAAGGAACTCAGAACCCTGCTGGATAACCTTGCTTACGGCGATACAATCATGACCACCGGCGGAATTCACGGCAAAATAACCGGTTTAACCGATGCCGTGGTCACTCTGGAAATTGCCGATAAAGTAAGAATCAAAATCTCCCGCAGCGCTGTAGCATCCATCATTCAAAAAGCGGGAGCAACCGCGCCGAAGGAATAGCATAGAAAGGGGCAATTCATGTTCAAATCTTTAAAAATCAGGATATCAATCACACTAATTGTGTGTCTTGCTGCTTTGTATTTTTTGATTCCAACATTCATCACCCAGATTCCCTCTCCCTGGAATGAATATTTTCCCAAAGAAAAAATCCATTTGGGACTGGATTTGCAGGGAGGAATGCATCTTGTTTTAGAAGTTGATACGGAAAAAGCTCTGGAATCAATGATGGAAAGAACGGCCAATGATCTCAAAGAATCAATGATGGAAAATAAGGTGCGCTTCCGTAAAGTGGAAACGACAAAAGGCGCCACGATTTCATTAGAACTTACCGATTCTTCCGGAAGAACAGCTCTGGATAAACTGCTGCATGATCAGTATCCTGATTTGGAAATAGCTTCGTCCAATATGCGCGAAGGCGGACAAATAGTTAACCTGAAAATAAATGATAAAAGGGCTATTGATTTAAAGAAGCTTACTGTTGAACATAGTCTCGAAACAATTCGGAACAGGGTTGATCAGTTCGGCATCGCCGAGCCGGAAATTGTTCCCGAAGGCGATAATCGTATTTTGATCCAATTGCCGGGCATCAAAGACCCGGAAAGAGCAAAAAATCTCATCGGGAAAACCGCCCTTTTGGAATTCAAAATAGTTGATGATGAACACAGCCTGGAAGAAGCTCTTAAAGGCAATATTCCGGAAGGAGATATAATAGCGTATGGTTTACGTCAGGATAGATCTACCGGCCAGCGCAGCTCAATTCCATATTTACTCAAAAACAAAGCTCTTCTCACCGGCGCTTCACTGGAAACCGCCAAAGTGCAAATTTCCGATCGCTTCAGCGAGCCGAATGTTTCCATAAAATTTAATGCCCAAGGAGCGACTGATTTTGACCGGATCACTGCGGATAATGTTCATAAGCGTCTGGCTATTGTTCTGGACGGTGTGGTACATTCAGCGCCCGTAATTAAAGAAAGAATATCGGGCGGACAGGCGCAAATTACCGGAAATTTCACGATGGATGAGGCCCGTGATCTCGCCATCGTCCTGCGCGCGGGTGCCCTTCCCGCTCCAGTAAATTTCTTAGAGGAAAGAACAGTAGGCCCATCTCTCGGCAGCGACTCGATCAGGCAGGGAATTATGGCCACAATTATCGGATCTCTCTTAGTTATTTTGTTTATGATTATCTATTACCAGCTTTCGGGATTCATCGCTGATCTTGCTCTAATTATTAATATTATCTTGGTTTTGGGCATACTGGCTGCTTTCAAAGGCACGCTAACTTTGCCCGGCATCGCCGGTTTACTGCTCACTGTCGGCATGGCTGTCGATGCCAACGTACTTATCTTTGAACGAATTCGAGAGGAGTTACGAACGGGAAAAACAATTCGCTTGTCGCTGGATACCGGTTATAAAAGAGCTTTTATTACCATTATTGATACCCATGTAACCGGCATTGTTTCCGCTATTTTCCTGATTATGTTCGGCACCGGTCCGATTAAAGGATTTGCGGTTACATTAATCATCGGTCTTCTGGCCAGCCTTTTTACGGCTGTTTTCGTCACGAGGATTATTTTCGATTACTTTACCCTGAATTTTAATATTAAAAAATTGAGTATTTAAAGAATTCCACTGGCACTTTAGGAGAGATATAGTATGCAGTTTATTAAACCTGGACTAAAAATTGATTTTGTCGGGAAAATGAAATACGCGATAATTTTCTCGGTTATCTTGACAATTATAAGCATCGCCTCCGTCATTATCCATGGCGGTTTAAATCTCGGTATTGATTTCGCCGGCGGATCTATAATTCAAGTAAAGTTTCAAAAAGATACGTCCGCCGATAAAATCAGGGAAGCCCTTAAATCGACCCGATTGGAAAACAGTATCATCCAACAATTCGGTGTCAACGAGTTTTTGATCCGTACCGCGGAATCCTTTCATGATCAAAAACTTCTAGCAGAAAACTTGGAGACACCATTAACCACTGCGTTCAATAAAGATTACGAAATCAGACGTGTGGAAGTTGTCGGCTCTAAAGTCGGCATGGATTTCCAGAAAAAAGCCATTTTCGCCGTAATTCTTTCCTGGCTGGCCATGCTCGTCTATATTGCCTGGCGTTTTGAATTTCGTTACGGATTAGGCGGTATTATTGCCCTTGTTCATGATGTTGTGATCGTTATCGGCACAATTTCCATTCTCAATATGGAATTTACTATCAACATTTTGGCGGCGGTATTCTTCATCATTGGTTACTCGATAAATGATACGATTGTTGTTTTGGATAGAATCAGAGAAAACGTGAAGTTAAATCCCAAATACAAGCTTGCCGACACCATCAATTTAAGCATAAATCAGACATTGAGCAGAACAATATTGACATCCTTTACGGTGTTTCTTACCGTTATCGCTCTATATATCTGGGGTGGACCAGTAATACATGACTTGGCATTTTCGCTATTGGTCGGCGTCGTATTCGGCACTTATTCTTCCGTTTTCATTTCCTGTCCAATTGTGCTGTTTTTCGAAAATATGCAACTCTCTAAAGTGAAAAGGAAGAAATAATTGCCTTCGCTTGCTTCTCTAGCTTTTGCCGCTTTTATTTTGATACTCTTTGCGGGTATTTATTTAACATTATTTGATTTGCTCGGAACGGTGATCATTTTTATCGATGTCTTTCTTTATGGCCTCTTCACCGGCTTTGACCGAGTCAATGGGAAAATTATTTTATTTCTCCTTCTTATTTCTATAATTGTGGAAGCAATTGATTTCTTTTTAGTTATGACTGGCGCGCTCCAACCGATGGCCACAAAAAAAGTTTTTTGGACTGCCGCGATAAGTGCTATTGCCGGGGCGTTTATTCTTACGCCGTTTTTTTGGGGACCGGGTGCATGGGGAGGATTTTTTTTAGGAGGATTTGCCGGAATCATGACATTGGAAGTGGCCCGGCAATCGAAATTAAAATCTCTTTACCGCGCGTCCAATCTAGCCATAATCGCTATGGCCGGAAGAAAGATAGTTAAAGGATTTGTTGCTTTATTTATGGTCGCTCTTTCCCTTTCCAATATTTATTCATAGAGGTTTAGTCAATATGGTTGAAGATAATAAATCAAAAAAAGAAAAAAGAAAATCCAAAGTTCAAGAATACATTGAAGCAATTATTATTGCTATACTGATCGCTCTAGTTATTCGGACATTTTTCATCCAGGCATTTAAAATACCTTCCCGCTCTATGGTGCCGACATTACTTGTCGGAGATCAGATATTAGTTAATAAATTTATTTACGGTGTAAAGATACCTTATTTAAGAAAAATGATCATCCCTGTCACTAATCCGGAGAAGGGCGATATCGTTGTTTTTATTTATCCCAATGATCGTTCCAAAGATTTCATCAAACGAGTTATCGGCATAGCCGGAGATAAAATCGAAATCAGGAATAAGAAGATATTCATTAACGGTAAAGAGTATTCCGACTCTTACGGCGTTTATAGTGATAAATTAATTTATCCCGCCGCAATTCAGCCCCGCGATAATTTTGGCCCGGTAACTGTTCCAAAGGATTCTTTTTTCGTCATGGGTGATAATCGTGATGAAAGCTCGGACAGCCGTTACTGGGGATTTGTGGATATAAAAGACGTCGAAGGAAAAGCTTTTATCATTTATTGGTCATGGAACCATGAAGATACTAATCTTCGCTGGCGGCGGCTGGGAAGTCTGTTGCATTAATTCGTGTGCTGATTAACAGCCAATTATTTATGCGTCTGTTTTTAAAAGTATGATCACTTTTTGTTCATAATAACCCTAGCCTTGCTGGGTCAGGCTTTAAATTTGTTTTCTTGATCACCGGAAAAATAATTAATCGTAAAATATTCTTGACTGACGTTTCTTTTTATGTTTAACGAAAACGAATTTTCGCCTGACACTTTTTTTATGGTGGAAGGAAATTCTCATTTTCGGAGATAGAAAGATATGGAACCTCCTGGTAGTAGAGGAACGTTGAGCAATTGGTCCCGGCTGAGACTTAAAATAATGTTTATCCCGAAAGTATCATAGACCCACCGTTAATGGCATTTTCCGGATAGATAAAGAACCGGAAACATTTTGCTATAAGACAATCTCTCTTCCGCGAACTCTGTCCATGCTTTTCCTTTTTGTATCGACAGCGTTCCTTTATTACAGGTTGTAACAGATATTCCTGAGGTACGCTGTTATGTATTGGATAAGCAAAAGCATCCATAAGCTCAACCGATTCCGGCGTCAGCTGATTGTTTTTTTGTCTGTTCTCGGGCCCGGCATAATCGTTATGATTGCCGATAATGACGCGGGCGGCATATCAACCTATGCAGTAACAGGTTCAAAATACGGCTTCACAGTTACTTTGGATATTCATTCTGCTTATACCTATGGCCTACTTTGTCCAAGAAATGACGGTTCGCCTGGGGGCAGTAACTAAGCGTGGCCATGCAGAAGCTATTTTCGATGGTTTCGGTCCTTTCTGGGGATGGTTTTCTATCGTCGATTTGGCAATTACGGATTGGCTAACATTAGTTACAGAATATATTGGAATGACGGCGGCAATGAGCATTTTTGGCATACCCCCAGGGATAACCGTCATTGGTGTTACGCTCATTTTATTTGCCATTGTTCTTACCGGCAAATACTGGACATTTGAAAGATTAACTCTTTTCTTTTGTTTATTCAATTTTGTCTATATACCGGCAGCATTTTGGGCAATGGCCACACCAGCTGCTCCCGCCTGGAGTGAAGTTTTCCGGGGATTTTACCAGCCAAATCTCAGTGGCTTCAACATGGATTTGATATTCATTCTTTTGGCCAACATTGGAACAACCATCGCTCCGTGGATGATATTCTTTCAACAAAGTGCTGTTGTAGATAAAGGCCTTGATATTCATGATATCACTTTTGGAAAGATTGAAACATTTGTTGGATCTTTTTTTACCTGCCTTGTGGCTGTATTCATTATAATTGCAACGGGTGCTGTCTTCTTTTATCATCAGCCGCCTATAGTCATTGAAGATGCCGCGCAAACGGCCGAAGCTATCGTGCCGCTTTTATCCGCAGGTTATGGCAATATCGCTCGAACACTTTTCGCTATCGGCCTTTTTGATGCCGGCTTCCTTGGCGCTTTATGCATTTCCCTATCCACATCATGGGCGGTTGGTGAAGTCTTCGGCTGGTCACACTCTCTGAATCAAAAAGTTAGAGAAGCTCCCTGGTTTTACGGTATTTACTTGCTGATGCTATTGACATCAGGTCTTGTTGTTTTGATTCCCGGAGCGCCTTTGGTTACAATCACCATGTTCGTACAAGTCGTAGCAGTTACTTTGTTACCTTCATCACTCGTTTTTTTGATTCTCTTACTCAATGACAAATCAGTCATGGGTGACAGGGTTAATACCGGTTCACAAAACATAATGAACTGGTCAATTGTTATTTTTGTTGTTATAATGTCATCATTGATGGGAATAGGCACTCTTTTCCCTGATCTTTTTAAATGATCCTTGTAAGAGGACTAGGACTAATGGATATCAATAATAAGGCAAAATCAGCTAACTCAGTCTGGAAACGGCTCTAAATACAGGTTCATTTATTTTTCCGAACTGGTCAAACGGCCAATTTGTGTTGGAAAGATTAAAAACAGAATCGGTAAGCTCACTGATATTGTCTTTTCGGTAAAGGACCCCTATCCGGAAGCCGTCGGCATTTACATTGAATTTGGTTGGGGTAAGCCAACAGTTTTTATTCCCTGGGAACGAGTCATTAAAATAGAAGATGATGCTCTCTTTGTTCAGCCTCCGGAAAATGGTGAAGTTTATCCGCCTTTTGTCGATCAAGCCGGGTGGATTCTTCTGGATAAACATTTAATGGGCCGCACAATCGTAGACATAGACGATCGCCGGGTCGAGGTTGTCAATGATATTCACCTAATAGAAGTTAGAAATAAATTGCTGCTCGTTCATGTCGATATATCCTTTAACGGTTTCTTACGTAGAATAGGTTTGGGAAAATTCCATCTTATAAAAGATGATTTTATATCATGGAAGTATGTCCAACCTTTATCGGTCGAAGATGCAATTGCAACGGACAAAGTTTCTCTTTCCGTTACACGCAAAGATATGGTGGAACTCCCCAGTGAAGACTTAGCCGATATCCTAGAAGAGTTACCCGGCGATGAGCAACAGGCGCTCTTTTCTGCGCTGGATTCCGAAAAAGCTGCCGAAACATTAGCGGAGGCAGAACCAAGAGCACAGCGCCAGATTATTGCCAATCTCCGCAAAGAGCGGGCTCGCAATATTTTCTCGGAAATGTCAATACCGCAACTTGCCGGTCTATTTGCAGTACTCCCGCATGATAACGTAACTCAGTTCATGCAGTTGCTGGATAAAGATCAATACGAACGTGTCCAATCTATTCTTTCCAAGCGAGAAGCAACGGCAAATAGCATTATGTCCCATGATTTCATTACCGTACCAAAAGAAGTTACCGTTGGTGAAGTAATCGAAAAAATCAGGCATTCCGGATTAGAGCCGCATAACATTTCTTATATCTATGCTGTTAATGAAGATGATCAAACTCTTTTAGGGGTAGTTGATCTGCGGGAAATGCTTCTGACCGCAGATAATAAAACATTAGGTGAAATAATGGTATCGCCGGTAATCACAGCAGAAGATGACGATGTCCAAGATGACTTAGCAGAAATTTTTGCCAAGTATCATTACGAAATGATTCCCGTTGTCGATGCCAGGGATCGTATTCTCGGTGTTATTCATTACAATGACATCATGAAAGGCGTTGAAACCAGAGCTAAACTTTAAGGATTTGACCATGCCACGAATACAACTAAATAAAACAACAAAGATTGCTTTGTACTTCCTGCGATTCTATTTAATTTTCTTACTAATATTGATTGTAGTTAAGTTTATAAGGATTTTTACTTAAGGATTGGCTTAATTTACACGCTATGCTTTTGATTAAAATATTTTCAGCGAATAATCCCTTTTCGCCTTGACACATATGCTTCTTAGTTGTATAAGAATAAAAAATTTGATCCTTTTAATTTAATCCGGCGAGATTGAAAAAGGAATTGGCAATGAAAATAAAATCATTACAAGCTTGTAAAGCCTTTCTCCGCAAGGGGGAAGGCTTTTTTATTTGTGAAACTCCAATGTGCGAAGCTAAGCAATTGAGGTTAAGCAATATGATGGAAGACAAAAACATTAAAATAGTGATGGACAATGACGGAATTGACCGCTGCCTCACCCGTATTGCTTATGAAATTCTGGAAAAAAATAAAGGCAAGGAAAATCTTGTTCTTGTCGGTATTCGTACCGGCGGAGTATATCTGGCGGAAAGGTTGCAGAAAAAAATATCCGGCATTGAAGCTGGTAAAATTCCCCTTGGTATCCTGGATATAACTCTTTATCGTGATGACATTTCCACCTCCAATAAAAAGCCTCGTCTGGGGAAAACAAAAATTCCCTTTTCCCTCGACGATAAAATAGTTGTTCTGTTGACGATGTGCTCTTTACCGGGCGGACCATTCGTGCGGCAATGGACGCTTTGATTGATTTTGGTCGGCCAAAAATGATTCAGCTTGCTGTTTTAATTGACCGTGGTCATCGCGAACTTCCGATCAGAGCTGACTTTGTCGGAAAAAATCTGCCCTCTTCTCTTTGGGAAGCCGTGAGAGTCAACCTTGTGGAAAAAAACGGGATTGATGAAGTGATCATTGAAGAAGGAACTTAAATATTAAATTTAGAACCTGTTATGAAATTTGAAAAAAAAGATATCCTCGGAATAAAAGACCTTACAGTTGAGGAAATTAATCTCATTCTGGAAACAGCCGAATCTTTTCTGGAAATTTCCACCCGCGAAATTAAGAAAGTGCCGACACTGCGCGGCAAGACGATCATTAACTTATTTTACGAAGCCAGCACTCGAACGCGAACATCCTTTGAAATCGCAGGGAAAAGGCTTAGCGCCGATACCATTAACATTTCCTCATCGACCAGTTCCGTCGTCAAAGGAGAAACTCTTATTGACACGGCACGCAATTTGGAAGCCATGAATCCCGATGTAATCGTCATTCGCCACAGCGCTGCCGGAGCTCCGCACTTACTGGCATCATTGGTTAAACAGTCTATTATCAACGCCGGCGATGGCGCGCATGAGCACCCCACGCAGGCGCTTTTGGACATGATGACCATTAAAGAAAAAAAAGGCAAAATCGCCGGATTGAAAGTAGCAATCGTGGGCGACATAACCCACAGTCGTGTTGCCCGATCGAATATTTACGGTTTGTCGAAAATGGGCGCTCAAGTATTTCTGGCCGGTCCGGCGACCATGCTTCCCCGGGATGTAGAACAAATGGGCGTAAAGGTTTACAACAAGCTGGAGGACGCCATTGTCGGTGCGGATGTAGTAATGATGTTGCGTATTCAACTGGAAAGGCAAAAGCAAAACATCTTCCCTTCACTACGCGAATATTCCCAGCATTACTGTCTTAACCGCAGCAACATTAAGCTGGCCAAAAAAGATGTTATTGTCATGCATCCGGGACCAATCAATCGCGGCGTGGAAATATCGCCGGACATCGCCGATGATCCATCCTACTCGGTAATTCTCGATCAGGTAAATAAAGGTGTGGCAGTAAGAATGGCTCTGCTTTACCTGCTGACCGGAGGTAACGAATGAAAATATTGTTAACCGGCGCGAGGATAATCGACCCGGCCCAAAAAATAGATGCCGATATGGATGTTTTGTTGGAAAATGGAAAGATTGCTAAAATCGGCTCAGATCTCTTAAAATCAGTAAAATCCAAAGATTCGGAAAAAGTAAAAATTATTGAACTGGCCGGAATGATTCTTACGCCGGGGTTAATCGATATACACACTCATTTGCGCGAACCGGGTTTTGAATACAAAGAAACCGTTGCTTCAGGGGCCGCAGCGGCCGGTGCCGGTGGTTTCACCTCTATCGCCTGTATGCCCAACACATCTCCCGTTAATGATAACCGTTCTATTACCGAATTTATCAGAAGGAAAGCTGCTGAGGCTGATCTGGCCAACGTTTACCCCATCGGCGCAATCAGCAAGGATTCTTCCGGTTCCCAATTGACGGAATTTTGGGATTTGAAAGATGCGGGCGTGGTTGCTCTTTCCGATGATGGTAAGCCGGTAATGGATGCCGCGTTAATGCGCCGTGCGATGGAATACGCCCATTCACTGGAATTGCCGATTATTTCGCATTGCGAAGATATAAATCTCTCCGGCGGCGGTTTGATGAATGAAGGCTATTATTCCACAATTTTGGGGCTTGGCGGCATCCCCAGCATAGCGGAGGAAACAATGGTAGCGCGCGATATTTTGATCGCCGAATTCACCAAGACTTGCGTCCACATTGCCCATGTAAGCACAACCGGTTCCGTCCGCCTAATTCGCGAAGCCAAAAAAAGAGGCCTGAGGGTAACGGCGGAAACTGCTCCTCATTACTTCACTTTAACCGATGAATTTCTACAAGGCTATGATACAAATTTAAAAGTCAATCCGCCTTTAAGAAGCGCCACTGATGTTGCCGCAATTAAAGAAGGCCTGGCTGATGGAACGCTTGATGTTATTGCCTGCGATCATGCTCCTCATGGGCGAACGGATAAAGAATTGGAGTTTGAATATGCCGAAAAAGGTATCAGCGGTTTGGAAACTTCGTTGGCCTTGAGTTTAAATCTTATCCAAGAAAAAGTACTTTCCTGGCCGGAGCTGATAGCGAAAATGAGCACGAATCCGGCACATATCCTGAACCTGCCTAAAGGAAGTCTCCAGACAGGGGTAGATGCCGATATTACCGTCATTGATCCGCAACTTAAATGGACTGTTGACGTAAAAACCTTCTGCTCCCGCGGCAAGAACTCTCCCTTTCATGGCTGGAAAATGCAAGGCAAGGCTATTCTCACCATCGTTGGCGGGAAAATAAAATATGTCCTACCCTCTTTAAAAGTATGAACAGTAGAGAAAGCCAAAAAACCACGGGGTTTGTTTTACGTTGCCTCAACTACGGGGAATCAGATTTAATTATAACCTTCTACAGCAACGATTTTGGTAAGCTTACGGGAATTGCCAAAGGTGCTAAAAGAAGTAAAAAGCGTTTTGCCAATGTCTTTGAACCTTTTTCACTGACTAATATTATCTTTTCCCGTAAAAATCGCGATGTGCTGGCGTTTATTGAATCCTGCGAGATCATCGACCACTATAATTCCATACGGCAAGATTTGGAAAAAACTCTAATCGCCTCCTATTTTATCGATCTTGCAGATCATTTCAGTCCGGAAGGGAAAAAGAATGAAAAAATCTTCGAACTTTTACAAAACTTTCTAGCATTGCTTGACGATGAAAAGGCATCGACTGCCACCGTTCGTTTTTTTGAAATGCGCCTGCTGAAATTGGCCGGTTTTGAACCGGCGCTTGACCACTGCATCAGATGTAAAATTCCTGTTACCAATGGCAGTTCATATTACTTTTATCCGCGGGATGGTGGAATCAAATGCGCGGTTTGTGCCCAACCCGAAAGATACGATCAGTCTATTTCCGCAGGTACCGTGCGGACATTGCTTTTAGGCAAGGACATGGACATTGATAAAATTAAGCTGATAGCTTTATCCGATAGTTTAGCAACGGAATCCCGCAACATTCTCATCGGCTTTATCTCTCACGTGTTGGGCCGCGAAGTTAAATCACTGAAAGTCATGGAACAGGTGCGCAAGCTTTGTACATAATGCTTACCTTGTGTTCTTATAATTTATCGTATGTTATAAACTACCCTGGGACGCCGGGGTAAAAGGGAAGAGTGAATCTGTAGTTCACCTGATGCCAGAGAGCATGTTTTGTAGATTAGATCCTCTTCTCCGATGCTTTGTTCAGTAACTCGTACGGTATCAGAAACCTTCTCGAATGAGAATGAGTTTGTACTGACAAGGTTGATTCGGACGAAGCTTTTTACCAGCTATCATTGATAGAAAGGAGAAAGAGTATGCCAACATCGGTTCTAGGGATAGATATAGCCAAACAGAGATTTGAAGCCGCATTGCTTGTTGCAAATAGTAAGATTAAAAACAAATCTTTTAAGAACACAACGGAAGGTTATGAGGCGTTATCCCTTTGGCTGGAGAAACAGGAAATTCAGAAGGTTCACGCTTGTCTTGAAGCTACGGGTAATTACGGAGAGGATTTAGCGATTTATCTTCATGAAGCCGGACATACAGTTAGCATTGTCAATCCCGCACGGATCAAGGGATTTGCTCAGAGCGAACTGATCCGTACCAAGACGGATAAGATTGATTCAGGAATCATTGCCCGTTTCTGTCTGGCTATACAACCGGAGCCCTGGATTCCACCAACACCTGCAATCAGGGTTTTGCGAGCACTGGTTAGACGAGCTGATAGTTTGATCGACATGCGCAGCCAGGAGAAGAATCGGATCAGCACAGCGCATGAATCGGTTAGTCCTTTGATTAAAGAACATATCACTTATTTGGATCAGGAAATTGAAAGGATCAGAAAACAAATTGCCGAGCTCATAGAACAAGACTCGAATCTTAAACGAAAGAAGGATTTACTGGATTCTATTCCCGGACTCGGTAAGGTAACCATTCCTACTATCCTGGCCGAATTGGATAATCTGGAAAAATTCAACCATGTTCGAGAAGTGGTGGCCTTCATTGGTCTGGCGCCCAAGGAAACTCTTTCCGGAACATCCATAAAGGGCAAACCCAGATTATGCAAAATCGGACATGTACGGCTCCGGAAAGCCCTGTATATGCCGGCGCTGGTATCGATTCAATGTAATCCTGTGATGATTGCTTTTTATAATCGCCTAAAAGAAAAAGGCAAGAAGGGCAAAGTAATTGTTTGTGCGATTATGCGGAAGTTGGTTCACATTATCTTTGCTATCCTGAAATCCGGCAAAAAATATGATCCAAACTACAAGCCAGTTTGCGCTTGACAAGAACGGTATCTACAAGTCTACAATCTTCAGTTTTAAATTAAATTGAGGATAATCACTTGAAATCTTCAAAAATACATCATGCTACGATCAGTTCAATTGAGAATTTCCAGGCATGGACAACTCAGGTAAGCGGCACTTGGAATACAACACGTTCAGACCATATAGCTCTTTGAATTACCGTCCTTCAGCACCAGAGGCGCACCTGAATTGAGAAAAATGACCTTCTCCCCAAAAATTGGTCCAGCGGATAAGTTAGTTTTCTGGCATAATAAAAATATTGAGCAGGAGGAATTATGCCATGAAGAAGAAGTTTACCGAGGAGCAGATTGCCTATGCGCTGAAGCAGGCCGAACATGGGACACCGGTAGCTGAGGTGATTCGGAAGATGGGCATTTCCGAGCAGACCTTTTACCGCTGGAAGAAGAAGTATGGTGGCCTGGACATGAGCGAACTGAGGCGCCTCAAACAGTTGGAGGAAGAGAACCGCAAATTAAAGCAGATGGTGGCTGATCTGAGCCTGGACAAGTGCATGCTTCAGGAGGTGCTCTCAAAAAAGTTATAAAGCCTGCCGCCAGGCGGCCTCTGGTGATCTATCTGGAGAACAGTTTTCGAGTCGGTGAGCGGCGGGCCTGTTCAGTCCTTTGTATCGGGCGTTCGTCTTATCGATACCGGAGCATTGTCGACTGGCAGAATGCTTTGAGGATGAGGATCAGGGAAGTAGCCGCGGTTCGCGTCCGTTACGGATACAAGCGAATCCATGTTCTTTTGCAAAGAGAAGGTTGGAGAGTGAACCATAAGCGGGTATACCGGATATACTGTGAAGAGGGGCTTAATCTGCGCAGGAAAAGAACCAGGAAGCATACTAGTGAGAATCCCAGAGTAGCAAGGGAGAGCGTACGACAGATCAATGACTGCTGGAGCATGGATTTTGCGTCAGATAGTTTTTTCAACGGAAGGCGTTTTCGAGTGCTGACAGTTGTAGACATATTCAGCCGGGAATGTCTGGGTATTGAGGTTGATCAGGGCATTAAAGGCGATGATGTGGTAACTATGCTTGATCATATAAAATCGTTACGCGGTGTTCCTAAAAATATCCGGTGTGACAATGGTCCCGAGTTCGTCTCGAAAGTTTTGGATAAATGGGCGTACGATAACCATGTCACCCTTGATTTTTCCAGACCCGGAAAACCGACGGACAATGCTTTTGTAGAGTCTTTTATCGGCAGCCTTAGGGACGAGTGCCTGAACACAAATTGGTTTTTGTCTTTGGACGATGCTCGTGATAAGATTGAAACATGGAGGACGGATTACAATGAGTATCGTCCTCACAGTTCTTTGAACTACAAAACGCCCAGTGATTTTGCAAGATCGGGGCTTTTTGAGGCTGGAAAACTAACCGCGTAGCTGGTACAGTTTTTGGGGAACCCTTCCCTTGACAACATGTATTTTATATGCTACTCTCTAATCCAAGAAATAATTGGAAGGGAGTTTGATAACCATGAAATTTACTATTACGGAATTCCGCAAACGATACCCAGATGATAACGCTTGCTTGGATGAAATTTTTAAACTTCGTTATAGTGACCTTAAAAAATGTCCGGAATGTGACAAAGAAACGAAATTTCATCGTGTTAAAAAATAGACGGTGTTATGAGTGTCAATGGTGCGGTTATCAAATCTATCCAACTCAGGGGACTGTATTTGAGAAAACTACTACACCTCTTATTTACTGGTTTTATGCTATATATTTGATGACCGCTACAAGGTCGGGCGTATCTGCAAAAGAATTGGAGCGCCAACTTGGTGTTACCTATAAATGTGCTTGGCGCATAGCTCACCAAATTCGTGAGCTTATGGGTGCAGGCAAGAGCATAAAGTTTAGTGGTATTACTGAAATTGACGATACTTATATTGGTGGCAAACGCGCGGGTAAACGAGGGCGCGGAGCCGAAGGTAAAGCTATTGTTTTTGGGATGGTCAATCGAGGTAGCAACGTTAAGGCGGTGACGGTGAGCAATGTTAAACGCAATACCATCATCCCTATTTTGGAACGTTCTGTAGAAAAAGGGTCTGCAATTCATAGTGATGAGTTTCTTAGTTATCGTCTTCTCCCTAAATCTGGATTCAATCATAGTTTTGTAAAACATAGTTCAAAGGAATACGTGCGAGGCATATGTCATACACAATCTATTGAGGGTTTCTGGTCGCAACTTAAAAGAAGTATTTCCGGGACTCATGTTTGGGTATCCAAAAAACATCTGCAA
>CAVSRI010000025.1:0-41904 GCA_963730275.1 uncultured delta proteobacterium | reverse complement strand
TGGCTTCTTTGGTCGCATACATACAGCAGACCGAAGAGCACCAACTCTGGTCGCAAGAAACATCGCGGGAACCCACGCATTGAATAAAAGCGATCTTCTTGGGTTCTTTGCCGTCGGAAATTCTCTGCACATGGCCGAAGAACGGCCCGGATGCAGAAAGGATACGTTCAAACTGAATGGCGGAAACAACATTTTTATGAATGCCGTCTCCGTATTCGCCGGGGATTCGGGCATTAAATATTTCAAAGCCGGGCGAGGCAATGACGGCGCCGACTTCAATGGTTTCTTCCTATTTCATGTCATGGTCGACGGCCTTGGCAATACAGGCTTCCACACACTGATAACATTCCGAGCAGATGCCGCAATTCAAACAGCGCAGTGCTTCGGCCATAGCTTGCGCTTCATCAAAGCCGATGCCAACTTCCTTAAAGTTAGTTCGGCGATTTTCCGGTTTCATGAGGGGATATTTCACGCGGGGACTCTTAGGCACATCAGAAACATCGGCCTTGTCCGCCAGGTCTTTGGTCCAATCTCTTTCGCGTCCCGCCTTGATATCTTCGCCCATCAGATAACGATTGATGGACTTGGCCGCTTCCTTACCGGAATAAACAGCCTTGACAACAGTCTGAGGACCGGTGACCACGTCACCACCGGAGAACACGCCGGCGATGTTTGTCGCGTAAGTAATCTTATCGTAATCGATATTGTTCCATTTGTTGATGGAAACGCCACTTTCTTTAGTAATGAAAGAGAGGTCGGCTTCCTGACCGATGGCGGGAACGATGGCATCGCATTCAACTATAAATTCGGAGCCTTTAATTTCAATGGGTCGGCGGCGGCCACTGGCATCTGGTTCACCCAGTTCCATCCGAGTGCATTCGATACCGGTAACTTTTCCGTTCTTACCAACGACTCGCTTCGGGGCAACGAGGAATTTCATCTCGATTCCTTCTTCAATGGCTTCTTCGATCTCTTCGGGAGACGCGGGCATTTCCGCACGGGTCCGGCGATAGAGAATGAAAACATTCTTGGAGCCGGTGCGCACAGCCACGCGGACGGCATCCATGGCCACGTTACCGCCGCCGATGACAGCGACTCTGTCACCCAGAGAAACTTTTTTACCAAGATTGATCTGCATCAGATAATCAACGCCATGAACCACACCCTGCATATCTTCACCGGGAATGTTGAGTTTGCTGCTCTTCATCGTGCCGCAGCCGATAAAAATCGCGCTGAAATCTTTCTGGAGCTTAGCAAAGGGAATGTCTTTGCCGATTTTTGTATTTAAGTGAATCTTTACACCCAGATCTTCAATGACTTTGATTTCCGCATTGAGAATATTCTTGGGGAGGCGGTATTCGGGAATACCAACAGCCATCCAGCCGCCGGCGATCGGCAGAGCTTCAAAAACTTCTACATCATAGCCCTCGATGGCCAGATAATAAGCGCAGGTCAGTCCCGAAGGTCCGGCGCCGATAATGGCGACTTTCTTGCCCTTGTTTTCCTTCTTTTCCGGCAGATAGCGGGTATCACCTTTCAAATCAAGATCAGCAACAAAGCGCTTCAGGTGCATAATATCAATGGGATCTTCCACTTTGCCCCGCATACAGGCCGTTTCGCAGGGATGGTTACAAACACGGCCGCAGACGACGGGGAAAGGGTTATCCTGTTTGATAAGTTTGAGTGCTTCTTTAAACTTGCCCTGACCAATCAAGGCCACATAACCCTGAACACTGATATGAGTAGGGCAGTTGGCTTTACAGGGAGAGGTTCCCAGTTTATCGATGGCAAAGCCGCTGGGAATTGCCTGGGGAAAATGGCGGTAAATTGCTTTTCTTTCGCTTAAATTGCCGTTGAATTCAGCTTTTACGGAAACCGGACAAACATTCGCGCAATCACCGCACCCGGTACATTTATCCAGATTAACAAAACGCGGCGCGCTGGTTAATTTAACTTTAAATTTTCCCGGTTCACCTTCGACCGATTCGACAGTCCGTAGTGTTTTAATTTCTACATTAGGATGACGCCCTACTTCCACCAGTTTCGGCGACAATATACAGGCGGAACAGTCATTTGTGGGAAAAGTCTTGTCCAGTTGCGCCATGACGCCGCCGATGCTGATCCCGTTTTCGACCAGATATACTTTCATTCCGGAATTGGCTAAATCGAGAGAGGCCTGAATGCCGGCGATTCCCGCACCAACAACCATTACTGCACCAACTTTTTCGTTATCTTTTAGCACCTGATACTCCTCATATATTCTCTATAGGCAAAACCTTTTAAAATATTGTTTAATACAAGGCCGGACAAACTGGCGTCCGCTAACATAATTTAATCATCCTGTCAAGGTCGGAAGCTTTTTTCATACCCATTTTTTAATAATTTATTATATAAAAAATATTTGACCATCGGTCAAGATAAATTTGTTTTTCGGACTTGATGGAAATTACAGAAAGGTGAAAATCATTAGTAAATCAGCATTTTTAACTACACACAATTTCTTTCAAAAATGTTTGTATTCCACGGTGTTTTTACATTCGAGAATATTTTTTCAATCAATGACTCAAAACCAGCCCACATAAAACACCTTACAGATTATTATACTTACAGTTACTTTCTTTCCGGTAACCGTAGACGATCCTCCAAGACCTGCCAAATATCATTTTTCCCTTTCTCGGTTTTAGCGGAAAAGAGGATTTTATTCCCTCCCCGCTTCTGCATGCAGATGCAGTTCGATTTTACTGCGTTGACTTACGGACTGGTTATTAGATAATTTATCGGCCTTTGTTAGAACGTACAAATAAGGTATCCGGTAATGTTCCAGCCAGTCGCGCAAAGACAAATCATCTTCGCTGGGATCGCGGCGGATATCTAAAATAAAGATTACCAAAGCAAGGCTTTGCCGTTCTTTTAAGTATGTTTCCACCATTTCTCCCCAATTCTTTTTAACAGACTGGGAAACTTTGGCAAAACCATAACCGGGGAGATCAACAAACGATATTTTTTCATTGATAGTAAAAAAATTAATTAGTTGTGTTCGGCCAGGCGTATTGCTGGTCTTAGCCAGATTCTTGCGCCCGACGAGCGTATTAATCAAAGATGATTTGCCCACGTTGGAGCGCCCAACAAAAGCTATTTCCGGCAGTGTCGCCGGTGGATATTGCGGCGGCCAAACGGCGCTCTTCACAAATTCTGCACTAGTAATTTTCATATTTAAAAATAATTCTTGATAATGCCTTCATCTTTCTTAATAAGTATAACTATCAATAGGATTCAAATTGCAAAAGAGAGACTTAGCTGATTTTATTTTCATCTGTTTCGTCTGATGAATAGATAATTCTTTTCCCTATAAAATTTCTTAAAATTTTCAATGAATGATTTACACTGTCTTTCTGACACTTCCATTTTTTACCAGAAGAATCTTCAGCAAATATTTTTTCATTCTTGTTCAAATTTTCCGAAAAATATGGACAGGCAAGATGAATTACTTCATGAGGTCTAAGCGTCTTAGGTAAATCGAAACCTTGATTGTGAAGTTCTTTAAGCTTCCCATTTGTATCTTCTATTATAATCCGCGTAATCGTCTCGGGAATCATTCCCATGTTTGATATTACAATAAATATTGATTTCTGATCAGAATATCTACCTCTTGTTACAAGGCAGACTCTCAATCGAACCTTATTTTGGTAAAAGTTCTGGAATATGGCTATTCCAAGGGCCACTAAGACTGCAAAAAACGTTGCTATGGCAGAAAAAGCACTCCAATTCATGGTTTCACTCACGATAAAATTCAATTATCTTTTTATCATAAATTTTCATCTGATTATTGGTTAAGAATTTTGGCTTTCTGTTTTTCAAATTCTTCTTTGGTGATCACACCACTATCTAAGAGTTTTTTTAGATTATTCAGCCTGGTGTACAGAACATCATCGAAAGTAGAAGGTGCTGCAACATTTGGCTTATCAACACAAACAAACGTAATTTCCACTGTTGGAAAAGCTCCGGGCTTCCATGGACGAGAACCGGATGTTTGCCATTTTACTGTTTTCATTGCCTTGTTATTTTCGCTGCAAAAATTCTTCGCCCTTTGCTCGGCATCATCTTTGATTGAATTAAGCGCAACAAAACCCGAGGCAGCTTTTTCGAATATACGATATTGTTCGTTGTTAGAAAAATCTTTACTAACAATCTCGGTTTCTCCCTGGTAAAAAGCACCATCAAAACCCGATTTACTCTCACTAACCTTTTGTACAGTTGGTTGCATAGAGCAACCTCCTAAAAAGATTATCACCGTTAGCATTACTAAAGTTGATTTATTCATATATTTGCCCTTTTTATTTAATAGAAGATGATACCAATGACGAAGCTGGCCAGTCCGCCCATCACAAGGCCGATTAAGCATAATACAAGCATGACTCCAATAAAAGTTGCGACTATTGTTGTGCGAGATTGGGAAGTAAAATCGTGGAACTCGCGTTCGGGTATCAATAAGAAGTATACAATCGCTGGCACGATATAGAGAATAACTAGGAAGCCAATCAATTCAATATAAGAGGAATTCGCCCTCAACTGAACCAATTTATTGAATGGATATTTGTCGCGCAGAAAAAAAAGAATATGTAACACAGCAGAGAAAATACCCGATATCGCAAAGCTTGATATTTTCTTCTTTGCGAAAGAGATTGACTCATAAGTGTCCGATTCAGGTTTTTCCGATGGGACCCAACCAATCTGTTTGCCACCAGAGAAAACAGGAACTAACCCCCCTTCTACGCAGTTTTCTGAATGAATAGAACCGGTCTTTCTTTCAATAACGTTGCTATCAGGTTTTAAGTCTGGTTTTAATGGTTGATAATTTTTCGGCCGTATACCCTTCCGCCCTAAGTGCCTCTTCAAGTGGGGCAAGAGTACCCCGACCAACGTCTCTACTCTCTTCTGCTGTGAATTGCTTTCATTCGAAATCTTTGGCGACTCTTTCATATTCTTCACCTTTTGTTATGTTTTATAATTTTCATACCTAAAACTTTCAAAGGTGCTATGGCAAGCCGTAGGAAGTAGGATCAGGTCTTGAAACATCAGTTTTCATTCCCTCAATTGTATTTGTGCTTTTACTATTACTGGATTCCCGCTCGGAGGCGGGAATGACAACTTCTGGGGCTGTTCAAAAATGCTTAGATGCAAGGCGCGCGAGTCCTGAAGTATGAGGAAGCACATCCGGCATGCGCCGGATACACTCCGCAGATGCGCAGCCCAGCGTATGCTGGGAGCGTTTTTCAACAGTCCACTAATCTCGCTCAAAGGTGATTCCATACTTTTCCAACTTCCGTTCGAAGGTGGGGCGGGAAATTCCCAATATCTCGCAAATTTCCCCTTTGTTTTTATTTGTTTCTTTAATGACCTTGCGAATGTAGCGTTCTTCGATTTCATCCAAGGTTAGAAATTTACCCGGCTCGGCAGATGTAAATACATCTGTTGTTGCCTCCTTTGGCTGCTGGGCTGTCTCTTCTTTACCTAATTCGGGAAAATCATTTTTACCCAAGACCTGTCCCTTGGCTACAACGCAGGCCCGGACCAATAAATTCTCCAACTCGCGGATATTGCCCGGCCAGCTATAGTTCATGAATATTTCCATCATTTCGTCCGAAATGCCGATAATTTTCTTGTGCAAATCCATATTGATTTTTGCCAGCAAATAATCGATCAGGGGAGGGATATCCTGACGGCGCGTGCGCAACGGCGGGATATTTATCGATACAATATTCAAGCGATAATACAGATCATCGCGAAATTTTCCTTCTTTCACCAAAGCCTTTAAATCCTTATTGGTCGCGGCCATAATCCGGGCGTTAACCTTGACTTTATCTTTACCCCCTACCCGATCAAATTCCATTTCCTGCAAAACACGCAATAGCTTTGCTTGCAGGTTGACGGACATTTCGCTGATTTCATCCAGGAATACGGTGCCAAAACGCGCCAGCTCAAACTTGCCCAGCTTGCGGGCAACTGCGCCGGTAAACGAGCCCTTTTCATGACCGAATAATTCCGATTCCAGAAGTGTCTCGACAATCGCTGAACAATTAACGGCAATAAATGGTTCATCGGGCGATGTATTATGATGGATGACTTTGGCGATTAATTCTTTGCCCGTACCGCTTTCCCCTTGAATGAGAACGGTAGTGCGGCTTTGTGAAACTACTCCTATCGTTTTAAATATTTCCCGCATTTCATTGCCGGTGCCGACAATATCACCAACCCGGAAATTGCGCGAAGGTTCCATCAAAAGTCCGTCAATCTTTTTTTCCATTTCCAGCGATTTCAGGGCCTTTTTAATCGCTATATCCAGTTCATCGACATTGACCGGTTTATGAATATAATCGAAAGCTCCGCCTTTCATGGCGTTAATCGTTGTTTCCATGTCATGATAAGCGGTAATCATAATCACTTTTATGTTTTCATTTTCTTCTTTCAGGTCTTCCAGCACGGAGAAGCCATCGACATCCGGCAGTCGAATATCTAAAATTACAACGTCCGCCGGATTCTGCACATACTTATTCAGGCCTTCTGTGCCGGTTTCAGCGGTTTCCACCTTGTATCCTTCCTCAGTCAGATACAAATCAAGGGTTTCCCTAATCGAAGCATCGTCATCAATAACCAATATTTTAGACATAGAAAGCTACCTTAATTATTGAGTGTGTCGACCAACCGGAAATCATCGATCGCCCACGGCAAAATAATGCGTACTGTTGTTCCCTCGTTTTTTTTACTTATAATATCGATAGTCCCCTGATGAAGATCAATAATTTTCTTTACCTGGGACAGCCCTAAACCAGTACCATATTTTTTCACTGTAAAGAAAGGATTAAATATATGCGGCATATCTTCCTCATCGATACCGCACCCGTTATCCTTAATTTCCACTACCACTGATTGATTAGTTTCATCGAAATAGCGCAACGAAACAGTAATATTGCCAAACTCTGCCACTGCTTCCACAGCGTTACGAATAATATTTAAAAAAGCATCGGCCATCATCGCCGCATCAACCGTCAGGGGAGGTATATTACTAAATTGAGTTTGTAACTTAATGTGCTTATCGGCAATTCCTCTTTCGGCCATAGCGATGGCATGGTCGATTACTTTGGCTAAATCTACAGGAATCTTTTTTGGTTCCAGCGGCTTGGCGAAAACCAAAACATTGTTAACCAGCGTCTCCAAATGCTCCACTTCTTTTTCGGCGATTTTAAATCTCTTCAGATCGTTGCCGACAGGGTTCATCCGTTTTCCCAGTATTTGCAAGCTCATCTTTATCGAAGAAAGCGGATTGCGCACTTCATGAGCTATTCCCGCTGATAACTGTCCCAATGCGGCCAGTTTTTCACTTTCATAAAGCTTCTTTTCCAAATTTTTAAATTCGGTAATGTCGCGTTGAACCACTATATAGCGGTTAGTGCCGATGACCGGTGACGTGGTGACCAATAAATTTATTTTTCGGCCGTCTTTTGCCATGGCTTCCATTTCATAGGGTGTATAAATACCTTTTTTGGCCTTTTCCCACATAGATAAGACAAAATCCCTATCTGAGGGCGCAACAAATTCCAGAAAATATACTCCTTTAAATTCACGTGACGATGCTCCTCCCTCCTTCTTTCTGCCTCGACTCATATAATTGACGATGCCGTTTTCATCCATTTCATAAATTTTATCCGGCAAACTTTTTACTATCGATTGTAAATAATTGTAAAGTTCTTCAATCTCTCGCCGCAATTCAATATTCTCCGTCAATTCATTTTGCAGCGTTTCGGCATATTCGCGCAAATTTCTGGTTAATTCTTCATCGCGCGAAACATCTTGCAGTGTTTCAACTGCCGCTATAATTTCCCCTTTTTCATCGTAAATAGGAGCCGCCAGAAAATATAAAAAACGGTTGTGACCACCGAGATTTTCGAAATAGTCGGTTGCTTCATAGGCATCCAACACTTTTTCCGATTTCTTTACCTTTTTCGTACCGTAATATTGGTTCAAACCTTCAATATCGTTATCAATGATCAAATCGGCAATAACCGGCCTTTTTACTGAATAGAAAGGAATGTAATGTTTATCTGTACCGACCATGTCTTCGGTCGAATAACCGGTAAGCTCCATGCAAGCGCGATTCCATAGGATGACTTCGTGCGCTTTGTTGATAACAAACGCGGGGATCGGCGAGCCTTGCATAATACCATCGATAGTTTTCTTTTCCCTCAAAAGTTTCTCCTGCCAATCTTCCCGTTCTTTTAATCTTTTTTGCCCTTCTTTCATCCGTAACCTTTTACCCTCCCTGAAGGCAAAAGACATACTGGCAACAACCACAACCAGAATAAGCAAAATAGCGCTGAAAAGCGTGTAAGCAAATGTTTTACGCACAGGCAGGATGACATTACTGTATGGCGAAGCAACCAATATGAACCATTTTTTTCCACCGGCCTGTAAAGGATAATAAGCAATAATGCATCTTTTCTCTTCTTTATCGTTTTGCCGAACTAATGAATCCATATAATTTCCCTGCTCTGAAGAGAAATCGAGTTCAGATCTATTTATATTTTTTACTAAATTGTTGATGTTTTTCCCGATAAAAGATGAATCAGGATGGATAATGAAGTGGCCTTGTTCATCTAACAACCAAAGATCACCTAATCCATTATCTTTTGTTTGCTTCTCATATCCTTCAATTATTGCAGCCAGAGATAGAGATACTATCCAAGCCCCGGAAAAAATATTTTCCTGACGCCAGAGGGGATAGCCAATAATTAACTGCCAGTCCGTTTTTTGTTTTATGCCGGTTGCCCGTGATTTTTCCACCAACGCTAACCTTAAATATTGTTTTTGTTTCTGCTTCAGAACTTTAAAATACTCGGCAAGGTTTACAACCGGAAGCGCACCTTTGGGGAAAACACGTTTTATCCTCCCTTCTTTATCCAGCAGGATGACGGCATTGACTATATTTTCCCAGCCGGAGTAGATAATTTTAAAATCGTCATCAATTCTTTCCGGCATATTATCTTGACGCTCCAAGCGGGAAAGCAGCGCTATATTTTTCCCGACTTGTGTGAATATATCGGCCATTCTTGCGGACGTGCTCTGGGCATAGGCAAGCTGCTGGCGGCTGAAAAGTTCAACCATATCCTTTTCCCGGGCATGGTTGACTGTTAAAGCGAGCAGTACAATCAAGATAATTACAGTTACACTGGCAAACCAAATGCGCATTTATATCCCCAATAATAACTGCTTTATACAAAGTCTTAAATTTTCAGAAACTGGATAGCTTGGGAAAAAACACCAGATCTGCGGATGAATTTTCATAAAGTTATTAATAATATCATTCATCTTCTTTATTCCCTTTATTTTCTTTGAGGGAACGCATTATACCGATCAAGACATAAACTAAGATTGCCGCTGTAAGTGAAATAAGAAGGTTTGCCAAGCCGCTTTCAATTTTTAAAACATAAGAGCAAATAAACCAAACTATAGGGTATGTAGCAGCGGTTAAAATTTCCTGCATAACAATCCTTTAATAAAAAAACTGTGGCATTTAAAAATCACCGCAAATGCAATATGCTTGATATTAACGGCCTCAAGATAAAATTTCAATATAAATATAAAAAAGTATTATACCTATTTGCCGGATAAATGAAGCCGGCAGAAAATTATTAAATAGCTTACGCACTATCTTAGCCTAATTTGAATGTTTTATGTTCGATGATTTAACAAAACTTTAAATTGGGGCCATAGTTGAATTTAATTTTAGCTCCACAAAAATATTATTATTAAATATTCTTATTTCTAAACATCATTGAGCAGATATGATTAAAATAAAACAATCTCAATAAATTAGACAACCCGTCCCGTGACTGCCCGGCAATGATGTGCAACAATTTCCTGTTGGAGGTACATCCTTTTCCAGACAATGGCATATATCATGCAAACATTATTGTTTGGTCTGAATACAATGATTTCCTCTTTCCATGACATCTAATTTATGTTAATGGTAGAGGTAGATTAATATTAATAATTAACGAGAAAGGAGACAAATAATGTCACACAACTTTAGAAAAAAAATCCTAAGCATATTCACTGCAATAATTGTTCTGCTCTTATCGAGTCCGCTCGTTTTTGCGGCAGACGTCATCCCGGCAGGTGATGCTTATTCCAAAGCTATTTTTGCCGTGGGCGCGATGATTGCTGCAGGCATCGCTATTGGCGTGGGAGCTGTCGGTGCAGGTTTGGGTATTGGAACAGCTGCCAGTGGCGCATGCTCCGCGGTAGGAAGAAATCCCGGTGTACAAGGAAAGATCATGATGACCATGCTGGTAGGTATGGCTATGTCTGAATCTATCGCTATTTATGCCTTGGTCGTTTCTCTTGTACTTCTCTATGCTAACCCTTACATGCGTTATTTTTTGGGTTAATGACACGTTAACTAAAAAATTAACAAAGTTTAGGGGGGAATTATAATGTCAGAAACTAAAAAAAATAAGCAGTTTTTTACTATCGGAGGCGTGTTCTTTCTGCTTATCGTAATCCCCTTATCACTGATGGCATTCTTAATTGCGAACGGCATGTTTAAACTTGGGGTTACTATAAAAGACAGAACCGTTAATGTTCTCGATACTAAAGTTCAGGAAGATATAAGAGCGAGAGCCGTCAATGCAGCAAACCAAGTTGCCGGCTTCCTCACGGAATGCAATAAAGACTTACAGGTAGCAACAATCATTCCTCCAAATCAATCTGTATACAAACAGTTTGTTTCTGAAAATAAGAAATCTGTTTGGACTAAACGCGATGGCAAAATACAGCAGGTAATGATCCCGCTTTATAAAGAAATGGCTCTTATTGACAAAAACGGTAACGAACAAATTAAAATCGTTGCCGGTCAAGCGGTGTCCGCGAGGAAACTTGCTAATGTCAGCAATCCGGCCGATACAACATATAAAAATGAAGACTACTTCGCTAGAACAAAAAAACTGAATAAAGGCGAGGTTTATATTTCTCCGTTAACAGGGTACTATGTCGATAAGGCATCGTTTGATAAGGGGCAAAGATTCTCCGGAATAATGCGTTTTGCGACGCCCATCTTCAATAAAGATGGATTTGCCGGCATAATTACACTGACCCTGGATTATCGTCATCTGGCTGAGTTTACTGATCACCTTGTTCCCACTCAAGCGGAACAGGTTTTTAAAGTCGATCCTTCTACCGGCAATTATGCTTACATGGTGGACAATCGCGGTTTTGTCATTTCTCATCCCGCTGATTATCATATCGTCGGGCTCAAACGTGACGGGACGCTTGTTCCAGCTCTTTCTGCCCAGAACGCAGGAGAAATGATCAAGAAGGGTATCGAACCTTTGAACTTGTTCCAGTTGGGTTTTATGGATCCTAATATCTTTAATATCGCGAAAGAAGCAGCTCAAGGGAAGTCAGGCATTTTGATGTATAAATTTGGTGGAATCAACAAGTTCGTTGCCTACGCTCCGATCAAGTTTTATTCGTCAAACCTTCCTCCTCCCGGCGGTTTCGGCTGGATAGGACTGGGACTTGAAGTTGAAAAATTTAATGAAGTGGCAATGAAATTAGCCAAGAACATTGAAAAAGAATCAAAAGCGTGGACGGCGACAGTCATTTTCATTCTCATCGCCTCCATGATTATTCTCTTTTTCATCATGTTGCTTTTGGTTCGCGGAATTACCCGTTCATTGCGGGCGGAAGTTCCTGAAGGTTCGGAAGGCATGTCATCGTTTGACGATGATGATGACGATGATAAATAATTAAATTTCAGTTATGAATTAACAAAGAGGCCGAATTAAAATTCGGCCTCTTTTTGCTCAATTTTCGTTTTCCTGTTGTAAGCATTTGTCTAAACATAATATCAACGAATGTAAATTAGAAGGCTCAAGAGAAGATCGTAAGCCGAGTTTTGTCCCGTGTTTAGGTTACCCTCCACACGGCGATGATCATTCATCTGGGACGTAAGTTGCCTCACGCCTCTAGCGACACTACCCGAGAACATCGAGCGGGCCGCCCTTAAGCGTTCTCCTATTTGGTCTTGCTCCGGATGGGGTTTGCCGTGCCTTTCCTGTCACCAGAAAAGCGGTGAGCTCTTACCTCGCCTTTTCACCCTTACCCGCATACGCGGGCGGTATGTTTTCTGTGGCACTTTCCTTAGGGTCGCCCCCAGTCGCCGTTAGCGACCATCCTGCCCTATGGAGCTCGGACTTTCCTCCGGCAGATAAATTCTGCCAGCGATCATCTGATCTTCTCCGGCCTGAGTACTAAACTTACACTTAATTGATTTTTCTTTCAAGATATGTTCGCTGTAAATAATTTAATTTGATATTCGTTGTCACACCAAAGCCTGACTTTCACCAGTAAGCACAGATTATGTTTGGTTTAGTGCGACAGCTGGTTATACATCCTTTCTTTTTTTCCAGGCTTCCTGATAAAGCCTCCAGATGCAGAGACAAATTGCCAGAAAGAAAGAAGCCAACATGAAGTTCGGTGTGGTTCCCAGGATTTCATCCACAAGGTAACCGACATAGAGAAACAGGAAAGAAGATATCACCATTGCAAATCCCCAGGCCGATAACATCAATATCTCGCCGACCTTGGTGAATTGCTCACGGTTTGTTTTTTGTTTCGGTTCTGGCATGGTTTATTCTTTCCTTTTCCCTCTTTCTCCGGCAAGTTTGTTTGACTTATATTAATGGAATTATCATGCCAAATTTACAATAAGCACTACCTATCATTGTAATACAAGAAATAACAACATAATACCAGAATCTTCCCTTCATATTTCCCCATCAAAACCCTGTCTTTTTACCCGTTCCTTTAAATGAAATATTAAAATCGATGAACGAAAAGTAGAATAAGATTTGGCCTGAAGGGTATAAAAATCGGAAAAATAAAAGAGTCCTCAATTGAAGATAAAGAAAGAAATAAAAAATGGTTTTTTTATGCAGACACGACGCACCTGTTTTCATTTTAGCGATTACACGGGCGAATGTTACTGTAACTGTAATAGACTAATAAGCTTTCTTGCCAAGTTTAGCACCGGGTCTGTAAAGAGGGCTACTAATATAAAGTAGAGGATGAATATTATGATTAATTCAACGATTCGTAGCTTCTGATATTTTCTTTTTATCATGAAAAGAATAATGCCGCCGACAACCAATGCCATCAAATGGATGAAAGGGAAATTCTTCACTTTGATCTCCTTTTCTTATTAATAACAATAGTCTTTAACAAAACACCAACCCTAGCAAGTTGTACATAACCATGAGCAATATTATAATTATGTCTAATTACAGTTCATATTAATTTTTATAAAAAAATATAATCAAGAACAATTTTAAATAAACTTGCAGTTGGAGACAACTGCTGATTAGCCTCTTCGTTTTCCCTCCCCACAACAGTTATTTTTATCCTTATTCAACTGAGATATATTTTACACTTGATTTTAATTTCTTTCAAGTGATCTTCTCAGGAATTCTAATATTGTCAGATGCATCACGGGTAAACAGACGGAGAAACCATGAGCCCGAAATTCAATGGGCTTACATTTAATAATTTAATGATCATCAATCGCCAGATTCGCCAATTTGTCAGCCTGCTCGTTATGGCAGCGCAAAACATGCTTGACCTGAACCGATTCTAAGGATGAAAGCAAGCTACGTATTTCCACCATTAAGTTTTTTAAACTTTCGTTCTTCACGCGGTAGGAACCGTTAATTTGTCTGGCCAGAAGTTCCGAATCTAAGTATACTTCTAAATTACTATACCCTCGAGCTAATGCTCCTTTTAAACCTAAAATCAGCGCTTTGTATTCAGCGATATTATTGGTGCAATGACCAAGGAATTCCTTGCCTTCCCAAACAACATTTCCCGCGGCATCGGTTATAACGGCTCCGGCACCGCCAACACCTGGATTGCCGCGGCAGGCACCATCACTGTACAGCCTGTAATTTTCTTCAGCCATAATTTCTAGACCGGTTTTTCTCTGTTTTGAAAGTAAATTATCCGATTACAATTGGGACAATTGATTAACTCCAAAGACTTTTGCAGCTCGTTATAAAGTTGCGGGGGAATATTCATATGACAGCCGTTGCACACCTCTTTCCAAACGGAAATTACTCCAACGCCGTTATTTCTATTTTTGATTTTTTCATATTTGGCTAAAAGTTCGTCAGGAATTTTTTTTCTTAAATCGTTGCGCTTTTGCTCCCACTTCACGAAATCTTCAGCTATCATATTTAGATCCTCTGCCATCTTTTTCTTTTCTTCTTCATATTTTTTCTTTTGTTGATTCAAGGATTCCTCGTCCTTTTTCGCTAAAAGAGATACTTTATCCAATTCCTCCAGTATGAAAATTATTTCTGTTTCAACATCACTGCATGATGATTCGGCAACCTCAATCTCTTTAAGCATAGCCTGGTATTCCTTATTGTTCTTAACTTCCAGAAGCTTTTTCTTGGCCTTGACGGCATTGTCATTAAATTTTTTAATCTCTTTTTCTTTATCCGTGTGAAGAGATTTAAGCTGATCATACTTTTTTTTGTTTTGTTCTATTTCATCTTTAAATGCTAAGAATTCTGCATCGAGTTCATCCAGCTTTTCCGGTAGATTTTTTTTCCTGGCGAATAGCATGACTAATTGTGAATCACATTCCTGAAGTTCAATCAATAATAATAAATTCCCTTTCAATAATCTTCTCCTTCTTTTTATAGAATCTCGGGTATAACCCCCGGGTAAGCCATGGACATTTATTCCGCTTTAAAGAACGGCTGCAATATACACTCCGCTACGCGGAGCGTATATTGCCCCGCTGAGCTTTGCACGCGGGATTAATTCAGCTTACGGATATTACTTTACTGCTTGTAATATCTGAGTCTCATTAACCACGGGTATATATGATACCCTCCGTCCGTCGGCGGGACCAATTCCGACATGTGACCTTTAGGTTATATGCTTCGCTTTCGGAATTGAAGTCTCACTAATAAAAAAAATGCACCTTTTAGGGGTGCATTTTTAAAGATACCGGCTTATTGCCTTACCGTCTGTACCGTGAAATGATGGCCTCGCCTGTTCTTTCACGGTAGTTATAATACTACTTATTAAGTTTATGCTTCCTGTGCTTAAAATGATTACTGCTCCTATCACCGTTTTTTCCTTCGTTTACTTAGTGGGCCCACCTGGGATCGAACCAGGGACCTACCGGTTATGAGCCGGTGGCTCTACCAATTGAGCTATGGGCCCGCCATTTACTTATCTAATGTATAGCAGGGCTTGCCTTGATATACCCAAATATATAGCTTGTCAATACTATTTTGATGTACGCTTTCGTTGCTTGCCCTTAACTTTTTTCAAAGTCGGAACTGTAATATCTTCGGGCTCTTCCATCAAGGTTTCCATTAAATCCGCTATTATTTTCTCTTCTTCCGGCAAAGAGCTTAATCTATCGCTGATGCCAAAACGCATACGCAAAACTTTTTCTTCACGAGGAGTAAGTGTAGACAATATTTTTCTTGTTTGATCCGCCAGATCCATGTTGATCGTTGCTTCAGAAGGAGACATGATTTTTTTGTCTTCGATAAAATCGCCTAAATGACTGTCCTCTTCCTCGCCTATAGGAGTCTCCAGGGAAATCGGTTCCTTGGCAATTTTTAATACCTTTCTTACTTTTTCTAACGGATATTCCATTTTATTGGCAATTTCTTCAGGAGTAGGTTCACGACCCAATTCCTGTACTAAGTAGCGGGAAGTACGAATGAGTTTATTGATTGTTTCAATCATGTGGACAGGAATCCTTATTGTCCTGGCTTGATCGGCAATAGCACGCGTGATGGCCTGCCTGATCCACCATGTCGCATAAGTAGAAAACTTATAGCCGCGTTGATACTCAAATTTATCCACTGCCTTCATCAGGCCGATATTGCCCTCCTGAATTAAATCAAGAAACTGTAAGCCACGATTAGTATATTTCTTGGCTATGCTTACGACGAGGCGTAAATTTGCTTCGACAAGTTTTCTTTGAGCTATATCCGCTTTAAGTTCGCCTTCTTCAATAGACTTAACAACAGTTTTTAGGATTGTTGTCGGTATCCCCACTTCTCGCACAATTTGCTTTATCCTTTTGTGCGCTTCATTTATTGCAACTTTACTTTTTTTAAGCAGATCAATGGAAACACGGTTTTCTTTGGCCGCTCGTTTTTCATCAGACTTTGACTTTTTCATTTTCGCCCATGCTTTTTCCAGTTGCGCAAGAGTTAATCTGGTTTCCTTTTTATATTGAGCAATAACTTTTTCTGCTTTTTCTATCTCCTCGTTATAGTGACGCAGACGGGAAACAAATCGATAAATTTGTTTTTTACTGAAGCGAATCTTCCGGCAAAGCGTAATTATATTCTTGGTGTTTTTTTCCAACTCGGCGTTTAACAATTCGCGTTGCTTACTACGCATAGTCCTGGATTTGAGCTTAACGAGCAAAACGTTATTTCTGTCATTGAAAAGTTTAATCCTGGAAATCAGCTTTAGAACTCTCTCTCTGTGTTCATCCTCTTCGACAAAACCTTCTTCATCTTCAATATTGTCGACCACGTTTTTGATCCGAATTTCTCCAGTTTGTAACTTATCGCTTAGATTGAGAACCTCTTTAATCGAAACAGCCAGCCGAAAAATAGCCGACATCGTTTCTCGCGCGCCCTCTTCTATTTTTTTCGCTATTTCCACCTCCCCTTCGCGACTCAAAAGAGAGACCAATCCCATTTCGCGTAAGTACATTTTGACCGGATCTCCGGTTTTTCCCGCACCGGGCACCAGTGCCAATGTCTCTGGAAATTTGGCAGGTACAACATCTTCTGCCGGCTTTTTTACCATCAGCTTTTCACCTTGTTCGGTATCAATGATATCGATATTCTTTTCTCCAAAGAGCATAATAATATCATCTATCTGGTCCGAAGAGGTTACATCCGGCGGCAACATATCGTTGACATCATCGTAAGTTAAAAATCCTTTTTCTTCACCTAGTGAAAGTAATTTTTTAAATTCATCGGATTGCAATTCTTTCGCCATTTGGCATCTCCCAATATATTTTATTTGTCGAGTTCATCTAGCGTAATTCCTTTTCCTGCGTCATTAAATTCTGTTTTTCATACGTAAGCTTTTCCAGAAGTTCTTCATTCCCACTTTCCTGGGCCTGCGCAAGCTTCACCTTTAGTTGTAAACGCTGTTCTTTATACCATTTTTTCTTAATTTGCCGGATATTATCAGCAAAAATTTTTTCTAATGTATTGTCGCGAGCTGGCAGCGCTTCCATTCTTAATTTATGTATCCTTTCGAGCAAAGGTTTATCTTCATCTGCAGACAATATGATGTTTATATCAATAAACCCAAGCAGCTTATAGGCATCAACAATTTTTTCACCCAAAACCTTTAGTTCTGGTTGAAGAAAAAAATCTAATATATTTTCATTCTCGATCTGAGTCGTTTTCTGTGGATACTCCAACAGAAGCTGAATTAAATGCATTTCTACTAGATCATTATTAATATTAAGTTGTAGTCTTTCTTTCCCAATTTTCGGCTCTATTTGCATTACATTTTTATAAATTTCTTTTATAAGCAACTCTTGATTAATGCCTGTCTTTTCCGCTATTCGCTTAATAAAAATATCTTTTTCTTTTTTATCGCTAATCTTATTAATAAGTTCCATGGCAGTTTTTACCATTTCCCGTTTATCCTCAAAGGTCTTTCCGCTGCCTAAAATACTATCAATATAGTAATCACTTATTGCCGGAGCGTGCGCAATAAGTTCACCAAGTTTGTCTTTGCCGTATTTTTTTACATAATCATCCGGATCGCATTCCTCAGGCAATATCAACGCCCGCGCTCGCATCCCCATGCTTAAAAATAACTCCAGGCTGCGGTCGAGAGCTTTTTTCCCTGCCTCATCCGGATCAAAAAGGGCAACAACCTCCAGAGTGTAACGCCTTAAAAGCTCAAGATGTTCTCTGGTCAATGCTGTGCCCAAAGTGGCAACAACATTGCCAATATCCGCATTCCATAGAGAAATCAAATCAAAATAGCCTTCGACAATAAGAGCAAAACCCTGCTTGCGGATTTCCTCTTTTGTCCTATTCAAACCATATAGAACTTTCCCCTTGATATAAACCGGCGATTCCGGTGAATTTAGATATTTCGGTTCGCCTTTTTCTAGAACTCTGCCGCCAAAAGCCACCATTTCGCCAAAAATATTTTCAATGGGGAAAATCAGCCGGTCACGAAACCGGTCGTAGAAACCTTCTCCTTTGCCGGCAATAACCAAGCCCGCTTGCTCCGCTAATTTCAGAGATAAGCCGCTGCCCTCTAAATAATTCGCCAATGAGCGCCAGCTATCAGGAGCATAGCCCAACCGGAATTGTTTGATAGTTTCTTCGGTGATACCCCTATTTGCCAAGTATTCACGAGCGTCTGTACCTACGGAAGAAAAGAGATTACGTGTAAATTGCTGCGCCGCCCTTAAATTCAAACTTGTGATGCTTTCCCGCAGTGAATCTTTTTGACGGCTTTCTTTACTTATTAAACGTTGCGGTAATACAATTCCTGTTTTTTCCGCTAAATTTTTAATTGCTTCCGGAAAAGTTTTATTGGCAATTTTCATCAGAAAAGTGATGACATTGCCGCCCTCACCGCAGCCGAAACAGTAAAATATTTGTTTCTCACGACTTACAGTGAAAGATGCCGTTTTTTCCTGATGAAAAGGGCACAGCCCGATAAAATTTCGCCCGGCTTTTTTTAAAGTAAGGTATTCAGAAGCCAACTCGACAATATCTACCCTGCTTTTGATTTCTTCAATCTTATTATCATCAAAACGCACTGAGTATTTTACCTATCCGGAATTTAAACCTGTCTATCTTCTAACCACTTATTGAGATAAAAACGCCTTAACTTTTTCACCAACTATTTTACCATCAGCCTTACCGGTTAGCTGCGGCATCAAGATTTTCATTACTTTGCCCATATCTTTGACGGAAACAGCACCAGCTTCTGCTATCGCTTTCTTGATTACACCTTCTACCTCTTCAGCAGACATTTGCGCCGGCAGGAATTCCTGCACAACCTTCAATTCCGCCTCCTCTTTTTCTACAAGATCATTTCTTCCGCCCTTCGCAAACTGTTCAATGGAATCCTTCCTTTGCTTTACTATCACGGAAAGAATCTGCAAGATTTCGCTTTCGTTTAATGGCCGCATCAAATCAATTTCTTTATTATGCAGCGTCGTTTTCAACATACGAATAGCTGAAAGCCGGATTTTGTCCTTGGCTTTGGCCGCAACAGCAATTTCTTCATTTAATTTGACATTTATATCCATTTTGTTCACCTTTTATTAATTTACCCTAATTCGTCTTGAAGTTTCCTGCCTCCAAGAACGTGCATGTGTAAATGAAAAACAATTTGTCCGCCTTCATCATTGCAGTTAATGACTGTGCGAAAACCTTTAGCGGCAATTCCCTTAATCTTCGCCACTTTTTGAGCAGCGTTAATTAAATTATTGGCCACACTGCTGCTTTTTGTATCAATGTCCATCAGAGTAGAAACGTGTTTTTTAGGAATGACGATAACATGCACCGGCGCCATCGGATGAATGTCATCGAAAGCCAGCATTTGATCGTCTTCATAAATTTTGGTACAGGGAATTTTACCCTCGACAATCTTACAAAATATACAATCTGACATAATTGCCACTTGCCCCGACTTTTTCAGCTAAGAAACTTTTTTACTTTCTTTAATCGCTTCTTCCAGAGAGATAGCGCCCGTGTAAAGAGCGCGGCCAATAATTACTCCATAAATTTCGCAATCTTTTATTGAAAGAAGGTTTTCAATATCAGCTATAGTAGCCACACCACCGGAAGCAATCACCGGAATGTTTACAGCTTTCGCCAGTGCCTTTGTTGCTTCAATATTGACGCCCGTCTCCATGCCGTCACGTTTGATATCAGTATAAACAATGGCCTTTATACTATAGTTTTCATAACGTCTGGCAAGATCAACAGGGTTTTGGGCAATTCTTTGTGTCCATCCGCTAGTGCCCAAATTACCTTCCAAAGCATCAATACCTAAAATTATTTTCTCCGGGAAGGTTTTGCCGGCATCGCGGACTGTTTTTTCATTTTTCAGCGCCGCTGTACCCAGAATAACACTGGAGACACCATTTTTTAAGTAAAACTCAATCGTCTCCATATCCCTTATGCCACCGCCAACCTGAATGGGAATATTAATCTTTTTAGCGATGTCCAGAATAATCTTTTCGTTACGGGGCGAACCGGCAACAGCGCCGTCGAGATCAATTATATGGATCAATTCGGCGCCTTTTTGCACCCAAGTTAGCGCCATATCTACCGGATTATCCGCATATACCGTAACACGATCAAAATCACCCTGAGCCAGCCGTACACATTTGCCATCTTTGATGTCAATTGCTGGAATAATGATCAAAAAAACACTCCCTAGCGGAAAAAAATTCGAAATCACAGTGGAGAGATTCCGAGAAGAAAAAGCAATTATCGCCTGAATGGTAATTTTTAATGTACAAAGCCCGGAAATGTCTCAAAAATTTCATCCATGCCTTGTTTCGACAGTTCTTCTGCGGTAAGCCATTTGCCACCACCTTTATAAAACGAAGATATTTGGAATAAATCTTCCATAAGCGATTTTTGCGTTTTATCAAAAATCCCCCGATAAATTGTGCTGCCGTCAATTGATTTAATCATATAAATTTCAAAAGCTACAGAAGCCGGATGTTCAATAGAAAAGTCGTAACCCACTCTTTCGGTATAACGGTAAATATAACCCAGAGCTAATACATCCGCTCCCAATTCATTGCCGACTTTTTTCAGAACCTCCAGTAAAGGCCTCTTGAGCGATTCCGAAGAAATTCTTTTATAGACACTTTGCGCCTTATCAAGAGGAATTACTTGTACTTCTTTCAACTCACGCAATTTTTCAACAAAGATATCCTCGACTATTTTTTCCGCTCCCTTTAATATTCTTCCGCTGGAATAACCTGTGCTGCAGAGCGGACAGATGACTGCAGTTCCCAATCCATCCTCTGGAATTAAAGGCTGGAAAGAGATGACACCAATTCGCACTGGTGTTTTAGAGCTTTCAATGTTTTCTTCCGCGGCTTGAGTTGTAACCGACAAACTCAAAAGAGCGACTAAGATAAATCCGGCGATATAGCTAAGTTTTTTCCGAAAATAATTGAACAATTTTCTTACCTCACTTTTTTTAAAGACTTCCCTTGGTAGAGAGGACTCCCTCTATATTTTTGTTTAAAGTTACGGCTTTTCTCAAAGCTCGGGCAAAAGCCTTGAATGCCGCCTCAATAATGTGGTGACTATTACTGCCATAAACCAAGTTAACATGCAATGTTACGCCGCTGTGATCGGTAAACGCCTTAAAAAACTCTTTAACCAAAGCCGGATCAAAGCCACCTATTTTTCTGCGTTCATATTTAATATTATAAACCAGATACGGCCGGCCGGAAATATCCAAATCCACACGGCATAAGCATTCATCCATCGGTACCGAGGCCGAACCGTAACGATTAATGCCCGTCTTCTTACCCAATGCTTTCCCCACAGCCTGCCCCAGACAAATGCCTAAATCTTCCACCAAATGATGGTCATCAATTTGAGTGTCCCCCTTGCTTTTGACAATAAGCTTAAAAAACCCATGCCGCGCAAAAAGTTCCAGCATATGGTCAAGAAAAGGGATGGTCGTAGTAACCTTGGTTCCGCCACCCTTATCCAGACTGATTTCCAGCTGTATATCAGTTTCCGTTGTTTTGCGGATAATTTTTGCGCTTCTCGCCATAATCGCCTCAACACTTAAACAACTTTGTTTAAAGGATACTCTATTATACCCTGCGCCCCCGCTTCCAGAAGCACAGGGATTAGATCCCTCATGCTTTTTGCGTCCACAATGGATTCTACCGCAAACCATTCCTGCGAAGACAAGTTCGAAATTGTGGGAGATTTTAGCGAAGGAAGCAAGGCCATAACCCTCTTTAAATTTTCTTTAGAAACATTCAGCTTTAGTCCTACTTTGCCCATCGCTTGCAGCGAACCTATAAGCATTGTTTTGATTTGCTCAATTTTCTTGCGCTTCCAGGAATCGTTCCAGGAAACACGATTGGCAATCAGCTGCGTGTTGGTCTTCATGAGTTCGTGAATAATCCGCAGTTTATTGGCCTTGATCGTGGAGCCGGTTTCTGTAACTTCCACAACGGCATCCACCAGGCCTTCCACTACTTTGGCTTCAGTCGCCCCCCAGGAAAACTCAACATGAACATTGATATTTTTCTGGGCAAAGTATTTTTTTGTAAAATTAACCAATTCCGTTGATATTTTTTTTCCTTCCATGTCTTCAATTGTTTGATAAGGCGAATCTTCACGGACAACAAGCACCCACCGCGCCTGCCGCATGGAAACTTTCGAGTAAATCAAGTCCTGCACGGTAACTACATCCGATGAATTTTCCAAAATCCAATCAATGCCCGTCAAACCCAAATCCAAAGTGCCATCTTCGATATAACGCGATATTTCCTGCGCCCGAACCAGGGTACATGAAATTTCCGGATCATCGATATCGGGGAAATAACTGCGGCTGTCATAGGTAATACGCCAACCGGCCTTTTTAAATAAATCTACGGTATTTTCTTCCAGAGATCCCTTGGGAATCCCTAATTTTAAAACTTTCATTTATATACTTCCTGGGGATTAAAAATTTTTTTTCCGACGACAACAAAATCTTCGCCCTCCAGCTTCCGGTAAAAACAGGATTTATAACCCGTATGGCAGGCCGCCCCACCTAATTGTTTTACCTGCAACAAAATTGAATCGTTATCGCAATCAATAAAAACGGCTTGGAGTAGCTGGCAATGTCCTGATGTTTCTCCTTTTACCCAGAGTTCCTGACGTGAGCGGCTCCAATAAGTTGCTTTACCCGTCTGCAGAGTCGCTTCCCATGATTGACGGTTCATGTAGGCCAGCATGAGAACTTCTTTAGTTTCAGCATCTTGAACAATCGCGGGGATTAAACCATTCCCTTTGGCAAAATTAAGCTCAATCATTTTATCCTTATGTCTTCATTGATTTAATTTTTATTTAAATGATGAGCTGCTTTAAATCAAGAAGTATTTTTACCCTTAATAATCATTTATTTCCACCTTGCCTAAGCATTTTTTTCGTGCTAGAAAAAAACAACTAAATTTTAATTAATCATTGTTTATTAATCTATATTTTTGCAGGAGGTTTGCTTATGTCTTTGCTCATTGGAGGAATCATTTCCGCTGTTTTAGGATTGGTCAGCTTAATATTTTGGTGGTCGGATTTCATGACGATAGTAAAAGGAGCATTTCCGATTTTCTTGCTTTTGGGAGGAGCTTTGGCTGTTTATGTGGGAATCGACGAAATACAGGATAAAATCAGCGAAGAACACCAGAGCCAAGAAGCAAAATTGGAAAAAGCCAGGGAAGAAATCGAGTTGGCGAAGGCTGAGGCTGAGAGATACAAAGAGCAATTGAATAAATTAAAAAATTCAAAGATGTAAAGATAATTTGTTGCCAGTCGTCGATTGTGGACACTTCCAAGCTGGAGGTGTTTAACAACAACCGCCCTATCTTATATAATGAATAATTCTTTTTTATAATGTTTTATTCCATTATTCAGGTAAAAAAAGTCATCAGTATTTAAACACTAAACGAACAAAACCCCTCTATTTCTATATAATTGAATTATTTAAACATTCATATAGATCGATTCAAGAAACGTCTCCATAGTCACTAAGTTTCCTCAGTTACCTATAAATTTAATAAATCATAATTTACTACAATTTATTACTTATTCATCCAAATAAATGTTTACAGGACGCTTAAAAGATGTTAATTCACCACCAATTTAACATTTTTCAAAAGAAATCGTGGGAAAAATAACTAGAAATAAAAATAGGCAATGAAATTTTCATTTTTTCATATTTTAACTGGCTTGTCATGATTTTTTGTAATAAACGGCGCGTGTTGCGCCTAATTGTATAAAAAATGCAATTCCTTAAAAACGCCCATTTTTAAGGAAAAAATCTAAATTTAGGAGGGAAAAAAATGAAGAGATTTTGGTTAATTTTGTTGTCGCTGGGGCTGGTTACGGCCTTCAGCGCGTCGGCCTTCGCGGTCGATATTCAATTTAGCGGCTCGTATTATGCAGCCGGAATGTATCTGGATCAAGTATCGCTGATAAAAGGGAATACTCCTATATCTAAAACGGTGTCCAACATGGACAATGAGAGCACAGCCTTTTACTATCAGAGACTGCGCGTCCGGACGGACTTTATCGTTTCTCCGGGCCTGAAGTTGGTCACCCGCTTTGACGCTCTGGAAAGAATCTGGGGCGGTGCAAGGTCAAATCCCACCGCCGGAGAAAATGTCAACGGCTATTATACGAATAATAACTTTCCAAACGCAGGAACCAGGGCGGAAACTGAAAACATCTCCTTTGATTGGGCCTACATTGAATATGCCGCGCCCATCGGTTTGTTCATGGTCGGCTATATGCAAGATGGACAAACAGGAACCATTTTCGGCGACACCTATGTCCCTCGCGGCCGGATAAAATATTATTATACTGGCGGCCCGGTAACGATTATTGCCGATATAACAAAAGTACAGGACTTGAGCTACTCGGCCGTTAATAATACAGCGACCTACACAGATGCAGACGGTGATAAATATGGTCTTGACGGATCATATCAATGGAAGGATGGCAAGGTAGGCATGAAAGTATCTTTCTACAATTATGACCAAACCAGACCAGCATTAACACCAGCAGGAAACCCCCCAGCCGCAGGCAACTATGCAGCAGACTATTACACATTCAACCCTTACGTCATGGCCAAAATCGGCCCTGTGGACATACAGGCAGAACTCAACTACGCCGTGGGTAAGCTAAAAACCTATGATAGCGGCATTGTAGGTAAAGACATTAACCTGACCAATTTGATCGCCTTTCTTGACGCCACCGCCACTTTTGGCCCCATCTATTTCGGCGGCACTTTTGCTTATGTATCGGGTGATAATCCCGGCACTACGGACAGGCAGGAAGGCGGTACTTTAAATGGCGGCATTGAATGGAATCCCTGCTTGATTATGTTCAACTACTATGATCGTACTTATTGGGTTGGAGGTCTTCCCGGCTACGCCGGCACGACCAATAGCGGACCCATGAGTAATGCTTGGTTTTATCAAGTCAACGCCGGTGCTAGACCTACTCCTAAGTTAGATATTAAGGCTTCCGTCGCCTATGCAATGGCCGACCAGCCCCTGACGACTGCGATTGGCTGGGCCAGTGACAAGTCTTACGGCTGGGAACTTGACGTTACCGGTATTTACAAAATTACCAATAACCTGTCCTACATGTTGGGCGTTGGTTATTGGTGGGTAGGTGATTTTTACAGAGCCACCAGCACTGAGACTTCAGCACCGCTCAGAGACGACTACATGGTCATCAACAAACTGACTCTAACATTCTAAGAAATTGATGTTGTTCCAAGATAAAAATCCCCGGGAGGTTTCCTTTCGGGGATTTTTTATTGATAAATGCGGATAAAAGCTATCTTCGTAAAACATGGGAAATTTGCCCAATCGTCATCAAACATCCCTCTACCACCTTCACTATCTTAGGATGATAAGCAACGAAAACAAAAGATTGAATATTCTCATAATAATATTATTTGCAACAATTCGAATTTTCCCAATTACTTTCGGGGAATAAAACGCCTGCTGTTTCACAGTGTCTTCCAAATACCTAATTACCATCTTTCACGCAGTGAAGATCCCCACCTCCGCACCACAAAGAGTATCCGTTTCCACAATTGTATAATATATTTTTTCCTTCAATCTACAGATCCCTTTTCAGATTATCCTAATCAAGATTTCTAAAGTGCTAAATCGCGCTAAAAGCTGCATCATTGCTTTTAAAATAGTGAACATGGCTCTCTGACCGGAAGGCCGCGCGCCAGATTATAAAATTTTCATTTTTTCATATTTTAACTGGCTTGTCATCATTTTGTAATAAACGGCGCGTATGTTGCGCCTAATTGCATTAAAAAATGCAATTCCTTAAAAACGCCCATTTTTAAGGAAAAAATCTAATTTTAGGAGGAAAAAAATGAAGAGATTTTGGTTAATTTTGTTGTCGCTGGGGCTGGTTACGGCCTTCAGCGCATCGGCCTTCGCGGTCGATGTTCAATTTAGCGGCTCGTATTTCGCAGCCGGAATGTATCTGGATCAAGTATCTTTGGTAAAAGGGGATACTTACATCAGTAAGTATACCAAAGGTGTGCCGACTTATGCAACCAACATGGACAATGAGAGCACAGCCTTTTACTATCAGAGACTGCGCGTCCGGACGGACTTTATCGTTTCTCCGGGCCTGAAGCTGATCACCCGTTTTGACGCTCTGGAAAGAATCTGGGGCGGTGCAAGGTCAAATCCCACCGGCGGAGAAAATGTCAACGGTTATTATACGAGTACGTCCTGGCCATCGGCAGGAACCAGGGCGGAAACTGAAAATATCGCCTTTGATTGGGCCTACATTGAATATGCTGCGCCCATCGGTTTGTTCATGGTCGGCTATATGCAAGATGGACCAACAGGAACCGTTTTTGGCGATAGTATAGTCCCTCGTGGCCGGATAAAATATTATTATACTGCCGGCCCGGTAACATTTGTTGGCGATATAACAAAAGTACAGGACTTGAGCTACTCGGCCGTTAATCCCGGTGCAACCTGGACAGATGCGGACGGTGATAAATATGGTCTGGAAGGATTTTATCAATGGAAGAATGGCAAGGCAGGCATGAAAGTCACTTACTACAACTATGACCAAACCAGACCACCATTAACACCAGCAGGAAACCCCCCAGCCGCAGGCAACTATGCAACGAAATATACCGGTTTCGTACCTTACGTCATTGCCAAAATCGGCCCTGTGGACATACAGGCAGAAGTTGACTTTGCCACGGGTTCAGCAAAAACTTATGATAGCGGCATCGTAGGTAAAGACATTAGCCTGACCAATTTGATGGCTTTTATTGATGCCACCGCCACTTTTGGCCCCATCTATTTCGGCGGCACTTTTGCTTATGTATCGGGTGACAATCCCGGTACTACGGACAGGCAGGAAGGCGGTACTCTGAGTGGCGGCCAGGATTGGAATCCCTGCTTGATTATGTTCAACTACTATGATCGCACTTATTGGGTTGGAGCTCTTCAGGGCAACGACGCTCTGACCAATAGCGCAGGCATGAGCAATGCCTGGTTCTATCAAGTCAACGCCGGCGTTAGACCTACCCCTGCTTTAGATATTAAGGCTTCCGTCGCCTATGCATACGCTGACCAGCCTTCTGCAACCGTTCCAGTGGGTTATACCGGCTTGTCTTACGGCTGGGAACTTGACGTTACCGGTAATTACAAAATCACCAATAACCTGTCGTACATGCTGGGCGTTGGTTACTGGTGGGTAGGTAATTATTACCAAGGCTTAGACTCCGAGCACAACAAAGTCAGAGACGACTACATGGTCATCAACAAATTGACATTGACATTCTAAGAAATTGATGTTGTTCCAAGATAAAAATCCCCGGGAGGTTTCCTTTCGGGGATTTTTTTATTGATATTTACCTATTATTTTAATCTTATTTGCGCGCGGTGCGCTTCGAATAAATCGTAATTCTTTTTGAGTAACTCCGGAATAGGCAATTCATACGGGCATCTTTCGATGCAGGTTCCACACTCCGTGCAGTTTTGTATAGATTCCATCGGAATTTTCAAAAATTCAACCGATATTGCCGGTGACATGCGGCTGGCTACAAGCGGATAACCCATGGCCGGAGTAATTATTACCCCATTCGGACAGGGCTGGCAATATTCGCAACGGCGGCAAAATTTACGGCCTAATTCCTGCCGGTATTTTTCCATTCTTTCTAAATCCTGATCGGTAATTTCATTCGGACGCTCATAAATGGAGACGATTTCATCCACAGATCGCACCGAATCAAATCCGGGAATGGGTTCGACATCAGGAAACTGACGGAGATATTTAAACGCCAGGGCGGCATTGTCAATTACACCACCCGCAAAGGGTTTCATGGCGACTATCCCTATTCCCTTTTTGCGTGAGTAGTCATGCAGTTCGTCTTTGGCTTCCTTCTCAACAAAATTGAAGGGAAATTGAATCGTATCGAATAATCCGGTTTTGACCAGTTTAACCGCCATTTGCAGATTGTGCGAAGTAACGCCTAAAAATCTAATTTTGCCTTCTTTCTTTGCTTTATCGGCTTCACTCCAAGCTCCACTGTCTTTTGTAATTTTCCCCCATTCTTCATCATTGGCTACTTGATGAAATTGATACAGATCAATGTAATCAGTCTTCAACATTTTGAGGCTTTGTTCAAGATGCCTGCGAAATCCTGCTGAGTCACGCAGAGTTGTTTTTGTCGCAATAACTATTTTATGGCGGACAGGAAATAAAGCTTGGCCTATTTTGGACTCGCTATCCCGGTACATATTGGCCGTATCATAAAACGTGATTCCCTTATCATAAGCATGGCGTAAAATCTTCACGGCTTCATCAGTTTTCAGCCGAAGTATCGGAATTCCGCCAAATCCCAGTTCGGACACTTTAAGCCCAGTTTTACCTAAACTACGATACTCCATATATCCTTACCTTGACGAACTTGTTTTTTTGCGGCTTACCAGCATTTCCCAGATCATCAAGACGGCGCCGATGGATATAGCCGAATCAGCTACGTTAAACGCCGGCCAATGCCAGGCACCGATATAAAAATCAAGAAAATCCACAACCGCGCCGAATCGGATCCGGTCAATAAGATTACCCACAGCTCCGCCAAAGATTAGAGTAAGAGATATCACCATGAGCACATCTTGCGACTTACTTTTTAAAATATAATAAATGATCAGCAAAATAGCCAAAACAGTGACGCTGATAAAGAAAAGATAACGGAATATTTCCGGCGCTCCGGCCAGGAAACCAAAAGCCGCGCCAGGATTCATCACGTAAACAAGACTAAAAAACCCATCAATCACCTTATGTGAGCCATACATGAACAACTTTTCAGTAATAACGGCTTTTGTTATTTGATCCAATATAATGACTGCAATCGCGCCAAAAATAAACAAAATTATATTTTTTCTCACAAAAAAACTCCCGAAGGTAAACTTACAAGTTAGTTAAGCAGCGGTCGCAAACAGCTGGATGTTGTTTGTCCGCACCTACTGATTCGGAATAAATCCAGCAGCGCTCGCATTTGTCTCCACGGGCTTTTTCCACGCCAATGGTTAATCCTTTAATTTCTTCGCTCTTGAAGGGATTACTGATTTCTTTTTCATCCACCAGCTGCAATTGAGAAACGATCAACAAGGCACGTAAATCTTCCAAATGTTCTTTAAATAAGCCGCGCATCTTTTCCGGAGGCGCCAGGATAATGCGTGCATCCAGTGAATGGCCGATTATTTTTTCTTTTCTGGCCTGTTCCACTGCTTTGGCAATTTCCGCCTTGGCCTCAATCATCACTTTCCAGCGTTCCCCCAATTCGGCATTGACATACTTTGTGTTTACCTCCGGAAACTGCGTCATGTGGATACTGGCTTCTTTGCCTTTCCAGGAAGGCAGCGCCGCCCACACTTCTTCCGCAGTGAAAGTAAGAATAGGAGCCAAGAGTTGCGTCATCGCTTTTAAAATAATGAACATGGCGCTCTGGCCGGAACGCCGAGCGAGAGAGGCGGCTTTATTTGTATAGAGCCTGTCTTTTAAAACATCAAGATACAGAGCGCTCAAATCCACCGTGCAATAATTGTAAAGGGTATAGAAAACAACGTGGAACTGGTGACGCTCATAAGCTTCCTTTACTCGCTTGATTACCTCCTGCAGACGGTTAAGCGCCCATTTGTCCATTTCTTCCATCTGTTTGTAATCAACCATTGCAGAGCGGACATCGAAATCATAAAGATTGCCCAGAATGAACCTGCCGGTATTGCGAATCCGGCGGTAGGCTTCCACCAAACGCTTGAGAATTTCGTCGGAAATTCGGATATCGTCCGTATAGTCTTCCGCCGCTACCCAGAGCCGCAGAATTTCGGCGCCGTATTTATCAATAACTTCTCCAGCTTCAATGGTATTGCCCAGCGATTTGGACATTTTTTTGCCTTCACCATCCACGACAAATCCATGAGTGAGAACGCTCAAGTACGGCGCCCGTCCTCTTGTTCCCACAGATTCCAAAAGCGAGGAATGGAACCAGCCACGGTGCTGGTCGGAGCCTTCCAGATACATATCCGCGGGCGAGCGTAAATCGTCTCTGGTCTCTAAAACAGCCGCGTGAGTCACTCCCGAATCAAACCACACATCCAGAATATTTGTTTCTTTGGTAAATTCAGAACCTTTACAATGCGGGCAGGTTGTGCCTTTGGGCATCAAGTCTTGGGCTTCTTTTTCAAACCAGATATCGGCGCCGCCGGCTTCGACTAATTTTACTAGGTAATCAAGCATCTTTTTCGTTAATACTTCCGCTTTGCACTTACTGCAATAAAAAACGGCGATGGGAACACCCCATAATCTCTGGCGCGAGATGCACCAATCGGGGCGGTTTTCGACCATGCCGTAAATTCGGTCATGCCCCCACGAAGGAATCCATTGAACCTGATCGATGCAGGCCAGCGCTTTTTTGCGCAAATCATTTTTCTCCAGGGAGATAAACCACTGCTCGGTGGAACGGAAAATGATGGGATTCTTGCAACGCCAGCAATGCGGATAGGAATGCTCCATAGGAAAATGCCCGAGAAGAGCGCCAACTTCTTTTAATTTTTTGATGACGTTATCATTAGCAGCGAAGACAAACTGGCCGGCAAAGTGCTCAACATCGTCGGTGAATTTTCCATTGTCGTCCACCGGAGCGTAATTTTCCAAACCGTATTTCAGGCCGATTTCGTAATCTTCCTGACCGTGGCCAGGCGCGATGTGCACACAGCCGGTACCCGCTTCCAGCGTCACAAAAGGAGCCAGAATCAAAACGCTGTCTCTTTTTACCAGCGGATGAACACTCTTTTGCCCTTCCAAAACCGAGCCCTGGAATTCATCCAGAATTTCATATTTTTTATTTTTATAGCCGAAAGCATCCAGACAATAATCAAGCAGGTCTTTGGCCAGAATCAGCACCTCATTATCCACTTTCACCGCAACGTAAATAAAATCTTCTTTCAGGGCAATGGCGAGGTTAGCCGGAATCGTCCACGGAGTCGTAGTCCAAATTACCACGCTTACTTTTTGACCGGAGAGTTTCGGCAAAACCTTGCTGATATTTGACGTAACCAAAAACTTGACATAAATAGACGGCGTTTGATGGTCGGCGTATTCCACCTCCGCTTCGGCCAGCGCCGTCTTGCAGGAGGCGCACCAATAAACAGGTTTTTTGCCTTTATAGACGCTGCCGTTCAGGTATAGTTTACCGAATTCGGCAATAGTAACTGCCTCGTAAGGATAGGCCATGGTCAAATAGGGATTATCCCATTCACCGAAGACGCCCAGCCTTTTGAATTGTTCCCTTTGGATGCCGACATATTTTTCAGCGTAAACGCGGCAAGCGCGGCGCTTGTCGGCTTGCGACATGGAGAGTTTTTTATTGCCCAATTCTTTATCCACCTGATGCTCGATGGGCAGGCCGTGGCAATCCCAGCCCGGCACGTAAACGCCGTCAAAGCCTGTCATATTCTTTGCTTTGATGACTATGTCCTTGAGGATTTTATTGAGTGCCGTTCCCAAATGAATATTGCCGTTGGCATAAGGAGGCCCATCATGCAGGATGAACGGCTTCTTTCCTTTGGCGGTTTTCCTTATTTTTTTATAAATGCCCATTTCTTCCCAAATCTTCAACATCTCCGGTTCTCTCTGGGCCAGATTCGCCTTCATCGGAAAATCAGTTTGGGGAAGATTCAAACTCTTTTTGTAATCCATTTATTACTCCTGTATCTCAAAAAAAATAAGCGGTAAAACCTCAAAAATAGCCTTTGTCATATGTCGCAGTGGACTATCATATAAACACGGCAGTTTCAAGCATAACCACAAACCGCCAACATTAATAAATTCTTGACAAATTTACCGGTCATGCTACCTAAAAGAAAGAATGGACTTCAGATGAAAGTAATTTTAGATTCAAAATTTAAAATAGTTGATGGCATTAAAAAGATGGATTTTGCGCGAGTAACGGCACTGCTCAAAGATGCGTATTGGAGTAAAGACATCGGCATCGATGAAGTTAAGCAAGGAGCGGAAAATTCCGCTTTAGTTGTTGGAGTATTTGCAGCGGAAGGATTGCAAATTAGTTACGCACGGGTTATTTCCGATAAAACCCGCTTTGCTTACATTCTGGATGTCTATGTGGATGAGCATTTCAGAAAAAAAGGCATCGGCGGAGGGATGATTCAATTCATCTTGAACCATCCCAATCTAAAAGATGTTTATCAATGGTTTCTGGCTACGCGCGACGCCCACGGTCTTTACAGAAAGTTCGGATTTGTACCGCTGACAAACACGGAAAGATGGATGGAAATACGTAATCCTAGGCCATAGAGGTAAAGATTGAACTTAATTATTTCTTCCTGAAATGTTGTTTTCCTAATTTTCCTAATTCACACAACATTTCAAACTATGATATACAAAAAACTATAGAGCTCTAATTTAACATGTAGTATAAGTATCGAGGGCAGGTCATCCAAGCGAAAGTTGTTTAGGTAGAACCAAATGAATATTAAATCTTCCATAAAATCTTTTTTTAACTCAAAGGCATATTTCTATGTCTTTTGGTCTGTATTATACTTACTCGTTTCATTATTTTTATCTTATGCCTTGCCTCTAAATTATTTTTTCTTTGTATTGTTTGGTCTTGGTTTTTTATCAGGATATTTTTATATGAAAAGCCATTTCTTCGACATGGTACTCTATAACCGTTATCAAGCAACGGAGGCATTTGATTTCTTGGCTAGCCTATTACCGGAAGAAAAAGCAAAATTAGACTCGGAATTTATTAAAAAATCAGTAAATACTGATAAAATATTAAAGAAACTTTTTAGTGAAGAAGGATTGAAAAATCCAAGGATTCAAAGTGCTTATTATGTATATATAATCGATAATAAAATAAAATTAAAAGATTTTGATGAATACAAAAAGTATAGGGGAAAAGAAACAAATTATTTACCGTAAATTTATTGTTGCTATTTTAGCTTGGATAATAAGTTGGATGATGGTAATTTCATGAGAGTTATAATCCTAATTTCGCTTTTTACTATATTTCCACCCGTAATCATCAATTCTGAAAAATACCGACTACTGAACAGTTGTAGATGAAGTCGATTAAACAATAAAAAAGCCCCTTGTCCATTCGGACAAGGGGCTTTTTTACTTTTGCTTATACCTTTTTGCTATGCCGAGTTCATCAGGATACCGAGGCGGCAAGGAGGAGGCTCCGCAGGCGTATTACTAATACATTGAGGAAGCCGACGACAATGCCAACAAAGTTAGCCGTATGAAGGCGGCGTGGCTAGTTTATTACATTCCCATTCCGGGATATCCGCCACCGGGGGGCATACCGGGCATTCCACCGCCGGCGCCCTTCTCTTCCGGTTTATCGGCAACCATGCATTGCGTAGTCAAGAGCAAGGAAGCGACGCTCGCCGCGTTTTGCAGGGCGAAACGGGTAACCTTGGTCGGATCAATGACACCGGCTTCCAGCATATCTTCATACTGGTCGGTGCGGGCATTGAAACCGTAGGCGCCCTTCTTTTCCTTTACTCTTTCCACAACGATGTTACCCTCCATGCCGGCATTGTTGGCAATCATTTTAATCGGCTCTTCGATTGCTTTCTTTACAATATTCACGCCGACTTGCTCATCGCCTTCGAATGTTAGCTTAGCCAACGCAGGCAGTGCGCGCAGATAGGCAACCCCGCCACCGGGAACGATACCTTCTTCAACGGCAGCGCGGGTAGCGTTAAGCGCATCTTCCACGCGGGCTTTCTTTTCTTTCATTTCCGTTTCGGTTGCGGCACCAACTTTAATCACGGCAACACCGCCGACCAATTTCGCCAATCTTTCCTGCAATTTCTCCTTATCGTAATCGGAAGTAGTCTCCTCGATCTGGGCACGGATTTGCTTGACACGGCCTTCCAGATCGGCTCTCTTTCCGGCGCCGTCGATAATGGTAGTATTGTCTTTATCAATGGTGATTTTCTTGGCTTTTCCCAAATCTTCCATCTTTACGTTTTCCAGTTTGTAGCCCATGTCTTCGGAAATCATCTTGCCGCCGGTAAGAATGGCAATGTCTTCCAACATGGCTTTGCGGCGATCGCCAAAGCCCGGAGCTTTGACAGCGGCTACATGCAAGGTGCCGCGAATCTTGTTGACCACCAGGGTGGCCAGCGCCTCGCCTTCGACATCTTCAGAGATAATCAAGAGTGGACGTCCCATTTTGGCAATTTGTTCCAAAATAGGAAGCAAATCTTTCATACCGCTGATTTTCTTTTCATAGATTAAAATTAACGCGTCTTCCAGGTTGACCAGCATCTTATCAGCATTGGTAACAAAGTAGGGCGAAAGGTAACCGCGGTCGAACTGCATACCTTCAACGATTTCCAGTTCGGTCTCCAATCCTTTGGCTTCTTCCACAGTAATTACGCCTTCTTTGCCGACTTTGCCCATCGCTTCGGCAATAATGTTGCCGATTGTTTCATCGTTGTTGGCGGAAATGGTGCCGACCTGGGCGATTTCTTTTTGGTCTTTGGTGGGTTTGCTCATTTTGCTGAGTTCTTTGACTACCGTTTCTACGGCTTTATCAATCCCGCGTTTAATATCCATCGGATTGCTGCCGGCAGCAACGGCCTTGACGCCTTCGCGATAAACGGCTTGCGCCAGAAGCGTTGCGGTGGTGGTTCCATCACCGGCGACATCACTGGTCTTGCTGGCGACTTCCTTCACCATCTGTGCGCCCATGTTTTCAAATTTATCTTCCAATTCAATTTCTTTGGCTACGGTAACACCGTCTTTGGTCACGGTGGGTGAACCGAAGCTCTTATCAATAATAACGTTGCGACCCTTGGGACCAAGGGTTACTTTTACGGCATCGGCAAGGGTATTTACCCCCTTGAGAATTGCCTTTCTTGCATCTTCATCGTAAAGAAGTATTTTTGCTCCCATCTTCTATATTCCTCCTTAAAATTTTCTTATTTTTCAATAATGCCTAAAATATCGTCTTCTCTCATAATCAAATACTCTTCACCATCGATTTTAACTTCGGTACCGCCGTATTTGTTAAAAAGAACTTTATCGCCAACTTTTACTTCCGGCTTGATCAGCTTGCCGTCATCAGCTACTTTGCCCTTGCCTACGGCAATAACTTTGCCTTCAATCGGTTTTTCTTTAGCTGTGTCCGGGATGATGATACCTCCCTTGGTTTTTTGCTCTTCCGCCAAACGTTTTACAATGATTCTATCCTGTAAAGGTCTGATATTCATGCTTTTTCTCCTTTCCTGATTTTTTATATTTTAATTTATGAATGCTTACTTAGCGGCATTATATTATGCACTATTTCTTTTATGTCAAGGATTGAAAACACTTTTCAAGAAAAAAACTTTTTGATTTAGTTAGATCATTTAGAATAAATTTTCCAGCAATTCTTTCAATGAACTAATTGTGCTTATTTCCATTTTCGCCATGTTTGCCAACTGGGCTGAATTTGTTTTGGGCACCAGGCAGCGGTTAAATCCCAGGCGCGCTGCTTCTTTCACTCGCACCTCCATTTGCGAAATAGCCCGCACTTCTCCGGCAAGTCCCACTTCCCCTAAAACAACCGTCCGTGCATCAATGGGCTTATCCAAAAAACTCGAAGCTATAGCGGCAACCACACCTAAATCAACCGCCGGTTCCTCTACTCGGACGCCGCCGGCAACGTTGATAAAAATATCGGATGCGCCCAGATGCATTCCGCAAATTTTATCCAGCACGGCAACCAAAAGCGAAACGCGGTTATGGTCAACACCGATAGCCGTGCGCCGGGGCATGCCCAAATTGGTAGGGCTGACCAAGGCCTGAATTTCCACTAAAATCGGCCTTGTACCTTCCAAGCTGGGGACAACCACCGAACCGGCAACATTTTGTGGTCGTTCGGCCAGAAAGAAGGCCGAAGGGTTAGGCACTTCTTTGAGCCCCTTATCTTGCATTTCAAAGACGCCAATTTCGTTGGTAGGACCAAATCGATTTTTAATGCCGCGGACTATCCGGTACGCATGGCCGGAATCACCCTCAAAGTAAAGAACCGTATCCACCATGTGCTCCAATACTTTGGGGCCGGCGATGGAGCCGTCTTTGGTCACATGACCAACTAAAAAAACGGGAATGTTATTTTTTTTGGAAAATAGAATCAGCCGCGAAGAAGACTTCCCGCACTTGCCCGACACTGCCGGGCGCGGACATCAGTTCTCCCGAATAAACCGTCTGAATGGAATCAATAACGACAATGGCGGGAGAAACTGCTTTAATTTGCTCCAGAATTTTCTCTAAGGAAACCTCCACTAACACTAACAAATCTTTAGCCGCAGCCCCGACGCGTTTGCTCCGTAACTTAATTTGACTAGCCGACTCCTCACCGGAAACGTAGAGCACTTTCAGCCCTTTTCGAGCCAAATTATTCATCATTTGCAGCATCAGCGTTGATTTACCGATGCCGGGCTCTCCACCGATTAAGATTGCCGACCCTCCGACAATACCGCCGCCCAGGACACGGTCAATTTCAGCGATACCGGTAACAGTCCTTTGGCCTTCTTCTGTGGAAATATTCTCTATCGGCAGGGGTTTACCGCCGAAATTCATTTCTGCGCGACTGCCCGAATCGGAATCACTAAGCAATTCTTCGGCAAAGCAATTCCAGCCGTTGCAGGAAGGACATTTACCCAGCCACTTGGGCGACATATAACCGCAATGCTGACAAAAGAAACTTGTTTTGCTTTTTTTCAAACCCGCTTTCTCCTTGACTAATAGAAGAAAAGCATATTTTTCAGATTAATGTCAATGCGAATTGACAGGGAAAAATTTCTTTTTATTGCGCACCCTTATCTAGCCTGCTAGTAGTGTTGGGGTGTGCTCCCGTACATCAAAAATATGATCAAGCTGAAATTTCTTGAGTAAAAATTTCAATGCTGATATGAATAACCGATTTTTTGAAAATTTATTTTAAGGATGTCGAATATGCAAAACCCCAATTTTAGTTCAGGCCCCTGCAGCAAGAGGCCAACCTGGAGTTTGGATGCTTTGAAAAACGCACCGGTGGGCCGCTCGCACCGCTCCGCTCTGGGCAAAGAAAGATTAGTCAAGGCCATCAATGAAACAAGAAAACTTTTAAACATACCGGCAGATTATCTCGTGGGTATCATGCCCGCTTCCGATACCGGCGCCTTTGAATGCGCCATGTGGAGCCTTCTGGGATCAAAACCGGTTACAGTCCTGGTCTGGGAGAGTTTTTCCGAAGGCTGGGCGACAGATGTGGCTAAACAACTCAAACTGAATCCCAAAATTTTAAAAGCCGACTACGGAAAACTGCCCGATTTGAAGTCTGTTGATTGGTCGAATGACGTAGTCTTTGTAGCCAACGGAACAACCAGTGGCGTAAAAATTCCCGATTGGAATTGGATTCCTGCCAACCGTGAAGGATTATCGCTTTGCGATGCGACCAGCGCCGCTTTTGCCATGGAAATAGACTGGAGCAAAATTGATGTTTTAACTTTTTCCTGGCAGAAATGTCTCGGCGGTGAAGCCGCGCACGGCATGCTTGTTTTGAGCCCCAAAGCAGTTACCCGTCTGGAATCTTATGATCCGCCCTGGCCCCTGCCCAAAATCTTCCGTCTCAAGAAAAGCGGCAAAATCAACAAAGCTATTTTTGACGGCGACGTCATCAACACTCCTTCCATGCTCTGTGTGGAAGATTATCTGGATGCCTTAAAATGGGCAAGCGAAATCGGTCTTGCCGGGCTCATCAAAAAAAGCAGAGCCAACCTGAAAGTCGTGGAGGATTGGGTTGCTAAAACCGACTGGGTTGAATTTCTGGCCGTCGATCCCAAAGTCCGCTCCAACACGTCTGTTTGCCTGAGCGTGACCAGCCCCAAGGTCAACGCACTTTCGGCAGATGAAAAAGGCAAATTCCTGAAAAGTATCGCTACGGAATTGAGCAAGAAAAATATCGCCCATGATATTAATTCCTACAAAGACGCACCCGCCGGATACCGTTTCTGGTGCGGCCCGACCATCGGAGAAGCCGATCTCAAAGTGGCGCTTGCCGAACTGGAAAATGTATTCAATGAAAAGGTGAAAAGCCTCTAATTAAGAACGCTTGGGAAAATGTTATGAAACGAGTATCGGTCAATTCGGAAGTTTTAGAAATTGCGGAAATTACCACGCGTAATTTCCATTACACCGATTAAAATGTAAGGATATAAAATGGCCAATGTTGCAGTTGTGGGCACTCAGTGGGGTGATGAGGGCAAAGGTAAAGTTGTCGATCTTTACGCCGAAAAAGCGGATGTGATTGCCCGGTTTCAGGGAGGAAATAACGCCGGACACACGCTGGTAGTAAACGGCAGAAAAACTATTCTGCATTTAATACCTTCGGGAATTCTGCATAAAAACAAAATCTGTATTATTGGCAACGGCGTTGTTGTCGATCCGGCTGTCCTGTTTCAGGAAATAGAGGAATTACAAAAAGGCTCTCTTTTCCCACCGAACACAAAACTGCTCGTCAGCGAAAGGGCTCATTTAATAATGCCGTACCACCGAAGTATTGACCAGGCGCGCGAGGCGCATAGTTCCGGGAAAAAAATAGGCACAACGGGCAGAGGTATCGGCCCGGCTTATGAAGACAAAGTCGCGCGCACGGGGATTCGCGTTATCGATCTTTATAATGAAGAACTATTTTTGGAAAAGCTTCACCGCACACTGGAAGAAAAAAACTTTTTGCTCCAAGGGTTGTTTGGACAGGAGCCATTGGATGAAAACGCAATTGCCGCTCAGTATCTTGATTTTGCCGGAAAACTAAAACCTTATGTTGCCGATACTTCCATGGTTCTGGATGCTCAGCGAAAAAAGGGAAAGAAAATACTTTTTGAAGGAGCGCAGGGGTCTCAACTTGACGTTGATTACGGAACTTACCCTTACGTAACTTCTTCCAATACTGCAGTTGGCTATGCTTCCTGCGGCAGTGGAATAGGCCCCAATGCCATAAACAAAGTTGTGGGTATTTGTAAAGCTTACACCACAAGAGTGGGCGAAGGACCATTTCCCACGGAATTGACTGATGCAATCGGAGAACACATGCAGAGTGTCGGACAAGAATTTGGTGCCACAACCGGAAGAAAGCGCCGCTGTGGCTGGCTCGATATGATACTGGTAAGACAGGCGGTGCGTGTCTCGGGAATTAATGCTCTGGCGGTTACCAAATTGGATGTTTTAACCGGCCTGAAAAAGATTAAGATATGTGTCGGATATAAAACCGCAAGCGGAGAATATACTCACGCTGTCCCGGCTGATATGCGTATTTTGTCTGAATGCCGTCCGGTATATGAAGAATTTGACGGTTGGAAGGATCACATTCTTCATGCCCGGGAATTTGATAAGCTTCCGATCAATGCCCAAAAATATCTAACGCGCATGGAAGAATTGGCCGAAACAAAGATTATACTGGTTTCGGTTGGTTCAGGCAGAGAGGAGACAATTTCTTTGCAGGATCCTTTTTCTGATTGAAATTGTATCAGTTTCTCCTTGACACTCACTTGACTTGTTGTTAATAGGGCACGTCCAAAAATAATCAAATAAGTGGGCCGTTAGCTCAGAGGTAGAGCAGCGGACTTTTAATCCGTTGGCCGCGGGTTCAATTCCCGCACGGCCCACCAATAGAATCAGGGGTTTACGAGTCGTAAAGACGGTTTGTGACCCCTGTTTTTTTGTGATTGTGATAAATTTGTGATAATTTTTTTAATCTTGTCCATTACTTCAATTGCAGCTCTTAGACTTTCAGAGTAATGGTGTGCATATCTGATGACCATCGATGCATTCTTCCATCGTCCCAAGCTTCTGTACCGTCATATAGATCCACTCCACTCTGAATCAATCTTGTGGCAAATGTATGTCGAAGTCGTGAAAGCGAAGTCTTGATACCTGCTTTTTTAATAGCATTCTCATAAGATCTGTATGAGATTCCGAAATCTATCTGGCTGAACGTTGACTGTGAAAACATTATCTATTTTTCGATTTTTTGCAGTATTTCTTTTCATCCAGCACCTCAATAGCTGTTTCGTTTAACGGTAAGGTATCGACACCTCTGTTTTTCTGTTCATAAATCGTTATCGTCCGTCTTCAATATCTACCTGTGACCACTTGAGATTAATGATCTCACTCTGTCGCAAACCAGTGTTGATGGCAAAAACGATGATTTCCTTAAGCCACTTTGCCGATGCCTTCAGAAGCTTCTTTTCCTCCTCCATGGTCAACCATCGTTCAATGCGTTGTTCACCCTTTCCCCTTTGACCTTCTTGACAGGATTATCATTTATCCACTCCCACTCCCGGATAGCGATATTGAATGCATGACTCATCAATGTAAGTTCGTAGTTGATGGTTCTGGGGGATGCACCCTCATCTCTTCTCTTAACCTTGATAATCCGAAACCATCGCCTGGATTTATGTCGGTTAGATAATATTCTCCAAAGACTGACCAATGGGCTTCCTAAACTCTTATCCCGCTTATGGGATGAAGCGGCTTTGTTTACAGCAGAATATTCCGCCATATACTTTTCCATCAAGTCCCCGAATGTATAATCCTCACCGGGCAGCTTTTCAAACCATTTCCCTTCCGCTATTTCACCTTTCAATTTGTCAAAGATCCGTTGCGCCAACTTCTTATCTTCCGTTTCCGTTGAGCGCCTAAACTGTTTTCCATTATGTGTAAAACTCATCCACCAAACCGGATCTCTTTTATATAGCCCCATATTGACCTCCTTCTGAGGTCCTCGATCCGGTCTGATTTCCCGTGGTCGGGATTATACCCTTCCTGTTAGTCTGGTCAATCGTTTTCCGAATGAGCCTGTTAATATGAGTATTCGCTGATTCTGACGCCTCTCTTTTCTTCCTTGGCTGTGTTTTAAAATCCTCCTTTCCTTTTTGTTTTCCATCCATGTTTCTATTTCTTCTTTTTTGAAGCGTATCAGTTTGCCCACCCGATAATGAGGGATATGGTCGATTATCGCATCGAGCGTCTTCACTTTACCTTGAGATGACGGGACAAATTGGATGCCCCAATGGCTTTTATCGAATATGATGCTTCGACATAACCTTAACTTCTTCTTTCGCCATCTAAAAGTCTTTCACTTCCAGGAAATTCGCCACATTCAGGGCACTTTAAAATCAAAGATGCGAGTCCTTTCATCGTCTCCCCAAAGTTAAGTCATAAATCACGGCAGGAAATCCTTCCTCTAAAACGTCGTCCTGCTCTTGTTTGGCAGCGGGCTTACTCTTTGACTTTATTTTTATATCGTGCTATCAATTGCACAAATATTGATGTCAATGTCATTTGTGGCATTGAGTGTATATTTACTAACATTGTTATGATATGCCTGTCAAGGGGTAAAGTATGAATAAAAGTAATATCGGAAGGCTTTTTAAGGTGGCGAGAGAGTCACAGGATAAAACTCAGGAGGAAATTGCCTCCGGCCTGA